>JAWKKV010000024.1:0-1603 GCA_041393015.1 Chitinophagales bacterium | reverse complement strand
TTATCTTGAATATGGGCTTTTTACTCTCAACAGTAGTAGTGGCTCAAATATTCTTTAGAAGAACCATCATGACTCAAATAACATTCGTAAAGTTATGGGTGGCCGGCTGGATGTCGAGTTTGTTTTTTGCCTTAGTAGTAAGTATTTTCTATCGTTGGTTTTTTCCAACTATTGATTTAGAAGCGCCTGCTTTTACACAAGTGCTGATAAGTTACAATACAATGGGTTTGGTTATTTCTGCAATCGTTGCGTTCTTTATCACTAGAAAAAAATAGTTTGGATATAAGTATTGTCATACCATTATTGAATGAGGAAGAGTCATTGCCAACCTTGTTTGCTTGGATAAAAAAGGTAATGGATGCTCATAAATTCAGCTACGAGATTATTGCAGTGGATGATGGTAGTACCGATAAATCTTGGGACGTTATTAAGGCAGAATCGCTTCAAAACCAACATATTAAGGGCATAAAATTTAAAAGAAATTACGGTAAGTCTGCCGCTTTAAACGAAGGCTTTGAAGCTTGCAGTGGTGAAGTGGTCATTACCATGGATGCTGACTTGCAAGACAGTCCGGATGAAATTCCTGAACTCTATAAAATGATTAAGGAAGAAAATTTCGATATTGTTAGTGGTTGGAAAAAGAAGCGATTCGATCCATTAAGTAAAACCATTCCAACTAAAATATACAACGGCACTACTAGATTTATGACGGGTATAAAGCTGCACGATATGAATTGCGGCTTAAAGGCTTATAGAATTGAAGTAGTAAAATCTATTGAAGTATATGGTGAAATGCATCGATATATTCCGGTAATTGCTAAAGGCGCCGGGTTTAAACATATTGGCGAAAAAGTAGTGGAGCATAGAGCTCGACAATTTGGGGTTACCAAGTTTGGCTTAGAGCGTTTTGTCAATGGGTTTTTGGATTTACTATCCATCGTTT
The DNA here is from genome assembly GCA_041393015.1 of Chitinophagales bacterium. Taxonomy (GTDB): domain Bacteria; phylum Bacteroidota; class Bacteroidia; order Chitinophagales; family JADIYW01; genus JAGQYH01. The sequence goes on along the minus strand of JAWKKV010000024.1, from coordinate 660 downwards.
TTGTTACTAAGTTTTCTAAAAAGCCAATGCATTTATTTGGCAGTCTAGGAACACTTTCCTTCTTTATTGGATTTTTGACATTGCTTTATCTAACCATCTCAAAATTGGCATTCAATCAGTCAGGTATTGCAACAAGACCATTATTCTTCTTTGGTATTATGGTCTTAATTATCGGCGTTCAATTGTTTTTAACCGGTTTTTTAGCAGAATTGGTCTCTCGAAACGCACCCGATCGTAACCAGTATCATGTTGGAGAGAAAATTGGGTTGTAGTTGGATATAGCCTCAAACTTGTTCAGAAGACTTTTATGACACAGATTCCACCAATTTGAATGATATCTTAAACTCCTTTAAATGGCTTATTACAGAAGCCTCAATCCATTACAATGTGTAAATCTTAGTATTATATTGTTTAAAGAAGTATTTCGTGGATTGTTGCCGCTAAAGCGGCAAGTTGATTCGTGGAATAGTAATGACTGAGATAACTAGCAGTTCAAATCAATAAAAACATTAGTGATAACTGTTAAAATTAGTGTCTTTTTTTCTTCTTACGACCTTTATCTAGAATATTAACCAATGCCAATTTACATCACCTTGGGTATTGACTTCTAACGCAGGGAAAGGAATTTTAATAGTCTAACATGTGTTAATCAAAACAGAA
>JAWKKV010000023.1:0-2544 GCA_041393015.1 Chitinophagales bacterium | reverse complement strand
AATTGCTGCGGCATATCGTTTGCCTTCTTCCACTGAAAACGATCGAGCACTCAAAGTGGTCATTTCATTTATCGGCTTCGTTTGATCAACCTTCGCTTGAATTTCTACTTCTTCTAATTCTAAAAATGATTCGGTGAGGTTAACATTTAGAAAAACTTCTTTTCCTGTCGTAACTTGAACTTGCGGAATCACTTTTGAATCATAACCAATATATTCAACTTTAATATCGTAGCGACCTACTTCAAGGTTGCTTAGTCTAAAATAACCGTCTTCATCAGTTGTTGTTCCAATCAATGGGTCTGATTCAATTAGAATAAGCGTAGCGCCAATGAGTGGATAATCTGCATCATTGTCAATCACTCGTCCTTTAATATCCTCTCCTTTAATAGGAGCATATTTTAAAACAATCTGATCTCCAATGATCTTAAAAATGATATTTTCAGAAGAGAATAGTTTTTCTAAACCATCTGATAGTTTGCCTTTAAACGCAATTGTAATAGGCTTATCTATTTTTACATTCCCATAAGAGAAAGTGATGTTTTCAGAAGCTTCAATGTCTGTTAGGATGTCTTTTAAAGAGACTTTATCATAATTCCAGTCAACTTCATTGTTGGTTTGGCCTATGGCTACGCCACTAAAGGCGGTATATAGCACCAATAGGTAGATTAATAATTTGTTCATGGTTCTTGGTTTTATTGGCAGTTTTTAATAACGAGCGTATGAATGTTATTCTCCTCCGATTGGTTTAGGTCGAAGGTGAAAGCAAGCACTTCTAATACCTCTTTGTAAGAAGGTTCTTTAAAAGTTCCTGTGAATAAACATTCTACATTACTCTCATTTTGAAGTTGTATTTCTATATCGAAATACGCTTGTAAATCTTTAATGACATTGTCAATAGGCTGACGATCAAAAGAAAGCACACCTGTTTTCCATGCATTAAAATTGGGAGAATTGGTTTTAATTACTTTTACACTTTTGTCGCTTGAATCATAATTGGCGGTTTGCCCGGGACTTAAGAATACTGTATTAGCTTCTGGTGATTCAAAGGAAACGCGTCCTTCAATTAAAGAAACGTCTACTTCATTATCTTTTGTACTAACATTAAAAGTAGTTCCTAAAACCGTAGTTTTTGTGCCTGCTGCATCTACTTTGAAAGGATGTTCAGCATCGTGTTGAACACTAAATTCGGCTTCACCTTTCAATTGAACGGATCTGCTCTTAAACTGTTTTAAATATTTAAGTTCACTATTCTCATTCAACCAAACTTCTGAGCTGTCTGGTAAAGTGATGGATTTAACTTCGTTTTCTAGAGTAGTTACTGATGCCCAAACATTTTTACTATTGCTTGAATTGAAGAAAGTAGCTACCATCCATGCAATACCAAGCAATAATACTACTGATGCTGCAATTCTGAAGACGGATCTTTGGTAAAAAGGAATCACAAGTTTAGATTTATTTACAGGCTCAATCTTAGAAGAAATAGCACTCCAACCTTTGTCGAGATCAACCTGAAAATCAGCTTTGTAATCTTCAGCATTGTTCCAAGAAACTTTAAGTTGCTCGTATAGTTGACGGTGTGAATCGTCTTCTTTTAACCAGCGCTCTAGTTCTCTTTGCTCTTCTTTGGTAATGGTACCTTGAAACTGTTTAAGAATGAGGTGTGTAAATAAGTCTTTGCTCATGATTTAAGTAATTATTGGTTAGTAAATACTAGTTGGCATTGATAATGTTCGATGCTCCGGTTATTTCTTGAGAATCGACTGTACCATCGCCTTTATAATAAATAGTGCTGGCTCCAGAGGCAACAACATTCATTGTTCCTTCAAAATTAAAGAATCCTGTACTTGCGCCAGAAAAATCAGCATCAATATCTTTGTTGAGCAATTCGTATCCTCCAATTTGACTAGCTCCAGATGCTCTTGTGATAAAATTGTTAGTGCTGCCACTTAGATTAATGTTAGATGCACCACTCGCTTTTGCAGAAAGTTGGTCAATATCAACGGAGCCTAAAATTCTACTCGCACCAGAAACTTCCATTTTAACAGAAGCACCTTCTAATTGATCCTCGATCTTTAATGTTGAGGCACCTGATGCGTATAATTCATTTATAGGTTGGTTCGTTGATATGTAAGCTTTTAATGTTCCTCGACCATTAAGATTAAAATTTCGTTCTACACCAATGTAAAGACGATTGCCAATTTTCTTTATATCAATGTATTCATGAACATTATCATCTGCTTCAATAATAATTCCTTCGCTAGTTGGTGAAAATGTAAGCGATACGTCAAATGCATCTGATATATCAATTTCACTGTAGTCGGTAATTGAATAGTTTTCTTGGGTAATTTTTCCAGAAGGCATAATAATTTTATCACAAGAAGTGAATGCCATGATGATGGCTGCTAAAATGATCAATGTGGTTCTTGATTTCATGATTTTAATTTTTTTGTGTTGTAAATAAATGGTTTAATTAAACTTGGTTTATTTACTACACGCAGGAAATCAAACATACCCCTATGCGTTAAAAAAGAATTATAAAAAAAA
>JAWKKV010000022.1:0-4674 GCA_041393015.1 Chitinophagales bacterium | reverse complement strand
CGAAAATCATCCATTGGTGATCTCGCTTCCAATAATAGATTGATTAAAACCCTAGCAAATGAAACGCATGCAGATAGTATTGTTATTACTCTTGAGTTTGTCAAGATTGATTATCACACAAAAAAAATAACGAAACAAAAGGAGATATCGGTTTGGCAACAAGATAATTGACCGAATAAATGTCAGTTCAATAGTCCAATTTTTTCATGACTCGGGTAATTTGACTTTCCAACGTTTCAATTCTTTCTTCTAAAGAAATTATAGTAGCATCTTTTTTATCAATCATCTCTTGCTGTTCTTGAATAGCTTTAATGATATAGGGGAGCAACCCTAAATAGTTAACGGATTTGTATTCCGTTGGATCATCAATTACATCCTTATCTATTTCATCCTCTAAATGTCTTGGGGTATGACTTTCTTTCATCACCAAATGAGGAATAATTTCCTCTAACTCTTGTGCGATAAAACCTGCTTGTAGATCTTCAGAGAATCCCCATTTTTTTGCTAATTCAGGTTTGAAATAATACGATCTTGGCTGCAGTTTTAAAATTTTACCTAATGCAGTAGAAAGGGGTACAATATCTTTTTTAAATTGCTTGTCCGATGGATTAGCAAAGTTACCGGTTACTGTTACATCGCCTTGAAAATAACCGGCATAACCACTTGAATTCGAATTTTCAGCATAAATAGCATAGCGATTAGCACCTGTAACACTAGTGGCCACTCCATAATGCGTACCACCTACCGTTCCCAAAATGGTGGTAAAATATCCATATTTCAATGATGTAGATGAATTCAATCCATTGATAGCAACATGGGCTCCTCTTTGTTGACCGTTAGTACTATTGGCAGAAGAATAGTAGTAGCCAAATTTACTGCTAGTGCTCGATCCATTTAAATCTACATAATTAGCTACTTGTGTGCCGCCAGTATTAGCACTAGAAAGATAGTAGTTACCATATTTTGTATCTGATGAAGTACTTAGTATTTCTGTATAATTACCATATAGTTTTCCGGTTGCTGCCGCTGAAAAAAGATTGTAACTCCCAAATTTGTCGCCGGTTCCGGTTAAAGCACTGTGGTTATAGGTTCCATAGCTCGAAGAATTATTTGACCCTGTAATGCTATTATAAGTGCCATATCTAAGGCTATTTGTGGTTCCGTCAATTATATTTTGTACACCATATTTATTCCCTGTTCCACTTCCTTGTATATTGTTTTTTACAGCCCATTGATCTGCAGCTCCTGCATTGTTAACAATATTTACTGTTCCCATGGCCTCATTGGCTACTGTTCCAAAAACTCTATTGTAATTGGCATAAGCATAATCAGTATTTAAGCCCGTTAAATCATTTCTGATACCAAACTTATAACCTGTGCCTACAATAGAAACCTTGTTGAAAATTCCATATTGAGAACCATTAACATTTCCAGAGGTCTCTTGATAAATACCTTGCCCTCCATTTTCTGCATTTTTTAGATATACTCTTAATGCAGTAGCATTGCTGGAGCTATCATTATTTTCAATATAAATTGTTGGAGTCGAAGCCATCGAAGATTTTACTGTTAATTGACCGCTAGCACCATTGGTTCCAATAGCCACTTTTTCATTTACACCATCAGAGGGTAGTAGTAGATTGCCTAAGTTATCCCAATCGTTATCATTACCACTAGCTGCCGGAAATGAAATCCAATCGTTGCCATCCCAATAGTTAAAAGCATTGTCAGTAGTATTATAAATCAATAAGCCTTCTTGAGCCAAACCTAAGGCAGATAGATGAGTATCTCTATCGCTGGTAGATAATCTTGGGATTAATATTCCCTTAGTAGACGATTTTATATCTAAAATAGCATTGGGGTCCGGATAGTCTGTCCCAATGCCAATACTTTGCGCCTTTATATTAGTGGGAAAAACAATTAGAGATAAGATAAATAGTAGAAGTATTCTCATGGGTAAAAAATTGAACCGTTTAAATTAGCATAATTATTTGATGTATTATAAGCTATCAAACCTCTAGCGCTATAGTATATGAATTTTGTAACCAATACCTAAAAAGATTTTATCATTGACTCTGCGTTATTTGTAAAAGTTAAAGAGATTTTTTTCTAAACTGTATAGGTAATTTACCTATTGACGATTAAGTATATCTGTGATAAGTTTATCAAGTGCTTAGGCAAAAGCAATTATGTTCTCGCTAGAATCCTCTAATAGGTTTGATTAGAGACAATTGACGGTTAAAAGTTAAATTCTTTTATCAGAATACATTAAAAAAGCTATCTAAATTCTAAATGAGGCAAAGAATTAATTTATTTCAAATGGTTAATAGATAAAGTAATAATATATCCGTAAGGATAAAGTTTAAGGGTTTTTTATGGGTTGGTCATTATCTATTAGATATTGACCAACACTTTTTTAAATAGGCTCATAAAGTAACACATGGAATTTATTTTTAATTTTATTTGACAAAGCAGTTTATCTATAATATGTTTACAATGACTTAAGCAATTTAGGTCTTCCCACCAGGAACCCAACATTTGATTTTCATAAGAGACAAGCAAAGGTTTGATGCAATATTGGTATACCCACCATTATAATGTTGTTTCAAATTAATTTTTAAATGAAACATAAACTCCTACTGTGTTTTTAAAACACTAGTTATGATTGAATTATTTGGAACATTCCAATATAATTTGCTGATAACAACTTTTTGACCAGAACATAACTGCCCCAAGTTTTCAGAATTACCTGATAACAAAATTGTTTCGATATGAAAAGGAGTTTAAAAATTACACAACCATTCATTTATTTTGTTTAGTTAGCACTGCTATGCTTAAGGCTCAAACCAATGAGACAATGGCATCGGGCTCTTATATAATCAATATGGGAGTTGTTCCTCAAACTAAAGCGAATGCACTAAAACCTTATGGGTTAATTTATGCGTTAACTACAGAATTAAAAGTTCCAGTTAAATGGATTATTAATCCTAACAAAAGTAAAGATGGCACTGATTTCACATACAATGGATATAACTATAAAGGTGGCCCATTTATTATTGAGGCGCGTTATAGAAATGCATCAGTGGATTCAATGATCAGCAGCTGGAATAGCTTAGGCGTAGTTGGAACGACGACAACCACTTCTTTAATTGTACCAGTGGCTACCACCATCAACTACTTTATGGGATGGACATTGGATCAAGACAATGGTCAGATTGCAGAGGAATATCTTATCAATGCAGGTTTTCCGAGCAGTGCTTATAATTGGTTGACACCAGCAGAGCTAGGATGTTGCAATGATGTATTTGTAATGCCTCACGCCGACCCAACTTGGGAAGATCATAGTAACTTAATGAATTGGAACGATAGTTATACTAATGGAGGTTGTGAAGGGACTATTTGGGCAGCATGCCATGCCGTGAGTGCCTTAGAAAATCTTTTTAATCCAGCGAATCCATCTCAACAAATGAACTTTCTTTCAGATAAAACTGGAATTGCTACTGGAACTGATGATTATGCAGATAATTCTTTAGTGCTTTGGAATGATCATGATAATGGTACAGTACCTTATAGCTATGCCTATCCAACTCATCCTGCCATGCAATTTATGGGCGATATGGATGATGCGACAACGAATGGTTCAGAACAAATTTTTATCCCACATAGCCAATGGAGAAATTCTACTTCAATAGCAGGTTGGGATCCAGATAATAATGAAGTGAATGGTCAAAATAGAGCGGCAATGCTCGCATTTGGCGATGCATTTGGTGATGCGGACAAAGGGAAAGTAATGTATATGGGGGGCATGATCACGACGGAAACAATCCAGATAATATTGCAGCTCAGCGTGCTTTTTTAAATTTTAGTTTTTGGGCAGCTGCCGATAAATCTATTCAAGTTGCATCTGATGTTTCTATAGATTCAATAGTTATTCAAAATATTCCTGCCAGTGCAGAAGTAAATGCATCTGGAGGTAGTGGAATTTATACCTATTCTTGGAGTGCGAGTTGTGAAGGGACCTTTTCAGACCCAACTGCAGCTTCTACAGAATTTACAGGATTATATGATGGTTCTTGTATTATTACTTGTACCGTAACAGATGCATGTGGTAGGGTAACCTTTTCTAATTTACCAATAGAAATTCAAGTAAATGAATGCAACCCAATTGTTGGGAAAAATGTTATAAAAGGTTTTACTTACAGAGACAATAATGGAAATGCTCAATTCGATGAAAATGAAACAACATTCTCAGGAACAACAGTACAATTATTCCAAGATGTAGATGCTAATGGTATTTTAAACGGATCAGAAGGAAATGTTCCAATGGCCACTTCCTCAATTGTTAATGGAGAGTATGAATTTATAATTGACAAACCTACAGGTAATTTACAAAACAATGTAACAAGAGTTAACTCCACAGGTACGGATGATGCTACTGAGAAGTCTAATGGAGATATGGATTTAAACAATTCTACGTTAGAAATTAAGAATGATAAACTTTATACTGGATTTAGATTCCAAGGTGTTAATGTGGATGCTGAGTCAGTAATTGAAAGTGCATATATTAGTCTTAGGGCATCGGATAATAAGAGTGGCAATTTAAGCGTAGAAATAAGTGTTCAAAAGTCAGTTAATCCAACAACTTTTCAATCATCAGATTACAACATATCTCAACGT
>JAWKKV010000021.1:0-4982 GCA_041393015.1 Chitinophagales bacterium | reverse complement strand
AGCGTTATCAATCCTTTCACGTAAAGCATTTGGGTTTTTTGCTATCTCATAAATTTGTTTTTGTGAGTACTGCTCAAATTCAAATATTTCTAAAAGGTCCTTATCATCATCTTTTACTAAAGCCCAAGAACCATCAATCCATTTAAAGACTTCTATAAATTGGCTTGAAGCGGAAATTATTTTACTTGCTACGATTTTATATAGTACTTCTTTACGGACTATTTCTATTTCAACAACAGATGTATCAAGGTCGAAAACACCTATCGTTTCTTTTTTGTGAGATGTATCTGCTTTTTTATAAAATAAGTTTTGCTCCTTTAAAAGGTCTTCAAAATCTGCAAGATTTACTCCTCTATTGAAAACCCCTCTAATGAACCTTAAAATACTCGATTTACCGCTACCTCTACCACCTATTATTGTATTTAGTTGCGGATTAAAGTCAATTTCTAAATCTTGCTTTTTGGTTAATTCAGTACCCTTTACTTTAAGGCTTTTAAACCAAATATCGGGTTGCTTATTAGGGTCGGTTTCTTTAATATCAAAATCATTTATTACCCTATGTTCAGGAAGTAGAAATGCTTGTCTTAAACCCTCCAATGATGGTGTTTCATCCATTTTTATCCAAGTGAAACGAGAGCCAATACCCCAAAGACCGTGTTTAGAATCGCCTGCTTTATGAGGGTTATCCGAAAATGTTAAGATAGATATATTTTTTTCTTTGGCTAAATCGACTGGTTTTTTCCAAGCATTTATATCAATGGTACTCTTAGTATTACCGTAATAGCTAACTAATTGACTGTGAAAATCAGCAGGAACTTCATTTTCATAAAAAGCCTTATGAACTACTTGAACTGCTGTAATATCAGAACGCTCATAAAAATCAATTAAATTTTGATGACTTAAATTAAATATTCCAGAAAACTCATCTATATGGGCAGGAATAACTATGGCATTACATTTATCTCTTACAATATTTGCAACCTCCACAACTGATTTATTTGTTGAAGCCAATTGATCGCCATATACAGAATGTTCTATATCACATTTGCTTAAAAAACTTTTGATTTCTTCTTCTCCTTTAGATGGGTCAAATAAAATCAATAAATGAATTTTCGTTGAATCGCAAGTTATCTCCACTCCAGGGAATATGGTAAGCGGTTTATCTTTTGCGGCTTCTTGAATTGCTTTTATACCTAAAGGCGTATTATGGTCTGTAACTGCTACACAATGCAAACCTTGTTCAATAGCTTTATCAACCCATTGTTCGGGTGTAACTTCTCTATCAGCAAAACATTCGCTTGCTGTTGTGTGTAAATGCAGGTCACATTTGTACCATTTTGAGCCTTTAAAATCTATCATACTTTACCCTTTAAACTTCGTTGCTAAATAATTCATAGATACTGTTCTGCTTACTTCGTTGTGCGGCAGGATTAAGTATTTCCAGTCTTTGCCTTGGTTAGCTGCTGTGTATTCTGATGCGTATTTACAGAAGCGTTCTGCTGCTACTTTTTTGGCTAATACGGTTTCTTCTTCGGTTTGGTCGGAACGCTTGACTTCAAGCATATAAATGGTGCTTTCTGTTTCTACAATAAAGTCGGGTTCATACCTTTTTGAGTTGTTGTCCCAATAAATCCTAAATTGGTTGGGTGCTGGTCTTAACCACTTGATAACTGTTGCATCATTTTCTAAAACAAAGGCTAAATCTTGTTCGGCTTTACTGTCAAACTTGTATTCAAAATGACAAGCTTTTTCAAATCCTCTAAATACGTATTTAGGAATCATATTTGTAGGGCTTACTATATCACGATAGTCTTTGTAGCCTGCATTTACCAATGAAGAAAAACTCCATTGCTCTATGCGTATAAATGGAAATACTCTTGGGGCAACATAATCTGCTGAATGCAACTGAAAGTGCTGTTTCATTTGATTGTAAACCTTTTCCGCTATGGCTGCTTTGAATTGGAAGATTGCCGAAGGCAATTCTTCTTCGTTGCTTATATTGGCTTTGATAGCTTCGTAGGCTTGGGTGGCTAAATGATACAATAAGTCTGCATTTTCATCATAATCAATTTCTGGGTAATCAATTAATTCTGCAATGATGAGTTTGATAGGATTGCCATACGAACCGCTTGATTTTGCTTTGAGTGTTTCTACTTGCTTATCTTTTAAGCCCATTCGGATAATTTCTTGCTCTAAGGCTTGAAAATTGAACCCTGTAATATCTAAATCAAATTGTTTGAACTCGGCTCTTGTTTCGCCTTGCACCAAGTCCATACGTGGTATTTCAATGATATTCTTTTTGTATTCAGTTACCATTGTATCATACACCTCTTTGGCTTCTGCTACAATTTGAGCTGCAAATAGATTTCCTTGACCTTCGGATAGGTTTTTCTCTACTTGCCGTATTACTTTTCGCTTTACCTCCTCTTTACTTAAATCTTCTACTCGTCTAACTTCGGGTAAACTGCCAAAATCAGGAAGTACATTGATTATTGCTTTTTTAGCATCTAAGTTGTTTTGTGCCTTTTGCTTGTCTTGTGGGTTGACAATGACATTGATTTTCTCTTGCTCCTTTACAAAGGTTTGCTCCATTACGGGCTGAGAGGTAACTACTACGGTTTTGGTAGATAAATCTTCTTCGGCTATTTCTACAAAACTCATTTTGTTTAATACCGAATTAGGGTCTTGGGCTGCTTCAATAACAGCATTGAAGTTTTCGTGAGCTACTACCGTTAATTTATCAATTTTATCTACTCCCGTTCGTTTGCCCTCATAAGGTAATCTTAACCCTCTACCAATGGTTTGTTCTACTAAAATACCTGCATTGGCGGCACGAAGTGGCACAATGGTGTATAGATTAGTAACATCCCAACCCTCTTTTAGCATATTTACGTGGATAACAATTTCTATTTCATTATCTGGACTTTCTAAAGAAATAAACTGTTGCTCTATATCCTCTTCTTTCTTAGTTGATGAATCTATTTGTAAGACTTTGCGTTTGTATTGGCCATCATAAAACCCGTCTGTATTGATGAGTTCGTATATTTCTTTGGCGTGGGCTATGTCTTTACAAACTACTAAAATGAAAGGTTTTACCAATTTCACTTCGTTGTTTATGGAATAGATTTCCAGTTCGTTTTTCGTGTCTTGGTGTATGCTTATGGCATCTTCTAATTTGATGATTTCAACTTCACGATCACTTAAAGAGCCTTTTTGGAAATTCTTACGAGTGGCAATAGCCGGGTTCTTTACATATTTACCATCTGATAAGGCTTGGGCTAATGAATATTCAAACACTATGTTTTTGAATTGCTTGCCTTTTTCATCAAATGGGGTTGCTGTCATTTCTATGCCTAAAATGGGCTTTAGCTCATTGATGGCATTTTTAGAAGCATCTGCGTGGTAGCGGTGTGCTTCGTCCATTAGAATCACTAAATCTTCCAACCCTGATAAGTATTCCCAATAGGATTGACCTAAATACTCAGATAATCTTTTGATTTTTGGAGCTAAACTTACGCCACCTTGTTTTGTACCTCTATTATCGGAATTAAACTTGGCAATGTTGAAAATATTGATGCGAATTTCGGAATCTGAGAATAATGCTCCTTGCTGTGCATAGTTGTCGCCTGTAATTACTACGGGTCTGTTGTGTACAAATTCTGATATGCCATTAAACACATATTTGTGATAGGCAGGATTGCCAAAATCTTCTATGAGTTTGTCGTAAATAGTCAAGTTAGGTGCTAAAATGAAAAAGTTTTTGACACCTTTTTGCAAGTATAAATATGCAACAATAGCACCCATTAAACGGGTTTTACCTACACCTGTGGCAATTGAAAAAGCAATAGAAACAAAATCTCTTTCAAAATCGGTACAAGTAGGAAAATGAGCTTTTACCTTTTCTAATTCTGCTGCTAAATCAACTTCTTTTTTTAGCTCTAATTCTTGACAAAGTTGAGCTACAATATCGAGTGAATCTTGAAGCGGTTCACGAAGTGATAAGCGTTGTTTTATATTATTGGCAATTGTATTCATATTATTGTCTGAATCTGGATTTACTGGATTATTGAATTATCAGAATTATTTGCAGAATTTACCTTGCGGTAATTTTCTGAAAGTCTGTTGTGAAATACTTTTTTATACTCTAAGCTCGTTGCTCCAAAATTGATGAGCAAACCAATGTCGAAATTGTAAGCGGTGAGATAATTTTTGGCTTGGGCTAAATGAACATCTTCGAGTTTTATCAATGCTTTTAATTCTACTACAATGGAATTGTCTATGATAAAATCGGCTCTGCGAGTGCCTACATTATGACCTTCGTAATAAATTTCTTGCTCAACCTCTCTTTGAAAATCAATACCCTCTTTTTGCAATTCAATAGCCAAACATCTTTGATATATGACTTCTTGAAAACCATTGCCCAAGGTATTATGCACTTTCATTGCACAACCTATGACTTTGTATGTTAACTCTTTTTCCATTTGTCTTAATCTGGATTTACTTGATTTTAAAATTTTCAGAATTAATCGAATAAGGAAGGAGTATCATTTTTTTTGCTTTTACTCTTTTTATCTGCCAGTTCCTGCACACTAATTTTATCATCTATAAAATCCTGTTCATCCTCTAATTCTGGAAATTCTGCTTCTGACGGCATATTAATAATATTCAAGCTATAATCTTCTTTACCATATTCGCATCTGCCTAAAAGCATTAAAGGAATTTTTTTGATAGTAATGTTGCCAAACTTGCCTTTGCATTCCTTTTGAAAGCTCTTGCAACAAATAAGCAAAGTTTCGTCTGGTTGCATTTCGTCTTTGATGCTGTCTAAGGCTTCTACGGTAAGGAATTGGGTAGTGGTAAAAATAAAATCTTGCTCACTGCTTTGCCCTTGTTTCCAATAGGTGCTTTCGTGGGGTTGGTATTTGAAGCCCACTTGCTTTGCCATAGCTGCTGCCAACATATCGGCATTGTACTCTTGGCTA
>JAWKKV010000020.1:0-5324 GCA_041393015.1 Chitinophagales bacterium | reverse complement strand
TTGGAACAGAAGACGTAGTGATCAATGAAAATACTTGTGATGCCGCATCAGCAGGTACAACAACACTTACTTTAACCAATTCAAATGGTTGTGAATACACTGAAACGACTATCGTGACTTATGTCGGAACAGAAGATGTAGTAATCAACGAAAACACTTGTGATGCCGGATCAGCCGGAACAACAACAGTAACTTTAACCAACTCAAATGGTTGTGAATACACTGAAACGACTATCGTAACTTACGTCGGAACAGAAGATGTGGTGATCAACGAAAATACATGTGATGCCGCATCTGCTGGCACAACAACGGTTACTTTAACGAATGCCAACGGTTGTGAATACAAGGAAACGACCATCTTGACTTACGTTGGTTCAGATGATGTAGTGATTAACGAAACGACTTGTGATGCCGAAGAAGCAGGAACAGTAATCATAACGGAAACCAACTCAGCGGGTTGCTCTTATACAGTAACTACTATTACAGAATTTGTCAATAGTATTTCAACAACTATTAATACAACAACATGTGTGGAAGAAGAGGCTGGCACTGAAACATTCACTTATCCTTCAAGTACAGGTTGTGATTCAGTTGTAACCGTAATAACTACCTTCAATCCTGCTAATGAATTTACTTACGAAACAACCACTTGTGATCCAAATCAAGCAGGTACGTTTGTTTATACTTACACAGGCGTAGATGGTTGTGATTATGTAATTATCTTAATCAAGACATTATTGCCAAGCTATTCAGAAACGATTTACCAAACGTCATGTAATAGAAGAGATGTTGGAACGGAAGTATTTACTTATCAATCATCAAATGGATGTGATAGCGTAGTTACAGTAGTTACCTCTTATGCAGGTGTAACTTCATCGTTTACCTACAATATATTAGGTACGACAGTTAATTTCACCAATACGAGTACTGGAGCTACTGAATATTACTGGTTCTTTGGCGATGGAGCAACTTCAACTGCTGAAAATCCTTATCATACCTATTCAAGACCTGGATTTTATTTAGTAGGTTTGGTGGCAGGATCGCCAGAATGTGGCTATAAAATGAGTATTCGATTCATATTTGTCACGGGTGGCAGAATAGCACAAAATCCGAAAGAAAAAGATGCGAAGGAAGAGATCGTTAGTCAAGATACACCTTGGAAATTGTTAGATGATGTAAAAGTTTATCCTAATCCAACTAATGGACCGTTAAACATCAGTTTAGACAATGGATTATATAATTCAGATAAAACAATTGAAATATCAGTATTTGATATTCAAGGAGTAGAAGTACACAGATCAATTATGTTATCATCTACAGAATTTATAGAACTGGATCATTTGAAAGCAGGAACTTACATTGTAAGATTAATTAGCGGTAATGAATCAACCAGTAAGAAGATCATTATTCAGCATTAGAATAAACTTAATGAACTAAAACAGCAGCCGATCAAGTATTTTGATCGGCTGTTTTTATTAGGCCACATAATTATCTTTCACCACTCTGGTTTTAGACAACATATCATGTAAGCCAAAAGACCTTCCCATAAAAAAAGAAACAAATTCAAATGGAATCAAGCGAGCTACAGTTCTTATAATTATGTCTTTAATAGTCGGTTTAGATCCATCTTCATGTACCACTCTAGTTCTAGTAATAAACTTAGAAGGAGTTTTATTAAAAATATACTCAAAAATAAACCACCAAGAATACATCGTAAAGTAGAAAACAAGTACAAATCCGTTACTTAAATTAGTTTCATGATAACCAGGAAAAACCATCAAAAAAATGAAGGTTGTTAGCCAAAAGAAAGTCATGCCATCCAATACACCATGCAAAGCCCTTTGCCATAATTTTGGAGCATATTTCTCCACATCTTCCTTGGGCTCAAAAAAACTATAATCAAGTCTGTCATCCAAAATGTCATCTGATCTATCGTCATGCATGCCTTGTTCCATAAGCTACTTTTTATATTTTAACTTCGGCGATCTCCCTTTTTTATAGACATTTCTAGCCGGCATTCCCTTTCTCAATTCTCTTTGTTCTTCAATAGGTAGTTGAATAAAATCCTGACATTCCACTGAACAACAATGATCCAATTTTTCGCCACAATTATCACATTGAATAAATAACAGATGACAAGCCTCATTCTTACAATTCACATGTGTGTCGCACGGCGAACCGCACTGATGGCAAACCGCAATCACATCATCACTAATTCGCTCACCCAATCGTTTATCAAAAACAAAATTTTTACCGATAAACCTATTTTCAATATTGTCTTCTTGAACTTGCTTCACATAGTTGATGATGCCACCTTCTAAATGATGAATTTTCTTAAAACCTTTATGTTTAAAGTAAGCACTGGCCTTTTCACATCTAATACCGCCCGTACAGTACATTACAATGTTTTTGTCTTCTTTTCCGGTAATCATTTCCTCAATAATCGGTAACGAATCCCTAAAAGTATCCACATCAGGTGTAATGGCATTTTTAAAATGACCCACTTCACTCTCATAATGATTTCGCATATCAATCAAAACCGTGTCAGGATCTTTGGTGAGCTCATTAAACTCCTTGGCTTTTAAATATTTCCCAACATTAGCAGCATCAAAAGTGGCATCATTTAAACCATCGGCCACAATTTTTGGTCGCACCAATATTTTTAATTTTATAAAAGACTTCCCATCATCATCTACAGCTAAATTTAATCGGCAACCATCTAACCAATCAATAGAGTAGAGTAGCGCTCTAAAATCTTCCAATTTATCCGTCGGAACCGAAATTTGGGCGTTGATTCCTTCTGTAGCTACATAAATTCTACCTAATACATCTACACTAGATAAGGTCAAATACAAATGGTCTCTAAAAGTTTCAGGATTGTCAATCGTGTGGTAAGTATAAAAAGATATGGTCGTTCTTGGCTCATCACTCGCCGCCAAACGTTCCTCCAATACCTTTTTATCAATCTTATTATACAGTTGCATGCTATATGTTTAAGTGTTAAAAAGTTGTGCAAAGATATAGAAAATCAATAAACCGTCATGGCGAGGAAGTCAAATTTTAACAAAGATTTGAACGACGTGGCAATCTGTTTCTAATTAAATCTACTCAATCGGGCGTTCCCTTCGGTCGCGCTTTCCACTCAAAGTCCTCACTGCGTTGCGGGCTTTCCGTTACAATCGCTAACGCGACATTCGTTAAAAAATTAGATATAAATTCCTTTATAGTATCAGGTCTCTTGAAAGATGAAAATTTCACCTTATAGATCCTGATCCGCCGGCTGACGGACAGGATGAACCAGTTACATAGATTAGTTAAAAGACGAAATGTTATGCTGAACTTGTTTCAGCATCTTTGCCTTTGTTGGTGTTATCACCAATAAAGCACTCTAAACATCAACCAACAGAAGCTATTTTTATTCATTACATTAGTAATATTATAAAGAAGAAATGAGATATTTCGTTTGTTGAATTGTTAGTAGTAATATTAAAATGAGTTTTAGAGGTCCAAAGTCAGTATTTGATAATCGTAGTTTTCAATATGTAGTTGATGTATTGTTTCAATTATACTCATTTAGAGAATATATAAAACTTACAGAACGAACAATTAACATCGAAATAAAGAATGAGCTTTCTAGGTATAATAAATTCCTAAATGAAAGTTCTGATTTTGAAATAGAACATATGTATGACTTTGAAGATCATACTATAAAAACACTTACTCATCAATTATATTATAATTCAATTTTTATTTCAATATATTCTTTTCTTGAAAAGAAAATGTTCCAATTATGTAAACTAGCAGAGGTGAATGAAACCATAAAAATTAAAGATTTAAGTGGTGAAGGTATTTTTAAGTATTACAAATATTTGAAAAAGGTATTACTTCTTGACTTAGATAACTTAAATGAAGATTGGACAAGAATAACTAAATATAATAAATTACGCAATAGATTAGTTCATTTAACAACAAATACTATTGATAAGTCGGAAAATAACTCAAAACTAATTAAAACAATAGCTTCTATTAAGAATCTAAATGTTATTGATAAAGGGGACTATTATGAGTTTGAAATTTCCAGCACTAAAATACTTTTAGATTTTCTAGAGGTAATAGAAAATTTTCTTGACAAAATTTATTTCGAAAGGAAAGTTTTTTGACACCGCCAAAAAACTTCCTGCTAGCCCCGTGTCTTCCTACTAAGCTGCTTCGAGTGTTAAATGAGGCATTAAACATCGAAGATGTTTGATTAGCGAATGTCACTTGGAGCTTACTTAAATGGCAGATAGCAATACTAAAAAAGGATCGTTTTTGCGATGAATTTTCTCGTATCTCAGGAATGGAGATTGCGATGAAGGAATCTGTCGCCTTTGTTGGTGTTATCACCCATAGAAGCTTATTCAAATCCCTCAGGGTTATCCGAAGGAAACCCTGAGGAGCTAATAAATGAATGAGGTTTCACTTTTCGCCTTAGTTGTTATTATCACCAACAAAAATCTTCAATTCACAATAACCAATAGAAGCTAATTTTATTCTTTACATTAGTAATATTATACAGCAAGCAATTTAAACAGACATATGATAAAGCAGATAATTACATTTTTGTTCCTCTTACTTTCTATCTTGTGTTATGGACAATCAAATCAACTGGTCTCCACAACAACAAACCCATATGTCGCTACTTATACTGAGAGCATTGAGATAGACGCTATCTATATTTATGAACAATACACAGAAGTTGAGCTGACTATAACTACCTGGAGAAACAATCAAAGATTACGAATTAGTTCCGATTCTTACATAGTAGACCCATCTAACTTGAAAAATAAGTATCCAATATTACAATTTAAAAATAATGAATTTGATAAAGTTTACACATTGGGTAAAAAATTAGAAACAGGTTCTTTTAGACTAGTTTTTGGAAGAATCCCACCAGGAATAAAAAAAATACATATTATTATTAATCCTGAAGAGCCAGATCAATACAATTGGTTAGGCGTAGTAATCAATAACCCAAATAATCACCCTAAAACCTCATGGAATGAGGCAACTTTAAAGAAAGAATGGGACAATAATGGTTTAGACCAAATTGAAGGTATATATGAAAATATTACACAATCTAAGTCTATACCAAAATATAAATTAGCATTAAAAAAAGAAGGTGAAGTATACAATTTAGTCTACTTGACAGGTGCGGATTTTAGTACTTGGAAAGTTGGAGATATAAAAGCTATATTAACTAAAACAGCAACAGACCTACTTTTTAAAGTAAAATGGTATATGGGCAATAAATCACCAAATGAAGATCTATATATTAGGTTTGA
>JAWKKV010000019.1:0-12978 GCA_041393015.1 Chitinophagales bacterium | reverse complement strand
CAATGGTTCAGGATGTGATTCTGTAGTGACGACGATTACAACGTTGATCTCCGCCTACAACGATACGATTAACTTAACCAGTTGTGATACAGCCTTTACGGTTGTAGATACTTTAACGGCAAGTACAGGCTGCGATAGTGTGATTACGACGATCACGACTCAATTACCAAGTGATTCGATTACTATATTGGCAGAGTCTTGTGTTCCAGCAGATACAGGAATAAGTGTGATTACTCTAACCAATAATTCAGGTTGCGATTCAGTAGTGACGACTATCACCACATTGATCTCAGGTTATAACGATACAATAAACTTAACTAGTTGTGATACTGCCTTTACGATTGTAGATACCTTAACGGCTAGTACAGGCTGTGATAGTGTTATCACGACGATTACGACTCTGTTACCAAGTGATTCAGTTACTGTATTGGCAGAGTCTTGTGTTCCAGCAGACACAGGAACAAGTGTGATTACTTTAACCAATGCTGCCGGTTGCGATTCAGTAGTGACGACAATCACGACATTAATATCAGCCTACAACGATACGATAAACTTAACCAGTTGTGATACAGCCTTTACGATTATAGATACTTTATTGGCGAGTTCAGGATGTGATAGTATAGTGACGACCATCACAACTCAGTTACCAAGTGATTCGGTCACCGTATTAGCAGAATCTTGTGTTGCCGCAGATACAGGAACAAGTGTTGTCACCTTGACCAATAGTTCAGGTTGCGATTCAGTAGTATCGACCATCACGACCTTAATATCAGCCTACAGCGATACAATCAACTTGACAAGTTGTGATACAGCCTTTACAGTGGTCGATACTTTGTTGGCGAGTTCAGGCTGCGATAGTATTGTTACGACTATCACCACTTTATTACCGAGCGATTCAGTTACTGTACTCATAGAATCTTGTGTTGCAGCTGATACAGGAATAAGTGTGATCACCTTATCCAATGGTTCAGGATGCGATTCAGTAGTGACGACGATCACGACATTGATCTCAGCTTACAACGATACCATCAACTTGACTAGTTGTGATACTGCCTTTACGATTATCGATACTTTATTGGCGAGTTCAGGATGTGATAGTATAGTGACGACCATCACGACTCAATTACCAAGTGATTCAGTAACCGTTTTAGCAGAATCTTGTGTTGCCGCAGATACCGGAACAAGTGTGATTACTTTGACCAATGGTTCTGGATGTGATTCGGTAGTGACGACGATCACAACATTGATCTCAGCTTACAGCGATACGATAAACTTAACCAGTTGTGATACTGCCTTTACGATTATAGATACTTTACTGGCGAGTTCAGGATGTGATAGTATCATCACGACCATCACAACTTTATTACCAAGTGATTCGGTCACCGTATTAGCAGAATCTTGTGTAGCGGCCGATACGTCCATCATGACTTTATCTAACACATCAGGTTGTGATTCTGTAGTGACGACTATTACGACTTTAATTTTCGGATTTAATGATACTATTAATGTAACTAGTTCAAATCCATCAGATGTTGGTGTGACGATTGATACATTTACATCTTCAAATTCATGTGATTCTATAGTTACCACTATTACAATACTTTCATTGAGTTATAATGATACAATTAATGCTGTTAGTTGCGATCCTCTAGATGTAGGCATAGTAGTAGATAGTTTTGTTTCCGTAGGAATGTTTGATTCTGTTATAACGACCATCACTACTTTAGCGCCTTCATATTTGGATACGATATCTCTAACTTCTTGTAATCCAAGTGATACAGGAACAGTTGTAAATATGGACACTACTATCTTTGGATGTGACTCTGTGTCTATCGTAGTAACTTCCTTAATAACTCAAGATGAAGTCTTTATAAATGCTACTTCGTGTGTTGCATCAGATATTGGAACTACTATTGATACCTTTGTCAATGCGAATGGATGTGATTCAATTGTAACTACAATAACCACTTTAGTGACTTCAGATAGTGTTGTCATAAATGCAATAACTTGTGATCCTAACCAAGTTGGTTCAGAGGAAATTATACTTACCAATGTAAATGGTTGCGATAGTGTGATTACGACAATTACAACATTAGCATCTTCCCATAATATTTCGATCACAACTACTAGTTGTAATGCTGCCGATACAGGAACATTTACAGTAGTATTAAGTAATTCATTTGGTTGCGATAGTATTGTCACTACTGAAGTTTCGTTAGTTGATATCTATGAATTGACCATCAACAACACTAGCTGTAATTCAGCTGATGTAGGACAAGAGTCTACTACGTTGACCAGTTCAGATGGCTGTGATAGTATTGTTACTATAATTACGACACTAACACCGGCTTACAATATTGATATTTTTGAGAAGAGTTGTAATGAAGCTGATACTGGAACTTTCGTAAATACTTTTACCAGTATTAATGGTTGTGATAGCATTGTAACCACTCATATCAGGCTAGATTTAGGAACTGGAATTGTATTATCAGATTCGTTTAATGTGGGTGACGATTATATCTTACCGGATGGAAGTATAACGACAGAGGCAGGTGTTTATGTGATTGTAATCGAATTAGCGAATGGATGTGATAGCACCATTTATTTAACGCTGTACGATAACACAGAGATCTTGATTTATCTTCCAACTGGATTTACACCTAATGGTGATGGGGTAAATGATATTTTATATGCTTATACAGAAAATATGAATGTAGCAGAATTCAATATGATGGTATTTGATAGGTTGGGAGAGAAGCTATTTGAAAGTAATTCCATGGATGATGGATGGGATGGAACTTTTAAAGGCATGCCAATGAATACAGGGGTGTTTATGGTATCCGTCATAGCTGTAAGTGATATTGGAGAAGAATTTGTGATTTCTCAAAAAGTGAAATTAATACGATAAGGAGATGAAGAAATTAAAACTAATAGCAATTGTTTTATGCTTGATAAGTGTCACTGCTTATGGACAAGATCTTCATTTTGCTCAGTATTCGGCATCTCCAACAACACTAAATCCTGCCTTAACCGGCTTTATGAATGGCAATTTTAGAGTGGCAGCCAACTATAGAAATCAATGGTTTAGCAATGCCTCTTTTGCCACTTATGCATTAAGTACAGATGTGAATATTGCTAGGAAAGATTTAGATTATGATATGCTAGGTGTTGGTGTTTCATTTTATCATGACATTGAAGAAAATAGCGGATATCAAAATACCAATATCAGCTTATCAGCAGCCTACAATGTAATGCTTACTAAACGACCGATGCAGTATATAGGTTTTGGAATACAACCATCTTTGATGCGAAAGCAAATAAATTTAATGGATGTGATCTATGGAACTTTGTATGAGACAGGCACCAATACAGACCCAATAGGTTTTAGTGAGTTTGGTAGTTTTAAGTTTGACCTAAATATGGGAATATCCTACTATGGCTATTTTAACAGAAAACATATGTTTGCCACTGGAGTTACTGTTTCTCATATTACCCAACCAAATTTTGCTTTGTTAGGCAATGATGAGCTATATAGAAAATATGCAGGATATGTGCTAACAGAATTGGAAGTGGGGACATCCGGTTTTGCTTGGTTAAAACCTTCTGTTTATTTTGCTAAACAAGGGCCAAGTATTGAGATATTGCCTTCAGTAAAAGCTCGATTTCAATTTTACAATGCATATAATGATGTTTTTCTTAGCGTTGGAGCAGGCTTAAGAATGATTGGACACAATGAAAGTAAAGCTGTTAGCTCAGATTTAGTGAGTGAGGTTCAATTCACTATTGAGGCTTATACCATTGGATTTAGTTACGATGTTTCTTTTTCAGAAGTAAAAAGAGCTACTGGAAGAAATGGAGGTCCGGAAGTAACTTTTATGATGGATATGGCTTTCGATAAAAGAAGTAGAGAACCGCGATACTTTAAAATGATGCAGTTTTAGTTAAATATGTTCTCCAATATTTGGATCAATATTAATTGGTATAAATTTACTGGCATCACCCTTTCCAATAATAATCTCCCTTACAATAGTTGAAGAGATGGCTGAAAGTTCAGGGCGTGATAAAATAAGCAACGTTTCCAATCCTGGAGCCATAGCATTATTTAAATGCGCTATTGTTTTTTCATAATCAAAGTCGGCGGCTGATCGTATACCTCTAATGATGTAATCTGCCTTTTTCTTTACACAAAAATTGACCGTTAATCCCTCATAAGTTTCTACAGTTACCTTAGGTTCATCAATAAAAACTTCTCTAATCCATTTCATTCTTTGCTCTAAAGAAAACAGATATTTCTTTTGAGTATTTACACCGATAGCAATGATTAACTGGTCAAATAGCGGCAAAGCTCTTTTTACAATATCAACGTGTCCGTTGGTAATTGGGTCAAATGATCCTGGGAAAATGGCAATTTTACTCATACTCTTACTCTATTTTTCTTTGTTGGCCTCATGACTAAAAATCCAAAAATGCGTTTGACCATAGTTTTTTAGTCGATGTAGATTCGGATGATCTTTATAATTGTGCATTTGTGATGTCTCTAAAATAAACCATCCATCTTTATTAAGAATGTTGGATTTCATAACTGCATCCGGTAAATCATCAATATTTTCTAAAGGGTAGGGCGGACCAGCAAAAATTACATCGAAGCTTTTGTAAGCTTTATCTAAATATTTAAAAACATCATCTTGAATAATTCTATGATTGTCAATATTTAAGCTATTGGATACCTCTTTAATGAACTTGATCATTTTAGAAGATAACTCAACCGATGTAATATCGCGACAGCCTCTACTGAACATTTCATAAGAAATACTTCCAGTGCCTGCAAAAAGATCTAAAAAGGATATTTCATCAAAGTAGAACTGATTATTGAGGATATTGAATAAACCTTCTTTAGCAAAATCAGTAGTAGGCCTTGCCGGAATATTTCTGGGAGGTTGAAATCTAAAACCCTTGTTATCGCCACCAACTATTCTCATGATCTACTATTCAATAAGTTAAAAAAGTAATGATTTGATACATCATTAGTACTCGTTTTCAATTCTAATTCTGTAAATGAATCAACAATCTCTATGTTTTTGATATAGTCAAAGATAAGTTGGTGCATCGGAGAATCCAATTCAATCAAGCCAAACAGGTATAAATAATCCTTATTGGAATCTAACGCGTTGGCTTGGAAACAAAGTAAAATGTAATACAAAAGGTCTTCACTGTTCTTTATAATATACTTGTTGAACAATATTAACTGCTTATTTTTAACAACTGCGATTGATGCTTCATCATTTAGAATTTGGCAACACACATAATTGTCTTTGTCTTTAAATTGTTCAATAGCCGTTAAAATTCCATTGTCGCCAAAGTGAATTTCTTCCTTGTCAAAATAACCGGTTAAAATCTTGTAAATGGATTTATTAATAGCAAATTGGATGACTAAATCACCAATAGACTCATCCATCATTAAAACTTCAGTGGATGGATTGTATTCATTTAAAATGCTAAAATTATCAACGGTAGCCAGTTCTTTATTATCTAAAAAACTAAAAGAAGTGGAGTTGATACAAAGTTTAGTTTTTTGAAAAGCTTGATTAAAAACGAGTTGATTTTCTTTGAGCCAAGCAGAGAGTTCCTTATTGTTGATTACATTTCTTCCATCGTGAAAAATAAATTCGATAGACTCAAATTGATTGTTGGATAAATTGTAGATCGTATAGACGAAAAAAGACGGATGTAAATGGACATACAATTCAGCATTACTGTATTTAACTTGTTCAGTAGCCAAATCCTATATTTTTTTTTTAGTTATTACCAGTTACCGTTATAGTTAGGTTCCATCATTGAACCTACTTTTCTTATTTCTTCTTCTTTGATGTACTTTGCTTTTAGTCCTTTTAGCATTTGACCAAATCCTACACTTACTTCAAATACAGGTACTTCAATTCTACCTCTTTCAATTTTTGAAGCATCCATTGTAAATGATTCTCCTTCTACTCCTGGTACTAAACCTAATTGTGAAAGGTCAAATTTTGGATTGGATAATGAATCTTTCACTGCAATCTTGGTTACTTCGTAGGTTACTTCTACCTTTTTTCCATCTGCATTTAACTCATCTTTATCTCCAATAATTTTGGTGATTTCAATAGAATCATTTTTTACAAAATAAGCTAGAGAATCAAAAGAAGCAGAAAATTTTCCATAATGATCTTTATAAGCTAACTGCAAATCTTTGATATAAGTTAATTTTTCAATCACCTGTTTATCCCTAGCAGTAGCTGCGGCATTAAATTCAATTGGTTCTTGAATAGTTCTATATAGAAAGTAAAGGGCAATGAAAACACCTATTGAAAGTATGATATTGATAATCCTAACCATTTGGATATTAATTTTGGCTACAATAATAATGTTTTTTTGATGGATTTCAATTCAAAAATGATTCAAACTTATTCAGTTAGTGTGTATTAGTAATTAAAATGACATTTCTGTGATAGTTTTTTTGAATTAATGCTAGAATACTAAACCAATTTAATGCGATAATGTTGAAGTATTATAATATTTGACTGTGGATATAAAATTATATCTTATTGATAGAAAGCATGAATATATTCAGGATATAAAGTAAAACCCATATTTAAATCTATTTCCTCAACAACTATTCTCATTTTGCCTTTGATGTTAGGCTTATAAAATTTACTTTTGCCAATATTAAATATAAACTATGAATCTTCACGAATATCAAGGAAAAGCCTTATTAAAAGGATACGGCGTAAAAATACAAGAAGGAAAACCGGCAGAAACAGTTGAAGAAGCTGTGCAAGCGGCAAAAGAACTTAATGCTGAAACAGGAACCGAATGGTGGGTAGTTAAAGCTCAAATTCATGCAGGTGGTCGAGGAAAAGGTGGCGGAGTGAAGTTGGCCAAATCTATGGATGACTTAAAAGAAAAAGCAGGTCAAATTCTTGGTATGCAGTTAATTACACCTCAAACAAGTGCTGAAGGGAAAAAGGTTCATAAGATTTTAATTGCTCAAGATGTTTATTATCCGGGAGAAAGTGAGCCGAAAGAATTTTACATGAGTGTTTTAGTAGATAGAGCTACCGAGAGAAATGTAATTATGTATTCTACGGAAGGTGGAATGGATATTGAAACTGTTGCAGAAGAAACGCCTCATTTGATTCATAAAGAATATATAGATCCTTTAGCGGGATTACAAGGATTTCAAACTAGAAGAATTGCCTTTAATTTAGGTTTAGAAGGCAATGCCTTTAAAGAAATGACAAAATTTGTTGCTAGTTTATACAAAGCATTTGTTGGATCTGATTCTGCACTTTTTGAAATTAATCCGGTGTTAAAAACATCTGATAATCAAATTATTGCGGTAGATTGTAAAGTAACTTTAGATGAGAATGCTTTATACAGACATAAGGATTTGGCAGCAATGCGAGATTTAAAAGAAGAAGATCCTGCAGAAGTAGAAGCAGGACAGCACAATCTTAACTTCGTTAGTTTAGATGGTAACGTAGGTTGTATGGTGAATGGTGCAGGTTTAGCAATGGCTACAATGGATATGATTAAATTATCAGGTGGTGAGCCAGCCAACTTTTTAGATGTAGGAGGAACAGCAGATGCTCAAAGAGTAGAAGCGGCTTTTAAAATCATCTTAAAAGATCCTAAAGTGAAAGCTATTTTGGTGAATATATTTGGTGGTATTGTAAGATGCGATAGAGTGGCTAACGGAATTGTTGAAGCCTATAAAAACATTGGCGATATTCCGGTACCAATTATTGTTAGATTACAAGGAACCAATGCTGATATTGCTAAGAAAATTATTGATGAATCGGGCTTAAAAGTATATTCTGCTACCTTGTTGAAAGAAGCAGCGGAGTTAGTTCAGCAGCACGTTAATTAGTATTTAGTATCAAGTATTAAGTAGCTAGTATCGAGTAATTAGATTGTTTATTAAAAATTGTGTCTATGCTGGTTAAGATGTACGAAGAAAATCCTAATGAGCGACAGATCAAACAAGTAGTTGACTGCTTACGATCTGGAGGTTTGGTCGTTTATCCAACAGATACTGTTTATGGTTTAGGCTGTGATATTTTTAACAAGCAAGCCATGGAACGCTTGTACCAATACAAAGGCTTAAAGCCCAAAAACAAGGCTAATTTTTCTATCATTTGTTACGATTTGAGTGATATTTCTACTTATGCTAAGCAGCTAAATACGTCTACTTATAAATTAATGCGTAGAGCACTTCCCGGTCCATTTACTTTTGTATTGGATGCGAGTAGAGAAATTCCTAACTTTTTTATCAATAACAGAAAAACGATTGGTATTCGTGTGCCGGATAATAATATTGCTAGAGCGATTGTAAAGGAATTGGGCAACCCAATTGTGTCTACTTCAGTGCACCATAGAGATACGGTTTTAGATTATATCACCGATCCTGAATTGATCCACGAAGAGTTAGGAGATTTGGTAGATATGGTAGTGGATGGTGGCATGGGCGGTATTGAACCGTCAACCGTAGTGGATTGTACCGGAGATGAACCGGAAATCTTAAGAGAAGGGAAAGGGGAGTTGTAAAAGTCTCAATAAACAATATTCAAGTCTCAATATTCAAGTAAATTTGCTGGCGCAAATTTTAAATGTTATACAAGCTCAGATTCAATCTATAATGGTTAAGAAGACTTTTTTGACACAGATTTCCACAGATTTAAAATTTATTAAGCTAGTTTAGATAGCTT
This sequence comes from Chitinophagales bacterium, assembly GCA_041393015.1. Taxonomy (GTDB): domain Bacteria; phylum Bacteroidota; class Bacteroidia; order Chitinophagales; family JADIYW01; genus JAGQYH01. Next base: position 4,237 of record JAWKKV010000019.1, on the reverse strand, counting down.
ATTACTTAAGTATCAAAGTCATTACAATGGTAAATTATGGTAATTATTATTATGGACTAATTTCTTGGATTTTTGCCGCTTTAGCGGCAAATTAATCAGTGAAATTTATAAATAAAGAAAAAATTAGCACTTCAAATCAAAAATGATATCTGTGAGAATTTGTGAAATTTGTGTCTGTTTTTTTCAATAACAACCATTTATAAAACATTACCTTAGCGCTATGCCAAAATACGACATCAACGACCCTTACGATCTAGACATTATGCGATCTCAATTTGATATGATTACCCACAATGAATGGGACGAATACATTGAAGTAGCTACTGCTCACGATTTCCATTACAAGAAAATTAATGTGCTTAAAAGTGCTAGTAAAAAAGCAGGTATCTCTAAATATTTAAGTCCGAAAGTAATTAATTGGGTATTAGATATTATTGATGAATTGGATGAATTGATGCCCGAGGAAGAGGAGTGAAAAACTCAAACTCAAACTCAAACTCAAATTCAAACGCAAATGAAATTTGCTGCACAAATTTGTGGTTCACCAATCGAAACACTAATCACTCGCTCGCATCTTGCGAGTGAGAATTAAAATTTGCCTCTGGCATAGATTAATTGTGAGATGTTTGCTTAATTACCACGAGTGACGTTCGTGTAATTATTTGTCTACGACAAAAATAACTCCCTTAACACTCGCGACAGCCAGAAAAGGAAGACTAGTGGCTAGCGGGTAAATTTTAAATGAAAATATTATTTTTAGAAAGCACGCTGAATTAAATTACTGCTTTACATAGGAGCCATTGTTCTCGCCAGTTTTTATTTTATTTCTTCGAATTCAATTCCAGTAAACTTACTCAATTTTTCTCTTTCATTTTCAGTCAACCCAATCACTAAAATATCACCACCTTTTCCGTAGTAAAATTGATAATCGACAGTATCTAAAATTTCGCTATTCACATATTTTATCACTCCATCCATATCTGCCCAGTCATTAAATACTTTCGGATAAATGATATGTTCCTTTTCTCTGTCTTTGAACGTGACTTTAATTTTATCTCTTGATTCCCAATCTTCTTTTATTTCTGTTGGATTGAAATTCCCTTCCGAGATTTTTCCTAACTCTGCGATTACATCTTCATACGCTCTATTTCCTTCAACAATAAATTCGGTATCTTCTTCTTGCCAAACTTTTTCGCTGTCTAATCGCAAAATTTCCAATTTATCAACTTGATTAGTTTCAGTATTCCAGTATTGTCCAGAATTAGCCCAACCGTCTTGTTTTGAAATTGCTCTTCCAATCGCCAATTCTGTTACAAATTCGTCAGATTTATCTGAATAGGATTTAAACAATCCGGCTTTTCTCAATTCACTAATTTCCTTTTTAATTGGCTGAATTGGAAACATCTGTTCGTAAAAATTATTCAGCGTGTTATCTACCGAAAAGTGTAATCCAATTAATACAATCAATATTGGAATTGAATACCCGATCAACAATACAAGTAGTCTCAAATCTTTATTTGTGATTGATAAAATTCCTAAATTTATGTATCGGAAGATTATCAAAATTACCCCGACAATTAATCCTAACTTGATTTTATTCCAAAATCCAAATGGTGGAAATAAGGAAATTGAATGCCAACCTGGAATTATTGCCGAATTTGTCATATTTATTGTGAATGCAAGGACTAAAAAAATCCCAGAAATTAAAAGACTTGAATTCCAGATTATTTCTTTTGTCATTTTTTGTTTTTTCTTAATTGGCGAGAACGGTTACGTATATGAAACGTTTGGCATTTCGAAGCACTTCCCTGTCAAGTTACAACAAACTTTGATACTGGCTGAAATGTTCAATAACGCACTGACTGCCAAATGTTTTATATACGATGTTGTGCGTTCGGCTTTCTTGTCTGTCATTTTAATCGGTATTTTTCAATCGCCTGTTTATAAGTTGATTCAGCACTATCCTGAAACCTTGTCTTGTTTTTCAAAAAGTCACTGAACTTGCCATGGATGTTTTTATAAATGATATTATGGGCAGGATTTTGAAGCAGTTCATCCTTATACTCGTCCATTTCAAATTCACCTGTTGATGCAAATTTTAGCAAATCCAATAAATGCTCTTTGTTGATTTGGTCAATGTCAGTCCAAATATCTTGGCTTGTATCAAGTCGGTATAAACCTTTATTATTTTCAATCTTTAAGTATTTCATAAGTTTGAGTTTTTCGTTCAGTGTAAGCATCTTCGCCTGCTTCTAAACAGTTAAGAATTGCTTCATAATTTTTAATTTTTGTTCCGTCAGAACAAGTCAATTCTTTATCCGATGGATAACCGGTAAATATGCGATAGACAAATTCTCCATCTTCAAGGTTTTTATGAGTGATAGCAACAAAATTTGGTTTTATTGATGCACCAACAGTGCTATTATGAGTAACTACCACAACTGGCATTAGTTGTGCCATATCCTTAATTAGGGTATTTATTTCCTTTCATAGGAAATAAATTGTCAAAAGAAGATTCAGTGTTCATCAATTAGCAACATCATATTTGGTAGCGTCTTTTATTTCGTGAATTAAGTTGAATTCAGAACGCTCACCACCTGACACTTTAAATCCGTCTTTGTTTAGTGTAACGGATTCAATTTTTACGAAGAACTTATAGAGATTTGCATCTTCAACACCTGTTTCCCTTAGTTTTTGACAATAGGAATATGGTTCATTATACTTACTAAGTGCTGTGCTATATGTTTTTTTGTCTCGCCCAATTTTTTGTAAGTCTGAAGCACTTTCAATTGGCTTAGCAGTTGTAATAATTGAAAATTTACCTAATTCTTCTCGGTGTATATTTCTTGGTTTTTTAAGCTCTGAAACAACTTGATTGTATTTTGCCACTTTCATTTCATCAGTTGCGATTTTATAAAAATCCACATTTTCAATAAAAGTGCTAGTAGTTTTAACTCTCAACTCACGTTGAACATCGTTAATGATAGAATTCAACCATTTCTTTTGTTCACTATCAACTTTTGATACTATCGCTTTTTGGATTAGCTCTTTTAATAGCCCTATCAGATTTTCCTGCGAGATGTATTTGGTAATTATGTCTTGATACTCATTGTTTTCAATTAGTGTTGTTACAGATTCAATAAGCTTGTCAAGATTTTTGAAATCTTCTAATGTAAATAATTCTTCACTGAATAATAAACATTTCGAATACAAGTCTTTCTTCTCGCTTTCTGTTGCAAATTTTTTAAGTGATTCTAAATAACTTTCTATACTTATCAGGTTTTGTTTAAGGTCAACTTGAATAACATCTTCAACTACTGATTTAAATTCAGTTAAATAATTGTTATACACAATGCTTAGTCTATTGTCGTTTGTCTTATTAAAAGTCTCTTCATCATTTTGAAGAAGCGAGAATTGTCTGATGTATTTAGCACTTCCCGATGATGCAGCTATTTTATCAAGTGTAACTGTTTTACCTGAAGAACGACCGCCCAAAATAATATTTAAGCCAGTTGATAATTCTAAACCATCATCGGTAGCTTGAAAAAAGTCATTACCACTTTCTTTTGTTAGTGAGATTTTTGATTTATCAGCAAAACACGATTTAATTCCTGCTATCGAAATTTCTTTAAGGTCAACAAATGTGTGTCTTGTCGAGAAGTCAACTAAACTTCTACTAAAACGCATATCGCTAAACAGGACGGGCGTTAGCCCGTTCTGTTCTTTCATCATTCGTTTGAATTTTGGGATACTGGCTACTTCGCCTGAAGTAATATGAGGTTGTAAATCTAATATTGTTGCTTTCTTTATTTCTGGACTTTTGTCGAAATGCGGTATTAGAATGTATTTGTGAAGCTCTGTAAAAATGTTTTTGAATTGAGCAATTGTAAGCGTGTCCGTATTTGTTTTAATTAAGGCAGAAACTTGTTTACACTTTTCGTCAAAGTTTGAGATTTCAAATTCGTCTGAATCAGTTATTACCAAAAGATGACCGCCTTCTAAGTCGACTTCAATGCCTGGAAAAACAGTTATTGTCAGGCTGTTTTTAATCTGTAAATATTGTGCTAAGTCAAAAACATTGTGGTTCGTAATTGCTAGAGCATCTATTTTCAACTTGTCAACATACTCTTTAACTTTTGAAAGGTCAAAGTCAAAAGGATAGTCGCTTATTGTCGAAATTGTATGTGTATGAAGGTCTATTTTTTTCATTCAATATCTTTCAGTTACGGGTGTCTTT
>JAWKKV010000018.1:0-13177 GCA_041393015.1 Chitinophagales bacterium | reverse complement strand
AGCAGCCGATTGTACTCTATAGCGGTATCGTAATCGTTGATTTCCAGTAAGTAGTATTTGTGGTGAAATCAACCAATCGTCATTAGCTCCAGCATTACCATCTGTAAACATCATGGCTACTTGATTACCTTCAAAAGGATTAGTAGCATAGTTCATATCCCAGGCATCTGCATCATTATTCACATTTCTAACTGTCCAACATCCTTCTGTTGTTGAGGTGCTGTTGAATCCTTCTTGGAATGGTACAGCAAAAGCAGTACACAATGTTCTAAATGCAAATGGTCCAGACCACGCACTGAAAGTTCCATTATTACAATCAGCTCTTACATAAAACTCATAGTTTGTATTGGGGGTTAATACTGTTGGTACTACATAGTTTGAATTAGCATTGGTTTGTGTTCCTGCTCCTGGTGGAACACCTACTCCAGCTGTTTGCACAACTACTTCCCATGAAGTAGCTCCTCCAGCTGCCCAACTTAATGTGGCTCCGGTTTGTGAAATTCCTGTAGCATTCAAATTAGCCGGGTTAGCACAGTTTACTTCTTGAATTATTAAAGTGTAACCGACAGTTTGTGTTACAGCACTAGACGAAACTACAATAATGTAATTATGACCAGCTACTACTGGAATATTAGGTAAGTTTCTAATAGTATTATTTGTATTGGCAACTCCACCCAAACAAGCAACAGTTACATTTGTACATCCATCATATACAAAAAGACTTGAGTTATTGGCTGTTGGTGTCAATGAAACACTTATTGTACCATTGGTTGGAGCAGTATAAGAATAAAACACCTCGTTACCTGCCATATAATTTGTTCCTCCACCTGCACATCCTGCGGGTTGCGAAACATCTGTCATGTCTGAGTAATTGGCTGTGTTGTCTGTAGTGCTATAAGGCAAAGTTCCAACAACTATTGGTGCAGCACAACTTAAGCCTGGAGAGAGTGTTGAGAAATTATATGGACCAACCCATTGACTGGTAACACCTCCTGAACAAATTGCTCTTACATAATATTTATAGGCTGTTGAAGCTGTTAATGGAACATTGGCTGGTAAAGTAGTAGTGACATTATAAGAAGGTGCTCCATTATGTACAGTTCCTGTTCCAGTTGGAGTATTTCCTGCTGGTATAAGTTCTACTTCCCAAGAAGTTGTTCCAGGATTTGTCCAACTCAATTGAGCCGAAGTAATGGCTGGTGTTGCTGTTAAAGCAGTAGGATCAAAACACTGTGCCACTACTTGTACATTATCAACAAACCAACGATCTCCAAATGGAGCAGTGATTGGAGCTTGTTGCATCACAAAAGCAATACGAACATTAAGATCAACATAATCAGTCAAATTAACTACTTTTTCTTCATATTGACTAACGCTTGCTACCAAATCGGCATCAGTCCATTGTTGAACCAAAAGATAAGAGTTTGGATCCGTTGGATTAGCGGCAGCTGGTGCGACTTTTATTTGATAAACGGTTCCTTGATTCCCAAGGAAGAAACCTCTTGTCCAAAAACGAAGCTGTCCATTGGTTGGAACTGTAAATACAGGCGACGCTAAGTAGTCTTCTATAGTTTGACCTGCCGAAAAATTAGTCTCGCGTGCCATGTAGGCAGCATTAGTTCCTTGATACACTTGTGTTGGTGGTGTGGTAACAGTAGAAATTCCCCAACGATTAACGGTAGGCACTCCATTGTCAAACACCAACCAATTTCCTGTACCCAATGTCCAGTTTGTAGAAGGAAGTGCATCTGGTCCTGTAGTTGATTCAAATCCTTCAAGCGCTAATTGTGAATAGCCCGTGAAAGAAAAAAAGAAACTCAACAATAATAACGTAATTCTTTTCATAAAATTTTTGGTTTAGTTGTTGTCAGTAATTATAATTGAAAGATTCCTCCAACAGCTATTATTCTTTGTAAAAAGAAAAATTCTTGCGAAGCACTATCAGCAGAGTCTTTGGTTGTTCTAATGTCATTCATATTAATGTAACCTCCTTTTAATTCTGTTTGAATAAAAAAGTGTTTAAAAAAGGTGAAGTTTAATCCTACTTTGGCAGATACTCCATATCCTGAAATATGAAAATCATGTCTTTCATTTCCCAAAACTTTGGCATTCGTTTTTGGATATAATACACCAATACCAACACCTTCTGTTATATTTAATTGAAATTTATCTGTATTTGGTAATTTTAATAAACCCGATAAATCATCAACTCTAGAAAATTCAGTATTGACATAATTTAAACCATCGGTATGTTCAAAAGTAAGGAAATCTTCGGTTAGTAATACTTGATTATTGGGTAAAATTTCTCCATAACTTCCTGGGTTTGGATAGTATCCGCTATAATTGACGGCTCTATTTTGTTCCATTACATATTTCATGTGATCTACACCTAAGGAGATATTATAATGATCAGTAATAAAATAGCCAATTCGAAAGTTTGTTTGCGGAATGGTCATTCTACCAGGATTTATATAATCAATATGCCATCCTTTGGGTTTATCTTCTGCTACAACATCATAAAGTGTAAAATCATAATCAGCTCCTTTAAAATGTATATTAGATTTTGTATAATTGTCTCTGTTTCCACCCCAATAAATATACATTTTACCTTTATTATGTTTAGTATATTTATCAGGATTAGTAGTTTTACTATCTTGACAATAACTTTTTTGACCAACACAAAAAGTAACCAAAACGACGAAAAGAATTAATTTTTTCAAAGTGTAATAGAATATAATTTAAAATGAATTTATTGTTTTTCTAATGGCTACTAATTTAGTCATCAGGCCTTCAAAAAGATCTAAATGCAACATGTTGGCACCATCACTTTTTGCGTTTTTTGGGTCAAAATGAGTTTCGATAAAAATACCATCAACACCAACAGCTATTCCTGCTTTTGCAATAGTTTCTATCATTTCGGGTCTTCCTCCAGTTACTCCAGCCATTTGATTGGGTTGTTGAAGTGAATGAGTAACATCTAATACTGTAGTAGCAAAACTTTGCATGGTTGGAATTCCTCTATAATCGACTACCATATCTTGATAACCAAACATACTTCCTCTATCGGTTACCATAACGTTATTATTTTGACAATCTAATACTTTTTGAACTGCATGTTTCATGCTTTCTGGACTCATAAATTGTCCTTTCTTTAGGTTTACAATTTTACCTGTAGTCGCTGCGGCAACCACTAAGTCGGTTTGACGAACTAAAAAAGCTGGAATCTGTAATACATCAACGTATTGTGCAGCTTTAGCAGCATCTTCATTGGTATGAATATCGGTAACTGTTGGTATTTGAAAAGTTTCACTAACTTTTCTAAGAATTTTTAAAGCTTTTTCGTCCCCAATTCCTGAGAAACTGTCTATTCTTGAACGATTGGCTTTTTTAAAGGAACCTTTAAATACAAAAGGTATTTCATATTTATTGGTGATGGATACTAGTCTTTCTGCAATTTTCATAGCCATCTCTTCTCCTTCAATGGCACATGGACCTGCTAATAGGAAAAACTGATTGCTGTCAGTATTTTTTATTTGAGGTATTTCTTTAATATTCATTAATATGTGGGTTTAAAAACCGCTAATTTAAGAATATTTTATGAAGAAAATTTATTTTTTTATACTAAATCCAAGCGGAATATATAAATATCCTTTTTCATAGATATTCAAATATAAACGTACTGGTTTTGATTGTCCTTTCCAGCTTATTTCATATACATCTAACAACCCTGCACCCATATCAGTTCTTTTGCTTGGAAACGGGCAACAGGTCTCAATTTTTGTATAAAAAATAGCTTCTCCTTTTGGACCAGCTAAAGCGTTTAAAAACCGATTAGCATTTAAGTTGTCGTCATTAGTGTTTTTGTAAAATACATTAATGGGATAATCTGGGTCATATCCATATTTTTTATCAGAACTATATTCGGTTACTAAAAATTGGTCTTTATTAACCAATACTGGTGATGGAGCATTGTCATCAATGTTTTTTATAGTCAATCGTGTGCTTACACAAGCATTTATAAGAAATAAAGTAGTAATCAAACTGATAGTTTTTAATGTAGTTTTCATAACAATTTGTTTGGTAATCTGCATTTCAAAAAGTGTACCTAATTTATTTTAATTAAAAAAATAGTCCATAAAATTATACATTTTTAGCCACAATACTTAGTTTGAATTCCTATTTTTGCAAAAATTAATTAAAAAATGGAGTTTCTTTCAGCAACATGGCATTGGTCTGTTTCAGGTTTTATAATTGGAATCATAATGTTAGTACTTACTTATTTTGGTAAAACTTTTGGTATGTCTTCCAATCTTCGTTCTTTATGTGCCATGACCGGAATAGGAAAGAAGGTGTCTTTTTTCGATTGGGATTGGAAAGCACAGCGTTGGAACTTTGTTGTTGTACTTGGTGCTATGATTGGCGGATATGTAGCAGTTCACTTCATGCAAAGCCCAGATAATGTAGCTGTTAATCCAAAAACAGTAACAGAACTTTCTGCTTTGGGAATTGATGCTCCAAATGGAAAACTACTTCCTGATTATCTATTTGGTGAACAAGTCTTTTCCTCTCCAAAAATAATTACAATACTTCTTTTAGGTGGTTTATTAATTGGTTTTGGTTCCCGATATGCTGGTGGATGTACTTCTGGTCACGCTATCTCTGGATTAAGTAACCTACAAATCCCGTCACTAAAAGCAGTTATCGGATTTTTTATTGGCGGTTTGTTGATGTCTTACTTTTTGTTACCACTACTTTTAAATTAACTACAAATGAAATTATTAAAATATTTACTCGTTGGATTTATTTTCGGAATTGTATTAACCAAATCTGAAGCAGTTTCTTGGTACCGAATTTATGAAATGTTTCATTTCCAATCCTTTCACATGTATGGAATAATTATGACGGCTGTGGTAACAGGAATTATAGGAATACAAATTATAAAAAGAAAACAACTAAAAGACATCAAAGGAAAACCTATTGAAATTCAAGATAAAGAAATTGGAAATGCTAGATACTGGATTGGTGGAACACTTTTTGGTCTTGGCTGGGCATTAGTTGGGTCTTGTCCTGGGCCAATTTTTATTCTTCTTGGTGCCGGATTTCTTTCGGTTGGATTAATATTAGTAGGTGCTACTTTGGGTACATTTTTATATGGTGTTTTTAAAGATAAATTACCGCATTAAGAAAATTCAAAATACTTTTTACTTCTAATCATTATTTTCCAAAGGATATTTCAAAATAAAAATGGAATTAATAACATTACTTTAAGATGTAATTCAACTACTATTCCTATCAATTCATCGAAAAAAGAGTTTGTTTTTATGTTAGGTAATTGTTAACGAACTAATTTAGCCTAAAATTAAAACTTGTTTTAGGTATGTCACTAAAGAAATCTACTTTTATCTATTTCTTGTTACTACTTTCTTTTATTTTCAATAACACTATTCAGAGTGCTGAAAATAAGCGATTGGTACCAAATGAGGATGGCATCAAGATAGACAAGAAAAAGGAAAGCATTGTTATCTATTATGGCACAAAAGACGAAGGATTAGACTATCTGTGTTATACAGCGTCAATAGTTTTAGATACTGCAGAATTTAATATCAACGTGGAATTATTAGATTTATTGCCAGATACCAATTACTTTTTTATTATAAAAAAAGACGATACGCTTTCGCAGCAATACAGTTTTAAAACACCAAAAGCAGTGACAGAAGAATCGAGTACTCTTCCTTCAGGAAATGCTGACTTTACTGTGATAGCACTACCAGATACACAGCATTATACATACAGCCCAACAAATTTTCAACTATTTATTGATCAAACCCAATGGATTATTAATCAAAAAGTAAACCTAAACATCGTTTTAGTAGATCATCTTGGTGATATAGTTGATTATAGTGAAGCTATTCAATGGCAAAGAGCAAGACAAGCACTCAACAATTTAAACCAAAGCGATATTGCAATTGGTGTTGCTCCAGGAAACCATGATTATAATGCCATAAATGCCAATACTGGTGAAGCGACATTATACGATAAAAATTTCCCAGCTACAACAGCAATTTCTATTGCTGATGGACTAGGTATTCCTAGCTATGAAGAGTATCCTTGGTATGGTGGTTATATGGGTGGAACGAATGATGTAGTTACAACCGATGATGAAAATTATACCAATCGCTTGTGGAAAAATAACTATGTCCTATTCTCTGCTGGTGGTATGGACTTTATCAACATTGCTTTAGAATTCAATTTTCCTTTTCAGTCTCAACAATGGCTTAATGATGTTTTAGATGCTTTTCCTGACAGAAGAGCTATAATTTCTACTCATGGTTTTATTAGAGATGATAATTCGGTTACTGATTCTGGAAATGTACAAGCCGTTTTGAACGATGTTTTAGCGCAACATTGTAATGTTTTTTTAATTCTTTGTGCGCATTATCACGGTGACCCAATTACTCCTGGGGAAGCCGAATTGGATTTAATAAATTCCTGTGGAAAACCACTTTATATTAGAATGAGTAATTATCAAGAAGATGCCAATGGTGGGAATGGGTTTTTAAGAATGATGAAATTCCGTCCTTCAAGAAGTGTTATTGAATTTAAAACGTATTCACCAGTATTAAATCAATATAGAACACAAACTTCTAGCCAATTTACCCTTCCTTATGATATGTCTGCATCAAGTGGTATAACGCTTGCTATTACTGCTCCAACAAACAATCAAGTGTTTTCAAATGGAGTTGCTACTATTCCTGTTACTGTAAATACAAATGCAGTAGTTGATTTTGTTGAATTCAAATTTAATGGACAAACATTAACTGATACTGATGCATCGGATACTACTTTTGGTGTTGTAATTCCAAACACATCCAACCTACCTTCGGGGACTTATACTATTGAAGTTATAGCACATGATGTTCAGACGTCTAACACTTTGGTAAAATATATAACATTTAAAATAGGTGTTGTTTCTGGAACAATTGATGTTAAAGTAAATGCGAGTAACAATGATGCTGAAGAAAATCGTTTTAACAACGGTTCTATAAGTTTAACAAGCTCCGATTTAGAACTTTATACGGATGAAGAGACGGATCCTCAATATGTTGGTTTACGATTTGCAAATTTAGCTATTCCACAAAACGCAACCATTACTTCGGCTTATATAAAATTTACTGTTGATGAAATTAATAGTGGTAATGTTACTATAAATATTGCTGGTCAAGCTGCGGATAATCCGCCAGCCTATACCACTACAGCCTATGATATTAGCTCTAGAACAAGAACAACAGCTATTGTAAACTGGAATCCTGATGCATGGCTGCACGAATATGATGTTAAACAAACTCCAAGTTTAAACTCAGTTGTACAAGAAATTGTAAATCGTCAAGGTTGGAATTCGGGCAATGCAATGGCGTTTATTTTATATGGTGGCAATTTGCCAACCAATACTAGAATAGCAAAATCCTTTGACGGTCAAAGCAATTATGCCCCAGTTTTACATGTAGAATATGTCCTTAATCCATGTCTTCAACAAACCTTCTATGCCGATGTTGATGGAGATGGTTTTGGTAATAGTACAAACTATATCACACAATGTGAACAACCAGTAGGTTATGTTACCAATAACTTGGATTGTGATGATTTGATTTCAAGTATTAATCCCAATGCTACAGAGATATGTTGGAATAATATTGATGACAATTGTGATGGCTCAAAATCTGAAGGTTGTGCTGCAATAGCCATATCTATTAATAATCCCATTATAATAACTAATTTTGCAACGTCACTTTCGGCTTCAATTTACAATCATCCAGGCGCAAGTAGTTTGGGTTATTTTTATCAAATAAAAAACTTAACTAATGGACAAGTTAGAGAGTTCATTCAAACAGGTACTTTTGCAAGATACTTTACCATTCCAACGGATATTAGAGGCTATGCCACCCAATATCAGATAAGAGTTGCCGCAGTTATTAATGATGAAATAGCACCATTTGGGTTACCTTCAATTACTGTTACTAGCCAAGGAATTCCTGCTATAACTTTGAACTCAGCTTATTGTAATAGCACATTGGCAACTTTAAATTCAACCATTGCTGCCAATTCAGGTTTTAATGCAAACTATTATAGGTTTAGAATACGCAAAGCTAGTGATAATGGACAATCACCAACATACTATTATGTTCAAACTTCAAATCGATTTCTTTCTGCAAACTCTTTTATAGGTTTAAATCTTCAATATGAGACAGCCTATTCAATTTCTGTACAATATAGTATGCAAAATAATGGAATAGAGTTACTCTCGGATTATGGAGAAGAATGCATAATAAATACGCCAAGTTTGCCCATCATTGGTTTAAGTGCTCCAACCTGTGGAAGTCAATTGACTACTATGAGTACTACCATCGCTGCAAATCCAGTTATTTATGCTATCTATTATCAATTTAGAATTAGATTAACCTCTGATACTAGCTCAACACCTGCTTATTATTATACTATTCCAAATAGTAGTCGTTTTTCTAGTCTTAGTGCTTTTCAAGGTATTATCTTAAACTATGACACACAATATTCAATATCGGTTCACTATAAAATGTTGGTAAATGGCATTGAGATTTGGTCTAATTATGGAGCAGAATGTATTTTAAAAACACCTTATTTTCCAACTACTGAAATAGCAGCACTGTATTGCGATAGCCAAATAACTGATTTAAATCAAACGTATGATATAATTCCTTATGTTGGATTTCCTACTTACAAAATTCTCTTGGAAGAAGTTGTAGATGATGAAGTAATTACAGTTGGAGAAATTGAAAGAAACTATTCCAATTTTAAACTTAATATGTTTGAAGGAGCACAGCTTGGAAAAAATTATAGTGTTTCGGTGGCTATAAAAATATATGGTGTTTTTGGACCTTTTGGAAAAAGTTGTGATCTAAATGCTGTTGTAGCAAGAGAATCGCAAAAGAAAGATATATTTGAAGTTAAGATAAGTCCTAATCCTTTTAATTACCACTTCAATATTAACTTAGTCTCTTCAAGCGATAACACTCTTACTATAAAAATTTATGATACAGTTGGAAGGTTAATTGAGGATATAAGTACTGAAGCAGATAAAGTTTCAACGTTAACAATAGGAGAACTTTATCCTTCTGGAGTATATAATATAATCATCTCTCAAGACGATAATCAAAAAGCATTGCGAATTATTAAGAGATAATATTTGAACTTAAAATTATACAAAAAACCCCGTAATCATTTGATTTACGAGGTTTTCTTTATTAAAGTATTTAAGCATATATCTTCTGATATAAATCTTTGTAAAGTTCTTTAACAACTTTACGTTTCAATTTCAAGGTTGGTGTTAGATGTCCGCCTTCTATTGACCATACATCCGGTGTAAGCTCAAAACGCTTTATCTTTTCCCAATGACCAAACTTTTCATTGATAGTTTCAACTTCTTGTTGGATGCGCTCTATTACTTGAGGATTTTTACTAATCTCGGCAGTTGTGGTTCCAATATCAATTTTATGAATAACAGCCCATTCTTTTATGAAAGCAAAGTTGGGTTGAATGAAAGCAGCAGGCATTTTTTCGCCTTCGCCAATAACCATAATTTGTTCAATGAAACGTGATTGTTTCATAGCATTCTCCAAGAGTTGAGGTGCTATGTATTTTCCGCCCGATGTCTTAAACATTTCTTTCTTTCTATCGGTAATTTTTAAGAAACCATCGTTGTCTATTTCTCCAATATCACCTGTATGAAAGTATCCGTCAACTATTGCTTCCGCAGTTAATTGGGCATCTTTGTAATATCCCATCATCACATTTGGTCCTTTGCACAAAATTTCGCCATCTGCTGCAATTTTTACTTCAACATTGTTTATAACGTGACCTACGGTTCCTATTCGGAAACCATTATTTCGTAAATCATTTACTGAGATTACAGGTGAAGTTTCGGTTAGACCATAACCTTCCATAATGTAGATTTCGGCTGCTGCAAAGATGCGCAATAATCTATGTTGCATAGCAGCACTTCCGTTGACTATCAAGTCTAATCTTCCACCCAAGCCTTCTTTCCATTTACTAAAAATTAGTTTGCGAGCTATCTTTAGCTGTAGTTCATACCACCAACCATTAGCACCATAAGGTTCGTACTTTTCGCCAACAGTGATTGCCCAAAAGAATAATTTTCTTTTGATACCGCTTAGTTCGGAACCTTTGGCAACTATCTTTTCATATACTTTCTCAGTAAGTCTAGGAACACCAGTCATTACCGTTGGACGCACTTCTTTTACATTTTCACCAATTTTTTCTATTGATTCGCCAAAGTAAATTGATACGCTATAATATTGATAGATGTAAGTAACCATTCGTTCATAGATATGACAAATGGGCAAGAAGCTTAGTGCAATACTTTTTCCTTCATCAAACGGAATTCTATTGGCACTGTCGAGTACATTGGATACAATATTATTGTGTGAAAGCATCACGCCTTTTGGTTTTCCGGTTGTTCCCGATGTGTAAATGATGGTAGCCAGTTCTTCTGATTTCACATTTTTTTTTCGATCTTCTACGGTGGTTTGATTGCTTTCGTCTTTTCCTAATGCTAACAATTCGGACCAGTTTTTGCAATCGGATAATGTGTTAAAAGAATAGACTTCGATGATGTTGGGTACTTTATGTTTTATGAGGTTTATTTTCCTCATGACTTCGTCATCAGAAACAAAACAATATTTGGCTTCAGAATGGTTTAAAATATATTCATAATCATCTTCACTGATTGTTGGATAAATCGGTACATTTTGTGCTCCAACTTGGAGGATGCCAATATCCATAATGTGCCATTCGGTTCGGTTGTTTGTTGATATTATAGCTATTTTATCATTCTTTTCAACACCCAATCGGAGCAAAGCTCTTGAAATTGTATTGGCTTTATCGATATATTCTTGAGTAGAAGTACTAACCCATTGGCCATCGTGTTTGGTAACAAGACTATTGGGGATATTATTTCTTTTTAATTGGTGATAAGGAAAGTCAAACAGGCGTGTGATAGCAGTCATTGAGTCAAATTTTATGCAAATTAAGGATATTTGTATTCAATCACAATAATAATTTAAAATATACTATAAATACTTTCGAAATATGTAGTTTTGTATTTCTTAAAGCGATTAATGACTATGCAAAAATTTCCTCGAATAAATGAATATAAGGCTTTAGCTTACCGTATTTTTTTAGCATTTCTATTCTATTCTATTGCACGTTTACTGTTCTTTTGCTACAATCCTCAACTGATTAAAATAGAATCTTTATCCGATTTCTTTTTGTTGTCTTTCCATGGGATAACTTTTGATACCACTGCTATTTTATACATCAATTCGTTGTTCATTCTCTTGTCTATTCTTCCGCTAAAGATAAATACGCAGAAAGGGTTTCAAAAATTCCTTTTCTATCTTTACTTTTCGACCAATCTTTTTGCTTACGCTACCAATTTTATAGACTTTATTTATTATCGATATACTTTCGGACGAAGCACTAGAGCCTCGATGGATACGCTTGAGCATGAGCAAAACAAATTGTTATTGCTTTTTAATTTTCTGTTGAATTACTGGCACGTCTTTGTATTGTTTTTGTTGGTGTCAATTGTTTGGATTCTGCTCTACAAGCGTTATAAAGTTACACATTTGATACCAAAATTAAACGTTAAGTACTTTGCTTTTAGCTTTGCCATGTTTTTAGTCATTGTTACTTTGTCTATTGGAGGCATCAGAGGTGACTTTAAGAAAAGTACCCGTCCAATTAATTTGTTGGATGCAAGCCGCTATGTGACTAATGCTTCTCAGTCTGACTTTGTGCTAAACACGCCTTTTGCTATCATTAGAACTTGGAGTAGCAATACTTTTAAGAAGATAAATTTAGTTTCTAAACAAACTATTGACTCTCTCCTAGTGCCTATTAAACATTATCAAAATAATCCTTCGACAAAGCCCAACATTGTTATCTTCATCTTGGAAAGCTATGGTAGAGAATATAGCGGTGCTTTTAATCGAAATACTAAAATTCCCGACTATGAAGGCTACACGCCATTTATAGATTCTTTGGCTCAGCATAGTCTTATTTATACCAATGCCTATGCCAACGGATGGAAATCAATACACGGGGTTTCTTCTATAATTGCTGGAATACCATCGTTTGAAGAAGCTTTTACGTCATCTCCTTATCCTAAGCAGAAGATAACCTCGTTGGTATCTACATTAAAATCGGAAGGATATGATACCTCGTTCTTTCATGGTGCTCCTAATGGTTCTATGGGTTTTTTAGGCTTTGGAAACATATTGGGTTATGACCATTATTATGGCAAAACCGAATATAATAATGATGACGACTTTGACGGTGTTTGGGGTATATGGGATGAACCTTTTTTTCAATATTTTAACAGAGAGCTATCTAAAAAGAAACAGCCTTTTATGGCTACTCTTTTTTCGGTTTCTTCGCACGAACCGTATAAGGTTCCTGAAAAATATGCTGGAAAGTTTCCGAAAGGTAAGGTTAACATTAATCAATGTATTGGCTATACCGACTTTGCTTTACAGAAATTCTTTGCCGCTGCCAAGAAAGAGCCTTGGTTTGACAATACTATTTTTGTATTGGTGGCAGATCACGGAAATACTGTAGCTTATGATGAATACCTCAAAGAAGGTAATAGAAACACGGTGCCTATATTGTTTTATTCTTCTAATGAAAAATATGTGGGTGTAAATGATGATTGGGCACAACAAATAGATATTTATCCGACGTTACTTGATATGATTGGGTATCAAAAACCTTTTCGTAGTTGGGGTAGAAGCCTTGTTGGCGAAAAGCAGGTGCCGCCTTTTGTGATTAAGTATTCTGAACGTTTGTACCGATTTATGATGGGTAATTATATGTGCACTTTTGACGGTAACAAAATTGTAGGTTATTATGCTAAAGATGATAAGGACTTTAAGCACAATTTAATCAAGAGCAAAACGCCTGAGATGGAAGCTATCGGAATTCGTTGCAAAGCTTTTGTTCAAGATTATATGGAACGTGTTATTGACAAAAGATTGGAAACGGTAGAGTAGGTGCTTTGTGTCTGTTGTTTGCTTTGGTATCGGATACTAAGTTATTATTTTTAACGGGATTTTGATTGTTGTTGTGT
>JAWKKV010000017.1:0-13516 GCA_041393015.1 Chitinophagales bacterium | reverse complement strand
TGTTCCGACATATGTTACAATGGTAGTTTCTGTGTATTCACAACCATTCGCATTCGTTAATGTAACCGATGTTGTTCCGGCTGATGCGGCATCACAAGTCGTTTCGTTAATCACTACGTCTTCTGAACCTACATAAGTTACGATGGTGGTTTCCGTGTATTCACATCCATTTGAATTGGTTAAAGTAAGTGTTGTTGTTCCGGCTGATGCAGCGTCACAAGTGTTTTCGTTGATCACTACATCTTCTGTTCCGACATAAGTCACGATAGTCGTTTCCGTGTATTCACATCCGTTGGCATTCGTTAAAGTAACCGATGTTGTTCCGGCTGATGCGGCATCACAAGTGTTTTCGTTGATCACTACATCTTCTGTTCCGACATAAGTCACGATGGTCGTTTCAGTGTATTCGCAACCGTTGGCATTCGTTAAAGTAACTGTTGTTGTGCCAGCAGCAGCGGCATCACAAGTCGTTTCGTTAATCACTACATCTTCTGAACCTACGTAAGTCACGATAGTCGTAACTATTGAGTCACATCCTCCTTGATTTGTAATTGTCTGAACACTTGTTCCGGCTTCTGCCACAATACAAGTATTGGTATTGACAGTTACAGAATCATTACTACAACCAAGAACTACGGTAACATTGAATGTGTCTGATAAACATCCATTTGCATTTTGAACAATATATTGAGTAGTAGTTGTAGGAGAAACGGTAATTGATTGAGTAGATTCTCCATTAGGATTCCAAGAGAAATCCTCTACCCAGCTAGCTGTTAAAGTTATTGAAGAACCAGCCGTTATGGTAGTATCTTTTGCCGTATTACTGATATTCTTGTCAATAGAGAAATAATCTGTAATGGCATCATTCTCATTTAAGAATTTAAGATCTAATCTGTTATTTTCTACCTCTATAATTACACTTCCTCTTTGATATAAATAAGCATACATTGCAGCATGTTGTGTCAAAGAACCTGTTACTTTACCGGAAGATCCAGCCGTTAAATAAACCGTTCCATTTCCATCTTCAGAATCTCCTGCATATTTTTTATAAGAACAATCTACATCTACTTGACCACTTCCATCTTGCACTTTCATAGAGTTATCAAAAGTATTTGAAGTGCCATAATGACCATTTAAGAAATATGATCTTTCGTACGAGTGGCTGTGTCCTGATAGCACCACATCTACACCATAACTTTCTAAAATCGGCAATGCATTCTCACGCATATCTCTCATTCTTCCTCCACTATCACCAGTATCATCAGAATCGTGCGACCCTTTGGTATAAGGCGGATGATGGAATATAGCCACCACCCATTCTTTTGTGTTGGCAGCTAAATCATTTTCTAACCAAGTTAACATTGGATCCGTTGTACCTCTTGGAGAATCATCTGAGTCTAGAGATATAAAGTGAATTTGACCGTAATCCCATGAATAATACGCCTCTGTTCCAGATGCTAATCCTCCCGCTTCTCCTGCTGTTGGGAAAGAAAAAATATCATAATAAGGACCGGTTTGAGTACTTGAGTTGGCGCTATATATATCGTGATTCCCAGGGCAAGACCAAACTACTGATTGTCTTAAAATATCTTCATACATATTTTCAAACATGGCTGTTTGATACTGTTCATCAGTACCGTCATTGTAGGCATTATCACCTAACATTAAAATCATATCGGTTTGTCCTCCATTTGCCGCAACATAATCATAATAAGCATCTCTTACATTTCTTTGATTATTATCTGCCGTACCTGCATCTCCAAGAATCCATGCTCTAGTTAAACCAGTATAATTATCAGCAGGCGCTGTTGTGAAGAAATAATCTGCATTACCACCAACGAAAGTTGTATCTGTAGTACCTATGCTATAATAGTATTTTGTTCCCGGTGTTAACCCAATTACAGTTACTTCATGATCCATTACAAGACCACTATCTTGAGCAATATTATTTAAAGAAGCCGGTGAAGCTCCAAAATTTACGACTGAATTCGTAGGAGCTTCTGTTCGCCACTTAACTATCACACTATTTTGGGTCAATGTTTGCAGATATGGACCTCTTTCTAAAGTAATTTGTGGTGTTCCTACATTTTTAATTTCTAAATCCATTGAAACATCAGAGCTTGTTGCTAAATCTTGATGTGTTTCAACCGCTACAAGGTTAGTTCCATCGACCAAGTAGGTTATAGGTAAAAGTATTGTATGAATTGTAGTTTCCTCTGTTCCACTAATATTGGAAGAAGCCGCTGTAAGATAATTTATCGTACCCGTTGGTGGCATATTAGTTCGCCAAACTTCTGTGCCATTTAAATAAACAACCGCACCATCATCTCTAATCATGCTGATTTCTATAAAGTCAGTTGACGCAAATCCTGTAGCTGTAAATGACTTTCTAAAGTAATTTGTTATTTGGTTGACATCACTGATTGTTGTGGCTTCATCACCATCTCCAAAACCTAATTCGGCCGGACCAGCAGTCCAAGAAGCATCATTAAATGAGTTATTTTTCCAACTTGTTCCTTGATTGGAACCATCATCTTTATATTTCCATACATCTCCAAAATTAACATAAGGTGGAGCAGCAGGCGCTGCAGAAGCAGTCATTGATAAGTCAAAAGTCACATCGGAAGATCCAGTACTTTGCTGATGAATTTCCACAGCAATTACATTTGTACCTGATTGTAACATAGCAGTTACATCCTGAGTATAATAAGTTGTTTCATCGGCACCTCCTACGGCAGATGAAGCAGGTGTATCAAAATCAACAGTACCTATAGGCATATTATCTCGGTAAAGCTCTACACCATTTAGATAAACTACAGCACCATCATCTCTCATTAATTCAAAAGAAAGATTACCGTATAAGCCCGGATTTGACACTTCGAATGTATGTCTAAAATAATAAGTCAGATTTCCACCTGTAGTATTGTTGTTAATTGTCGTTACATTGCCATTCCCGAAACCTAAATCTCCACCTCCAAGTGACCAAGAGGCATCATTAAATCCTACCTCATTCCAATTAGAAACTGGTGTTGGATTGCTATCCCAATATCTCCAAATATCATTTTTGGAGATAAATTCAGGACCATTATTTGTGCTAGTTGCTTCTAGTCTTAGGTCAAAACTCACATCTGAAGATGTGGTATTTACTTGATGAATTTCAACAGCAATGGTGTTTAAACCATTTACTAAAATAGAAGGTGAAATTGTTGTTGAATAAATTCCATTTTCAGGATCAGCATTTCCTAATGCTAAGGTTTGATAATTTACTGCACCTATTGGCATATTATCTCTCCAAACCTCTACTCCATTGATATATACTACCGCTCCATCATCTCTTACTAAATCAAGATCAAGACTAGCAATACTTGACACATTTACAACATTAAAAGTTGTTCTAAAATAGTTTGTAATTTGATCATTATCATTAATTATTGTTGCTTCATCACCATCTCCAAAACCAAGTTGTGCAGGACCAGACAACCAACTTGCATCATTGAATCCGCCTGCACGCCAAGCTGTACCTTGATTGGAGCCATCATCTTTGTATTTCCAAAAAGATCCAAAAGGAATAAGCTCTGCAGTTCCTGTCCAGTTGGTAATTGTAGTTAACTGATAACTACATCCGTTGGAATCTGTTTCTGTAGTAATTACGGTTCCGGCATTATTTAAGTTAGCATCATTAACATAGATAGTGGTATCACTACAAGTATATACTGTATTTGGATTGTACACTTTAAAATTATCAATGGCTAATCCATCGTATTGATATATTTCGTCTGATGCAAAAGCAAATCTAAATTTCACTTCTGATAAACCAGCCAATTGATCAATTACATGCGATGCGTTCAACCAACCGCCTGAACTTCCGCCTAAATCAACATCGCCTGACCAACCTTGATTAGAGCCCCCTGGAGCCGAATTAATATCATTTCTGTTATACCAATTTGTAGTATCACCAAATCCACCAATAGTTTGCCAAGTAGCTCCATTATTTGTGGTATATTGAAACACCGCACCTTCCCAACTTTGCTCGATATCCCACCAAATACTAAATGAAACATCTAGATTACTTTCACCGGTAAAGTCAAAACAAGGACTAACCAATGTTGAATTTTCGTTTGCGTTGTATTTTCCGGTAGATAAACCACCGGTTGTCCAAGCTTGAGTACCATCTGCTGCGCCAGTTATTGTAGTTTTTGCCGGAGTTCCCAAAGCCCAAGAGCTTGATGTTCCAGAAGCAATCCATCCAGCTGCGCCACTTTCAAAGCTTTCAGCATAAGGCACATTAAAAACTTGATCACAACTAGTGCTAAAAGATGTATTAACTACATCTGAGTTTCCACCTGAACAAATAGCCGAAACATTGATATCATATAATGTATTTGAAGTTAAGGCTACTAAATTGATAGAATTGGTAGTGCTATAGATGGTAGATGTACTAGCACCGTTGTCGTAGTCAATTCTAAAAGAATCTGCCGCACCGGTATGACTCCAAGATATTGAAGCACTATTGCCAGTAATATTATCAACTTCAAGATTTAAAACATTGCTACAACTATTTGCGTTACATGCGGTTAAACACGAAGCATTGGCAACATTGTTTCGCATTAATGCACTTGGTTGAGGACCAAATCCTAAAGTAAAATCAATTCCAACGCCTCCTATTAAATGACAATAACTCATTATTGTTCCTTTAGCAGGAATGATATTATTTATATTATCAAAACAACCACTGGCTTCCGTAGCTTCATCCAACTCGTCTGTTTGTCCATCGCCATCATCATTAAAACCATTGGTAACGTAATACTGACTGCCACAGTCATCAATAGGCGTATTATTACCATTCCAAGCACAAGCATGAGTATGTCTTGAACCGAAATTATGTCCCATTTCATGTGCAAAAACTTCAACATCCCAAGAATAATTTGGGAATCCATTAAAGTTATTATTGATATTGCTATAAGCTGTTCTATTGCCAATATTTGACGTACAAAGTACATTTACATAGGCTAGTCCACCATTTCCTCCAGTAGATCCTGATAACAAATGAGCTAAATCACCATTCAATGGCGCACCACCATTTAAATAAGCTTTTAAAGAATTCAATCCTTCTGTAGAAGTGGCATCACTAAATGGATCTGATGGTGTATCCCAAACGTTTACATAAGATAGCGAGATATCCATAGAGTCATTGGCATATAAGGTTGCCACCACATTAAACATTGCTTCAACATAATTAATGGTAGCAGCAACACTACTACTATTATCTACAAACATTTCATAATTACACTCTACATGAATTCGAACACAGTTTCCAGAACCTCTTGCCGCTTCCATTTCTATTCCCTTCATTAGAGGTTCAACAATCATATTATTCTCCGCTGTAGAATTACAATCTCTATAGCTATCAACTAATAAATCTTTTTTGAAATACGAGATATAATCATCACTATTATCTAGTTTCCTTGTTACTAATGTTCCATTGTCTCTCGATGCAGATAGCACCATCATTTCGTCGTTAAAAAAACTAATGGCTACTAATGAATTCTGTTTCCCTTCAATTATACCTTGATAGTGTACTCCATTTTCAGCATAACCAACATTGATTTTGCCGTTTACCTGAGTAAAATAGTCGTTAGAAACAATAGAAGTTTTAATCAACTTATACGCTTCGTATCCTTTAGGTGTTGGAATACTTAATTGTAGCGCAGCTGGTTGTTCTTTTACAATATCTGAAATAGTTTTTTTGTCAGCACTAAAAACTTGTGCCTCCTTTACTGTAGAGGAAAACTTATTTCCATTAACCAATTTGGTAATTATATTTTTCTTTTGAAACTGTTCAGTATTCTGATATACCTTTTGTTCAATAGCATTTTGCGCCTGCAATTGTCCACTAATGATGAAACATGCAAAAATAGAGATGGCTAAATAGAAAAATCTATTCATAGTATAGGGGGTTTATGTTAAGCACCTAACGGTGCCTTTAAATATATACTAGCTAAATAGTAAACGCAACCTTAAAATCATTTCACTGATTGCTGTAGCAACCCAACATGCTTTGTTATTTTTTAGACTACCGAATAAATGGACAATCAAAGCGCTATAATAGACTTATTCGCTATGGCAAAAATTTTATCATTAGTTAGAGGTTTTATTCTGTAATTGCCTGTAAATTTGCCAAAAGCAGGAAGAACAGCTTGCTTCTCTGAGAAGTAAAAACAAGGTAAAGTAATGGATTGTCGCCCTTTACCTACTAATTTAACCGCAGGATGAATATGACCACATATGTTATATGTTTTATCTTGAAGCGCTTCTTCTTCTAGAGGTTCATGAGTGAATGAGAAAGGTCCCCAATTCAATTTCTCCCGATGGATAACAAGATTCAATAATTGATACCAACTTTCATCCATGATATCATGATTTCCAACCACTAAATGACGCGTTAGATTTGGATAGTTGTCAAAAAAATCTTTAACTTCTAATACGTGATGATTGGCTTCACTATGAAACAAATCACCCAATAACAATAACTCCTTTGGCTGCCAAACATCAATCAAACCTTTAACGATAGATAGATTTTTGTAATCTCCGGTTTTAGGCACTCCTACCCCACTTTTTCTAAAGTGATGACTTTTGCCTAAATGTAAATCGCTAATAATTAAACAAGCTTCTTCTTCCCAAAATATTGCTCTTTGTGCCAATAAGAAGAAGCTTTGATTACGAATTATATGTTGGTGTTTAATCAAGACGCTAAGGTAAAAAACAAAAGAGAGTAACATTGCTATAACTCTCTTTTGTTTTTGCGCCTCTATAAAGTGTCAAAGTCATTTATTATTTCACTATTGCCATCCATTACAGTTGATCCTCCAGAATACTTTAAAAAATCTGTTTCTGAATCAACTGAAATATCACTTGATGTTCCATTTCTTTTATAAAATACTCCGGCATGATTGACGACTCCTTCTGATGTAGTTCCATATAGATTAAATAACCGTCATTACCATCAATCAACCCGTTTTCAAGATACAGAGCATTTAATCTATGCTTGTTATGAATATTATCTAAACAATTTATTCCAATTAGATGAGTATTTACATTGGTATTGATAATAGGAATCATTCCTTTATTTGCAGCTCCTCCATTGGAGGATAATTCCAAAATACTATGTTCTTTTGCACTAACTGAAAATGAAAAGATTATAAGCATAACAACTAAAGATATTTTGCTTAAAAATTTTGAATTTAGATTTGATCTAACATTCAATTTTGGTTCTGAATTTTTGCCTTCGTTTAACATGGTTGTAAATTTTAGTGTGAGTGATTTTTTTTGTTCCTGTCAGTAATTAATGTTTTCAAATACGTTTAGTCACCCTATTGAATGAAAATAATTCCCTCCCAAATTTCTTACATCCACTGATAATAAAAGGATAAAACAAATAATATATTTTTATTATTTGTTTTAAGAAAAATTGGAACATATAACAGACTTGAGAATTATTGGATATTTAAATGGAAAAATATTTATTCTTTCAATTCATATTTATTTAAATGAATTGATGATTAAAATTGCTACATATGGTGTAGTATTTATAAAATTTATTGCTTCGCTTTTTTGCATTTAAAATATATGCCTAATGAAACAGGAAAGGGACTTTAAAACCTATTATTATGTTATAGTATCCTCTTACTATAACTACTGACCTTAGTAATCTAAAATTTCGATAAAATGTTAAATTTGTTTGAATATATTTTTAGAGGGTTACTTTTTAAGGGGAAATACATCTAATGTCAGAGAGTCAAAATATTTTAGAAAAGCTGAAGAAGGGAGATAAGCTACTCCTCAACACTATTTATAGAGAAAATAGAGGAAAATTTGTTGGGTGGGCAGCTAAACAATTTAATGCAGATGATGAAATGGCAACAGAAATATATCAAGACGCAGTGGTGACCTTATACGAAAATATACATTCAGGTAAGCTCACCGATATGACAGCAAGTGTAGAGTCCTACCTATTTGCCATCGGAAGAAATAAATTTCTTGAACTCACAAGGTATCACAAAAAGAATACTAGTATTCCTGATCATGTAGAGATAGAGCAAATTGATGAAGAGATAGATTATGAGGAGAAAAATGAAGAGTTTGAACAAGTAGGCATGGCTTTAAAACAAATGGGTCCACCTTGCAAGACACTTCTCGAGTTTTATTATTACGAAAAGAAACAAATGGATGAAATAGCAACTTTAATGGACTATAAAAATCCAGCAACTGCTAAAAACCAAAAATATAAATGTATACAACGATTAAAGAAAATTGTATTTGAAAATATATCACAACATGAATAACCCAGAACAAAATATCGAATTAATTGAAGGCTATTTGCTGGATAAAGCCTCATTTGAGGATAGACAAGAAGTTGAAAGATTGCTATCAGATGATAAAGAGTTTGCTCAATTGTTTCAAGAGTTAAAAATTCTAATTGGAGGCATTCAACATTCTACTCGACAAGAGATTTTATCTCAACTAAAAGATGAAGAGTCAAACATTCAAAAGGAAAATTCCACATTAAAAGGTAAAGTTATATCTATCAACGAGCCCACTAAAAAGAGAAATTTATGGGCACCTTTATCCATTGCTGCCAGTCTTATCCTATTAATTGGTTTAGTGATTTTCAACAATCCTTTTTCAAAAAAAGATCAAGCTTTAGCTAGTTATTACGAACCATTATCCACGGAATTATTGTATAATTATGTTAGATCTGAAAGTCCGGAAACATTACCTAAAGAAGCCATTGCAGCTAAAGCACTTATAGATAAAGATACTGATCAAGCAAAAATCATACTCAATCAAATGATCTTTGATGACGCTAATGATTTAGATACCATGGAAAATATCATAAGAGTATATGCTAATTTGCTTTTGCAAGAAAATCAAAGAGCTTGTAAAGTAAATAATGCAAAATTTGATCAACTTAAGGATGCTACTAAAAGCACAAAATGGTATGGAACAGTACTTTTAGATCAAATATTACTACAACAAAAATGTAAGTCGATAGATTTATCTGTTGATCTTAAAGTTTTAGATACGCTATCCCTTACTGATTACGATGCAGAGAAATGGACAGATATTAAAAAGCATATTAAAAAAATATAATAAAACCATCTTTTCCCACACATCTTCACTACTTGTTAGACTCCCTTAATTATTAAATACATATATTGGTAAGTAATAATCTAACTTTTAGATTAAGGAATAATGAGGGGCTTCCTGTTTTTTTTACTTGTGTTACAATGTTGTAGGTTATTGGCTAATGACCAATATCAAGAAGCATACCCAGGTTACGACCTTTCTGTTTTTATAACAGCTGATAGTTTGTTAGATGCTTACGACTATCCTCCTGCCTTAAATCATTTTGAGGATTTACTTCAATCAAATTCTAAATTAAGCGCTCAACAAAAAACTTATGCTACTATTAAAGTTGCTATGCTTTACCGTAAGCTTTATAACAACGACACTGCTTGGAGCATTATTAACTTAGCAGAACGTTTGGTAGACAAGCACTTACCTAAAATTGATCCTATACGAGCTTTGTGTTATCATGAAAAAGGAGAGTTATCTTCTTTCATGAAAAAAAATGATATAGCCAAAGAGTTTATCCAAAAAGCTATTGATCAAAGAACACAAATCTTTGGAGATTCCTCTTTTGTTAGAGCTATTAGTGTCATTGAAATGGGTGAATTATATTATTATAATTTAAATCAGAATGAGTTAGCCTCTTTTTATTTTGAAGAAGCATTTACCCTATTTACTAAAACCTCTTCAACTGACAATCATTATTTAGCACTGGCCTATTATTATATGGCTGTTGTTTATTGGAGAAGATTTGAATTTAATTATGCCATTGCTTTTGCTAATAGTGCTATACAGATAGAATTAAATTGTACCAATCCAAAATTCAACTTCATACCTTCTGTTTACAATGCCCTGTCAAGAATATCTAATGAAAATCATCAATATAAAGACGCAGTAGAGTATGGTAAAAAAGCTCTAGAAACGGTTATGAAATACGATAGTAAAAATAATTGGAAACGCAATTTTTCAATCTATAACTTAGCTATTGCATATCATCATAGTGAAGAATACGCAGCTGCCATTAATTTATTAGAGGAGATTTTACAAGAGATGGCTATTAAAAATGAAAATGATTCTTATTATCTACCTGTTTTCAATTTACAATTGATTAGAAGTTACGCTAACCAAGGCAACAAGATAAAAGCAGAAGAATTACTAGAAGAGTGGTTACCAGCTATAACTAATTTTAGTAATAAATGTGATGAAGAGGCTGTTTTATTCAAGGCTGTTTTAGCCGAAATCTATGAAATTTTAGGAGGTTATTATGAAGCTTCAAAAATTGTAGAATCAGCCATATATTGCTATAATAATGGACTGACATCTAGTGAATTTCAATATCAAAAATTGGCTGACACATATTTTCATCTATTACAATTACAAAACGACTATTCTTTAGAAACTGCTGATTATGCTGACATTAGTGGCAACTTAATGAAAGCAGATTCATTATATAAATTGAATAAATTACATAGCAATTGGAATACCTCTAAGCTGCAAAAAGGTGCAAGTACAAGAATATTTTATGATTATGCTATTGATTTTTTATATCAAAAGAATAAGACAGAAGACATTGAAAATATTCCTTCAATATATCATTATATAGAAAGTAATTATGCCTTCTTAATTTATGAGTCGATTGTAAATGATCTATTAATTAAAAAGAATAATTTATCGGCAAAAGATCAAAAATATATTAAAGAAATTGATAAAAAGTACTTAGAGTTACAAAATGAAATAGAGGTTAAAAAGACAAAAGATAACTTACTTCAATTAGAGAGATTAAAAACCAAAAGAGACCAATTTTACCAACAATTGGAATCCAATAGCATTAGTAGAAATGATGAGCTATTTTTTGATAATATTCCAACTATTGAAGAATTGCAAGATCAGCTGGATTCTAAGGAAGCTATTGTAATATTTTATAAAGGGGAAAATTCATATTATCGTTTATCTATCCAAAAGGATTCTTTAGCTATTGACCAATTTGATGTAGAAAAAGATGTTATCGCTTTTAATAGATATTTCTCACAATATCAACCTAGATTATTTAGCAAGGTAGAGGTGGCAAACTATGATACACTAGCCAATCATCTTTATCAGAAACTTTTTAACGGTTTAGAGGATCAATCAAAAATAACAGTAATAACTGATGGTATACTTAATTTTTTAGCTATTGAAGCATTAACGTATCAAGTATCAGATAACCACAGTAACTTTTCTCAATTAAATTATGTTTTAAATAAACATATCATCAATTATGCTTGCTCTACTTCTCATTTATTCAACACATCAAAACCCAATAAGCCACTTACAAAATTTTTATCCGTAATACCGGATTCATTATTAGTATCCTCCGGTAAAGAAGCCAAACTTTTGGCTCGTTTGTTTTCAAAAAAATACACGAATAAAGATTATACCTCTAAAGATGACTTACTTAATTTAATGGATAATGTTGATGTTATTCATTTTGGAACGCATGGAATCGTAGATAAGTCTCATTCTCTTTTTAACTATCTAATTGTTAATGATTCTATCAAGTTATATGAAAACGAAATCAGTAGTACGACAACTTCTGCTAGTTTAGTTTTTCTAAACGCGTGTGAATCAAATATTGGTGAAAATGTTGTTGGAGAAGGTGTGTTTAGTTTTGCAAGGTCATTCTTACAAGCTGGATGTCCTTCTATTATTGGCAGCTTATGGCAAATTTCTCAAACAACTTCCTCTGGTATAGCCATTGATTTTTACAAAGCTGCTGACAAAAAAGATGTTAGTGAAGCGTTAGCCATTGCCAAACGTAAATATCTAAAGGAACACCAAAATAAAATGACAGCTCATCCCTATTATTGGGCAGGCTTGATTTCGATTGGAAATGATTCGCCTATAATATTAGCAAAGAAGCGAAATCTTGTTCCACTTCTTTGCCTGCTATTAGTTGGTTTAATAGTAATAATATCGCTATTTAAGCTTCTTCTACATTATAAGCACCGTAGCTAATATTATTATATTCATCAGTAAGTTTAATTACTTCAAAAATAAGTTCAGTATCTGGATCTAAATTAGATATTGTAATATTAGTTCCTCCACTTGAAAATTTAGGAAGTACAGGAATTTTAAATGAAAGGCCTGTGTCAGGATCTGTATAATCTACAAATTCTAAGTATCCTTTTCTGTCGTCTCCGTCACCTCCACCTCTATTAGGATCGGTTCCGCCGGTTGTTGTTTTTGCCATAATGTGAATAGTTTTAATGATTAAAAAGTATTTTTAAATAAGCATTGGATTATTTTGTTGAATGAGAAAGCATGTATGTGTATTTATTTGCTTTCCCCATTTTTCCATTGACCATTAAGATTAACTCATTATTCTTACCGTTTAACAAGTTATCTTTCTCTGAAATGGTGATTGTGTAACATTTTTTAAGTGGATCAAATTTTAATCGTTTTGGATTTTTTTCTCGATTTAATGCCAATTCACAAATCAAACAATCATCTTGATTTTCACTTTCAATTGTAAACTCTAAATTTTTTAAATTGTCAAACTTGATTCTTGATTTATAATAATAGTTACATGCTAAAGGTTTTACTGATGCAGTATATACTTGCTCATTTCTCAACTTTTTTAGTTTATTATTAAATAAGCTTTTTACTTCTTGTTTTAATTCAGGTGTATAACTAGTTTCGTCAATAAATCTTCTATAATTGCAAAAAATAGCAAAAACGTCATCTATATCGTTTACACTTTTATCGTATTGATTGATAGAATTTACGACTGTTTGTAGAACTTTCCCTTCCGTCTTTAACAAATTCTCGAGTACAACATTCATTGGATGGACAGTCTGTCTTTTATCTTTAAAACGCTCTATGTGATTGAAGAAGAAATCCCAAAATGGGAATGATTCAGAGGCATGCTTAAACAATGGTACTTGTGGTTCAAAGTACATTGACTTAATTTTTAAAGATTCACTAACTGTATTGGCAATATAATATTCTGCCCATGCTGCGGTGCCTTCAGCAAACCAACTAAATATATTATCGTGACCATCATCTTCTTCATCATGAACGTCTTTTTCGTCATGATTATGATTGTGTTCTCCATTAACAAACCATTTAGTGCGATAACCATAGTTATATTGAACTTTATGAAAAAGTTCATGTGCCGGAGTAGCCATTAGTACTGACTCTTGATCTAAATAGTTGGCATTTAATTCTATGGCCATTTCTGGTGCTGTATATCCCATTAGAAAATTCTTTTTCCCTGGAAATTCGTAGACTTCAACAACTAGTTTAGCTAATCCACTTGTATAGGGTTTAACTTGTAATTCATTAGTATACTTATGATAAGCGTCTTCTAAATTTTGCTCAATTTGACTAATATAAGGTCTGGCAGATT
>JAWKKV010000016.1:0-24413 GCA_041393015.1 Chitinophagales bacterium | reverse complement strand
GGTGTACTTTTTCTTCCCTATTTCGCCTAATTCTAAGTATAGTTTATCAACTACGGGATTAGGATAAAGTGTTATGTTCGCTAACTCCAAGTTTGTAATTCCGGTATTCACTTCTTGATATTCTTCGTGGCCCATATCAACTTCTGCGCCCACTACTCTTGGATCTCCAAAAAAGTCTTTCCAAGATGGGTCAATATAAGCGGAACTTCCGGCATCAATACAAGGTGAATTACTACTCAAGTTGTTAGCGGCATTTAACAACGGATCTGTGGTGAACGAAAAATTTGCTCCTTCTGTAAAGCCATTCGTGCCATATTCGCTGATGCTGTAATCAATTACTGCGGTTCCGGATTCTGAGTATAAAGGCACAGAGCCGTTTTTCCAAAAGATAGAGTTGTAAATTTTTAGCTGATCACCTTCATCGCCTCTGAAGTTAACGGCATTCCCGCCAATTCCGGTAATTGGTCCTTCGTTATTGGCAAAGGTGCAATTGGTAATTTTTAACTCTCTGTCGATATCACTATTGCTGTGATAGAAGGCTACCGTTCCGTATCCGGTAATAACTCCCGACTTATTATAGGTGAATTTTGAGTTGCTAATTTCAATATCGGCATCAAATCCTTGTACCGCGCTCCCCCAATAATTAATCGTGATGCCTTCAAACTCACATCTATCGATATTGATATCTGCATTGTTGTTGCCATAAACAGCACTTCCATTGCCTGAACTTCCATTGTCGTCCACGCCGTAGAAACTGCTGTTTTCAATTTTTAGTGTTGTATTGGTCCAAATAGAAGAACCCTGATTGCCTCGGTTGATATTGTTTAAAAAGGTGGTTCGGTAGATGTTTCTATCAAGATCTTCATTGATGTTAAGATAAGCAGCGAAAATAGCTCCGCCATTGTTAGCGGCTTCATTTCCATCAAATACACAATTGGTAATATCAAAAGAACAGTTTGTGTAAATTGCTCCTCCTGATCCGCTAGAGACAGTTTGATTGTTCATAAAGTGAATATGATCTAAATTTAAATGGATTTTGGAGTCAAATTCATCATTAGCTCCTCCTGTCACAATTAAAGCACCACCATTGACATCTATTATTTTACAATTAGAAAAAGTTAAATATTCTATGCTAACGATGATGTCTTTAGCGGCACCACTACCATTAATCTCTAATCCTCGATTAACGCCCAGACCATCAATTTTGGTAGCTGATATATTGGTGCTTTGTACGGTATAAGTGGCATTCCATCCGCCTTTTATGGTAATATCCGTATTGTCGCTGCCGGTCAAATCATAATAATAAGAGGTGCCATTGTAAACGCCTTCCTGTAAACGCAATTCATCTGCCAAATTGTTAATCTTAGCAGCATTTAAAGCATTTTGAAGATTAGTAGGGCTGTTGGCGGTTTCTCCTGTTCCGCTTCCTCCAGGGGATACATAAATAATGTTTTGTGCCTGCATGGTGAAAGCCATTGCCACCATCAGCGCAATAAATAAAATTGTTCTCATAATAACATCTTTTTGATTCATATATAAGGTCTGTACATAATACAAACTAGACAATGACGAGCATCAATATTGGACTTGATTTTTGGCTATAATGGATGGAGGAACTAAAGTTTTTTACTGTCCGCAGGAATGAAACACTATCTTTGATATTGAGCTTGAATTTGCGTTTGAATTTGTCCTTTTCAATACGGCGCTTTAATATATTCCTTCAAAGCTCTTAATAAATGCGATGCGCCAACGCCGTCTACTAGCAATGTGTTAAATAAGATTCTATATATATCGCTAATCACGATATGCAATAAAGTTTTTATTTTATACTCTACAGGTATAATATATTTTGTATTATTGCATATTGCGATATTCAATATTATGAAAAATAAAACACATAGTATGCGTCCACAAGATATTGTGGTGCTTCTAAAAATTTTGATTCTTGAAGATAAAGCATGGACACAAGTATCTTTAGCCAATGCCCTATTTATGAGTCAATCTGAAATTAGCGAATCCTTATCCCGATCAAAATATGCGAGGTTGTTATATAATAAAAGTAAGCAAGTATCGCGGCAAGCATTAATGGATTTGTTGCAATATGGATTGCCATATATGTTCCCGCAGCAATTGGGCGCTGTTGTTCGAGGCATTCCAACAGCACATAGTACTTTGCCATTAAGCGAGCATATACAAAGTAGCGAAGCGTATGTTTGGCCTTATGCAAAAGGGTATGTGAGAGGACAAGCGATTCAACCCTTATATCCTTCTGTAATTCAAGCAGTTGAATTGGATAGTGAATTATATGAAAACTTGGCTTTAATTGATGCAATAAGAGTGGGAAAAGTGAGAGAGAAGAATTTAGCCATTGAAATCTTAAAACAACGAATTTGTTAAAGAACACACTCATTAATAGATTGGCAACCATAAAAATTGCCAACGCATTAGGCGAACTAAAACAAGAAGTTGTTTTCGTTGGAGGTGCCATGGTGAGTTTATATATTGATGATACTGCAGCTGAAGATATTCGGCCTACAAAAGATATTGATCTCACATTTCAAATTACAACTGCCAATAAACTAGAAATCTTACGAGAAAAGTTGATTGAAAAAGGATTTAAACAAAGCCATGAAGAGGATGTAATTTGTCGTTTTCATTATGATGACTTAAAAGTAGATGTGATGTCAACACAAGCAGTTGGTTGGGCACCGAGTAATAAATGGTTTGAGCAAGGTTTTGAAGCGGCAATTCCAATTCGTTTAGAAAACATTGAAATCAAAATTTTAACGTTACCTTATTTTCTGGCGACTAAAATGGAAGCATTTTTTGATAGAGGTGTAAAAGACTTATATAAAAGTCATGATTTTGAAGATATTATATATCTCTTTAATCATACCTCAACCATTGTAGAACAAATTCTAAATACAGAGGAAAATCTTAAAGCCTATCTACAATTTAGCGTAAAAGAGATAGTTAATAACAAAAGGATTTTAACTGTTATTCCAGGGCATTTATATTTTGAAAATATTGATGAAAGACTTCAGTTAATTTTAGATAGAATGAATCGAATTATTGATACTGTTAACTAAAATCTTTTCTATGGCAGCCGTCATCAATTATTAACCTTCTCGCATATTATCCTTAACACTTTTTACTTTATCCTTCAAAACTTCAAAACTTTCTAATACGGCGCTTTAATATATTCCTTCAAAGCTCTTAATAAATGCGATGCGCCAACGCCATCCACCAAACGGTGATCGAAGGTGCCGGTAATGGGCAATACATCTTGAATGACAATTTCGCCATTTTTCACCACAGGTTTTTGTTCTAGTTTGCCAACGGCAACGATAATTGGACATCTGTTAGATGGAATCAAAGGTGCCATACCGTGCTCCAAACCCAACATGCCTACACTGGTCACCATTGCCGAACCAAACGCATCTCTTGGGCTTTGTAATAATGGCGACCAAATATTTAAGGTGTAGTTTAAAAAGGATAAAAAGCGAATAACAATGTTGATGATGAACGATGGGAAAGCGGCCAACATTTTGGTGGATTTCATAAAATCGTCTTTTTCACCGGATTTGATTTTTGCTACTCGCATTCTAATCTCCTCGTTGATTTCCTCTAAACTTTTGGTGTCGCATTGGCGAATCACCATGCCGGTTAAGTTATCACCGGAATCGTCGGGTGCTACTTGCA
This sequence comes from Chitinophagales bacterium, assembly GCA_041393015.1. Taxonomy (GTDB): domain Bacteria; phylum Bacteroidota; class Bacteroidia; order Chitinophagales; family JADIYW01; genus JAGQYH01. Next base: position 20,711 of record JAWKKV010000016.1, on the reverse strand, counting down.
AAAAGATATCGATGTTTTGGCGTTCGTAAATTCTCCCTAATCGAATTAAACCATTCACTTGCGGATATTTGGATAAGGCTACGGCAATGGCTTTCGCTGCAATGGTGGTGGGCGACATATGTTTACCGTTTTGTTTGAAAGATTCAATGGTTTTCATAATGCCTGTTGCGTCCAAGTCAATCCATCCATAAAAACTGGCTTCTTCTTGGTTGTGCCACATACTCAAGGCAATTTTTCGCCAAGGACTTACTTTTTTGTAGGGTTTAAGAAGAACGTTTTTTTTGAACATACCGTTTCATTTTAGGGGGTTGGCTTACTTTGTTTAAATATATTAAATGCCGGCCGATTTTCTATTGAGATTGGTCAGTTGGCTAGATGCTTCTAATTTTTGGAAGAATGATATATAGAAAAATAAATGAAGAACTACAAGGTTCAATAAGGTTGTTTCACAAAGGGCACTAAGAGATTTAGTTTCAACGTCATTGCGATACATGAGGTACGAGTGAAGAAGCAATCGGTTAGGATACAAGTTAGAAGGTAAAAATCAAAAGATTGCTCCGCCAGTAGTCGGACAGGCGCATCGTCCGTCAATTGATGGACTCCTCGCATTTATCTACCGAAGGAACGTAGGCATGAATGACGTTCTTAAACTCAATTCAACGGCTGAAAATTAATGCTCCAATGATATCTAACCGATAAATATCTTATTGCGATGACGACAAAAATAGAAGCAAAAATATTCCAAATAACGCCCGGGAAAAGGTAATTCATTCCTAGAAAAACAATGCCACCTGCGAAACAAGCCAAGGCATATATTTCTTTCCTAAAGATCAATGGAATTTCATTGGAAAATACATCTCTTAAGATACCTCCAAAAACAGCTGATACAATACCCATTAGCAAGGCAATTATTGGAGAAAGCTCTAGAGACAATGTCTTTTCTAATCCGATGATAGTAAACAATCCAATGCCGATGGTATCAAAAAGAAACAAACCTTTTCTCAGCTTCATAATGTACTTTCTGGCAATATAGCATAGCACGACACCTGAAAGGATGGCGATGACGTAATTGCTGTCTTTCATCCAAGCTACCGGCGTTTCTCCTATCATGATATCTCGCAATGTTCCACCTCCTATGGCTGTGATAAAACCTAAAATGGCGGCGCCTACAATATCAAATTTCTTTTCGATAGCCGCTAACGCACCACTAACGGCAAAAACTAATGTACCTATTATTTCGAAAGCGTAGATAAAATCCATGGACTTGTAAAGGTGCGGATTTTATTTTGAATATCATTTTGGCAAAAACTTATAGTTTTGTCTTAAATACCAGCAGCAATGTCTATTAGTCCAACGATAAACTCCGAGTTAATTTACCAACTAAAGCTTGAATTTCAATTGGGTTGGGATTCTATTCATGGTATAAGACACTGGAAACGGGTGAGAGAAAACGGATTGTTTTTGGCAGAAGGCACAGGCGCCGACATAAAGGTGATTGAGTTGTTTGCCTTTTTGCACGATATAAAAAGAGAAGATGAAGGCTATGATCCTCAGCATGGAGAGCGAGCAGCAGCTTTCGCCACATCTATTAACAACGATATTTTAATGCTGGAACAATCACAGTTGGCACTTTTGAACGAAGCTTGTTTTTATCACCATAAGGGAAGAACAGATGGTCCTTTAACAGCGCGAATATGTTACGATGCTGATCGATTGGATTTAGCAAGAGTGGGCATCATTCCGGATCCACAATATTTATGTACGAAAAAGGCTAAGCAAAAGAAAGTGATTGATTGGGCGGTAGAGAGAAGTAGGGAATATTAAAGTTCAAATACAAATGCAAACTCAAATACAAATTGGTCTTAGTTAACCATGCATCAGGATTAGATTTGTTTTACCACAAAGGTCACTAGGGCTGTTTCACAAAGGGTTCAAGGAGATTTCATTAATAATGCGTTTAGTTTTTTTCTTTGTGACCTTGGTGTCTTCTTAGTGTTCCTAGTGGTTATATTTTTTACCACAAAGCTCACTAGGGCTGTTTCACAAAGTTCACTAAGATTTTATCCTTACTCCTTTAGACTTTATTCTTTACACTTTTAACTTACGAAAGCATCTTCCTCACATCTGTTACCACACCGGTTAAGGCTGTAGCGGCAGCGGTTAATGGACTGGCTAAAAAGGTTCTAGAGCCTGGTCCTTGTCGGCCTTCAAAGTTTCTGTTAGAGGTAGACACACAGTATTTTCCTGCTGGAATTTTATCTTCATTCATCCCTAAACACGCAGAGCAACCCGGTTCTCTTAACTCAAATCCGGCTTCTTTTAAAATAGTATGAATGCCTTCTTCTTGGGCTTGTTTTTCTACTTGTTTAGAACCCGGAACAATCCAAGCTGTGATGTTTTTTGCTTTTTTCTTGCCTTTTACCAATTGCGCTACTTCTCTTAAATCTTCAATTCTAGAGTTGGTACAACTACCAATAAACACATAATCAATTGGCATGTCTTCTAATGATTTACCGCCTTCTATGTCCATGTAATTTAAGGCTTTGATTAAGCCGTTTCTTTCGCTTTCGTTGGCATAATCTTCCGGGCTGGGCACTGTAGCATTTATTTTAACTCCCATTCCAGGATTGGTGCCGTATGTGAGCATTGGCGCGATATCGGCTGCATCAAAAGTTAGCTCTTTATCGAAAGTAGCCTCGTCATCCGTTTTCAATTGTCGCCATTGATCGCAAGCTTTTTCGAAATCGGCTCCTTGTGGGGCAAATTTTCTACCCTTTATATATTCAAAAGTAGTTTCATCCGGTGCAATCATTCCGCCACGCGCCCCCATTTCTATGCTCATGTTACAAATAGTCATTCGCGCTTCCATGCTTAACGAACGAATGGCACTGCCTGCATATTCCACAAAATAACCGGTTCCGCCGGACGTTCCGATTTTGGAAATGATGTATAAAATAATGTCTTTAGAAGAAACCCCTTTGGCTAACTCTCCCTCTACATTGATGCGCATACTTTTGGGCTTGCTTTGTAAGATGCATTGCGTAGCCAAAACTTGTTCTACCTCGCTGGTGCCGATACCAAAAGCAATGGCTCCGAAAGCGCCGTGGGTGGAGGTATGTGAGTCGCCACAAACGATGGTCATGCCCGGTTGTGTTAAACCTAATTCCGGCCCGATAACATGTACGATGCCTTGATAAGGATGTCCTAAACCATACAATTCAATACCGTGATTTTCACAATTTTGAATCAACGTATCTACTTGCTTTCTAGATAGCGCTTCTTTGATAGGTAAATGCTGATCTTTGGTTGGAACATTATGATCGGCAGTGGCTACGGTTTGATTGGGACGCAATACTTTAATGCCACGCTTGTCTAAGCCTGCAAATGCTTGTGGCGTAGTTACTTCGTGAATAAAGTGTTTATCAATATATACTACTTGAGGGCCATTAGCGATTTCTTTCACTACATGAGCATCCCAAACTTTATCGAATAATGTTTTTGCCATTTTGTTTATTTTTTAGACACAAATTGCTCAGATTTCTATGTCTATAATAATTTATATTTTCTCAATCAAACAATTCTTACCAATTGAGATTTTTCTTTACACTGTAATGCCATTTCGCAAATTATGTCGCAAAAGCAACTATTTCTAAACACTAAATAAAATTAGTGTCATCTGTGAAATCTGTGTCTCTTTTATATTTTAGAAATTGCATCAATATAAGCTTCTACAGAAGCAGTTATCACATCTCTATCGGTACCAAAACCATAATAGTTTTTGCCTTTGTAACTTACTTGAACATGTACCTTGCCATAATCTTCAATGCCACTGGTCACCGCTTGCACTAAGTACTCTTCTAATTTGTAATCTTCATCGTTTAAGATTCGTTTTACGGCTTTAAAAGCAGCATCTACCGGACCTAATCCAGAGCAAGTTTTTTGCTTAATTTCTCCATTGACATTCAGTCGAACGGTGGCCATAGGTTCTAATGTTTTACCACAAACGACTTGTAAAAGATCAATTTTTATTTTTCGGGTAGATCTTCTTTCTTCGCCTAATAAAACTAAAAGATCTTCTTCTTTGATATCTTTTTTAGCATCTGCTAACTTCAAAAACTCTTCGTAAACTTCTTTTAATCGTTTTGGTGAAACTTCAATTCCCAATTCAGAAATATGATGTTTCAAAGCTGCTTTACCACTTCTTGCCGACAATACGATAGAAGTATCATATCCAACATCTTTTGGATCGATGATTTCGTAATTTTCTCTGTGCTTCAATACACCATCTTGATGAATTCCAGACGAATGTGCAAATGCATTTCTACCTACAATAGCTTTATTGGCTTGTACCGGCATAGACATTAAAGAAGCTACTAGCTTACTGGTGGCTGCAATGTGAATTGGGTTAATGTCGGTATGATAAGGAAAGTCGCCTCTTCGGGTTTTCATTACCATAGCCACTTCTTCTAAAGATGTATTGCCGGCTCTTTCTCCAATACCATTAATAGTTACTTCTACTTGTCGAGCACCATTGTAAACGCCGGCTAAAGTATTGGCTGTAGCTAAGCCTAAATCGTTATGACAGTGCGTAGATAAAATAGCCTTATCGATGCCTTTCACATTTTCTTTCAAAAACCTAATTTTTGCACCATATTCTTCCGGCATGCAATAGCCAGTGGTATCGGGAATATTTAAAACGGTAGCACCGGCTTTGATGACGGCTTCAATTACTCTCGCTAAATATTCATTATCTGTTCTTCCTGCATCTTCGGCATAGAACTCTACATCTTCCACATATCTTTTAGCATATTTTACAGCCGCAATAGCTCTTTCTATCACCGCTTCCGGTGTAGTTTTGAATTTGTATTTGATGTGCATGGGTGAGGTTCCAATGCCGGTATGGATTCTTCCTCTGCCTTTAGCATACTTCAAGGAATCTGCCGCTACATCAATATCTTTTTCAATTGATCGAGTTAAGGCACAAATGGTAACGTTTTTTGTGGCTTTAGAGATTTCCACTACAGATTTAAAGTCGCCCGGACTAGAAATTGGGAAACCGGCTTCTATGATATCTACACCGAGGAGTTCTAGTTTTTTGGCAATTTGAATTTTTTCAATCGTATTCAATTGGCAGCCTGGAACTTGCTCTCCATCCCTAAGGGTGGTGTCGAAAATAAAAACCTTGTCACTCATATTTTAAATTATTTTTTTAAATGGGACTAATGAAATTATTGAAAAAATACAGAAAGTGTGCTTCTGAAAAATTCTTGTTAGAGGTTTCAACCTAATTTAACGATGGCTTAATGAAAACAGAGGTTTTGTGATGTTTACTCAAATTTTGATGGGGCATGAATTTTAACCACTAAGATCACAAGGGTGTTTCACAAAGGGCACAAGAAATATTCTTGTAATCATTTTAGTTGTAGAATTTATAGTGCACTTCGTGGCTTCTTAGCGTTCTTTGTGGTTAGACTATTTAACCACTAAGATCACAAGGGTTGTTTCGCAAAGGGCGCAAAGAGATTCGAGTTATAGTTGATTTGGTCTTTTAATGTGACTTTGGTGACTGCTTTGTGTTCCTTGTGGTTATCATTAAAGCTTGCCGTTGATAACCCTTTTTATACCATTTTTAAGTAATGAAACATTGAAATTGATAAGCATTCCGAGTTTACAGTTACTCAGTTTGAGATAGGTTAGTATTTGTGCTAAATGAATGTCATTTAATGAATCGACGGATTTAATTTCTATGATGAATTTGTTTTCTACCATAAGGTCAATTCTGTAGCCAATTTCCAATTTTACTTCTTCATAAATCAAGGGAAGTGCTTTTTGCTTCTCGACCAATAACTGATTTTGTTTTAGTTCGTAGAATAAGCATTCTTCATAAGTACTTTCTAATAATCCTGGACCTAAGGTTTTGTGAATTTTTAGGGCACTATTATATACAATTTTTGCGATTTCATTTTCTGTCATGTTGTTAAGAGTCAGAAAATGTAATTTTTCCATAAATTTATTTAACCACTAAGTTCACAAGGGCTGTTTCACAAAGGGCACTAAGGGACGCAAGTAATAGTTTCTAGTTTTTTCTTTGAGATCTTCGTGACTTCTTAGTGTTCCTTGTGGTTAAAAATTTCTCACCACAAAGGGCACAAGGGTTGTTTCACAAAGGTCACTAAGAGATTAAGGTAATAGTTTCATTAATCATTATGCCTTAAAAGAATATCATCGTCTAAAATTTCTGAAGAACCAAAGATATGCCTGTCTTTAGGATTGCGATCGTATTTGTTTTCTCCAACATCGCCTTCTAAAAAAAGTATGATTAAACTATAGAATGGGATTAATTGATACCATCCACTTTTGTTTAAATCATGACATCTTTTTGCACTTTGGGCTATAATAAACCAAATTTCAACTATTGCTGAAATGAGGAAAATTATAATAAATCTATCTAGCCATTTGTTATCATCAGGAATAGAACCAATAATCATCATTAAAGTAAAAGAGATTATTATACAGACTAAAAAAGTTAACCCATACTCCAATCGTCTAATTCTACCTTTAAATGAAAATGGATTTTTGAACATAGTATTTGAAGATAAGTATTCTATTTATCTATTATCAACTATGTTGTTAAATATTTGAATGGAAAATTTGCTTCAATTTGCATAGCTTTATTTAATGGGAATCAGTGCTGAATTAGATCCACAAGTGCCTCATGCCAAACATACTTTTTGGACATGGGCAGTTTTTAATGCTTTGGTTCCTACCATTGGTGTTTTGTTTTTTAATTGGAATATATTCTCTATTGTTAGCCTTTTCTGGATTGAGATATTTTTATGGGGTTGTATTGGACTGCTAAAAATATTATCTGCCAACGGTGCACCCGGATTAATTTTAAAAATTACCACAAGGATAGGCAGCTTATTGTTTTTTGGCATCCTTTATTTTTTCGGAATTTTTTTATTGCTTTTTTCCTTTGTTTTTGTAGAGATTGAAACAGACACTATGGTATCCGGTAGTTCTGGAGTATTTGGAGCAGGCATTTTTATTGCGGGGAATTATTTACTAGAATACATCAGAAGTGAATTACTAACCGGCAAATGGAGAACAAGATTACCCATGGAAGTTGTCTTTGAACGAATTATCTATGCCTTACCACTAACTATAATGGTGTTGTTTGTGGTTTTACCGCTCAGTAAACGTTTTGATGGCGAGAGTATTGAGAAAGTAATTGCCATAGGGATAGTAGCGGTAAAATTTATAGCAGATGTTGTAGCTCATTACTTACCGGGATTGGCCTTGGTAAATGATATGGAAACTAGTAATTTAAATGAAGATAATCTTGAAAAACCAGATTAAGCGACTTGCTGAGCTTGGAGTTTCCGCTCTCTAAAAAACATAAACAATGGGAAAGCAAAAGCAAATGCGATGGTGTAAGATAATACTATAAAAACCCACCAGTGTTTCATTTTTAATTTAATGGCTTCCGGGATATACCAAACGAAAAAGGTGAGCAAACAGATTAATAAATCGATGTTGAATGACTTTGCCGGAAAGGTAGGTTAGTAAAATAATGCCCCATTTCTTGTCCAGAGGTTATCCAATCAATTGCTGTACTTACCCATGAATTAATTTCGAGTATTTATGCTTCCAGTTGGAAAGCTGAAACTAAAAGTTGGTCGAAATGTTTTGTTCCAATAGAAATTATTGATGTTATCGGGTATTCCAAATATATTTAGAATCTCTTTCTACTGCTAATGAAGCATTTCAATATGATAAATACCATCATTTTGGTTTGTGACATTCCACCTCCCAATTTTTTGACCCAATAATTCCTTTCCAGCTGATTTGAGATAAAGGTTTAAAATGACATTAGGTTCAGTTAAATTTCTTTCCTTTATCAGCATAAAAATCTGCCATTATCTGCTACAAGGGAGAATCACGTGGCTAAATAATTAACTTCATTTTTTTAGTTATAGGTTTTAAAACATAGCTGGAAAATATTGTCTTGTAACTCATATTTTTTCATCAAAATAGATTGCATCTGATTTGTTGTATTTGATAGGAAACTCATAACTTTCAAAGGATTTTGTATCCAAATTTACCTTAACGAAATTGATAGATTTTATGTCAAACATGATTGCTAACAATCACTTGTTTTTATAAATGTAAACAAGCTCATTATCTGAGGTTTTATAAACTTTATTATCACTTAAATTATCAAATATGGATAGTTTTTATCTGATTCATAAAGAGTTGAAGGAACTAGTGGTTAAAGCTATTCATGATCGTAATCATGCAAGGGAATACTTTTTTGTCAATACACTATTGTTTATCGTTACAATATTTAAATGCTTTTTGACAATGTAATGAACTATTGAGCATCAGTTGTGATAAATATTGATGCCACTAGCTCATTGAAAACTGTTTTGTTCCTAACAAGTTTTTTATTGATTTATCCTGTTTAATTAGCGTATTTAAAAAAGTCGGCATCTTATTTCAAAGTTTGATTTGTTTACTATAACTTGATAGTTCCCGGCATTCGACTATAAAAATTTTCTACAAATGTTTCTGGTGCTATAGCTAAAAACATAGTTTTTCTCAAATAGATTCTACTAATTCACCCTTAGAAATGGACTGGCCGTCAGTTGTGATTAACTCAAAGATTCCATTAGTGTTTTTATAGGTAGTTCAACGGAATAAGTCATTACGAATATTTCCATCTTGCAAGACAAGGACTTTACATTCCATGCCTTCCATATTGAATTTGTATTCAATTTCTTTTCCTAAATCAGTTGCATGTAAAGTAAAAAATGGAGAAATAGTGTAACTAATATGACTAAATAATTTCATAAAACTCGAATGAATGCTAAATATATTCTAAAAAAACGCATTGCCAATGAAAGCAATGCGTTTTTTTATATAATCTTATCAGTGGAACGATTTACAATCCGTTGATTGAAATTCCAAATGTTATAGGTTGTAATTCTATGCCTTTCCCATCTTGAAACAAACTGGATAAAGAATAGTACATATGTAAGTTAAATGGCCCGTATCCGCCACGTGCAGTTACGCCATATCTTAATTTTTCTAAATTTGGAACACCAAATTCTTTCAACTTAACTTGACCATCTTGAGGTTGAGCAGCTTGTGGATTAACTCTAAAGTCTTCGCCTTTGTATTTCCATTTGCTATGGATTAAGAAGCCAATTTTAAAGCCAGCAGCTAATTTCCATTGCCAGTTATTCTTACTATTTGGTTTTCCTCTAAATCTTAACTCAATTGGAACATCAATATAGGTTAAGCCTAATTTTGATTTCTTATAGCTAAAACTATCAGTAAAGGGAACAAAACTCGTAAATGTATCGGTAAATATTACTTGGCTATTGTGGTACCAGTTATCAGATCCAACTCCAATACCAGGAGCAATACTAACAGGTGAATTTTTAATCACCACATCATACATGAAGTATATATTCATGCCTCTTTGAAATCCTTTCGGGCTAAAACCATTGTCGCCGTCGTTCAATAAAACACCTGTATTAAATTCAAAGACCAAACGATCCTTTGCGTTGTTTACTGTCTCCTTTGCTTTACTAAGCTCTTTTGTTGTTTCAGTAGAATCGCTTTTTTCTTCTATATTTTTCTGAGCATAAGCGCCAAAGCCTATCATCAGTGCCACAAAAACCGTAATTAATTGCTTCATTGGTGTTTTTTACTTTTAAAATAGATGCAAAAATAGAATAATTATTTTCTATCGTAAGTCCGTAATTGGAATTAACCTAGAAATGTTGTCATAATAGTTGTTAAAAAGCTGTGTTGCGATAGAGAAAACGACAATAGCATTGGTAGATTGTGCTGTTCCGCTTATTACATCTCCACTTTCATTATAGGCATAAATTTCAGATGAACTTCTTCTACCAACTAAACCTAATTCTACTTTTAAATTAATTTTGGGATTAACAATCACGCCAATTCTAAAATCTCCATGTAATAGACTGTAATTGCTCGCCTGTCCACCTATTTTTAGATTTTCTGTTTGAGGAGCTAAAGCCGTATTCGCAAACAAGCTAGAGCCATTTTGAAAATCGTAGCTGATATTACCATCGTCGTCAACCAATAAAACATCCGTTCCTCCTTTAGAATATCCTAAAGAGAGATTAGTGTAAAATCTTTGATAGCGATATGAGAGTTTGAAGATTACTTCATTAAAGTTAGCTCCTAATGGATGCGCCAATGGCTGCTCGTAATGAGTGTAGTATAGCATGGAGTCAGAAGTGGCGTAAGTATAAGGTCTAACTCTATTGTATTCTAACTGAAGGTTTAAATTTTCTACTCCTCCAACATCAAAATATTTATAACCTAATTGCACGCCCATTCTATTGTTGATGTGGTCGAAACCATCTGTTGGAAACTTATCAATCATCCATTGACCGTATATAGACATGTAATGTGGTAAGGTAAATTGATAATTTAAACCATAAACAGTATTCACATCTAATTTTTTCTGTAAGCCTCTAATGCCAATCACCGGATTGATATAATTCCAATTGAATTCATTATTGCCTTCCGGTCCGGTTCTTCTCCATAAAATACCTTCATATAAACCAATTTGCAACCAATTGGTTGGTGCCACTGATAAATAATTAAAGTTGGCAATCTTTCTAGTTACTCCCAATGCAAAATCATTCGTTTCTCTGATATCATTTTGCAATTCGGCATAGATCATTTGATATTTAATTTTCCAAACACTAACGGTGGCTTTTGCATAAGGATAAACAAAAGCATTATCCGATAAAAGCAGAGAGCGGTAGCCGTCACCAATAAAGTGTTTTCCATTACCGACTTCAATACTAAAATAATCGTTGGGTGTATAATTAATGTAAGCCCAAATATTTGAGAAATCGAAGGAATTAGTGCCGAAATTTCTTGCTTTACCTTCTCCGGGGACCACCCTAAAAGCTCTGATATCGGGTGTTAAGTAGCCAGCAAATTTGGCTTGATTTTCACTAAAAGAAGTAAATATGGAAACTTTTTGACCAATGTCAGCAGCTAGCGCAATACCTCTTTTGTTGTAAGTGATGGTTCTGCCGGCATCATTATCATAGCCTAATTCTAAACGAAGAAAAGGCATGGCAGTGATATGAAATTTTCGTTTTACATATTCCGTATCAGTATAATTATTTCTAACCGTTACCCCAGGTTGGATGGTGTCCCTCAAACTTTTACGAACATATCCTGTTTCGTCAAATTCTAAAAATTGTTCAAAGAAAACAATATTGAAGGCGCGTTTAAAGAAACGATCACTAGCTTTTACTCTTTTGAAATCATAAATAGTGTCGGGATAAACATATTGATAAACTTCGGATGCTTTGTAAGGTTTTATGCCGGTATGGAAGTTGCTTTCTGTGCTATAGAGGTATTTCTCAAAATTTTGGTAGAAATTTTGATTAAAATACAAGCTTTGTTGCTGTCCAAAAACAAACATGGAACACAGTAAAAGCGGTATAGTTATTAGGATTTTTTTAGAAAGCGTTTTTCTCACCTTGAGCCATATTGAATATAGTGAGGAACAAGATACGTATATCTAAAAATAAACTCCAATTTTCGATATAATATACGTCGTGTTTAACTCTTTCTTCCATTAATCGGTGATCTTTTGTTTCTCCTCTAAAGCCATTTACTTGCGCCCAGCCGGTAATTCCAGGCTTCACAAAATGGCGGACCATAAATTTGTTAATAATCTTAGAATACTCTTCTGTATGCTTCAACATGTGCGGTCGAGGACCTATAACTGACATGTTTCCTAGTATCACATTAATGAATTGAGGTAACTCGTCTAAACTGCTTTTTCGTAAAAATCTCCCAATTCTAGTTATTCTTGGGTCATTTCTTTCAGCTTGTTTTTCATTGGCAAGCGCATTCATCCGCATCGATCTAAACTTAATTACATTAAAACTTTTTCCTCTTTCTCCTGAGCGTTCTTGAATAAAAAATACAGGTCCGCTAGGGTCTTCAAGCTTAATGATCAAAGCGATTATAGGAATTAACCACCATAGAATAAAAATGAAAACGGCAATAGAAAAGCCAAAATCAAATACTCGTTTTATAATTCTATTCAGCGCATTGTCTAATGGTTCCTTTCTAAGTGTAATAATTGGGATCATTCCATAATGATCTATTTCTATCTTACTTAATGGATTACTAATGATTCTATTAAAATCAGGTACTATCTTTAAACGAATACAATTTTCCTCAGAAAAGGCTACTAGTTTTCGAATTTGCCTGCTACTCTTATTAGGTAGCGCACAAAAAATTTCTTCAATATTATTTTTTAAGGCATAATCCATGGCGTCTTTTACGCTGCCTTTTATTTCATTTTTTATCTTGGGAAATCGCTCTGGTTCATCATCAAAATAACCGGCAAAATCAAAACCGTATTCCATTTTATTGTTCAGCATTCGTTTTACCGATTGCCCTGAACGTCCCGCACCCACAACAATTACTTTTCTGTTGTTGTAACCACGAGCACGATAAAAACGAACGATTTTAATAAAGCCAAACCGCCAAATGGTAGTCAAAACTGTGGAAAGCCCAAAAGTGCACATGAGTACAAATCGAGAAATCTTAAAAGTATTATTGTAGTCCTTGAAGATAACGATATACGTAAATGCTAAAACCACTTGTAAAAAGAACAATTGCATGAGGTTATTAAAAACCTTGCTAAATCTAGTATTTCTATAAATTTCAAGAGATTTACTAAAATTGGCCGCTAATAGATAGATGATATTTAGATACACCCAAAGTTGTAAATATTTTTGATCTAACAAGCTATTGACAAAGGTGGTTTCTGTAGCAACTTTTAGGCCTAAAGTTTCAATAATTTTGCTATTGGTAGATAAGGCTATACCTAATATATAAGCGCCATTGAGGATAATAATATCACCAATAGTATGAATGAATCCGTATAAATTTTTATACTGTTTTGCCACTTTGTTCTTTACGTAAGGTTTTAATTCAATCTGTAGTTTTCATACTTCGGAGTATATATATAGTAGATTTTTTTGACACTAAGGTTGCATTATTCTATTATATATTTGTGAAATATAAACAGATTATAACATTTTAGCTTAACGAAGTTGAAAGATTGATCAAAATACTGGACAATCTGTAGTCACTATTTACTTACTTTTCGAAATCAATCAAATTATAGCTAAGGAATGGCGTTCTTCGTGCTGATATTAAGTTGAAGCGGCATATAAATCAAAAATAATTTGATGATTTTATGGAATTTCACTCAAAAAGTAATCTTAGTATAGTATTTAATAATAAAAAGCAAAGTAATGGCCGGATCAAAAGACGATAAGCAAAAAGCCCTAGAAATGACCCTAGGTAAATTAGATAAGATTTATGGTAAAGGTACCATAATGAAATTAGGTGATAAGGTGTCAGCAATTGAGAATGTTATTCCTTCAGGTTCTTTGGGTTTAGATATTGCCTTAGGGATTGGAGGTTTTCCAAGAGGAAGAATCATAGAGATTTATGGACCTGAATCTTCTGGAAAAACAACATTGGCCATGCATGCAATTGCAGAAGTGCAAAAGAAAGGTGGTATTGCAGCCATGATAGATGCAGAACATGCCTTCGACAAGGTATATGCAAAGAGTTTGGGTGTTGACATTGATAATTTATTGATATCGCAACCCGATCATGGAGAGCAAGCATTAGATATCGCAGAACATTTAATTCGTTCAGGAGCATTGGATATTGTAGTAGTCGATTCTGTAGCAGCGTTAGTGCCTAAGGCAGAGCTAGAAGGAGATATGGGCGACTCAAAAATGGGGTTACAAGCTCGATTGATGTCGCAAGCCATGAGAAAACTAACCGGTGCGATTAATAAAACTGGTTGTTCTTGTATTTTTATCAATCAGATTAGAATGAAGATTGGGGTGATGTTTGGAAGCCCGGAAACCACTACCGGTGGTAATGCGTTAAAATTCTATGCTTCTATTAGATTAGATATTAGAAGAACAGGTTCTATTAAGGATAGAGATGGAGAATTGATAGGCAACAACGTTAAGGTTAAGGTAGTTAAGAATAAGATGGCTCCTCCATTCAGATTGGCAGAATTTGATATTATGTATGGAAAGGGAATTTCTAAATCTGGAGAGATTACAGACAAAGCGGTTGAATTAAATATTTTCCAAAAAAGTGGTACTTGGTACAGCTATGGTGATACCAAATTAGGACAAGGAAGAGAGTCTGTTAAAGAACTTCTAGAAGATAATCCTGAGATGATGAAAGAAGTGGAAGAAAAAATTAAAATTGCAGTATTTGGCGAAGAAGCTGTTCTGGCTGAGAAGGGCGGTAAAAAATAGTTTTTATAGATTTCCTTTTAGATTTTGGTAAAAATTAAATCAGCGACTCATAAATGAGTCGCCGATTTGGGAAAGCTTGGGGACTTCCAACTAAATTGAGAGTTTTCTTATTGCTTAATGATGTTTGTGGCAGACATGGTTTCATTTTTATTATTGGTGACAACTAATTGATATAAGCCTGTCGGTAAATCCATAATATTCATTTGGTAGGTGTTTTCACTACTAGGTAAGATGGATTGTTTAATCAAGAGTTTACCATCTGTGCTAAAAAGTTGAAGCGATAAATCATTTTCTTGATTTTGGATATTGTCATCAAATTCTACTAATAAAATATTGGATACAGGATTGGGATAAACTTTGGTTTTTAGATTGTTTTTTGAATTGAAAAGTCCTACAATACCATTCCATCCTAATACATTATCTTCAATTGTGCTGTTATTGGCAACAAATGATGCTCCACCAATAGCGTGATTGTCTCTGATAATTAAATGCTCGCCAGTAGCTGAGCCTGAAGATTTGCTGATATATGCTTCCTCGCCAGCTGTTCTTGATTCTATGGTGATGGGATCGCTTTCTGTTCCGTTGGCAATTAAATTATTGATATAAACGGTATCACCTGGTAAAATTTGAATGGTTGTGTTGGGTACTAGCTCTAAGGTTTCTGCAAAGAAATTGCCATACACCCAATTGCCGGCTCCATTAAAAATTACTTTTTTGTAGTCTAAACCTCTACCGTAAAAGATAAAAAAGCATTTCACAGTTGTATTATTGATGGATACGATGCCTTGGTCTGAGCTTGGATCCCAACTTTGGGCAGTAATAAAACTGTTATCAAGATTTACTATAGGGTCTGCTAAAGGAGTTATATCAAATTTTTCGTTTAAAGTGATATCGTGTCCATTGGAATTAAAAACGCCACCTCGTATATCTATATCTGCACCTGATAAATCGTCTGTTAGATTAAATGTACCACTTCCTTCAAAAATTAAAGTTGAACTATATCCCCAATTACTTCCATTGGAGGTAATGTTTTGTGTCTCATCACTTAGAAAATGTATTTCTCCTAAATTATAATTTACACCTTGAGCCAATTGCATGGTACCATAAATGCTAATGCTACTTTGTGTAGTATTCGCTGCTTTTATTTCTGTTCCGGGAGCTGTTCCTGCAGTATAAATGTTATCAGCAAATATCAATTCTAAATCAATATTGACGACCGATGTGCTGTTACTAAAACTATTGGCATCAAAGTAAATATTGTCGATGGCGGTTGGTAGGTCGATATGATTAGCCGTTCCACCAGATGTTTTTGACCAATGACTTAAATCCGACCAATTCCCGGAGTTTCCTACCCAATAATAGTTTTCAGGTGCTGTTACTTCAATATTCCATCCACTAACATTACCAAGATTAGTGCTGTTACTGGCATTAAAAGTTGCTCCTCCTGTGGCGATGTTATCTTGTAGAATAAGATAATTGCCATTCACTGTTCCTGAAGTTTGTTTTATGGTAGCTGCTTCTCCTTCTGCTCGACTATGTATACTTATGGGCTGAGCAGATGTTCCACTAAAAATAAATTGATTAGCAGTTTGTGTTTCACCATTTTCAAAAGATAGCTCTGATCCTGGCATAACGGTAAATGTATTGAAGGTGTTATTGTCTTTAATTCTATCAACAACACCAATAAAAGTTATGTCATAATATGTAAATCCACCACCAAAAAATAAGACAGTAGCCGGCCCTGTACCATCTTCAATTACAATTTCACTTGTACCGGGATTAATAGCTGTACGATCTGGGTGTACAATAAATCTAGGTGTCTTGATTTGGGAACTACCGAATGCTGCAGTGGATTCACTAGAAATAGACCCTAATGATCCAACTCTCATTTCATTTAATTCTAAATTGAAATTGTTGGTTTTAAAGTTTCCGCTTTGAATTTGTAGGCTGGTTAAGTTTAAATCTGTTCCTAAATTAACATTCGTGTTTTCATTTGTAGGGCTGATATAAAAAGTGCTTGGAATCCAAACATTATTGGTGTTGATATCAATATTCTCCCCTACTAAATAGGTTTGTTGAAAGCCCCATTGCATATCTTCTACTATTGTGAAATCACCATGGATGAAAATACGGTCATAATAATCTTCAAATCCAAACTTGGGACTGTTTGTTACACCACTAAAATTTAAATTTTTACAAAGTAAACTGTCAGCATCTAAAGTAACTTCTTGATTATTCGCATCGAAAGAATTGGCATCAAAGTATACATCATTGTTTGCTCCCGGAGGAGCTGAATGAAAAGATGTGCCACCGGAAGTAGTTGCCCAGTGTGACACGTCTGTCCAGTTGCCACTACCACCTACCCAAAAGTAATCTTGAGAAAAGCCTTGAAAAGTAAATGTTATAAGGGTGAAAAGGAGAAGTGAAATTTTATTCATAACTAACAGTATTTGATTCTACTGTAAAGTTGTGAGTAAAAGAAGGAGTATTGGTCACCCGATGGGGTGATATTCAAAAAGTACTTAAAGCCTGTCTGCCGTCAGGTAGATTACAAGTGTCTAGAGTGAGATAAAGTTGATAAGTAAGTTTAATGTCAAAAAGGTCACATCACAAATCCTAACTAAGAGTAGTTGAACAGGGGAAAAGCCATCAAAAGTTTTGAAATAATAAATCAACCAACTTTAATAATATCAACTTTAGGGCATTCGTAACTCTAGGCACTTTAGTCACTCAATCTCTTCTGCCATTCCCAAGCACTTCGCATCATTTCATCCAAATCATATTTCACGTCCCAACCTAGAACATCTTTAGCTTTTGAATTGTCTGCATAAACTGCTACAACATCGCCCGATCTTCTAGGACCAATCTTATAATTGAGCTTTAGATTATTTACCTTTTGAAATGACTCTACGGCTTCCAAAACTGAAACACCGTTTCCGGTTCCTAAATTAAAAATATCAATAGCTTGAGACATTTTTCCATCAATCATATATTGCAAAGCTTTGGTATGCGCATTGGCAATATCCATTACATGTACATAATCCCTGATGCATGAACCATCTCTGGTGTCATAGTCATCTCCAAAAATGGTTAATTCTTTTCTTATTCCAATTGCTGTTTGGGTGATATATGGAACCAATGTAGACGGGACTCCAATAGGTAACTCTCCAATGAATGCAGATGAATGTGCACCAACCGGATTAAAATATCTCAATAAAATAGATTGGTGATCAGAATGTGCTTTGATAAAGTCATTAATTATAGCTTCTCCCATTTGTTTAGTTAAGCCATATGGTGATTCGGCAGTACCCATGGGAGTATTCTCATCTACCGGTAATTTTTGAACATTACCATAAACCGTGCAGGAAGAAGAAAAAACAAAGTGAGGTATTTTTAAAGCTTTTGATGCTTCCAAAATATTGATGAGTGAACCAATATTGTTTTTATAATATAATAATGGTTGTTCAACTGATTCCCCTACTGCTTTATAAGCGGCAAAGTGTATAATGCCATCAATTCCTTCTAATTCAGGATAAATAGATTTTAACTGCGCTTCATCGCTGATATCAATTTCAAAATTTTTGACTCTTTTACCCGTAATCTTTTCAATGCCATCAAAAATAGATGCTTGAGATCTTGATAAATTATCAATTGAGATGACTTCAAATCCATTATTGATTAAATCTACTATGGTATGAGAGCCTATAAATCCACAACCTCCGGTAATTAATATCTTCGCCATTTATTTGATTAAATTCATTAAGTATTCGCCGTAACCACTTTTCAATAATGGTTCCGCTAATTTTTTAAGATGTTCTTTATTGATAAATCCTTTTTTATAAGCCAATTCTTCGATACAGCCTACTTTAAGACCTTGGCGAGTTTCAATTACTTGCACAAATTGAGAAGCTTGGTGAAGAGAATCAAATGTTCCCGTATCTAACCAAGCCGTTCCTCTATCTAAAATGGAGACTTTTAAAGTGCCTCTTTGCAGATATTCTTTGTTGACATCTGTAATTTCGTATTCACCTCTTGGGCTCGGTTTCAATTTTGCTGCAATTTCAACTACATCGTTGTCATAGAAATATAGTCCGGGCACAGCAAAATTGGATTTAGGTTGTTTTGGTTTTTCTTCAATTGAAATAGCTGTTCCATCTTTATCAAATTCTACCACTCCATATCTTTCCGGATCACTAACATGATAAGCATAAATAATTCCACCTTCTGGATCGTTATTTTGCATTAACAGTTCCTCTAAACCTGAGCCATAAAAAATATTATCACCCAAGATTAAAGCGACTTTTTCTTTTCCAATAAATTCTTTTCCAATAACAAAAGCTTGTGCTAAGCCATTTGGAACTTCTTGAATCGCATACGTAAACTCACAACCAAATTGTTTCCCATCGCCTAAAAGTCTTTTAAAGTTTGGCATATCCTCTGGCGTACTAATAATCAATATTTCATTAATACCTGCCATCATCAAAATAGAGATGGGATAATAGATCATGGGTTTGTCATAAATAGGCATGATCTGTTTACTAATGGCATAGGTTATAGGATATAATCTAGTTCCTGAGCCACCTGCCAATACAATTCCTTTCATATTTTTCTATTTAAAAAACTTGTAAAATGAGAACAAGTTAATTGATGTACTAAGTAGTGATCAAAGTTTACAATAATTAAGTCAATGCTTAAATATATGTAATGTCATAAAAAATTGTTTGCGAATATAAAATAATTAAACACCTGAAACACAAACAAAATTTAAAATAAAGGTTGATTTTGACTTGAAAAGGACTAGATAATTAACTATTATAGCATTTCATTAATAAAAAGCTATCATTTATAATCAAAAGTAGTAAATTAGCGCTCGCTCAAATAAAAAAGGCATATGTCAGAAATTAGTTATAAAGTATTAGTCGTTGATGACGAAAGAGACATTTTGGAGTTTTTAAGCTACAATTTGGATAAAGAAGGTTTCGAAGTATTTACTGAGGACAATGGTAAAGCTGCTATTGAAGTAGCTAAAAAAGAACAACCAGATATTATTTTGTTAGATGTTATGATGCCGGAATTAGATGGCATTGAAACCTGTAGAGCTCTACGTGAGTTACCTCAATTCGAGCATACCATCATTGCATTTTTAACCGCAAGAACAGAAGATTATTCTCAAATTGCTGGTTTTGAAACAGGTGCAGACGATTATATTAGTAAGCCAATTAAGCCTAGAGTTTTAATTAGCAGGCTTAAAGCACTTTTAAGAAGATACGATTCAAAAGATACTAAACCTAACTACATTAAAGTTGGAGATCTTGAAATTGATAGAGAACGTTATGTAATCATCTGGAAAGGAGATGAAATGACTGTTCCTAGAAAGGAATTTGAATTGCTTTATTTATTAGCTTCAAAGCCTGGTAAAGTATTTAAAAGAGATGAGATCTTAAACGAGATTTGGGGTAGAGACATTATAGTTGGAGATAGAACTATTGATGTTCATATCAGAAAATTAAGAGAAAAATTAGGAGATCATTTAATTAAAACGGTAAAAGGTATTGGCTATAAGTTTAATGAGCAAATGCAGGGATAATCAATGAAAACGCCTTCACCGCGCCAAATTGTATTATTAACCTCATTCTTAATTACTGTAGTTAGCTTGGTCATTTTTTTTGGGCTCAACATCTTGTTGAATCTCAATATATCAATACTGCCCATCCTAATATATCCTGGAATTGTATTTCTTGTAGCCTATGTTGTAATTAGATATGCTATTGAACGCTTTGTCAATAGTAAGATTAAAATCATCTATAAAACCATTGGTAAGCCTAGAAAATTTTATCGTGAACTACGGGATAATAATAGAAATATTATTAGAACGGTAGAGCATGATGTGGCTGAATGGGCCATTAATAAGAATAAACAGATCCGAGAACTAAAAAAATTGGAAACCTACAGAAGGGAATTTGTAGGCAATGTTTCCCACGAGCTAAAAACACCTATTTTCAATGCCTTAGGTTACATGGAATCTTTGGATGATGGAGGAATGGATAATTTAAAGGTTCGAGATAATTTTCTTCACAAGGCCATTAAGAATATTGAAAGATTAGATACTATTGTTAGGGATTTAGAAGATGTGTCGAAATATGAATCTGGTTCCCTAAAGCTAGAACTCACTACTTTTGATATTGTTGACCTTATAAAAGATGTGGTGAACAATATGCAGATTTATGCTGATGAGCAGGATATCACCATGCAAATTGGTAAGTCTAAAACCCCGTTAATGGTGGTGGCCGATAAAAGTAAAATTGAACAAGTATTAGTGAATTTGATCTCAAA
>JAWKKV010000015.1:0-44452 GCA_041393015.1 Chitinophagales bacterium | reverse complement strand
GTTACATGGAATCTTTGGATGATGGAGGAATGGATAATTTAAAAGTTCGAGATAATTTTCTTCACAAGGCCATTAAGAATATTGAAAGATTAGATACTATTGTTAGGGATTTAGAAGATGTGTCGAAATATGAATCTGGTTCCCTAAAGCTGGAACTCACTACTTTTGATATTGTTGACCTTATAAAAGATGTGGTGAACAATATGCAGATTTATGCTGATGAGCAGGATATCACCATGCAAATTGGTAAGTCTAAAACCCCATTAATGGTGGTGGCCGATAAAAGTAAAATTGAACAAGTATTAGTGAATTTGATCTCAAATTCTATTAAATATGGTAAATATTCAGGAACAACCGATATTCAATTTTATGATCTAGATGAGCAAATTTTGATAGAAATTACGGATAACGGACCGGGAATTGAAGAAAGTGATTTGCCCCGTTTGTTTGAGCGTTTTTTTAGAGCAGAGAAAAGTAGAGCGAGAAAAATGGGAGGAACCGGCTTAGGGTTGTCAATTGTTAAAAACATCATAGAGTCACACGACCAAACAATAAACGTTAGAAGTGAAGTTGGGATAGGTACTACATTTGGCTTTACCTTACAGAAATATATTCCCGAATAACTTAATTTTATTCTTTGTCAGAAGTAATGCTGATAACTAATTTATCTAATGCTTCAATCTTTCTTTCTCCTTTTTCAATCTGCAATCGCTTAACATTGTAATTGGCAAAGATTAAGCTAATAGAATCTACTTCAGCTATCAAGTTAGATTGAATTTGGGTACAAGGAATCAATTCCAAATAGTTTGAATCCAATAATATTTTTGAAGTATTAATAACGTCTTCATCCATATAGTTAAGCGCTTCCTTCCAGTTATGGTAGGCTTGTTTAAATGCCTTCTGTTTTTGAACAATTTGTTCTTCTGTGCAAGTAGTATTTTTATTACACGATAAAAAGGAAACAGAAAAAAATAAGATAATCGCAATAGCTCTAATCCTCATGCTTCACTAACTTGAAATCACAATTATCAGCAAATAGCCTTTGTGCTTTTAAAAATCGATCATTAACAGATTTTTGATTGGCTTTAAAATCCTCAATAAGTACTTGAAGGGAATCATATTGCTCATAGGAAATGGAATCAATCCCATATAAATAGCCTATCGTTTTATATTCAGTTTCAGCAGCTTTTTGATAGTAATCAAATAATTCAATTGAAGCTGGAAGAAACTGATCATCGCAATTGGGAGACTCCATTGCTTTAACAGCAGTTATTCCATCATTGGCAGATTTTTGTAATGCTTCTAAACCATTTTCAATGGCAGACATTTCTTTTGATTCAAGTGCTTGAACAAATGTTTCTAATGAAGCCATTAACTTTTTCTGATGCACAATAACACTATCATTAATCGCAACGGATTGCTTAGAATTTATTTGTTGACAGCCGGTAATACTAAAGGCTAATATTAGAATTAACAAAAATGATCTCATATTGCTCGAATTATAATTTTGGTAATTAAGGTGCAAATGTAAAACTATAAAAACTTTAGGCATTTAAGGCACTTGTAATCTACCTGACGGTAGACAGGCTTTAGACGCTAACTTTTACCCGCCAAGTATTTGTCCAAGCTTTTGAAGTTGTTCAGGTGTCAACAGTTGCTGTAAGCTTTGCAAACTTTTCGTCTCTAACTCTTTTAATTTTTTAGCTCTTTGTTCGCCGCTGTATTGTTTTCTAATCATACCTTTTTCCGCTTCGCCACCTATAATTAATCTAATAAATGTTCCAGTTTGTTGATCAGAAAGGTCAAGGGCTGATTTAAGATCATACAATTGATATACTTGAGAAATGTCAACATCTTGACCGCTAGAGTTAGAACCATTCGGATTCAATTGCCCACTTGATCTTAACTGAAAATATTCCTCGTACGTTGAACGACCACCAAGATCAATGATTTTAAAATCAGTTACTAAAATGCTGGTTAAAAGATCTATACCTGATGCTGTAGTGATAGTACCGGCATTTTTAACATTTTGAATCTCCATTTCCTGCTTGTCGTAAGCGGCAATAAATTGGCTTTTTTCATTTCCTGAAAACCCTAATCTATCCGCTATTGAGGCAGCACTACCATCTATTATAACATTGGCATTGGTATTGGATGATGATTCATAAGTTTCTGTGATAACAGGCGTTCCAGCAGTTAGAGTTTTTGTTGAACCATCTAATAGTGCTTTGTATGTTTGATATTGGTTATTATCTAAAACTACTTCTAATCTATTTCGGGTAGCTTTCTGACTTTGAGTCATTAAACTTAGTTTCTCAACGTCTGTTTTTTCTAAAGTTTGAATTTTTTCAAATTCTTGTATAGCATCTTTAAAAATAAGCGTTAGCTCCTTTTTTTGGTAATCATTTAGATTTAAATGTTCGTCAACCAAATCTATCATTGCCGGTAAATCTGCACCATTTAATTGTTGAGCCTGACTAATGTAAAAACTACCTATTGCTATTAATACTATCCAAAATTGCTTCATGTCTCATTATTTGTAACAAAAATGGCAATTTTTATACCATTCTCCATTATAATCACCTATTATGAATCTTTTTAAGCTTAAATTGTTGAAATAAACCTTAACCACCAAATCAACTACTTATGCATGTAGTCATTATTGGAAATGGAATAACGGGTATTACTTGTGCGAGACATATTAGAAAAAATAGTGATCACGCCATTACCGTTATTTCTTATGAGAGTCAGCATTTTTATTCTAGAACTGCTTTGATGTATATCTATATGGGGCATATGCGTTATCAAGACACAAAGCCTTACGAGGATTGGTTTTGGGAGAAAAACAAAATTGAATTGGTTTATGATAAAGTAGAGCAAGTTGTTACATATGAAAAACAATTAAGACTTAAAAGTGGTGAAAGTATCAGTTATGATAAATTAGTGATTGCAACGGGATCGTCATCTAATAAATTTGGTTGGGCTGGACAAGATTTGCCTGGCGTACAAGGTCTCTACAACTTACAAGATCTTCAATCAATGAATGATTACACAAAAAATATTGACAGAGCAGTAATTGTTGGTGGTGGGTTGATTGGAATTGAAATGGCTGAAATGCTTTTATCAAGAAATATTGCGGTAACGATGTTGGTTAGAGAAGATAGTTTTTGGAATAATGTTTTGCCGCCGGATGAATCAGAAATGATTAACAAACACATTCTCGAACATCATATCGATCTTCGACTGGGGTCAGAATTAGAAGAGGTCAAAGCAGGAAGCAATGGTAAAGTTGCCTCTGTAATTACAAAAGATGGAGAAGAAATTCCTTGTCAGTTTGTTGGATTAACCGTTGGCGTGCATCCCAACATCGAGTTTATAAAAGATGCAGATATCGAAACAAAAAAGGGAGTTTTAGTAAATGAATTTCTAGAAACTAACATACCTGACGTTTACGCAGCCGGAGATTGTGCTGAATTTAAAACACCACTTCCCGGAAGGCGACCTGTTGAGCAAGTTTGGTATACCGGCAAGATGCAAGGTGCCACTTTAGCACAAACTATTTGCGGTAAAAGAACAGCTTATCAACCGGGCTATTGGTTTAACTCTGCCAAATTCTTAGATATAGAATATCAAACCTATGGAAATGTTCCAGCTAAATTGACGGAGGACATGGACCATTTTTATTGGGAGCACAGTGACCATAAAAAGTGTATTCACTTGGTTTACGAGAAAGAAAGCTTAAAATTTATTGGCGTCAATATTTTTGGAATTAGATGCAGACATCATTTATTCAATCAATTTTTAGAGGAAGAGAAAACTATTAAATATGTGATTGAGCAATTGCCGGCCGCTAATTTTGATCCCGAATTCTATGCTCAATTTGAATATTTTTTGAAGGAAGCTTATAATAAGCGATATCCTAATGATCAAATAAAAGATCAGGCAAAAGTAGGGTTAAAGTCATTTTTTAAAATATTTAAACCCGTAAAAGCATGAGCGAGCAATTAGATAAAAGTATGTCGATGGTAGATGCTTATCATGAATCACTTAGTTTTCATCAAAAGGCAGGACTGGCTTTAGTGGGCGTTGGTTTTTTGGTTTTGTTATTGGCTCTTTTTGGTATTGATCTCACGCCCAAATCTGCTTTTCTCGTCTTATCCATATTTAGCATTTCTATTGGTTCTATCATATTTTCGATTGCAACTTACAGAGGCAAAACAGAAGGCATAAAAAACGATGGTGTTTTTTTTAGAAGTTTAACCAGTTTGGGAGTTTTGGCTTGGCTATCCGGAATTATTATTACCGGCTTTTATGTGATCTTATATTGGTTTCCACAATATCTAGGATTTTTAGAAGGTGGAAACAAAGGACTTGTAGCCTTATTTGATTCATTAAGTCAATTTTTAAAAGGAAAACCGGCTAGCCAATGGTTTATGTATGGCGTATTTTATACAATGGCGATCTTATTGTTGGGTATCAAATTTTTATACAAGTATCGACATAATAGGTATCAGATCATTAGAACACTTTCTGTGATGTTTTTCCAATTAGCATTTGCTTTTTTACTCCCTGAAATTTTGGAAGGTTTAAATAGTGACAAAGCCTATTTTGCTAAAGACTTAAAGAATATTTGGCCACTCAACTATTACTTTTTTGAAGATTGGCACTTAGATAACATGTTGAATGGAGGCTCACTTGGATTGACAATGCTAGTTTGGGGCATTATATTGATCATTATTGTCACTCCTGTGCTAACTTATTTTTACGGCAAACGATGGTATTGCAGTTGGGTTTGTGGTTGTGGAGGTTTAGCCGAAACCGCCGGAGATCCATTCAGACATTTATCCGACAAATCAAATGAAGCTTGGCAAATAGAAAGAATTATAATTTATGGTGTTTTATTGCTTATTGTCGTTACTACAGGTTTGTTGTTATACACTCGGTTTGGTGGAGGTGATCTTTATTTTAAAACCAATAAATTTTACGTCTATGGTGGTTTAGCCTTGTTGGGTGGACTTTTATACTTTCTTCAAAGAAAATTCTATCCGGCGATTCCTCCTAAAAGAATAAAATTTTTAATACCAATTGTAATCATTGCTGTTATTGCAGGCTTTGAATGGAAATTCACGCAAGGAAATAGCTTGCAATTTAACACTTCCAACCTAAGTCAATGGTATGGATTTTTTATTGGCGCTACCTTTTCAGGCGTAATTGGTGTTGGTTTTTATCCAATCATGGGCAGTAGAGTTTGGTGTCGATTTGGCTGTCCACAAGCCGCTATTTTAGGTTTGTTCCAAAAGTTCTTTTCTCGTTTCAGAATTACCACTAATGGCGGTCAGTGTATTTCTTGTGGTAATTGTTCTACCTATTGTGAAATGGGTATTGATGTGCGAGCTTATGCTCAAAAGGGCCAGAATATTGTAAGAGCGAGTTGTGTCGGATGCGGAATATGCGCGGCAGTTTGTCCAAGAGGTGTTTTAAAGTTAGAAAATGGTCCTAACACTCAAACTAAAACAGACATTCAACCGGTAATTATTACAAGAGATGAGGTGAATATCCTTCAATAGAAGTCTCCATTTATTTTGAATTCAGAGCATATCTTGATGGACTAAATAGTGTTAACTATTGTTAATCTGCTCTTTTATCAGTAAATTGTAATGTCCTCATGCAAGAGTCTATTTACACACAAGAAGAAGAGCGGTTAAATTATTCTACTCATGCCGCTGCTACTGTACTTAGTATTGTAGGTGTAATCTATATTTTAGATAAGGCTTTAGCAAAGAACGATCTCTTACTCTTTATATCCATAGCCGTATATGGTTTAAGCATTATTTTGGCTTTTTTTAGTTCTACAATTTATCATTGGGTAGAAAATCCAAGTCATAAACATAATTTCAGATTACTGGATCATTATGCTATTTATTTAGTGATAGTAGGCAGTTATACGCCATTTGCAGTTATTGCCATGCCTAGAAGTATTGGCATTCCGGTGTTGGCTTTGGTTTGGGGTTTGTCCATCATTGCCATGCTATTTAAGTATAAGATTTGGAGCAGTAAACAGCTTCAACAAAATGCTAAATTGGATGCATTGGTCTATACACTTATTGGATCAACGGCACTTTTGTTTCTGCCTTCTTTTGTAAAATACCTTTCCTGGACGTGTGTTTATTATGTAATTGCAGGAGGGCTGACCTATATTATTGGGGTGATGTTTTATTTATGGAAATCATTGCCTTATAACCATTTGATATGGCATTTGTTTGTAATTGTTGCAGCTTTTATTCATTACTACACTATTTTAGAGTTTGTAATTGGCTAATTAACTTCAATAAAAACAGGTAAATAATGATCAAATACCTTTTTGTATTGCTCTCTTTCTCATTATCAACGCAACATTCATTTTCACAAACAACAGATGTTTCAACTGAAACAGAGTTGAAAATTCTTTCTTGGAATATCTATATGCTTCCTTTTATCATTTTTAAAAAATCAGATAAGAAAGATAGAGCAAAGGATATTGTAACAGAATTGAGCCAAATGGATTATGATGTTATTTTGTTTCAAGAAGCTTTTAAAAAGAATACAAGAAGAGTTTTAAGAAAAGGATTAAGAGAGGAGTATCCATACATTTATGGTCCTGCCAATCAAAAGAAGTTATCTTTTAAAACGAGTAGTGGATTATATACTTTTAGTAAACGACCATTAATTTATAAAGATGATATTCAATTTGATGCCTGTTCAGGACATGATTGTTTGGCGAGAAAAGGCGCCATGCTTTTAGAAGGAGAGAAGAATGGTCATTTATTTCAAGTGATTAGTACACATACCAATGGCGGCACTATCATTAATAATCATCAGTTTCATATGATTTACGATGGCTTACTTCTTCCTTATAAAAAGGAAGGGGTGCCACAAATAATAGGGGGTGATTTGAATTGTCCGAAAAGTAACCCTAAACGATACAATGAAATGCTCTCTCTTTTAGATGCAGAAGATGGACCAACAATTGGTTTAAACTATAGTAATTGGGAAAAAACAAATATTATTGATTATCTGCTTTTAAGACGAAACAACAGCAATGTTGAAGTTATCAAAAGAGAAATTTTAAATATTGGACCAGATTGGACATTAGAGTTTCAGCGACCTCAAAGAGAAGCGATCGGTTTGTCAGACCATTATCCTATTGAAATTATCTTAAGACTTCAATAAGTTAAATCCAGATTTATTCTACACTAAGTTTATAACTTCCTGAATTTAGTATGTGTCCAACACGCTATTTTTGCGTCTCAACACCAAAATTTAAAATTTATGAAGAATCTATACTTAACATTTGTAGGTATTTTTATTGTTGCTATGCTATCTGCACAGCCAACAGACAAATTAGCATCAGGGAAAGCGGATAAGAAAGTAGCTGCTGAGAAGCCGGAAGGTTGGACGCATGGCGGTACTGGATCTTTAACATTCAACCAAGTTGGATTGAAAAACTGGTCAGCAGGTGGTGATCCATCTATATCTTTTCTTTTAGCAGCAGGTTATAATGCCGACATGAAAAAAGGGAAACATATATGGCAAAATAGATTGTCTACAGAATTTGGTATCCAGAAAATTAAAGGTCAAAGCTTTAGAAAAAATGCTGATAATTTAGAATTGTTTTCAAAGTACGGTTTTCAAATTGACGAAAACGAGAAATGGTATTTTGCAACTTTGTTAAACTTCAGATCTCAATTTTCAGAAACTTTTACATTTGATGGTGACGGAAACAAAACAGGAACTATTTCAAAATTTGCTTCACCGGCGATATTAGAATACTCCATCGGTATTGATTATGTACCCAATGACAAATTCTCATTGTATATGTCACCAATCGCAGCCAAGTGGATTTTTGTAGCGGATGATGCCATTGCAGCTTTAAATTTACATGGCAACCAAGGTGAGAATGTAAACACTCAAGTTGGTGCATTAGCGGTAGCGGCATATAAGCATCAAGTACATGAGAATGTTACTTTAGGGTCTACACTTAAATTATACAAAGATTACTTAGCTGGTCCAGCACAGAACATTGATGTGGATTGGCAAACCAATATTGGATTGAAAGTAACTAAGTTTATTTCTGCAAGTGTTTTTATGCACTTGATTTGGGATTATGATGTTGATACAAACAGCGAAGTAGCAGGAATGCAAAGAAACCTTCAGTTTAAAGATGTTATTGGCGTAGGATTTTCTTACAGTTTCCAAGCAAAACCTAAAGGAGATAAGACTCCGGTTGAATAGTATTTAATTCAGTCAAACTTTTATTGGCGCATTTTGAGCATTCAGAGTGCGCCATTTTTATTATTATTTTAGAGGGATACAAAATTAATTAAAGATATTATGGATACACAACATTACATTGATTTAGGAATAGAATATGCTATACAGTATGGCCCCAAAGTTTTACTAGCCATTATTATACTTTTTATTGGGTTAAAAATGATTGGCATATTTGGTAAGTACTTTACTAAAACCCTAGAAAAAAGTAAAGTCGATAAATCGTTAAGCAACTTTTTAACGGGTTTAATAACTGTGGTGCTCAAAATTGCTTTATTCATCAGTGTGCTAACCATGTTTGGAGTGGCTACTACTTCGTTTATTGCTGTTTTAGGAGCCATGGCATTTGCTGTAGGGATGGCATTACAAGGCTCATTGGGTAATTTTGCCGGAGGTGTTTTGATCATGCTTTTCAAACCATTTAAGATTGGAGATGTGATTACTGCACAAGATCATACAGGTAAAGTAAAAGATATTGATATATTCGTCACCAAGATTTTAACGCCGCAAAATAGGTTGGTTATCATACCCAATGGTCCTTTGGCAGGAGGTAATATTGTTAATCTAACAGCGGAAGAATACCTTAGAGTTGATATCACCATTGGTATTGGTTATGGTGAAGATATTAAACATGCAAGAGAAGTATTAATGAAAGTGATGACAGATCATCCAAAGGTTTTAAATGATCCTGCACCAGCGGTTAATGTAAAAGAATTGGCAGATAGTTCTGTTAATCTGTTATTGACACCATATGCTAAGACAGAAGATTTTTGGGCAGTAAATTTTGCGCTAATTGAAAATGCTAAGTTAGCCTTAGATGCTGCTAATATTGAGATTCCTTACCCTCATTCAGTGGAAATTCATAAGGGAGAGTAAAGAGTTTTAAATAGAATTTATTAAATGAATGCGGCGATGGATTTTTCTATCGCCGTTTTTTTAAGAGGTGAACTAATTAACTTTTACAAGAATTCCTTTCAGCGTCTGCAAGTCCTGAAAGCGTATTCTTTACATTTTAAAATATTTTCGATTAAGCCTATTAGAGCATGTGTTTTTGAAAAAATTATTTTATCGATGGATGTAATATTATGAATGTAGCTAGTAATTTCAAAAGATTGCTTCGTCTCAATCTCGTTTTCAAAGGAACGAGAAAGTTCCTCGCAAACTCGATCTCCGAACTCTAGGCACTTTAAGTACTCTTAACTCTAGTTACTTTTTTTAATACCTCAGCCATTTCCAAAGTTTGCCAAAGCTCACTTTTTGTCCTTGTATTAGAATGCCGATTCTATAAATTCTTCCGGCTATCCAAACCATGCTTAATGAGCTGGCTAGTAAAATGACCATCGATAGTAATTGTTCCCAAATAGGAATGTCAAATGGTATTCTCGACATCATTACTACCGGTGCGGTAAATGGAATAATAGATCCCCAAAATGCTAATCCCGAATTAGGTTGATCGATAATCGCCATCATAATAACAATGGATATAATAATTGGGATGGAAATAGGAAACATTAAGGTTTGCACATCGCCATCATCAGAAGCAGCAGAACCAACAGCGGCAAACTGTGCCGCATATAAAATATAGCCAAATAAGAAGTAAAATAAGAAGCTAATTCCAACTCTAAACCAGTTGATCTCTCCAATATACATTAGCGCAGTTGCAATTTGTTCTTCCATTTCGGCTGCATCAATTTGATTCATTTCTGCAGAAGGCATACTGTTTTGAGCATCCATTAATTCAGGGCCTAATATGACTCCAGCCAAAGAAAAAGTAGCCACAAATATGATGGCCCAAATGATTAATTGCGTTAAGCCAACTGCTCCAATGCCCAAAATTTTCCCCATCATTAATTGGAAAGGTTTGATGGTGGTAATGATGACTTCAACAATACGATTTGTTTTTTCTTCCATCACACTACGCATCACCATAGCGCCATAAACAAATAAGTAGATGTAAATGATAAAGCCTATCATATAACCAATTGCCGTAGCTATCTCTGTTTTTCCATCAGACCCTTTTTCACCATCTATTGTCGTTTGAATAGTTATCTGTTCATTGAGTTGTGCAATGATTTCTTCATCATAGCCTAAACTTTTTATTCGCTCAGATCTAATGACTTCAGAAAATTCACTTTCTAAATATGCCTTAGTTTTAAGTCCTATGGTTTGATTGGCATAATAGTTTAATGTTTTTAATTGACGCTGCGCAGTAAAATCAATTTTAGGAATGTAAAGCATTCCGCTATAACCCAAACTCATATAACTGGCTAAAAGACTATCTTTTGATATATTGGTAGAATCGTAGTAGACAAAGGTTAAGTTGTCCGTATCCATTCCTCTTACCTTATTGGCAAACAAGCCTGAATCGTCTTTAACGGCAAATGAAATTTGTTCCGATGAACTTTGAGAAATCATTCCAATGCCTATCATGGCTGCAACAAATAAGATAGGAACGACCAACGTAGTGACTATAAAAGCACGTTTCTTTACTTTAGTAAGGTATTCTCTTCTAAATATGAGCCAAATCTTATTCATTTGTCAAATTTGATGGATGATCAAATTTTTTCTTCACTTCACTGATAAAGATCTCGTTTAAAGAAGGCAGTATTTCGGTGACGCCATGTATTTCAACATGATGGTTGATCAAAGCTCTTATTAACTCATTAGAATTTTGATGGCTAGATAATTCAAATTTTAGTGTTTTCTCCGTTTGATCTAACAATTTAAATCCGCTTGGAATGCTTTGATCATCTAATTCTCCTTCAAATTGAATAAGGTAGTGGTTGGCTTTAAATTTGTTTTTGATGTTAGCAACAGAGCCGTCCAATACGATATTTCCTTTATTAATCAGCACGATATCTTCGCATATCTGTTCAACTTGTTCCATTCTATGGGTAGAAAAAATGATAGAAGTGCCTTTTTTTTGAAGTTCTTTTATCTCATTGGTAATGAGATTGGTATTGATCGGATCTAAACCTGAAAAGGGTTCGTCTAAGATTAATAACTTTGGGTCATGGATAACCGTAGCAACAAATTGAATTTTTTGCTGCATACCTTTTGATAACTCTTCTACTTTTTTAGTCCACCAATCTTCAATTTCAAATTTTTCAAACCAATATTTAATTCTGGATTTGGCTTCTTTAGCGGATAGATTTCTCAGTTGTGAGAGATAAACCAATTGTTCGCCTACTCGCATTTTTTTGTAAAGTCCTCTTTCTTCCGGCATATAGCCGATATCGTAAATATTGGACTTTGAAATTGACTTGCCATCGAAATATAACTGTCCACTATCAGGTCCAAAAATTTGAGTAATTAAACGAATAAAAGTGGTTTTACCGGCGCCATTTGGGCCTAATAATCCGAATATTTTTCCTTT
Source organism: Chitinophagales bacterium (assembly GCA_041393015.1). Lineage (GTDB taxonomy): Bacteria > Bacteroidota > Bacteroidia > Chitinophagales > JADIYW01 > JAGQYH01. Next base: position 32,769 of record JAWKKV010000015.1, on the reverse strand, counting down.
CGGAATAGTAATATCGATAGCGTTTAACGCGACATTTTTATCAAATGATTTGGTTAATTTTTCAGCCTTTACAATGTAATCTGTCATTATTTTGCAATAACTAAAGGTAATGCGCTTTGGCTTCCTAAGGTGCTTAATCTTAAAAAGTATAATCCATTTGCAACATTAGGAATATCAATTCTTACTTTATTAAAGCCTGTGTTTAAGTTAAATGCTTCGTTTGAAATAGTTCTTCCAGAAAGATCAATTACTGAAATAGTGACTTCAGAAAGTTTAGTATTATTAAACTCAATAAATGTAAAGTTGGTTGCCGGATTAGGATAATGCTTGAAATTTGAAACCAATTCCTCAAACACTGTTGTAATCATATCTAAAGCAAAAACATTTCCTGCTTCATCAACTCCTACATAACTAATTACCGGACCGTTATTATTGGCTGAAGGAACGATGAATCCTGACAATAAAATAGTTAATGTTTTGCCATTAATGCTAGCAAGGTCAATACTTCTTGACGCTATAGTATTGGCAGAATCAGTACTAGTAATGAAAAGGTCTCTGTTGATTTTTGTTAAATCAGTAGCTGTGGCACTATACTCCCCGTAAGACATATCATCAACAATGTATTCTAACACTAAGTCTGCTACATCTAATTCTACTAAATCAGAAACGCCATGAAAGAAATTCACTTTTATTTTATTACTGGCAATGTTAGCGGTATCAACGGTATTCCATGTCGCTGTTAAATCTAATGAAATGCCCTCAGGGTTTGGAGAATAGCCTGTGGTGTTAATTACTCCATTCAATATACTTTGGTAGAATTGTCCTTCTTGAATATCTAAACTTGTTAACTCAAATGTTTGTGATGGATATTTAACTGATGTAAATTTTAAGACTTGCCCATTTCCTTCCGGAACAGTTAAATAGGCAGTAGCTTCATTAAAATCAAGTGAGTCTATCAAAACACTATCTTCTAAACTCACACTTACCAAGTTCATACTTGTATCTGGAGAAATATTAATTATTTGAAGGTTGCCATCAGCTGCTTTTACAGTAAATAAACCTACAATCATCAAACACAAGACTAATTTTAGTTGCTTCATAATTTTACAATTCTATACAAAAATAGGAAAGCCAACTACATAATATAGTCAGATAACAAATCTTTAGATTAATTTATTTTTGAAAGTAATCTTTCATTGAGCTGAAAAATCCTTTTCCTTTGTTCTTTTTGTTATAGGGATCAAAATTTTCAGAACCTTTTAATTTCTCTAGAATAGCTTCTTCTTCGCTTGTTAAACTGGTTGGCGTATAGATGTTTACATCCACAATTTGATCTCCACGACCGTATCCATTTAGGCTAGGAAGTCCTTTACCTGTTAATTTAAACAGCTTACCACTTTGAGTGCCTTTAGGTACTTTTATTTTCGCTTTACCATCAATAGTTGGTACTTCAATTTGGGTTCCTAAAGCAGCATCTGCAATGTTTAAGTAAAGATTGTAGATGACATTGTTGCCTTCGCGAGTTAATTCTTCATGTGGCACTTCTTCAATGGTAATCAGTAAGTCTCCATTCATGCCGCCTCTTTGTCCGGCATTTCCTTTGCCACTCATGGATAATTGAACACCCTCACCAACGCCTGCTGGAATATCAATAGTGATTACTTCTTCGCCGTAATTTCTTCCTTCACCTCTACACTTCGTACACTTTGAAGTCACTACTTTTCCTTCTCCTTTACACGATGGACAAGTTCCAGTGGTTTGCATTTGACCTAAAATGGTATTGGATATTTTTCGAACGACACCGGAACCGTTACAAGTGTTACAAGTTTGATATGAGTTGGCATCTTTAGCGCCAGTTCCTGAGCAAGTATCGCAACTTACGTGCTTTTTTACCTTAATTTTTTTCTGAACGCCATTGGCTATTTCTTCTAAAGTAAGTTTAACTTTTACTCTAAGATTAGAACCTGGTGTTCCACCGCTTCTTCTTTGGCGACTTCTTCCGCCGCCACCAAAGAAAGATTCAAATGGGTTGCCTTCTCCAAAAATGTCTCCAAATTGAGAGAAGATATCGTCCATATTCATGTTTCCGCCACCGCCGAAACCTCCAGCGCCACTCATACCAGCATGTCCGAATCGATCATACTTAGCTCTTTTATTAGGATCGCTTAGTACTTCATAAGCTTCTGCCGCAGCTTTAAACTTCTCTTCCGCTTCTTTGTCATCCGGATTTCTATCTGGATGATATTGAAGTGCAGTTTTTCTATAAGCTTTTTTAATTTCTTCCGCACTAGCGCTTTTCGATACGCCTAAAATTTCATAAAAATCTCTTTTTGCCATTCCTACTATTTTCCTACGACCACTTTAGCGTACCGTATAATTTTGTCATATAATTTATATCCCTTTTCCACTACATCTACTACCTTTCCTTTTAACTCATCGTTAGGCGCTGGAATCTCTGTAATAGCTTCATGAAGATCTGCATCAAAATTGGTATGTAAGCTATCCATAGCTTCTAATCCTTTGTTTTGGAGCTTGTGCAACAATTTTTCTTTGATCAATTTAAAGCCATCTCTAGCCGCTTCAATATCATCACTTGAAGCCATCGCTTTTTCTGCTCTTTCAAAATCGTCAATAACAGAAACCATTTCTATTACTACGTCTTGACCAGCAGTTTTTATAAGATCTAATCTTTCTTTTGCCGTTCTTTTCTTGAAGTTATCGAACTCAGCATATAATCTTAGAAATTTATCTTTTTGCTCTTGTAATTGAATTTGAGCCTCTTCTAAGTCGCTTTTTAATTGTTCTTCTTTAGACAATTTTTTCGATTTCTTCTTTTGCTCTTCTTTTGAGCTTTTTTCAGAACTGTCGTTTTGATCTTTTTCTTCGTTGATATCAGTCATCTTTTCCGTATCCATAAACTAATGGTATTTGGTGCATACTAGGCAAAATACTTGCCAATGTAAAGATGGGACAAAATGGCAGATTTAAGTGCCTAATGTCAATGAAGTAACAATTAACTAAAATTTTTGACTTGTAAGGTTCTTGTTTTTATTGAGGTCAATAACTCTTCTGTCTTTTATTCTATCCGTAAGACAAGTCTACCAACAACAAAGCTGGAAGCGTTTTTAGAAAGTGGATTGGACCTTATTGAAAAGGTGACTAATTTGAGGTATGAAATTTAGTCTTTTTTCTTCTTCAAACGTTTATCCAGTTCCATTTTCATAACAGCTGGACTTGGGTTTTTGGCGATGATATAGCCTTCTTCATCAATCAAATAAGTAGATGGAATGCTGCTGACACCATAAGGTTTGCCGGCTTCTGTTCTCCACCCTTTTAAATCACTTACGTGATATTTCCAAGAAAGTTTATCTTTTTCGATGGCATCAATCCATCTATTTTTATCCATATCTAATGAAACACTAAATACTTCAAAGCCTTCAGTTCCTTTAATGAATTTTTCATCTTTGTATTGCTCATAAACGGCAACCACATGTGGATTGGCTCTTCTGCATGGTCCACACCAACTGGCCCAAAAATCTAAAAGAACAACATGGCCTTGTAACTCACTTAATGCCATTTCTTTTCCTTCTGGATTTAAAAATTTTAAGTCTATTGCTTTATCTCCAACTTGTGGCGTACCCATTACTGCCATAGGATTTTTCATCCAAGCCATGCTTGCAATTGCTGCTGTAATTATCAATCCTAGAATTAAAAGATTTTTCTTCATTATATTATTTTTTGTATTTGAATTTAGTGTCTATTCCTATTCTCATTCAATAATAACAAATTCTGTTCCAAAAAAGGGTTAATTAATCTGAAAGCTTTGATTTGACAAATCTTTTGAAAGTAGACCTTCAAGTTTTTCATAACCTTGCAGGTCTAGAATTTTGAATTAAGACGATACTCTTTCAATTTTTGCTCCTAATGCATTTAATCTACCATCAATATTTTGATAACCTCTATCAATTTGATTAATATTTTTGATGATGCTAGTACCTTCTGCTGACATCGCAGCGATTAGAAGTGCTACTCCGGCTCTAATATCTGGTGAGCTCATTTCTATAGCTCTTAAGGGATATTCTTTATTGATACCGATAACTGTTGCTCTATGTGGATCACACAGAATGATTTTGGCACCCATATCAATTAGCTTATCTGTAAAGAACAAGCGGCTTTCAAACATTTTTTGATGAATTAAAATACTGCCTTTGGCTTGAGTGGCTACTACTAAAATGATACTTAAAAGATCGGGTGTGAAGCCAGGCCAAGGATGATCGTAAATAGTCAAAATAGAACCATCGATGAATTTATCTATTTTATAATTTTCTTGTTTGGGAATGAAAATATCATCACCTCTAAATTCCATTTCGATGCCTAACTTTTGAAAAGTAGATGGAATTAATCCCAATTGATCAATTCTGCAATTTTTAATGGTTAGTTCAGAAGCTGTCATGGCTGCTAGTCCAATGAAACTTCCTATTTCAATCATGTCCGGTAAAATAGTGTGTTTGGCGCCATGTAATGCTGTAACGCCTTCAATTTCTAAAAGATTAGAGCTGATACCTGAAATTTTTGCCCCCATGTTATTCAGCAGCATACATAATTGTTGAATGTAGGGTTCACAAGCAGCGTTATAGATGGTTGTTTTGCCTTTAGCCATTACAGCCGTCATGATAATATTACCGGTTCCCGTAACTGAAGGTTCGTCTAAATGAACATAAGTGCCCGTTAAATTTTCTGCATTGATGCTAAAAAAGGCATCGTTTTGATCATAATCAAATGTTGCTCCGAGTCTTACAAAACCATGAAAGTGGGTATCCAACCTTCTTCTTCCGATTTTATCTCCACCTGGTTTTGGCATGTATGCTTTCTGAAAACGAGCTAACAATGGTCCGATGATCAATAAAGATCCGCGTAATCTTCCTGCTTGCTGTTTGAATTCGTCTGTAGTTAGATATTCTAGATTGACATTGTCGGCTTTGAAGCTATATTTTCCTTCTGCTAATTGTTTTACAGTTACTCCAATATCTTGCAGCAATTTAATAAGCGCATTAACATCTCTAATGTTAGGTATATTTTCGATTACCACTTCTTCAGCGGTTAGTAGCGTTGAAGCGATTACTTGAAGGGCTTCGTTTTTTGCTCCTTGAGGATGAATATCGCCATGTAAGGAATGTCCTCCTTCTACTTTAAAAGCATCTAATTCCATTGATTATTATAATTTGTCTAAAATTAAATAAACCAAAAGAGTAGGGATGTTTAATCCATAAACAACTGTGGATTAAAATTTAAGTTACGAGTGTCTGTAGTTGCAAGTGCCTAAAGTGTTTAACACCAAATGATTGTGTGTTTTTTGAGTTTTTAATTGGAGACACTTTAAACTTTATACTTGGTCCTTAATACTTTGTTAGTTTTTGTAGCGTCTTTTATTATTACTTCTCTTGTTATTGTTATTTCTAGAGTTATTTCTTGATCCTTTATTAGAATTAGATTTTCTATTACTCGAGCTACTTGAAACACTTGTGGTAGGTGTGGCTTTAACAAAAGCTTCAATATTCATTTCATCTTCAATAACCAAAGTGCCTTCAGAAAGTGTTTGTAAATCTTGTTTGATCAATTCATCACTTACTTCTTCGTTGCTCCAATTTCTATAAGCCATTTTCATGAAATTTAGAATTACTTCTGTTAACCCTTTTCTCATTTCAGGATCTTCGTATCCTCTGGCTTTTGCTACCATTGATTCTACGTTTTTGCCGTAGTGTTTAAATCTGATCTTTTGTTTAGGATACGGTAAATCGGCAGGACTAGGCTTGGAGATTTCAGCGGTAGGTCTTTCATATGGAGAATCTACATCCATATCAAATCCACCAATCATAAAAAGGTGATCCCACAATTTATGCTTAAAATCAGCTACATTTCTTAAGTGCGGATTTAACTGTCCCATTAATTGTATAATGCTTTCAACAGTTGCTTGACGAATTTCTCTATTTTCAATGCCTTTTGCATAGGCAATTAAATTTTGCACATGTCTGCCATACTCTCTAATCATTAAATGATTCCGTTCCGTATTATACTCCATAAAATGTTTTTTGCAAGACCTTTAATAGTTTTAAAGGTGATATTGTTGTGTGATATTTAAGGTAATAGTTTTAAGATCAAAACTCCACTAAACCGCAATTTTAATGATCATATTTATAAAAACGAAGAAGTTAAGTGAAATATTAGATCAAGAAATTACTTGAAGTTTAGCAAATTTAAGAATAATTTTCTTTTGTCCATGCTTTTCAAATAATATAGTAGCAATTTGATTGTTTCCAATGCCTTCTAAATTGAGCACTTTTCCTTTTTCGAATTTTTGATGTTCCACTAATGCACCAATACTTATATTGAGGTCGCTGCCATTTCCAGTCCCTTCACTTTGTGAGGTTTCCTTAACACGCTTAAGGTTGCCGGGAGGAGATAAAGGCTTTACTGAAGTGACAGTCGGCTTTTTTTGATAAGATTTTTTGGAACTAACATCATAGGTTACCACTGGCTCATCAAAGGTGTCAAAATCATGATCGTTGCTTCGGTTAGTCGGTTTCTTGCCGATAAACTCAATGTTGTCGTCCCCAATTTCATCTAAAAATCTACTATCTTGACAATAAATCAACGAGCCGAACTTATATCTCATATTCGCTGAGGAAATCATTAAATTTTCTTTTGCTCTTGTAATCGCTACATAAAACAAACGTCTTTCCTCTTCGATGTCTTCTCTAGTATTCATGGACATCATAGACGGGAATAAGTTTTCTTCTAACCCTACTACAAATACACTTGGGAACTCTAATCCTTTCGCAGCATGGATGGTCATTAGTTTCACTTTGTCGGGATCATCATCTTTATCATCCAAATCGGTTAAAAGAGAGATTTGTTGAAGGTAGGCAGAAAGATCGTTTTCGGGTGCCAATTCATCTTCCTCGTATTCAGGTTGTGGCGCTTCCGTAAATTCTTTAATACCGTTCAATAATTCTTGAAGGTTTTCATATCTGCTAATACCTTCAATGGTTTTATCTTTAAAAAGTTCACTAACAAGTCCAGTGTGTTTGCCTATAAACATAGCTATGTCGTAAGCACTTTTATCCGTTAATTGTGCTTTAAAACTATTGATCATTAAGGTAAATTGCTTAATGACATTTTGAGTTCTCGCCGGCAATTTTACCAAATGCACATTTTCCATGATTTGCCAAATAGAACAATCGTTTTGGTTGGCAGCAACAATCAATTTTTCTATGGTTGTTTTTCCAATTCCTCTAACCGGATAATTGATAATACGCTTTAGTGCCTCTTCGTCATTAACGTTAGTTGTTAATCTTAAGTAGGCAATAAAATCTTTTATCTCTTTTCTTTGATAGAAAGAGAGTCCACCATAAATTTTATAAGGAATGTTTAGTTTTCTCAATGACTCTTCCAGCGCTCTTGACTGAGCATTGGTTCTATAAAGTATGGCAAAATCCTCGTTCCTTTTGTATTCTCTTACTTTTTGCTCAAAGATGCTGTTGGCTACTATTCTTGATTCATCGCGCTCGCTGGATGCTTTTACTACTTTAATTTTATTGCCTTCAACATTTTCTGTCCAAATTGTCTTTTTGAATTGATCTTTATTGTAACCAATTACATTATTGGCGGCATTTACTATATATTTTACGGATCTATAATTCTGTTCTAATTTAAACACCTTCAGGTCTTTATAATCTTCTTCAAAATCAAGAATATTTTTTATAGTAGCGCCACGGAAAGCATAGATACTTTGAGCATCGTCTCCCACCACACAAATATTCTCATGTACGGCAGCAAACTTTTTTACGATGGCATATTGTGCAAAGTTGGTGTCTTGAAACTCATCGATCATTAAATGAGAAAATCGATGTTGGTATTTGTATAAAACTTCAGGGAATCGGGCTAAAAGTTCATACATTTTTAGGATTAGATCATCAAAATCCATTGCACCAGCTAAAAAACATCTTCTCACATATTTGGCATAAAGGTCTTTTATTTTAGGCCTTCCGGAGCATTCGTCTTCAGAAATTCTATCAATGTTTTTGTTATATGCTTTGGCGGTGATTAAGTTGTTTTTAGCATCAGAGATTCTATTGTAAACGAGATTGGGTTTATATAACTTGTCATTTAATCCTTCTTCTTTTATAATAGATTTGATTAAACTTTTTGAATCGGTGGTATCGTAGATGGTAAAATTATTAGGAAAGCCTAATTTTGGGGCTTCCATTCTTAATATTTTAGCAAATACGGAGTGGAAAGTACCCATGTAGAGGTTACGGGCTTCATTACCTACAATAGAAGTTATCCTTTCTCGCATTTCGGCAGAGGCCTTATTGGTAAAGGTTAGCGCTAATATTCGAAATGGGTCAATACCTTGTTGAATTAAATGTGCAATTCTGTAGGTAAGCACCCTTGTTTTACCGGAACCTGGTCCTGCAATAATCATTACCGGCCCATCAATTTGTTCTACAGCAGCCCTTTGAACCTCATTTAATTCATCTAAAAAACCCATCGCCTAAAATTAGCTAAAAAGCATTATTTGGTGATAAGAGAAAGTGTTGTTTTTTAAATAATTTTTTGTTTCACCTCTAGTAATTGATCATTTTGATTGTTTAGAATACTAAATTTTCTCTTTAAATTTTTTGTTTTACATTTATCATCTACAGAGATTATATGCACAACACGGTAGAATTTCAAACTTTTATTGAGCAATTGCAAACCAGCTATCATAAAGGATTACCCGGTAAAATGGGGCAGTATCCTCTAAAACCTTATGTAGGGATAGATAAAAAAATGGATTTTCCGGTGAGCAAAAATGCAAGAAAGGGAGCTGTGCTAGCGTTGCTTTATCCGGTTCAGAAAATTCCTCATTTGGCACTAATGCAGCGTCCTGTTTACGAAGGTATTCACGGAGGTCAAATATCTTTTCCGGGTGGTAAAATTGAAGATTTTGATAAAAGTCCATTAATGGCTGCATTAAGGGAGACAAATGAAGAGGTAGGCGTTTTACCTGATTTAGTAAATGTAGTTGGACCTATTACAGAAGTATTTGTATTAGCAAGTAATTTTCTAGTCTATCCATTTTTAGGTTATGCAGAAGAACGCCCCAATTTTGTAATAGATAAGCGAGAAGTAGAATCTTTAATTGAAGTTCCATTTCATACTTTCTTTAATCCATCTATTATTAAAGAGAAGAATATTCGTTCAAAGGCTGGATTTGATTTGAAAGCGCCATATTTTGATATTGATGGGCGCGTTCTTTGGGGCGCTACGGCAATGATGATTAGCGAAATAGTTGAATTGTATAAGGCTAGAGACTAAGCTTCTTCCGGTTGAGGCTTCTTTTTCCCGCCTAGGTCATAAAAGAATTGCATCACGAGAAATAGAATCAAAAAATAACCGATAACTAAAAAGCTATACACGTAATTCCATTCTGTTTGAGATTTCAAGATATGAATAAAGAGAATAGACAGCATGTTTACGCCTATAAAAATAAAACCTACCACTGGTACTGGTAATCCTAAGTATGCTAAATGGTGAGTAGTATGATCAGCCCCACCTGTAAACGGAGATTGACCTCTTGCAATTCTTCTAATAAAAACTGTTGTTGTATCAATTACCGGCATAATAAATGCTAATAATGGAATTAGAAATTGCTTTAATTGCAAGGTATTGGTTCCGGGATCTTTAAAATTCCAAAATAATTTAATAGCTATTGCAGCTAAAAAAACACCAATAAATTGACTGCCGGTATCACCCATATACATTTTTGCCGGATACCAATTATAGAATAGAAAGCTAACTAAAGTTGCAATTCCTCCTATCAATAGGAGAGTTGTAAACACATCACTAAAATTATTTAATGAAAGCATATAGAGTCCGCAACTCATAATACAGATTGATATTGAAGTAGTAATAGCATCCATATTATCGAGCATATTCAGAGAATTCATAATGCCAATCACCCAAATAACTGTGAATATCGAATTAATAAGAAAGGCTCCGGTCATTCCGGTAGGAAATAATGGAATATACAAATCAGTAAAAACAAGGATTAATCCACAAACAATTTGACCTGAGAATTTTAAAACAGGGTTTGTATTGTAGGCATCATCAGCAAATCCGAGCATAAAGCCCAAACTAGAGGCTGCAAAGAGACCAGCTATTTGTTTAGTTTCACTTGCCAAATATTGAGGAGATAAAAGATTAATGGAAATGAAACAAAGCAAAAAGCTTATATAAAAGGTAAATCCGCCAACAGATGGTTTAGATGTGGAGGCAAATCTAACTTCGCCAGAACTACGAGTTCCTAAATTCGTTGTAAATCTTAAGAAGATTCTATTTAAGCTATAAGAAACAACGAATGCAGCTAAAGCGAAAATTATTACGTTCTGAATATTTAAAGCCATTCTTTGTAGAATTGAGTTTGTGGCACAAAAATAGCTTTCCTTTGCCTAGTAGAAAATTTATTTATCAATTAAATTTTATTAAGAGTTTGCACAAAAAATTAATTTCAATAAATAGCATATAGATTTTCTTTGTTATTGCTATATATGTAGGGATTCTTTAATTTGTAAGGGTGTTGATAATTATTTTTGACTATATTTATGCACGATTAATATTGGGGCAAATAATTGATTATGAACAAAGTTTTAATTACAGGTGGTGCAGGTAACGTTGGTGGCGCACTTGCCGAACTTTTTGTGAATAAAGGATATCAAGTTATTATAGTTGATAATCTATTGACAGGATCGAAAGATAAGCTTCCTTCTAAAGATAAGTCTAATTGGAAATTTTATCATGCTGATGCCAATGATTTCAACAGTATTTCAAAGATAATGAAGGAAGAATGTCCTGATTATGTTTTTCACTATGCGGCACTTGTAGGTGTTGATAGAACACTATCTAACCCTGTAATGGTGTTAGAAGATTTGAAAGGAATAAGAAACATTTGTGAATTATGTGTGGATCTTAATGTGAAGAGAGTATTTTTCTCTTCGTCAAGTGAAGTATATGGTGAACCGGTAGAATTCCCTCAAGATGAAGATAAAACTCCATTAAATGCTAAATTACCATACGCTCAAGTGAAAGCCATTGGTGAGGCATTCTTTAAGTCGTATAAGCAAACCTACGATTTAGACTACACTATTTTTAGGTTTTTCAATACCTATGGTCCAAAACAGTCAGGTGATTTTGTTATCGGTAAGTTTGTAAGAGCAGCTTTAAAAGGTGATGATATCACAATCATTGGTGATGGAAATCAAACTAGAACATTCTGCTACATAGATGACAACATCAACTTCACGTTGAGATGTTTAGAAGAAAATTTGTTTGTAAATGAAGTGTTGAACTTAGGAAATGACAATGAGATAAGTGTTAAAGATCTAGGTGCTTTTATTAGAGACACATTGAATTCTCCTTCGAAGTTGGTGCATTTACCTGCTAGAGAAGAAGGAGACATGACTAGACGTTTGCCGGCATTAGATAGAATGAGAACCGCTGCAAAAAATGATCTTGTTGATTTAAGAACCGGCGTTTTAAAAGTGGCGGAAGGTTTATTAGAAGTAGGAGAAGTTAAGGAAGAAGATCTTGTGGTTTCACTTGGTATATTAGCTTAACTTCGTTCATCCAGTAATTTATTGTAAAGGGTTCGCATATTCTCAACTAGTTTCATGTGTGAGAAATTACTAAAGGCATGCTCAATTCCATTTAAACCCATTTGATCTCGCAACTCTTTATGTTCTACCAGAATTTTAAGTTTGTGAGCAAAGCCATCCACATCCGTTTTTTCAACGATATAGGCATTTTCATCACTTTTTACAACATCTTTTATCCCACCAACATTTGTAGTAACAATGGGCTTTCCTGAAGCTGATGCTTCAATTAAGCTGACCGGCGTTCCTTCATTTAATGAAGTGAGCGCTATAATATCCAATCCTGCCATCGCTATATCTACTTCCTTTATCCAAGAAGTAAAGGTGAGTATTTGATTGTGATGTTGAGCATGTTCGTCGGTATAATTAATTTGTAGTGACTGTGCTAATCTTTCAATATGCTCACGTTCTTCACCGTCGCCAATAATTAAAACTCTAAACGCTTGGTCGGTAGAACCGATTAATTTTTGAATAGCATTTAAAAAGAAAGTATGATTTTTAATGGGTACCAATCTGCCAATGATGCCTATGGCTACTTCATGGTCTTTGATTTCATATTTCTGCCGGAATAGCTTTCTTTTATCTTTAATGTTTTCTTGAAATTTACTCAAGTCAAACCCCAATGGAACAATTTCGAATTTTTCAGTTGGTGCTATTTTAAATTCATTACAAAGTTCATCTTGTTGAATATTACTTATAGCTATTATTTTGGTTGATTTTTTAGCTAAATAGCGCTCAATCTCTAAAAATGCTCTTGTTTTATATTTGTTGAAATACGAATGAAAAACGTGTCCATGAAATGTATGAAGAATAACAGGAACTTCTTCCATTGATGCAGCTAATCGACCAACAGCACCTGCTTTTGCCGCATGTGTATGTACAATGTCGGGCTTGAAGTCCCTAATAATATCTCTAATCTGCTTATAAGCTTTTCGATCTTTGATAGGGTTTAAAGAGCGATACATGTTGGGAATATAAGTTGGATGAAGCCCTAATTTATTGACAATAAATTCTGAGCTGCCTTCACTTTCATCATGCATGCCAGCTAATAGGAGTGTTTCAAATTCGGGCTCCAAATATTTGGTAAGATAAGCTGCATTGTAAGTTGGCCCACCAATATTTAAACGATTTATGATCCTTAAGACTTTTTTAGCCATCTTTTTAGCTTGTATGATAATTTTTAAACCAACTTTGAAAAACAATTAAAGCCCAAATTTGAGCATGAATATCTCCCGGATTATTTGAAAAAAGTCTTTCTTTTAATTGACGAATGAAAGTGACATTAAATATTCCTTGATCAGCAATAAAATCGTCTGCTAAAAGATCATTCATAATCAAATCTTTTAACTCACTCCTAAACCATTGTAACAAAGGTACTTCAAATCCTTTCTTTGGTCGATTGTACAGTTCCTTCGGTAAAATATGTCTAAAAGCATCCTGCACTATTTTTTTCTTTAGTTGGGCATCAATTTTATATTCAACCGGTAAAGAAAAAGCGAATTCTACCATATTATGATCTAAAAACGGCACTCTAACTTCTAAGGAATTAGCCATCGACATTAAATCAACTTTGGTTAACATGTCGTAAGGAAGTACTAAATGAATGTCTGCGTACAAATTATCATTTAAATCGCCATTAGAACTTAGATGTCTTGTATAATGCTCTTTAATTTTATTCAGTTCCTTCTCATCTATTTTGGAAGAATCTTTGAAATACTTACGACTTTCATCGGCATCAATAAAACTGCACCATCTCCAGTATCTTTCAGGAGGAGAAAGTTTTTTGCCAATAGCAAACCGCTCCAATTGTCTAACTTTATTGCCAAACTTTCCATTTCTACTTTTTGGCAAAGCCTTCCAAAGTGGCAATAAGTTACTAACTGTTTCTGCAGCTAGGCCACCATTTCTTAAGCGCCATTCTCCATAATGCTTATTATAGCCGGCAAACAATTCATCTCCACCATCACCAGATAAGGCTACGGTTACATGTTGGCGAGTATATTTTGACAATAGATTGACTAGTAAAGCAGAAGAGTCTGCAAATGGTTCATCAATATATTTTAGAATATCTTGCAGGCTTTCCAATAAATCATCATTAGTTACTTTAAAAACCTTATGGTTAGTTTTTAGTTTATTGGCTACTAGTTCAGCATATTCCGTTTCGTCAAAATATTCATTGTCTTTAAAGCCAATAGAAAAGGTATTTAAATTGCTTTTGTGTTGAGCTGCTAGACTTGTGATTACAGATGAATCAATTCCTCCACTTAAAAATGTACCCAATGGAACATCAGCCACCAATCTTTTATGGATTGATTCGTCTAATATTTCAACGAGCTTGTTAGAAGCTTCTTTGTAAGTATAATTGGCGTATTCCTTTCTATCAAATGGAACGCTATAATATTGTTTGATTGAAAATTGCCCATCTTTGATTTCAATAAAATGTCCAGGGAGTAACTTCTGTACATTTTTATAAATAGTATTGGGTGCCGGAATGTAATTTAATTGGAAGTAGGTGGCTAGTGCATTGTAGTCAATTTCCTTAATAATATTCAGAGGGAACAATGCTTTCATCTCTGAAGCAAAAAGCATTTTTTCATCATCATGATAAAAGTAAAGTGGCTTAATACCTAATCTATCTCTTGCAATGAATAAACTGTCAGTTTGTTTATCATGAATAGCAAAAGCAAAAAAGCCGTTTAATAGATCGAGGCAATCTTTTCCGTAAGCAATGAAAGCATTTAATAGAACCTCAGTATCACTTGTAGTGGAAAACGAAAATCCTTTTTGAATAAGTTGCTCTTTAATTTCTTGATAATTGTATATCTCTCCATTGAAAATTATGCAATATCTATTGTCGCTACTGAAAAGTGGTTGATTGGCTGAGGTAGATACATCAATAATGGATAATCTGCGATGTCCTAAAAAATATTTTTGATGGGTATATAATCCTTGACTATCAGGACCACGTAATGCAATTTGTTCAATTGCATAGTTTAAAACTTCCTCTTTAGGAAGTTCTTGTTTATAATATCCACCAACTATACCACACATAACGCTCGCAAATGTAAAAAAATTACTTTGGGAGAAGTGATTTATCTTATAGGAAACACTTAAGAATTGATGGTTTCCTTTTGGAATACCTCTTTAAAATATTCAATTGTTAACGGTAATCCATCTTCAAAACTAAATTTAGGGTCGTATCCCAGTAAGTTTTTTGCTTTTGAAATGTCAGCTAAAGAATCTCTTATATCACCGGCTCTTGGGTCTCTATGGACAGGTTCGTTCGCAATATTTAAATACTCTCGTATAAATTTAAACATATAGTTGACAGAGAAATTTTCTCCAACGGCTACATTATAAACTTGATTTAGAGCATTTGGGTTGGATGTTGTCAATGCTTTTATATTAGCTTGAACTGCATTATCAACAAAAGTAAAATCCCTGGTTTGCTCACCATCACCATCTACAAAAACGGTTTCATTATTTAGAATTGCTTTTATAAATAATGGCATAACCGCTGCGTATTGACCATACGGATCTTGTCTCGGTCCAAAAACATTAAAGTAGCGGAGACCAACGAATTCCATTCCATATACATCTGCAAAAACGTTGGCGTATAGTTCATTGGTTTTTTTTGAAACCGCGTAAGGCGACATAGGGTTTCCTACTTTATCCTCCTTTTTAGGAAGTGTTTTTTCATCTCCATAAACTGACGAAGAGGAAGCATAAACAAATCGTTTGATACCATTTTCTTTGGCTGCAAAAGCCATATTGACGAATCCATCTACATTAGAATGGGTGGTTGCCATTGGGTTGGCGATAGATCTTGGAACAGAACCAACAGCTGCTTGATGGCAGACATAATCCATTCCTTCACAAGCCTTTAAACAAGTATCAAGATTTGTAATATCCCCTTCAATGAATTCGTAGTTAGCATGATGTTTAAAAATTTCTACATTTTCAATTTTACCATTTGACAGGTTGTCTAAAACTCTTACTAATCCAGCACCATTATTTAAAAGATATTCTACTATATGTGAGCCAATGAAACCGGCTGCACCAGTAACTAAATAGTTTTTTCCTTTCAAATGTTTGATTTCTTTTTGCATTATTTAATTTATAGGACTACGAAGATAATAAAGAGATTACTCTTTTAAGATTTATACGCTTTCTCACGTTGATAAATATTGATTGACGTTAAGGTTTGCCTATTTACAATGTTTATGAAACAGTGTGCCTTAAAATACATGTCAAAGATTAACTTTGTCAATTATTTATTATTCTATTGGGAACAAAAGATTTTTTATTAGCTCCGTTTATATTAATGATAATCTATGCATTAGCATTTTTTATTAGGAATAGGTATATCGATAAAGATGATCCAACACGATCCTATTTTATTATAGGCCTAAATTTAAAGGTAATTGGTGCTTTTGCAACAGCCATGATCTATTGGTATTACTACGGCACTGGTGATACAATTTGGTACTATAAATATGTTTCAGGTTGGCGAGATTTTATATCTCAAGATTCAACTACTGGACTTAAGTTGTTTTTCCATGGTTATTATGATAATGATTTTTTTGTTCAAAGAAATTTATGGCGGATAAGATCATGGGATAAAAGTTATATGGTAGTTGTAAAGATTGCCACTTTTGTCAGCTTCTTTGTTTTTAGGACTTACATTGGGATTGCTATAGTTTTTAGCTTCATATCTTATCTTGGAATATGGCTTCTTTACCGTGTGTTTTATCATTTATATCCTAGTTTATATAAGCAATTAGCATATGCTATTTTATTTGTTCCTTCAGTCGTTTTTTGGGGGTCTGGATTGTTTAAGGATACTATAACAATAGGTTGTGTCGGTTGGGCAGTTTATAGCGTTTACAGAGTCTTTATAAACCCTAAAAGAAGGTTTGTCAATGGTTTTCTTTTGGTTCTAAATATATACATGATAATTCTTATTAAAACTTACATAATTGCATGTTTAGTGCCAATGATATTGGCTTGGTTAGTGCTCACCTATCGAAGCAATATCAAGTCAAAATATGTAAAATTTGCTATGACACCAATTTTAATAGTTGCTACTCTTATAGGAGGTTTTGTAATGACTAGGCAATTATCTGCCATGAGTGATACTTTTAGTTTTGATCAATTGGAAAAGCGTGCGGAGGATATGGTTTGGTGGCATGATAAAGTAAAAGAATTGTATGGTGAAGATGGTGGAGGAGGTTCAAATTATACACTTGGTAACCCTTATGACTTTTCACCAACTGGCATCTTAAAAAAAATACCAGCAGCGATTAACGTAACTCTGTTTAGACCTTATTTATGGGAAGCTGGAAATCCAGTTATGTTATTTTCTGCATTGGAAAGTTTTGCTATATTTTTATTATTTATGGTATTGTTAATGCGACTGAAATTGAAGTTACTGCCTAAGATGTTTGGAGAGCCTTTCTTAGTTCTTTGCTTTGGATTTTCTTTGTTGTTTTCAGTTGGGGTTGGTATAACAAGTGCAAATTTTGGAGCACTTGTAAGGTATAAAATTCCAGCCATGCCCTTTTTTATTGGTGGCCTTGTTATAGTTTATTATAAACATAAGTGGTCGAAAGAGGAAAAAAAGAAATTGAAGGAACAAGTGGTTATGGAGAGATCTAATCTTGAATTAGATACTTAGAAGAGTTTTCTTAAATTTAGATTGCTTATTCAACAAAGCAAAATTTTTCCACTTTATTTATGAATTACTAGAGGTGTGATTTAGTTTGCAACTTGATTTAAAATGGAGAGAAAGATTTTTTTTATAGCATTTTTTGAATAGCTATTTTCAATTTTCTCTCTAGCCGCAATACCTAAGGTTATGCGCTTATTTCTATCGTTAATTAACGAAGATAACGCTGTGTAAAATTCATCATTCGAATTGATCAATATTCCGTTTATGGAGTTATCAATAATTTTATTGTTTACACCAACATCGGAGGCTACGCATGGAATGCCTAAAGCCATATACTGAATGGCTTTGAAGCCACACTTGCCATTGGCCCATTTGTTATCCGGTAAAGGCATAATTCCAATGTCTAATTCTGATAATTGACTTATCTCACTTTCTTTGTTCCATAAAGTAGATGTCAATTCCAAATCTGGGTAATCAGCTTTTACGTTTACAATTAACTTAAAGTAGATATCATTTTTATATTCACTATATAGCTTTTTGAGGGTGGGAACTATACTTTCAAAATGCTTCAATGTAGTATGTGTACCTGTCCATCCAATGCATAATTTATCAGCATGTAATTTTTCATAATTACTACTTCTTTTATGATGATCCGTATCGACTATAGTTGGAACAATGGTTACGTTTGAATTATACTTTTTACTATAGTTACTTAAATATTCATTCCCAGCAGAGACATGCCCTGCATAAGAAATGATCTTAGCAATTTTATTTGGTGAAGATTTTAAGCTTTGAACAAAACCTTTATTTACTTCTGAGATGTCTTGCAACCAAATGGCATCGTCAAAATCATAGATGTATTTTTTCCTATATGCTTTAGAAAGTATCCATTCTACAATGGGTGGACCAATTGGAGCGGACTCTCTATGAATAAAAATAATATTATAAAAAGGGGCAATCGTTAAGCAATATATTCTTCTGAATATTCCCTTTATAATTCCCCATAACTTTTTAAAACTATTACCAGGCAGATACATAATCTTCCAAGTTGCATTATCAATAAAGGGAACTTGCTTATAATTATAATTATTAGATTTAAGAATTGGCAGAAATTGTTCGAATCTAAATCGCTGTGAGCCAGCAGAGTTAAAAGGATATGGTGTAATAAAAAGAATTCTTTTTTTCATTCAAATAAAAATTAATATTACACCTTTTTCTTGCACCAATATTTTTGCAAACCATATCTATATTCTGCCTCTATTATTTCCAATCCGCTATTTTCTAAAATAGCAGTAAAATCATCTCTATCAAATTCCCAAATATGATCATCATCAGTATATATTAAACTAGAGCCTACTTTGTATCTATAATGATTTAAGTATGTATCATCAAAATCAGGCACTTCAATATAGAAATGAGTGAAGTGTTCTTTAAAGTTAGCTAATAATTCTTCTGGTTTTTCAAGGTGTTCAAGAATATGGGAAAGGATTAAAACATCAAAATTTTCATCATTTGATTTGAGATAATCGAATGCATCTGCATACTCAAACTTTAAATTATCTGCTTTATTTTCTTTTTTAGCTATTTCTAGCGCAGATATATCGTGATCGATACCAACTATAAGTTTAACTTTCTCCGCTACTATTTTACTAATATCGCCATATTTACAACCTAGATCCATAACCTTAGAATTGCTATCGAGTTTTGACAGAAGCAGTTGAAGATTTTTTCGTCTCATAGCTTCATCAGAAAAACCATATAATTTGACTGCTTGCTCCATTGACAATCTCCAAAAAATCCAGTTTAGATTGAGAAAAAGTTTTAATTTCCAAATTTTGGAAGCAAATGGCAATTTAGCTAAACGATATATTATTGAAAATAATGGCTGTCTAGGTTTCTTACGATTAAATTTAACTTTCATTATTGTAATTTTATTTTTTGCATTAAACTGCTGTAAGTTTTCTTGTATTTTTTAATTCCTTCATTGAGGTCAAAGTATTTAAATCCGCCTTCACGAATACTTAATTTAGGTGTTTCAATAATCTTATTTATAGTTTCTATCGCTCCATCATAACTTTGTTCATCAAATCCTGAAATGGTTACTCCACTATTCGTATCCTCTGCAATGGCAGATGTGTCGCCAATATTAGGGGAGCAAATGAATGGAACACCCAATCCTAGTAATTCTCCAATCTTTGTTGGCGAGCATGCTTTTCTACTAAAATTTTCTTTATAAAATACAAGACTAAATTTACTTAGACTTAAGTGTAAAGGCACTTGATCTCTATTCGCTTTTGTTACTCGAATATCTTCTTTGGAAATATTCAATTCTTTTATCTTATCCCAAACAATATTGGGGTCGCTAGCGGTAATAATTAGGAATTTAGCATTTTTATATTTAAGCTGTGCTCGCTTAAATAATTGAAGCATATCGTCAATTCCATAATAAGTTCCGAGAGAACCTAAATAAGTAATGATGAAATCACTTTGGTTTAGATTTAATTTTGACAACAGCTCATTCTGCTCATTAACGGTTATCGGCTCGTAATTAAATAAATCTAAATCTGCACAACATGGAATCACATCTATTGGGATAGGAGATTCTGTTAGGTTCCACGAATGAATTTCATCTTTTGCATTTTGCGTTAGTGAAATTACATGATCTGCTTGCGAAAAGAAATAAGCCTCTTTTTCCTTAAAATACTTATAAATAAATCGCCAAATAGGATTTTTTAAATTCCAAAGACCTCCGTCCACTCTTTCGTCTGGCCAAAACCCTCTTATGTCAAAAAGTAATTTAACACCATATTTCTTTTTTAAGCTAATGCCTGCAAACATTGGTAAATAACTTCTGCAATGCACTAAATCAAAATGATTCTCTTGATATAGTTGATGAGCTATTTTGACGAGTCTTTGAACATTTGCAATACTTGCAGCCAATTTAGGAGAATTCTTATAAGGCGTAGATTCCCATTTAATATTATTGGCAGTACAAATGGCTTCAATTTTATCTTTGTGGGCTAAATATCTATCGGGTTTATCACAACTTAATAATGTAATGGCATAACCTTCTTTTGATAAACCTATTAAATAGGGCAAGACCTGTGATTGGCCTAAAGGATCTGTCATTCCATCAATTGAAATATACAGTACTTTTTTATTCATTTATAGTTTTATACCAATCATTGAATTGTTGCAGACCAGTTTTCATATCCGTTTGCGGATTATATTTTAATAGTTGCGTTGCTTTAGATATATCAGCATATGTGCACTCAACATCACCTGGTTGCATTTCAATTTGTTCAATTTTTACTTTTTTGCCAATCGTTTCTTCTAAAAGTCTTATTAACTCATTCAGCTTTACGGGTGTGTTATTCCCTAAATTAACTACTTCATACATTTTTTGTTCTGAATTTTCTATTAAATCTAATGACTTTAAAATACCTTCCACTGTGTCAGCCACATAAGTGTAATCTCTTGATGTGCTTCCATCTCCATACATCACAATTGATTTGCCTTCGTGAATTAGTTTCGTAAACTTATGAATGGCTAAATCTGGCCTTTGTCTTGGTCCATAAACCGTAAAAAAGCGCAAACACAAAACATTAATATCATATAAATGATGAAAAGTATGAATCAATAGTTCGCATGCCTTTTTTGTATAAGCATAAGGAGATATGGGAAAGTCAACAATATCTTTTTCAGTAAAAGGTGTTTTTTTATTATTGCCATATACTGAAGAACTACTGGCAAACAATAGGTTTTTAATGTTGTTCTTATTCATCCAGTCCAGCACATTTTGAGTGCCCTCTATATTTGTTTTTAAATAGCCATTGGGATCTTCAATTGAAGGACGAACGCCAGCTTTTGCAGCTAAATGAATAACGGTTTCAATATTTTTAGATTTAATTTTATTGAAATCTTTTTGATCTCTAATATCTACCTCATAAAAAGAAAATTGAGGGTGATTTTTAAAGTGGGAGAGGTTGTTTTCTTTAATTTCCCTTGCGTAAAAGGCATCAAAATTATCAATACCAATAACTGTTTTACCTTCTTTTAATAGCGCCTCCGCTAAATGTGATCCAATAAACCCGGCAACTCCTGTAATTAATACTTTCGACATTTAATTTAATTGCTTTTTATACCATTTGTGTAACAGAATTAAAACCCAAATTCTATTGTATAGATAATGTTCTCCATTGAAGAATCGATTTTTTAATTGCGTCACAACTTCTAAATTTACTAAGTTCGATGTTTCAATGGTTTGATCATCAAGATGTTCATCTATTAGATATTTTAATTTTGTTTGCAGCCAAGTAATTAAAGGCACACCAAAACCCCATTTAGGTCTATCAAAGAAGCTTTCAGGAACAAAATCGTATAGTAATTCTTTCAATATTAGTTTGGTGTTATTGCCCTTCATTTTAAATTTAGGATGCAAATTGATGGCAAATTCTACGACATTATGATCTAGAATTGGCACACGCACTTCTAAAGAATGAAGCATTGAAGCTTTGTCAACTTTAACGAGCAAGTCATCTTTTAAATAATTTTTTATATCAAAAAAGGCTTGACTTTCGATAGGATCTAGATTTCTAGAAAGGTTATATTGTTCGTTTAAAATTATCTTACTAGGGATATTAGGTTTTAGCAATGCGCTAATTTCATTTTCAGAAAAATAATATTGTTCTTGTGAGAAGATATGACTTTTGAGTCTTGATGGGTTATTATAATTAAAAACAAGCCCAGCTCTTTTAAATCGATTGTTTCCTTTGTTTAGTATGGTTGAAATGGGTTTTCTTAAACTTTTATAAAAAGGATTACTTAACCTTTTAGCCCAATTATACATACCATATCCAAAGAAAAGTTCATCACCTCCATCACCGGAAAGAGCAACGGTAACTTCTTTACGTGCCATCTGAGAAACTAGCATAGTTGGAAGCGTAGAGGAATCTGCAAACGGTTCATCATAAACATCAAGAAGGCTATCTATTTGTTCAATGGCGTCATCTTCAGTAAGCATGTATTCATAATGTTCTGTGCCTAAGTGTTGGGCTACTTTTTTGGCATATTCCGCTTCATTAAACTTAGATTCTTTGAAACCAATTGAAAAGGTTTTAATGGGTTTTTCATTAATTGATTGTGCTACGGCTGTAACCGTACTTGAATCAATTCCACCACTTAAAAAGGTACCAAGAGGCACATCACTTATCAGCCGATTTTTTACGGCTTGTGATAGTAATTCCTTTAACCTATTTTTTGCTTGTCCTAAGTCTTGATAATTAGTATAAGTCTCGGCCAATTTATCTTCAAGACTCCAAAATTTCTCAGTGATTAATTCATCGTCTTTATAAAAACAATAATGCCCCGCAGGCACTTTATATATGTTTTCGAATAGAGATTCATTTTCCGGACATAACCCAAATAGAGAAAATTCGCGATTTGAGCCTTATTTACTTTATGCTTTTTTATTTTATTGATCGCTTTAATTTCTGATGCAAAAAGAAACTCGTTCGCATCTTGTGAATAGTACAATGGTTTAATGCCCATTCGATCTCTTGCTAACAGCAAATATTTTCTTGGGTGTCCCAAATGGCTAAAGCAAACATTCCGTTCAGTTCATTAAAAACTTGGACTCCTTTTTTACATATATTTCCAGAATCGACTTCAGTATCACAAGTGGTTTTGGTATTAATAGCAAACTTGTTTGCTAAGACTTTATAATTATAAATCTCACCATTGAACACCATTATGTATCTCCCATCTGAACTATAAAATGGTTGATTTGCATCTGGTGAAAGATCAAGAATACTCAATCTAGCGATGTCCCAATCCTATATTTAAAATCTTGTCAAAATAACTTCCTTGAGCGTCTGGCCCTCTATGTTGTAGGGCATTGGTCATTTCTGCAAGATCTAATTCATTATAATTTTGAGCTATGAACCCATTAATTCCGCACATGAATATTATTTTCAAAACTTTCATATTACTGACGTTCCCCAATTAAGTAATGATCGTTGTAGGGCAAATGTTCAATCCTTTTTAAATGCCATTTAAATGTTGGGTAATTGCTTTTGAGTTCTTCGAAATACTGAATATTGTCAATACCTGCAAATGCACCCTGAAAAGCAATCAGAATGTAATTTAAATTATTAAGTTTAGAGAGTACTTCTTTCTTAAGTTCAATGGAACTTCAGATATTGACCAAAGAGCGAAAAAGAAATCGATGTCTTCCGGTTTTTTTATTTGGTTAATTAGGTTTACTGTATGATCCTCATATTTTGGATTGTTAATCTCTATTTTTAGTTTGTTTTTGAGGGGCAGTGAGTTTAGATAGTACTTTTGAAGACAACTGAACTCAGGAAGATCCAATATGGTGTATGAACCCGTGTATCCTAATTGATAGAGCAGTCGACAAGAACTTCCATATCCACCACCAAACTCAAATACTCTCTTAATTTTTGTAAAATCAATTGAAGTATATTCCATAATTTGAAGCATAGAATAGGCGTGATGGATCAAATTGCCACTGCTTTCGGGATATTGATTATATGATGGTGGATTGCCAATTTTACTTTCTTTAATGCCACCTTTTAATTGAGACCAATGTTTAGATTTATTTAATTCTTTAAACTCAATTTCATGAAGGCCTCCCAAAACATAGAGCCTTTAATAAAGAACCAATCGATAAAATTCCTAGGGTCACTTAGTAGGACATACTTTTTAATAAGTTTCTATTGTTTTCCCAAGAGGAATTTGCATCGGGTTTGAAATTTAAACTTAGTATATCCGCCCTTAATTGGTTCAATAACTCAATTTCTTCGTCACTAATGTCATTTATCGTTAACTCTTTAACAATAGGTTCTGGAAACAGCTTCGATTTTATTCTTTTTTATAATTGTCATCTTATAACCTTTTATAATATTGTAGTATGATTTGGATTATTGTTTACGAATTAGAATTAATTTCAAAATGGCTTTAAAAATAGTTTTGAAAAGTATGTACTTGGATAGTTAAGTGCCCTTCAAGAAAATATTGATAGCCTTCTTTTTTGTGTTTACCCGATAATAAGATATTGCTACAATATAGATAAGTAAAGGAACTTAGTTTTGACTTTGTTTTTTTATTTAAAGAAGCCTCTTCCATATATAGTTCGGCACATTTAATATTGCTTTTTGCAAATGTTACAAGATTAATGAAAGTCATACTTCTTTGGTCATGTTCAACTAATTTAGAAGTAATTTTATTAGATTTAAGAATATTGCTTTTTTCGGCTAATATTCTTGTAAAGTACCAATCTTCTCCATATGGTAATCTTTCATTGGGAAAATATATTTCTAAGCTTGATTTGTAGCATAATTGATTTAATTGAATTGGATTGTATGTCAATAGGTCATCCTTTAGTTATAATAGATTTTTGTTGTAATAATTTTTTTGCTCATATGTTTTCGGTTTTTCTTTGACAATTTGGTTGGTTACAAATGCAAAGTAACTAGTGTTTTCTTCGATTAGTTGAGCCAATACATCAAGATGGTTGTCAAAATAGATATCATCCGAATCTAAAAAGCAATTCCATACACCAGAAGCATTCTCAATGCCTAAATTGCGCGCTGCACACCTTCCTTTGTTTTCTTTAAAACCTAAGACTTTAATCCTGTTGTCTTTCTTCGCATAGTTATTTGCAACTTCCTCAGTCTGATCACTACTGCAGTCATCAATAACGAGCAATTCAAAATCAGTAAAGGTTTGGCTTAATACAGATTCTGATAGAGGTAGATAATGTTTTTTCTCTATTATAGGCTGGAATAATGACGCTAAAAAAAGGAGTTTTATCGTTCAATTATTTACTTCTTAATTTTTCGAATACCCAAATTGTTCTTTAATAGTAATGCCATTTTAGCAATTTTACCCGACGACCAACTGGAATTTTTTAGTAAGTTATTGGTATTGGCAATGTTTCCCTTTGTATATTCTTGAATAGCACATTGATAGATGTAGCTATTTATCATTTCGTTTAAAATTGGTATTGAGGGTGGGTTGTCGATTGGATATTTTTGATCTAATGGGTTATTATAAATATTTATTTTTTTTAACTGAGCTTTAGTCTCACTAGAAATACTATAAAATAAAGTGCTTACAACTCGTCTATATTCATTATATAACTCAATAGGGTTGTTTCCAGTTTTAGACTCATTATGAATTCTAAATTTTGCCAATGGATTATTAAGATGCCCCATTTTAAAGTTAAAAAAGATACGAACCCAGTATTCGTAGTCCATACAGTAATAATAGCTTTCATCAAGATAGCCGATTTTATCCATTACTTTCTTTTCCAAAATACACCGGGTTGATGAATAGGAACTCTAGAAATAAGTTCGATTGGACTTAATTGCTTAGAAGGAAAGATACCTTCAAAACCATTTTCGTCAAATTCTAAAAACATCGCCCCATAAGATATCAATGTCGGGGTTTTCATTAAAATAGTTGGCTACTGCTGACAGTGTATAGTCAAAATATATATCATCACTATTTAACCAACAAATTATATCTCCCGTAACTTTTGAAAAACCTTTATTGATGGCGTGGGTTTGTCCACTATCTTTTTCACTAATCCAATAATCAATTTGATTCTCATATTTTTTAATAATTTCTACACTGCCATCTGAGCTTCCACCATCTATTATAATGTATTGTAGATTCGGATAATTTTGATGCAATACTGAAGTAATAGTATCTTCAAGAAATTCAGCTTGGTTATAACTCGGTGTAATTATTGAAATTTTCATTTTTTGACTTGGCAAATCAATTTCCCTTTAATCTTGTTGAAGTTTGACACTTTCAGAAAGTTCGGAGTAGATGCTATCAATAATGTCAAGACTATTATTGCTCAATAATCTATTAGACATTTTCATAGAGTTTTCAATATTGTTTTTTCTTGCTTCGGGATGGGTCAACATTTCAATAATTAATTGCCCTAGTTTCTCATGGTCATGTGGATCAAAAACGAAATGACTGTTACCAATTGTTTCGGGAAGAGAAGTAACGTTGGAACAGATTACCGGTATTCCCATTAACATACTTTCCATTAAAGGAAAGCTTCCTGCTTCATAAAGTGTTGGTACTACTACTAATTGGGCTGATTGATATAAAGAAAATAATTCAAGTTCTTCTACAACTCCAAGATGAACATACAGGTCATCAATTTCTAACTCTTTCGCAGTGTTTTCAAGAAAAACATTATGCTGAGTTTGATGACCGGTGCAAAATAATTTGATTCTAAAATTTTGTGAAAAATTGAGGTAATTAATTGCTTTTAAGAGTAATACATGGTTTTTGTGTTCCCATGTTGCTGCAAGGATAAAAGAGATACTTTTCTTCACTTATTTTAATGTCATTGATGGTTTTTAGTACATCACTTTTTGTATATTTTTCAAACCAAAGTTTACCCATATTCAATAAAACCACCTTAATTGATTTTTCGTCTCTTTTGAAAAACTTAATAATGTCATTTTTTACATGGTTATAACTCACAATTACAGTATCGGCATTTTTAACATTATAAGCATTGTCTACAGCTCTTTGGGCTCTCTGTTCCGGACTAAAATATTGAGGGAAGTGTAACTCCTGAACATCATGCAATGTTGTAATCGACGGACATTTCATTGCATTATCTTTGAGCAATTGTTGATATGGGGTATGTATAATATTTATTTTATATCTTTTTAAGATATGTCTAAAATGGCTGCGCTGCTTCTTTGTTGGGCCATTTCCTAGTTTAGTTAAAAGAAAATTTAAAAGGAGTTGAAAGACTCTTATAATTTTATAAAAAAATGGCTCCTTATCCTTTACCAAGAAGAGATTGTCATGTTCTAAAATAATGGACTTGATATATTCATCATCGTTTAAATAATAAACATAGAAGTTGTATTCTTTAAGTGTACCACAATTGTTTAGAAGAGCAGTAGCATACTGAAATGCTCCCGAAGGAACGATCTAAATTGGCTATATTAAAAAGTATATTCAATTGAAGGAGAGATTATAAAGAGCATATTTTTTAAAGGATGAAGAGCAAATAAATCCCATCTTTTCATAAAGGTTTCTAGCTTTGACATTATCAATATCTACACTAAGTTGTATATTATTAATATTGTTGTTTTGTGCAAATCGAATCAAATGTGACATCATCAATTTTCCAATCCCCTTACCTTGACTTTTACTGTTTACTGCAATCCCAAGCCAAACTATATCGTCTTCTTTATCTAGGTGGCCATATGCAATCGGCTGACAATTTTCAGCAATTAAGAGGAAAGTACATAAATGACTATTAATTATTGATAAAGGTCTTTTATTGAAATACCTAAAACTTTCTTTTGCTTCTTCTAAATTTTCTAAGAAATATTCTAGCAAGTAAATATTACCGCTATCAACCGATATCAACTTAGGAAAACTCATTGAAAAACCGAATAATTAAATTAGCAATGATAGTAATGTCTTCCTCTTTTAGTTCCGGATAGCTAGGTAAATTAACACCGCGCCAACCTAAGTCTTCTGCAACTTTATGTCTTTGATATTTAGAGGAATACATTGGCATAGTGTGAACAGGATAAAATAAAGGTCTTGTTTCAATTCCATTTTTTTCAAGCAAATCGCGCAAGTCATCTCTGGCAATGTTTTTTTCTAAAAGTATTGAGCACATCCAATAAGAATGAAATGCGCCCTCCATTTCATTATGAAAAGTTATGGCATCGACATCTTTTAGTTTTGTTGAGTACCAATTTGCAATTTGACGTTTTTTTGTCAATACACTATCGATGTTTTCTAATTGTGCTAAACCAATGGCAGCACATATATTCGTCATTCGATAATTGTACCCAATAACATCATGCCAGTATTGTCGATGCTTTGCGAGTCCTTGCCCTTTGTAATGTATGGTTCTATCATACAGCGTATCGTCATTAGTCACAACCATGCCTCCTTCTCCGGTGGTTATTGTTTTATTCCCATAGAAACTAAAAGTCGCGATATCGCCAAAAGTGCCAACAAATTGATTATTAAACTTTGACCCAAGTGCTTCGGCGCAATCTTCTATCAGAAAGACATCATTATGTTTGGCAATATCACAAAGGGCAACCATATCACATGGATGCCCATACAGGTGAACTACCATAATTGCTTTAGTTCTGCTTGTTATTTTACGCTTCACGTCTTCAGGGTCCATTTGCCATGTTGAGGATAATGAATCGACAAAGACCGGCGTGGCTCCTGTATACTTTATAGCATTAACGGAGGCAATATATGTTAATGTAGGAACAATAACTTCGTCTCCTTCACCTATTCCTAAGGCAAGTAAAGCTAAATGCAATGCAACTGTGCCGTTGCTTACAGTGGCTGCACTTCTTACGTTTAGATACTTAGCAAATTCGGTCTCAAATTGGTCAACGTATTTCCCTTTTGAAGAGATCCAAGTAGAATCTAAACAATCAAGCACATACTTTTTTTCGTTACCATTTAATAATGGCTGATAGACTGGATATTTTATCATTAGTATTCTTCTATTTGTTTATTAATAGTATTGAAAACTGGCAATCCTTTTATAATTTTTGAAGCCTCTTCATGGCTAGCGAAAAGCAGTTCTCCACTTTCGTTTCTTGCTTCTCTAAATTTCGACCTTACAAAACCCTCTTCTAACGAAACTGGTTTGATTGAAATATTTGGTATGTAAGCTTCTCTTATAAAATAGGCATTGTTTCCAGCGGAATTACAGCCTATAAACACATAGCCTTTTTCTTTCGCTAATTGTAATAAGCTTGGCAAAGATGATCCGGCGTATATATTGCTGTAATGGGCATCATGCCTTACAAAATTCTCTTGATAAGGGATTGTTATACTCCTATCCTTACCAAAAATGCTGTTATATTCTATGATGGCAATTATGGGATCAATTACATTAATAGCCTTCCAAACCCAATAATCATTCCCATCGATATCGATATGCAATATGCCGATCTCTCCTTCAAAGCCATTACTTACTAAAATTTCATTTATGTTCTCTTGTGTGATGAAACTATTTATTGCAGTTAAGCTATGCTTCCAGTAAATTGGATCACTCTTTATAAAATCAATATTTTCTTTTGAACCATCGATAATTAAACCCTCCCAATTATTGTTTTCCAATAGAAAACGGGTATTCGATTCTTTATAGTTTTCTACTCCAAACTCCACAAATCTTTTTTTACTTTCAGATAGGTTTAAATTAGATACTAAAAATTGAATTATTCCATCGTCTCCCCATTGAGAAAATACTTTAAATTCAGTAGCTGCTATGTTTGTAAATTGTTTTGATTGATTTTGATTAGAGATTAATTTCCCTATCAGTAGGTTATTGTTATAAATATTGGACTCGATATTAGAAAGATCTCGATTCCATTTATTGATAAATTTATTGAACACTTTTTTAATCATTGCGCCATTTTATATAAATGTTTTTAAGCCGATTTCTTAATCTCAAAAATACATTCTTTGGGACAGTTGTTTTGGCTAGAAATTCTTTTCGAATAATGTTTATATATTTTTCATTTACTGTAACAGGATCTTTTCCAATATCCAATTGTCCCGTAAATAGATCACTTTTTACACCATAAATATTTTGATAATTGGCTGATGCATTGGTTGCTAAATCATCAAAGCCTTCATGAATTGTAAAGTAAGCATTTGGAAATACAAAATAATTGCTTTTTAAAAAGAAACTAGCATACCAGCGTATTGCCCATGAATTATTCTTTCCTTCAATGTTATCAATCAACATTTGATAAAAAGGATAGCCTCCGAAATTGAATTCTTCTTTAGAGAAAAATTCATCTATTTTATTTTTAAGAATTTTTGGATCTGGTTCGAATATGCTCCAAGCATCCCTCCATGTTCCCCATCCCGTGGATATTCCAATCGGCAATAAATAGACCGGTGGGAGAGCGGTATCTAATTTATGAGTATGAGCGGAGACCCCTACAACATTTTCTTGATGCTCAAATAAATTAAGCGCTTGATTCATATAGTTTAGAAAGCCCGGACCTGTTAATAAATCATCCTCAAGAACAATTATTTTACCGTGTTTGTTAACTATTTCGGTTACTCCTTCAATTATATTCTTTGCTAAACCATAATTGTGTATTCTTGTAATAATGTGTTTTTCAAGCGGCCATGTTATTTCACTAGCAATTTTTCTGACTTCATCAATTCTCTCTTTTTCCTCAGTTGAAGCATCTTCCTTAGCTCCATCACAGAACAGATATAAAATGCTCTCAGAAGCAAGTATGTTTTTCGATAACGATTCTAATGTTTGTCTTAAATGATTTGGTCTATTATACGCAAAAACTACTATGGGCGCCAATTCCTTCATCTATTTTGGGAGATTATTTGACATATATCTTTTTTGCTTTTTCAATAAGGTAGGTAATGCCTTCATTCAAGCTGACATTAAACCTTAAATTTTGGTAAGGGTTACTATTAATTTTGTTGTTATATCCATTTTTGTCCCCTAAAATAACTTGCTTTCCTAGCTTATTGCCAATCATTAAAGCAATGTCTTTTATTTTTATCCATCTTCCATTGGTTAAATCAACATCCGCATCTTTGTTATCTCTAATAATTGCCATATTGGTTTACGCAATCATCCATAAATATAAATTGTCTTTCTTCTTCTCCATTAGACAATAGTTCAATTCTATCATAATGCAAACCCTGAAAAATTAAATCGGGAATGATATGTGATTTTTCTCCTGGCTCTTCCCATCCATATACATTCCAAAATCTTACTAGTTGACCGTTTAATATTTTAGTCCATTGTTCTCCTAAGAGTTTTGTAACACCATATACGTTATCAGATGCTGCTAACTGAGAAGTAGCAAACATAAATGGGATTTTAGTTTCTTCTAAAAAATCGAATACCTTTTTACATATAATTGTATTGTTACTAATAATATTTAAGAGATGATTTTTATTAGTAAGATATTTTGATCCGCCGACATCCCAAGCTAGAAACCATACATAGTCAACATCCTTATGTTGGTTTAAATCATCTGCTCTTAAATCGAAGCCTGTCTTAATATCTAGACTAATTACTTGTTCTCCTTTTTGAAGCAAATGGTCGCACAATGCACTCCCTATCATTCCTGCTCCTCCAAGTACTAAATTTCTAGTTGCCATATTCGATCACTTATTTTCGTTTCTTTATAATTTTCTAAACCCCAATGCTCTTTATTTTGATAAGGGTATTTTCTATTTTTCAAGAGCTCCATTTTTCCATGAGTAAGATTGGGCTTGCCATTAATCATACTATCACCATGGTCGAAATGAAAGTGTGTTCCTAAAACACCAGGTCGTAATCCCAATGAAAAGAGTTGTTTTAATCCATCAGAATCTACACCCGCTCTAACGCTTGATAGACTTTCATCGTAGCCTGTTGCTTTCATCCAATTATCTCGATGTGTAAAAATTAGATTTCCAACAACCCCTGCAATATTATTATCTGCAGCGAACATTTGAAGTTGATAATTCTTATCATCTAAGAAAGCCTGAGTTATTATTTCCCCATTCCAATTCATATTTTGGTAGTGGGTGGCATAGACTTTATTTTTATTGGCTGATTTTATGTTTTTAGCAACATCTTTTCCAATACAAATGTCTGCATTAATTGATAAGATCCAATCTTTGCTTGCTTTTCTAAAGCCTAAATTTTTAGCATAATATTCCATCATAGGAATATTTGGATTGGTAGACAATTGTTGGTGAATTTCTCTAGAAACAATATAGCACTTAGCTTTTGGATGTGCTTTTTCAATCCATAAACAGTCGCTGTCTTTCCCTTCAACGGGATTCCACTCTACATAGATTAACTCGTGATTGGGGATGTTTTTTAAATTCCACTCTAAAGAAGTTCGCAGCCTGTTAGAAAAATCACCACCATAATTATCATTACGGCCTACTACAATTATTGAGATTTCATTAACTTTCTCATTTCCTGAACGATCAAGAAAGTTTTTAAGCTTCCATCTTTTCTTACGCAGCACATTTTTATAATATCTCTGCCGCCATTCTATCGCACTTTGAATACGTTCTATCATAATAATATACTCATGCTATAAAGTAGGTGCTATTCTTTCATAGCCATGCTGTTTAACATGGTCGAAAGTCATTTTAATCCCGTCTTTTAGCGAAATTTTAGGTTCCCACCCAAGTTCATTTATAAAAGTTGTGTCTAATCTTTTTAATAGTGTTCCATCCGGCTTAGAACTATCATATTTTAATTGCCCTTTGAAATCAATAGCATCAGACATAAGCTCTGCTAATTCTGCAATACTAATATCTTTTCCCGTACCAACGTTAACCCATTTCAATCCATCATAATTT
>JAWKKV010000014.1:0-59870 GCA_041393015.1 Chitinophagales bacterium | reverse complement strand
CCAAAGTAAATTAGGTGACAATTATATGGAACAATTAGGAGAAAATCCTTTGTATGATGCCTTCTACATTAAACTAAAATCAGGTTATGTTCA
This sequence comes from Chitinophagales bacterium, assembly GCA_041393015.1. GTDB lineage: Bacteria > Bacteroidota > Bacteroidia > Chitinophagales > JADIYW01 > JAGQYH01. The sequence goes on along the minus strand of JAWKKV010000014.1, from coordinate 59,777 downwards.
ACCGGACAGTATTCAAAAAATAAAAACTGCCCTTTATAATATTCCAGAGATAAAAAACATAAGTTATAGTGAAGTAGCTGTTGATTTTGTGAGTTCTAATTTAAAGACTGTAACCGCAATTCTAGGTGTTATTTGTCTCATTTTCCTTTTAATTGCCATCACTTTAATTGATAATACCATTCGATTAGCAATGTATTCGCAACGATTTTTGATAAGAAGTATGCAATTAATTGGTGCCACGAGGTTTTTTATCTTGAAACCCTTTTTAAGAAAAAGCATTGTAAATGGCGTAATCAGTGCCGTTTTGGCGTTTCTGATGATCTTTGCAGGTATATTATATGTTAAGAAGCAACATGATTTTCATCTTATAGAAGAAGATTTATTTATTTTCGCAATTCCAACACTTTTAATAGGTTTAATTGTAATTGGAATTTTATTATCAGTTTTCAGTACTTGGGTAGCAGTTAGAAAATACTTAAGAATGAAATTAGACGAATTATACTAAGTATGGCAAAGTTAAAAGATAAAAGAGATACAGTAGCTACCGAGCCTACTGAATCTGTAGCAGTAGAAAATGATCAATTGTTGTTTGGTAAAATAAATTACATTTTAGTTTTAATTGGTGCTGCTTTTATTATTGCCGGATTTATTGCCATGGCAGGCGGTGGCAGTAGCGATCCAACCATATTTGATGCAGATGCCATCTACAGTGCAAGGAGAATTACTTTAGCACCAATACTTATTCTTACAGGATTTGCCATTGAGATTTACGCGATTATAAAAAAGCCGTAGGCTATTCAAGCCACTAATAACAATTTCCAAAAAATCAACTAAAGGGATATGGGTGTTATTGAAGCCATAATTTTAGGCATTATTCAAGGATTGACAGAGTTTTTACCCGTTAGCAGTAGCGGCCATATAATTTTAGGCAGCCAAATCTTAGGCACTCAAATTAAAGAAGATGTTTTGTTTGCCATTGTAGTGCATACGGCTACTGCTCTTTCTACTGTTGTTGTATTTAGAAAAGATATTGCTGAACTCATCAAAGGGATGTTTAGTAAACACGATGCCGAACGCATTTTTGTTGCCAAAATAGTTTTGTCAATGATTCCGGCTGCCTTTATTGGCATTGCCTTCGACAAGCAAATTGAAAGTATTTTTGGTGAGTACATTTGGTTGATTGGGATTTGCTTGATTGTAACTGGAACTATTCTATTCTTGGCAGATAAAGCAAAACGAACTGAAAAATCAGTTGGATATGTTGATGCTATTATCATTGGAATAGCGCAAGCTATTGCTATTCTACCTGGAATTTCAAGATCCGGCGCAACTATTTCTACAGCCGTTTTATTAAAAATTGATAGAGAGAAAGCAGCAAGGTTCTCTTTCTTAATGGTACTCCCGCTCATTTTTGCTAAAATGGGTAAAGATGTGTTAGATGGAGAGTTAGCGGCTAATAGTGAAATGATATTGCCTTTTATTGCAGCATTTATCGCGGCCTTTATTGTTGGAATTTTAGCTTGTAATGCCATGATTATGCTAGTAAAAAAGAGCCAATTGCGTTATTTCTCTTACTACTGTTTTATAATTGGTTTGATTGCGATTAGCACCATTTGGTGGCTGTAGTTTGGTATCAAGTATTGAGTAGTAAGTATCTAGTAAAGAGTATTGAAAATGTCTGAATTTACGAAAAACGTATATGATAAAAATATGTGGGAAGGTTCCATGTTGTTGGTTGACAAACCTAAAACTTGGACGTCTTTTGATGTTGTCAATAAGATACGATACGCTTTAAAATTGCCTAAGAAGAAGTTAAAAGTTGGTCATGCAGGAACTTTAGATCCATTAGCCACCGGACTTTTAATTATTTGCACGGGGAAATTCACTAAAAAAATCAACGAATTACAAGGTTTAGATAAAGTTTATGATGGCATTATTCAGTTAGGGGCCATTACGCCAAGCTATGATGCGGAAACAGAAATTGAAACCACATTTGACACTAGCCATATTTCTAGAGAAGCAATACTTTCCTGCGCTAAATCTTTTATTGGTCAACAAGAGCAGATTCCTCCTATTCATAGTGCTGTTAAAATTGATGGTCAACGAGCGTATAAATTAGCTAGAGAAGGACAGGAAGTAAAGATGAAAACTCGTTCCATTGAACTATATGATTTCAAAATTTTAAATGTAGAAATGCCTGACGTCTCATTTGAAGTGCATTGTAGTAAAGGCACATACATAAGATCATTAGCTTATGATTTTGGTAAGCGATTAGACAATGGCGGCTATTTAAAAGCATTGAGAAGAACCAAAATTGGTGAATATTCTTTGGACAATGCTTGGAATTTAGAAGAATTGATAGAGCATATTGGGCAGCAGAAAGAGGTGTTATTTGGTAAGTAGATCGCTATTTGGTAAAATAAAGACACAAGATTCAAACTCAAACTCAAACTCAAACTCAAATAAATAATTTGCTTCGCAAATTTTTTTTTATCTGTATAAGAATAATTATGAATCGCTGATTTAAGCTGTTTTTTAGATAAAAGAAAAGCCTCTTTTTTCTAATTAACTAAACTTAATCCTCTCCTACCTAATAATCTCAAATCAAAATTTACCTTTGTAGCGCAAATTAGATTATGCAAGTACACAACGGCTGGAAAAATTTACCTTCATTTGAAAATGTCATTTTAACCATTGGCACTTATGATGGCGTACATTTCGGCCACCAACAAATCATTAAACGAATAAACGATCTTGCCAAGGCAAATCAGTCCGAAAGTGTGTTATTAACCTTTCATCCTCACCCAAGATTGGTTTTACGTCCTGACCTTGAACTTAAGTTAATCACTACTATTGAGGAAAAAGTAAAGCTCCTTGCTAATTATGGTATTGACCATATTGTGATCGCGCCTTTTTCAAAGGAATTTGCCTCCATTCCTGCTGAGCTATATGTTAAAGATGTTTTGGTAAAAAACTTCATGCCTAAAAAAATTGTGATTGGTTACGATCATAAATTTGGTGCCGAACGAAAAGGCGATATTGACTTGTTAAGGAAATTGGCTAAAGACTTCCATTACGAAGTGGAAGAAATTTCCAAACAAACCATTGATGACCTTTCGGTGAGCTCTACAAAAGTTAGAAAAGCTATTTTGGAAGGCGATATTGCAGCGGCGAATGAATTGTTAGCACATCCTTTTTCATTGAGCGGTGAAGTGGTTCATGGAGAAAAAAGAGGACGAGAATTAGGCTTTCCTACGGCTAATATTGAAATCAGCAATCCACATAAATTGATTCCTCCTGCCGGCGTTTATGCCATTAAAAGTAAAATCAATAAGAAAAGCTTTAATGGCTTATTGAGTATCGGTTCTAAACCAACTTTCGGTGAATACAATGAGCAATTTGTAGAAGCTTATTTCTTCGATTTTAACCAAGATGTTTACGGACAAGAATTAGAAGTAACTTTAATTGGTAAAGTGAGAAATGAAATGAAGTTTGGTTCTACCGATGCTTTGGTGGCGCAGATGAAGGAAGATGTCAAGCTGGGTAAGGAGAAGTATTTTTAGTTATTAAATGTTTGATGAGTACAAGCGAGGCACTTCCGTTAGGATATGGTAGGCATGTGCGGACAGCCAACGAGCACAAGCGAGACGCTTGCGCGAGATACATACACAAACGAGATGCTTGCGCGAGATATATGTGCCAGCGAGACGCTTGCGCTAGGATGTAATTGCTTTATTTTACCGGATAGACAATGAAGCGGCTGTTTGTAGGCATTAAAACATATCTGTATAGCTGTTTATGTGCCGAAGTCTACCACCTTCCACTAAATAATTAATTTCGGGATGGACGCTTTTGATAAAGTTTCTATCGTGCGACACAAGGATTACCATGCCGGAAAAGTTGTTTAGCAATTCAATTAAAGCATCAATTGCCTCCACATCCATATGATTGGTGGGCTCATCCAAGATTAAAGTATTTACTTTTTCCAAACTAAAAGATGCCATGATCAATCTGGCTCTGCCTCCCGGACTTAATTTTGAAATGCTTTTCTCATATTCATCTACTTCAAAACCAAATAAATGAAGTAAGTGATAAACTTCACTCTTCTCAAAATGAGTGTTTTTGCTTTTTAGAAATTCCAATAACGACAACTCATGTGGCAGGTCTTCATGGGCTTGCATCAAATTTCCCATGACTATGGTATGCCCGATATTGATCGCTCCACTATTGGGTTGTAGCACGCCGGATATTAGCTTCAATAGGGTTGATTTCCCGGATCCATTGGCTCCATAAATGCCAATTTTCTTTCCAAATGGCAGACTTAAATTTACGTCCGTCAATCCGAAACCATCCGGATATTGGTACGCTACTTTATCAAAATTAATTTCATGCTTGCGCATGGCAAGGGAGGCATCAATTTCAATTTTTATGAGCGCTCGCTCCTTGGGCTTCTCTACCTTATCCATCTGCTCTATTCGCTTCTCTAATTGCCGGGCTTGTTTAGCGGATTGATTGGATGAATTTTCGGCCTTGAAATTTCTAATCAACTTGTCATTGTCTTTGGCTTTGCCACCGGAACGATTTACAGCATTCTTTTTAAGATTGATAGATTCTTTTAATTCCCCAATCTCCTCTTGTTGCTGTTGATACAACTCCTTTAAACGAAACAATTCTTTGGCTTTGAAGTCTAAATATTCTGTATAGCCCGTATTGTGCTTTATGATGCTTCGCTTTTCCCAATCTATTTCAAAAACTTTTGTGACCACGCTATCTAAAAAAGCTCGGTCATGAGATACCATTACGCAGGTGGCCGACGTCTCTTGTATAAATTGCTCTAACCAAATTAAGGCCGGTAAATCCAAATTGTTCGTCGGCTCATCCAAAATTATAACGTCAACGCCTTTTAACAATATAGCGGTTAATTGTACCTTACTTTTCTGTCCGCCACTTAATGTTGACAGTGCCCTATCTAAAGCAATATTGGTTAAACCCAAGCCATCGAGTGTTTTCTTCATATTGTTTTCAAATGCGTAGCCATCCAATCGTAAAAAAAGTGATTGTAAGTCGCCGTATGCCTCTAGCTTTTTAGGATCTTCCAATTCATATTCCAACAATTGCATTTGAGCGGCTATGCTTTCAATACCGGTTTCTTTTCTTACATAATCGCGTATCGTTACATCTTCAATAGCCGTTAACTCTTGTAATAAAAATCCGATAGAGGGTTTATCGCCATCGTATTCTACTTTTCCACCGTCGGGCAATGCTACACCTGCCAATATTCTTAGCAAGGTTGACTTCCCTACTCCATTGGCCCCAACAATAGCGACTTTATCTCTTGCTCCAATATAGAATGAGAGTTCATCTAATACGGTTGTGCCGTTGTACTCTTTCGTTAGATTTTTGACATTTATCATCTGTTACAAAATTACAATTTGTTCGAATAGTTGATTGCTCTTTGGAAGATGTTTTGTCTAAAAATGGTTGTGGGAGTACAAGCGAGACGCTTGTACTAGGGTTACGAGATGCTTGCGATTGGGGTAATCTAAATTCATCAACGTCCTCTTCGAGATACATTGATGGGGTTTAATCAGAAAGGAGCACAAGCGATATGCTTGCGTTAGGATATGGTAGTCACGTGCGGGACGCCAGCGAGCACAAGCGAGACGCTTGCGCTAGAGGTTGTAGGAGCACAAGCGATATGCTCGCAATAGAGTTGAATGACAAGCGAGACGCTTGCGCTAGGTTGCGAGATGCTTGCGCTGAGGGTAATCTAAATTCATCAACGTCCTCTTCGAGAGACATTGATGGGGTTTATCAGAAAGGAACACAAGCGAGATACTTGCGATAGAGTTGGATCACAAGCGAGACGATTGCAATAGAGGTTGTAGGAGCACAAGCGAGACGCTTGCGCTAGAGTTGGATGACAAGCGATACACTTGCGATAGATACATACACAAACGAGATGCTTGCGCGAGGGTGAGATTTATACTGATGGGGTTATGCGGAAAATAAAACAGTCACTTACAAGGCGCAAGTGACTGTTTGAATGAAAAAACTAATTACTACTGCTTACTATTTACTATTGTTTACGGATTGAAATACCCAACTACTTCATAGGCTCTCGTACCATTTACTTGAACTTTTTCATACAATACATTATAAAACTCGAAATAGGTTTTTCCGTCGATTACTACGCGTTCGTAATCGCCGGGCAGCTCGTAAATGATGGTTCCACTTTCCGGCTCAACTACTTCATATTCGTTGTTGATATTGATGTAAAATATGCCATCGAACCAAAAATAATTTCTTTTAGGATGTACAATTTTTACATAACCTATGGGCAAGGTTCTTATTCTAAAACCAATTTTGGGAGCTATTACGGTATATCTGCCACCGGCATAAGTATAAAACTTGTGGTTGTCGTAATAGTAATTGGCGCCTTTGTGATTGACCACATATTTATTGGGCACAGTTCTCACACTAACTACTTTCTTTTGTGGCGTTTTGTAATGCACCTCTTTATGATCATAACGCTTTGCGTTGGATGAACTGTTTTGTTGCGGCCTACTTTCAACAGGCTTTTTATTGCTTTTTACCGTGGTTTGTTATTTTTTTGATTTGTTTGGCTGTTGCGCATTTACATTGATAGCCAACAAAAACGACAACAAAACCAGCGGCACTATTTTAATCAAGTTTTTCATAATACTTTTTTTAGTTTAGAATTATGACTTTGACTTCAATCAAATCATTAGGTTTAAGTCGTTAAGGGTATTTAACTATTGGTGCGCTACTGTACTTAAATTGGTGAATAATAGCCACGCATTCTTAATGCAAAATGGCCAAGATTCTTTGATTTTTTTTTAAAAGTTGAATACAAAATGAATTGGCGTAGCCTAATACACAATGCGCTGTCGTTCAAATTAGTACGGCACTCGAGTGTTGCTGGCGATTGGTGTTTACACGTGGCACTCAACTATAAAACTGCTGATACCACTTTCGCATTTGCATAATGGGACCATCGCCTTTTACCAACAATGGTTTTTCACTGTAGCCCTTTTTCTCCCAAATCATGATGTCGTCTTTAAACTGCGCTGCCGCTTCTCTTAGAATATACTTGATGGCTAACCTATTCGTCCCTTTGGGTGCGTAAATGTAGTCATCCATTCGAAGTCTAAGCGGTCCCAATGGCGTGAAACTTTTGAGCAAAATTACATCTTTGGCAATTCTAGAAGTGAATCTAAAAACCAAAAATCCCGGTCCGAAATAAGTGACCAAAGCTTCGCCACCACCTTGTTTGATCACCTTTTGACTTTTCTTCCAAACCAATTGTGCTTTGTCGGTAAACCAGGCTAAATGACTTTCTTCTCCTTCTCCAAATTGAATTTCTAAGGAATGTTTTAAAGCTACAAAGCGATTAGAGAAAGGTATGGTTAAAAGGTCATGTACATATTTAAAGTGCGCATAATCCGCTCCGTTCTCTGCAAAATCCTGTAAATGAATATGCAACAAATCGGTCTTTTTACCGTGGTATTTGTATTCCGATAGCTCCGGCAAGTATTTATCGGGCAGCCAATTCGGTGTTTCATCATTTTTATGATACCACACTAAAATTAATCCCCAACATTCCCTTACTGTCCAAGCATTGGCTTTGGCATGCGAAGGCACTCCTTCAGAATAAGGAATTCTTTGGCATTTTCCGGTATGATTAAATTCCCAAGCGTGAAAGGGACAAACCAAGTGATTGCCCACCACTTTCCCATCGGCTAAATTGGCTTGCAAATGCGGACAGTAAACATCAAACACGCCTACTTTACCATCTTCGCCTCTAAAGACAGCCAGTTTTTGCCCAAACGCTTCTACTTCTTTAACCTGACCGTTTTTAATTTCCTTGGAGGCACATATATTAATCCATCCATTGGGGAAAGGTTCAGGATATCGTTCTGCCCTCTTTAATAAAGCCTTAGGCTGAGGAACATATCGCCGTTTTCGAGATTTAAATTTATAAACCTGATATCCAAAGAAAGAAGTTAATGCACTTATCACAACCATTCTTACTTCTATTTTGGTTTGCTGACCAATATGCCATACATCGGTGTAAAAATGCCCAGTTTCCCGCCTTCTACCAAACCATCGGCTGCCACCAATAACAACTTTTGAGTTTTACTAATGCCTTTTGGAAAAATACCTAAAGCTTCAAAAGTTCTTAGCATCAAACCCACTGCCGTTCTACTCAATTTTGTATGCCTGATTTGAGAGAGCGACCATCCACTTTCTAATGTGCTGTACCATGTAATATCATCATTGGCAATATGTGCCGCCAAATCAACCGCTTCTTCTACTATTAATTTAGAGTTGGCTAGCTTTTCATCAATTTCAGCCAGTGTTTTTAATCGAGTAATGCTATTGCCGTATTCAATCATTTCTTTTGATTTGACATGGCGAGGGTTATTAGGGTCGTATTTATCCGTCATCCCCCATTGATAAAAGAAGGCTTTGCCGCCCGGTTTTAATTTTTTGTAGATTTGCTCGTATACACCATCTAAGCTGGGCGCATGGCACAAGGCTTCAATTGCATACATTTTATCAAACGTATTGTCCTCGAAAGGCATTTGCATATAATCACCTTGAATAGGATGCAATAAATGATTCACTTCGGTGTCTTTGTTTAACTCCTTACATCTTTCAATTTGATATTCGTTGATGGTGATACCCGTGATATCGGCCCGGGTCAGTTTAGCAATATTTCTAGCCGGCCCCATTACGCCACACCCCACATCTAACACTTTATCGTTGCTGTTGATGGCCAACTTATTGGCTAAATAATGCTCGTGTCGTAAAATACTATCATGAAAACTCTCCCTTTTTTTACGCGGTGCAAAATGAAATGATTCTCCCCAACCTTTTTCATAAAACTTTGTAATTAAGGTGTAAAATTTATCGGTAGCCGACTGTGCTCCTTCTGCTCTTTTATCGTAGTCTTTCACATCAAAAATTTCATCGTAATTCTTAATGTCTTTTTCTTTTACTTTCAAGTTCATGATGTATCGTTTTTGTCAAAATTAGTGAATTATTTTCAAAAGACTGACTAGTCAGTCTTTTTTAATTGTGTATTTATTGACTTTTGTTAAAATGAAGGTTCGTAATCTGTTCAAGAATATTATAAATTTGGGGCACACACAGTTAAGTCACCATGTCAGATAAAAGAACGGATATCATCAATGCTACTTTGAAGGTGACCAATGAATTTGGATTTGCCGGCACATCAACCGATATGATTGCCAAGGTTGCCAATGTTGGTAAAGGCACTATTTACAAGTATTTTAAGAGTAAGGAAGTATTGTATAGCACGCTATTCGACGAGTTGACGAATAAGTTCATGGCGTTTATTGTGAACCATTTTCAATTTAACCTTGATATACAAACTAATTTTAGAAATATCGTTTATGCATTGGTTCATTATTATATCGCCAATCCACAAGAATTTAGGTATTTGGAGCGCTACTCTGATGTGAGTTTGAATATTGATCAACGCATGGATGAATCCACCAAATTAATTGAACCGATTAAGAAAATGATGGATGAGTTAGACCATGGGTTTAAGTTTAAACAATTGCCGCCACTCGCCATTTTTGCCATGACCTACGGACCACTCGTTGCTATCGTCAACCTCACGTTGATGGGTAAAATTGACTTAACTGATGAATTGATCTACGAAATTGCCGATTCGTGTTGGGAATCTATTTTGGTGAAGTAAACATTATACATATTCAATATTATTTTTCATTTTTTCTTGATAAAAAACGAAACAAAAAAATCAAGAAAGAATGAACGCCCCTCGTAAAACCCAACGCAACCTGCCGCATTCTTTCTTGCCAACGCTCTTCTGCTTGTTGCAATATTTTGCTACAATTATGCAGCAGCTGTTAAACAAAATATCAATTTTTCTTCCAAACACTTCTTCCTAGATAGAAACGATGAAGGGAGGTCAGTTGATCTTTGAGATTGCAGATTCTATTTTGGTGAAGTAAATTATGATAAACTGTTATTTGTGAGATGTGGACGACAGGGAGATTGTTAATTTAGATTAAGCTATTGATTGCTACCCTCCAAATTAACAATTGTTATTCCGCCATTAAAGCATTTAGCTTAACTTTATTATATGAAGCAAAATATCCTCATTATTGGTGCGGGCGCAGTTGGATTGGTTTATGGCAGACATTTAGCCATGGGCGGTCATCAAGTTACTTTTTATGTACGGGATAAATATGTAGGAGAAATGTCGAAAGGCAGTGTGCTGTACCATATGAATAAGGACAAGTCGCTTAAAAAGCCTATCCATTTTAAAGATTATGCATTGATTAGTTCTTTTGAGGAAGTTGGAAAAACTAAATGGGATCAAATCTATTTGTGTATTTCTTCTACGGCCTTACAATCCTTTGATTTTGCAAAATTTAAAAGCCATTTGTTGGGTGAGCCAACTATTGTAATGCTTCAACCCAGCCCACAAGACTACCAATTTCTAATACAATACTTTCCTGTGGAACAAATTGTGGAAGGCATGATTACTTTAATTAGTTATGCAACCCCTTTAGCCACAGAAAGTGTTGATCCGCCGGGCACGGCTTATTGGTTTCCTCCACTGGCGCCTACGCCTTTTTCAGGGGAACCCAAGAGAAGAGATGAGGTGATAAAAGCTTTCAAGGATGGAAAATTAAGAGCTGGATCAGACAAAAACATTCAACATAAAGCACTTTTCCCTACAGCATTCTTAACCTCGTTTTTAACTGCCTTGGAAGCCAATGATTGGAAGTTCCAAGAACTTAAAAAGAATACTGCTATACTTCAACAATTGCCTAAAGTTTACGATGAAGTATTTAGCACTTTAGAAGCCAAGCATCAAGTAAAACGACCTTTTGGTATTGGATTAGTTATGTCACCATTTGTCATTAAAACTTTGTTAACGTTGGCACCGATGGTGATGCCAATGGATATTGAAACGTATTTGGAATATCATTTTAAGAAAGTGAATGACCAAACGAAGTTGTACATGAAAAATTATGAGTTAACGGCGAAATCGGTTGGTGTAGCGCATGATAATTTGAAGGCGTTTAATGAGTTGAATTGATTAGTAATTAATCATGTTGGTGATAACACCAACATGGGCTCAGGTCAGTTTAAAAAGTAACGCTGATAAAACAGATTACGCGAACATTCCCGGACAATTTTAATTATTAAAGCGCTTTTCGATCTCACTCGTTCAAGCGTCTCGTTTGGACGATGTAATTGGTGAGTTGATCGCATTCATCGAACGACTGATGTGAATATCATTTGCGTTAGGGATTGTAGTGGAAAGCCCACAGTTTGGGGCGATTTTTATCGAAACAAACGAGGACTTTGAACGGAAAGCCCGGGCGAAGCAACGCTAAAAAAACTAAGCTATTGAATGACTTACCCTTTCAAAATATCGTGGCCCATTTTATCGCGCTTGGTTTCCAGGTATTTTTCGTTGAAGATGTTAGGAATCACTTCAATACCAACATTTTCAACTATTTCTAATCCGTAGCCAATTAAACCTACTCGCTTTTTAGGGTTATTAGAAATCAATTTGATTTTAGAAACACCTTCACTTCTTAAAATTTGTGCACCAATGCCATAATCCCGTTGATCGGCTTTGAACCCTAACTCTAAGTTCGCTTCTACGGTGTCTCTGCCTTCTTCTTGTAGTTTGTAGGCTTTCAGTTTATTCAATAAACCGATGCCTCTTCCCTCTTGCATCATATACACTAACACTCCTTTGCCTTCTTTTTCAATCATTTTTAAGGCATTGTGTAATTGATCGCCACAGTCGCAACGAAGTGATCCTAAAATATCACCAGTAACACATGAAGAATGAACTCTTACCAATACAGGCTCATCTTCTGCCCACTCGCCTTTTCTAAGCACTAAATGTTGCTCTTTGGTTTGTGTTTCCGTATAGGCTACCAATTTAAAATCTCCGTATTTGGTTGGCAAATCAACAGCTACTTCCTTTTCAATTAGATTCTCAGTTCGTAATCTATACGCCACTAAATCTTTTATGGCAATAATCTTTAAATCGAATCGATCGGCAATTTTATATAAGTCAGGCATTCTTGCCATTGTACCGTCTTCATTCATTATTTCTACCAAGACACCTGCTGGTTCAAAACCTGCTAAACGTGCTAAATCAATGGTAGCTTCTGTATGACCTGTTCTTCTTAAAACACCTTCTTTCTTAGCTCTTAGAGGAAATATATGTCCAGGCTTACCAAAATCTTCGGCTTTCATTTTTGGATCAATCAAAGCTTGAACGGTTTTGGCTCTATCCTTTGCAGAAATTCCTGTTGAACAGCCATTTCCATTTAAATCTACAGAAACTGTAAACGGTGTAGAATGCAAAGCGGTATTTCTACCCACCATTAACTCTAATCCTAGCTCATCACATCTATCTTCAATGATTGGCATGCAGATTAATCCTCTACCATGTGTAGCCATAAAATTGATGATCTCCGGCGTTACATTATGGGCAGCAGTAATAAAGTCGCCTTCATTCTCTCTGTCTTCATCATCTACTACAATTACAATTTTCCCTGCTTTAATATCGGCTATCGCCTCTTCAACAGTATCCAATTTATATTTTCCTTTTTGTTGGCTCCCAGACATTTGTTCTAACTCCTTTAATGAACTTAATTAACCCAATAAATAGTGCAATGTTCATAATTATTAAATAAGATAAACCTTGTAACCATTTCAACTTCAAATTTAGCTGATTTAGAAGGTAATTTAGCACAGGTATACCTACTAATAAACTAATCATAATAACATAAAAGTTCCTCCATATAGAATTGTGAACACTGCCAATTGCAGCAATTACCAGTATAGCTAAGGCAAACACAGGACTTAACCATCTCAATAATTTATGTAAAATGAAAACTAAATTATGCGTTTTCCAAAGCTTCAAGAGATATGGAAAGAAATAAGCTGTGTTTTGAAAGTTTCCGGTAGAAATTCTAACTTTTCTGCGAAACTCTTCTTTGAGATCGCCGCTAACCGCTTCATAACAAATGGCATTCTTATTAAATATAGCTTGCTTCCCGGCTTTTACAACATGATAAAAAATAAAAAAATCATCTACTAAAAAGTTATTCGGCACAGGCTGAAACAATTGTGCTCGCATCATAAAAGCACCACCAAATGGTCCCATGGAACAACCCCAAAGTTTGCCTTCCGCTTGTTTGATTTTGGTTTCTAATTGTAAATATTGGCTTTCACTGGTACCAATTCCACTTTGTGTAGCTGGATTTTGAATGTTCCCATCTACTAAGCCGACTTTTGAGTCGTTGAATGATGTAACCATTTCTGAAATAAAATCAGGGTGAAAAGTAACATTAGCATCTGTTAATAAGAAAAGATCGTTTTCCGTTAGATTATTTTCAGCTTTCACTTTTTCTACCAACTGATTAATGATAGCCGGCTTGCCTTGTCTATGATCAAACGAAATGAAATGTAAATTAAGACGATCGGAATATTTCTCTATGATGACATTGGTTTGATCCGTAGAAGCATCAGATCCGATATAACAAACAAGTTTTTCCTTATTAAAATTTGATTGCAAGATAGAATCCAACTTTGCCCCAATCACTTGTTCTTCATTGTGCGCAGCCATCAATAAATATATTTTGAAAGATGCTCCATTCGAAACAACTTCCCTTTCCTTTCTAAATTCAGCCAAAAGAATAGTAAACAAAGGGAATACTAAGTAAGTAGTTAAGATTAGTGCTATTAAGATGGCAATCGCCCAAATCATTTTTTATTGTTTGATTGAGTGAGTCAAATTAATTACGTTTCTTAATTAGTTTGCCAATAAAATTTATACTTTTTAAAGATCTAACCATAGAATCAAAGTTAAACAATCGGGAATCCCTAGTGGCTTTATACGTTAGAAAAATACCAATTGGCGTTAAAATCATTAGTGGAAACCACATCCCAAATGCCGGCGACCAAATCATTTGTTTTACTAATTTCTCTCCGGTAATACTTAACACATGAAAGGTAATAAAAAATGCTACCGACACTAAAATTGGCATTCCAAAGCCACCTTTTCTAATTATAGCCCCCATTGGCGCTCCAATCAAAAATAAAACAATACATGCAAAAGACAGGGTGAACTTTTTATGAATCATCATTGAATTGTAGGCCACAGCTTTTTCTTTGTATACAATTTGATTAGCCATGCTTTCCGCATAAGATTTTACATTTCGGGCATTATCAATCGCTTTGTTTTTAATTTCTAACACCATTGGCGTAGCCATTACCGTATCAATGGAGAGTGAGTCCAGATTAAAATCAACATAGCTTCTAGCTTGTTTTAAAATGCTATCGGTTTCCGCTGGATTAGTAATTGACAAAAATGACTTAGTATAATCCTGAACTTTCTTTTTTACCTTACTAATATCAGAATACAAGCTGTCATTTTTAACCGTTAGCTGTTGAATATTCAACATATGATAATTGTCTTTCCAAAGGCGCGCATCTGTCTGATCCATTTCAAACTCCGATAAATCAAAAACTTTACGAAACTCTTTGAATTCCATCTCTACCCGTTCATACATTTTTTTGTTATCCTTCTCCGTTCGTTGCTTTACATCTTTATATTGTTTGCCCTCGTAAAGTGTCATAATCAGGTATTTTCCATCGTTGGTCATTACCAACTCCCCTTTGTCGGCCATTACAAGATTATCATTGCCTTTACCGGAGGTATGATCATAAACGATGATGTCATTAATCTGCTTATTATCTTCTTTACTTCCAATTTTAAAAGTAAACCCATTGATGCCATTGTAAAAAACGCCTTCTTCAATATCTAATGCCGGCTTATGTCGCCTAATGTCATGTAAAAGAGAATAGAATTGTAAGTTGGTCCAAGGCAATACATTATTACTAAATACAAAAGCGCCCGCAGATAATAAAAGAATAAAAATAAAGAGTCCTTGAATGATTCGGCTCAGAGAAATTCCAGCTGTTTTGAAAGCAATTAATTCGGATCTTTCTGCCAAACCACCTAAAGTCATGTTAGAAGCTAAAAGAATAGCTAAAGGCAAAGCCATGGGTAAAATGGTTAAAGAATAAAGCCCGATTAACTTGGCTATCAATGACAATTCAATTCCTTTACCAACCATATCATCGATATACTTGAAAAGAAACATCATTAAAAAAATAAAATCTGCTACGAGAAAGGTGATTACGAGTGGGCCTATAAATAAAGAAAGTAATATTTTATCAACCCTTTTCAATAAGAAGTAGTTTAATTTGTTTTCAAAGTTTGAAAATATAACTTATTTGGAGGTAGGTTATTGCTGTAGTTAAAGTTTGGTAATTAAAAAATTGAATTCACATTCATTCTTAAATCGATAATCTGCATTCGTTAATCGTTATTTGAAAACTAGGATTCTAATTGAATACCCATTTATATGTTAACGATTGGAGATTTCAGAAGTTTTATCCTCCCATACATTTAGCTAAATCTTCTAATTGGCTTTCCCAAAGTTGAATTTGATCATCCATTTCATCTTCCTCAGCAAAATCTGTTACAAATAAAATTGTCTCTCCTGTTACTTCAGATTTATCAATGCGATATAAGATGTATTCGTCCTCATCTTCCCATTGCATCTTTAAAAGCTCATTTTCGTTGTACATCGTAACTTCTGCTCGTTCTTCGGCTCCATTCCAGAAAAACGAGTATTTATCACCCGTTTTGTCAACGTGATCTGCAAACCATTGAACTAAACCAGATGGAGTAGTTAAAAATTTGAACAAAATAGCTGGTGAAGCTCTAAAGGTTTGCTCTACCGTAAATTCTTTTTTATCGCTCATAGCTGCAATTATACTCTCAATTTTAAATAAAAAAAACTTTTATCAAAATTCTTTGCACATTAATTATTAATAATTATACGGAAGACTAAGAAATTTTGTTCAATTATGCAAGAAAATAGTAAAGATTTATAAATGATTATCCCACTCAATTTACCTATCTTTGCACACTAATTTTTCTGTAATAAACTGTATAGCGCAATAATATGAGGCAACTAAAGATCACTAAATCCATAACCAACAGAGAGAGTCAATCTCTTGAAAAGTATTTACAAGAGATCGGAAAAGTAGATCTATTAACTCCAGAAGAGGAAGTAGACTTAGCACAAAGAATCAAACAAGGTGATCAAATAGCACTTGAAAAACTAACTAAAGCGAATTTAAGATTCGTAGTTTCAGTAGCTAAACAATATCAAAATCAAGGTCTTTCTTTAAGTGATTTAATCAATGAAGGAAACTTAGGTTTAATTAAAGCCGCACAAAGATTTGATGAAACAAGAGGTTTCAAATTTATCTCTTATGCTGTTTGGTGGATTAGACAATCTATTTTGCAAGCTTTAGCTGAGCAATCAAGAATAGTAAGATTACCTCTAAACAAAGTTGGATCTTTAAACAAGATCAACAAAGCATTTTCTGCTTTAGAGCAAGAGTTTGAAAGAGAACCAACTGCTGATGAATTAGCAGAGGTATTAGAAATTAATAGAGAAGAAGTAGAAACCACAATGGGTGTTGCTTCTCGTCACGTATCTGTTGATGCTCCCTTCCAAGAAGGTGAAAGTAATTCATTATTAGATGTTTTAGAAAACAACAATATTGCTAAAACGGATTCTGATTTAGAATACAAACAATCACTTAGAACAGAAATTGAACGCTCTTTAAGTACTTTAACGGAAAGACAAAGAGACGTTATTAAATATTACTTTGGTATTGGCGTGCAACACGCTATGTCTTTAGAAGATATCGGAGAAAAATTTGGCTTAACAAGAGAAAGGGTTAGACAAATTAAAGATAAAGCGATAAACAAACTACGGGCAACCTCAAGAAGTAAATTATTGAAAAACTATTTAGGACAATAGACTATTAATCATTTATAATTTCCAAATTTATGTCTCAAGCTGCAGCTAGTAAAACTGAATATTGGATCGCTAAAGAGAAGAAAGCATTAGAACTAATTAACTTAGTTGGTAATCTTTGGTTTGATCATTCAGTAGAATTAATATTATTTAGAAGGCAATTAGTTGATGCACGTGCTAGTGAAGTACTTAACCATCATGAATATGCCAGAAATTTCATCAATAAACCATTAACCCTAGACATTTCTGTTGATTTAGCGAAAGCTATTAATGCTTTAGAAATGGCTCCCTCTAGAATTGATTTAGGGGTGTTAGGTAAGCAATGGCTAACCGATGGAAGTAAATACAAAGACATCAATGAATTTGTTGGTGAAAAATTAGCCAACTTTATTGGAAAAGATAAGAAGCAATTAAAACCTAAAGATGTTGTTCTATATGGTTTTGGTAGAATTGGACGATTGGCTGCTCGTGAAATTATGACGCAAACCGGTAAAGGGGAGCAATTGAGATTGAGAGCTATTGTTACCAGAGAAAATACTGATGCTGCGATCTTAAAAAGAGCTAGTCTATTAAGAAAGGATTCAGTTCATGGTAAATTTAGAGGAACAGTAATTGAAGATCTTGAAAATCAAGCTTTGATTATTAATGGTCATAAAGTACATATGATCACCGCTAAAAATCCTGATGATATTGATTACGAACAATATGGTATTAAAGATGCTTTGGTGATTGACAATACAGGTGTTTGGAGAGACCAAGAAGGTTTATCGTTACATTTAAAAAGTAAGGGCGTAAGCAACGTATTACTTACTGCACCGGGTAAAGGCAACATTCCAAATATTGTCCATGGCGTTAACCATTTACAATTCAAATCAGAAGATCATAATATTTGGTCGGCTGCTTCTTGTACCACCAATGCTATTGTTCCAATAATTGATGTTATAAAGAAGAAATACGGTATTGTTAGTGGACATATTGAAACGGTTCACTCTTATACAAACGATCAAAACTTGTTGGATAACTACCACAAGAAATACAGAAGAGGAAGATCGGCTCCAATGAATATGGTAATTACTGAAACTGGTGCTGCAAGTGCCGTTTCAAAAGTAATTCCTGAGTTAGCGGGTAAAATGACTGGAAATGCAGTAAGAGTACCGACACCCAATGTTTCATTAGCTATTTTAAGTCTAAATTTAGAAAATGCTGCTGATGATATTGATGAGGTAAATTATACATTGAAAGAAGCTTCGGCTTTTGGAGCATTAGCAGAACAAATTGACTACTCTACATCAAACGAGTTTGTCTCCACTGATGTAATTGGTAACTCACATGCTAGTGTTGTGGATGCGCCTGCTAATTTAATTTCTGCTGATAAGAAAAATGTAATTATTTACGCTTGGTATGATAATGAGTATGGTTACACCAGACAAGTAGTTCGTTTAGCTAAGTATCTAAGTAATGTAATTAGACTTACTTATTACTAACTTTTAAGCTTATTGATAATAAGCGATAAAATACAATTTATTATGCGAACGCATAAGCGTTAAGCTTAAAGCGTTTTGCGTAAAGCAAAAAACAAAAACATGTTTGCAAATTTACAAGACAGATTAGATTCGGCATTTAAGAATTTAAAAGGAGAAGCTAAGATAACCGAGCTTAACGTTGCCGCTACTATTAAAGAAATTAGAAGAGCTTTAGTAGAAGCAGATGTTAACTATAAGACGGCTAAAGAGTTTACAGAAAAAATTAGACTTAAAACTATTGGTGAAAAAGTATTGACGTCTGTCAATCCAAGTCAGTTAATGGTGAAAATCGTTAAAGACGAGATGACGGAATTCATGGGTGGAACCGCTCAAGAAATCAATCTAAAAGGTCAGCCTGCAGTTGTTTTAATCTCTGGTCTGCAAGGTTCTGGTAAAACTACCTTCTCTGGTAAATTAGCTTTACATATCAAAACAAAATTAGGCAGAGCGCCAATGTTAGTAGCTTGTGATGTTTATAGACCTGCCGCTATTGAGCAATTAAAAGTTTTGGGTGGACAGATCAATGTTGAAGTATATGCCGAGCCTGAAAATAAAAATCCAGTTTCTATAGCTCAAAATGCTATTCAATACGCTAAAACAAAAGGATATAATGTTGTAATTGTAGATACTGCAGGTCGTTTAGCGGTGGATGAGCAAATGATGACTGAGATATCCAATGTAAAAAGTGCCATTCAGCCACAAGAGACTTTGTTTGTAGTAGATGCTATGACGGGTCAGGATGCCGTGAACACCGCAAAAGCTTTCAACGAAAGAATTAATTTTGATGGTGTTGTTTTAACCAAATTAGATGGTGACACAAGAGGTGGTGCTGCATTATCAATTAAATATACCGTAGATAAACCAATTAAATTTGCCAGTAGTGGTGAGAAATTAGAAACACTTGATGTTTTTCATCCGGAAAGAATGGCTCAAAGAATTTTGGGCATGGGTGATATTGTATCCTTTGTAGAAAAAGCTCAGGAACAATTTGATGAAAAGGAAGCGAAGAAGTTAGAGCAAAAAATCAAAAAGAATACATTTGATTTTAATGACTTTAAACAACAAATTGCCCAAATCAAAAAGATGGGTAACATGAAGGACTTACTTGGAATGATACCAGGTGTAGGAAAAGCCATCAGAGATGTTGATATTGACGACGATGCCTTTAAAAAAGTAGAGTCTATCATTAATTCTATGACACCTGCAGAAAGAGAAAATCCAGACCTTTTAAATGGTTCAAGAAGAAAGAGATTGGCAGAAGGAAGTGGCAACAGCATTCAAGAAGTCAATAACTTCATCAAGCAATTCGATCAGATGAAAAAGATGATGAAGAAAATGACCGGATTAAAAGGTGGTAAAGGTATGTCTTTGAAAAATTTAGGAATAGGGAAATAAAATTTAAAGACTCAAAACTTATGTCTTAAATCTATTTTTTAAATAATAGCTATAAAAAAGGCGAAAGTATTTGAAATACTTTCGCCTTTTAAATTTGACAATAAAACCCAATTTAATTTCTGTAATCTTGTAAATTTTCTTTCAATTGCTTTCTAGCAAAAAAGATTCTACTCTTTATAGTACCTATAGGTAAATTTAATTTTTCTGCTATCTCATCATACTTATAACCTTTATAGTAAAGCATAAATGGAACTCTATAAGGAATATCTAACGACCTAATCACCATCATAATATTATCCTTCTCTATACTTGCTACTGCAGTGTTGGCTGTGGTTACAGTACTGTTTAAGAAAAACTGCCCCTCTGTTGTATCAATAAGTGTTGGTCGTTTAACTTTCTTTCTATAATCATTAATGAAGATATTCTTCATTATTGTAAACAACCATGCTTTTAAGTTAGTCCCTTCTTTAAATTTTCCCTCGTTACTTAACGCTTTAAACAATGTTTCCTGTAAAAGATCTTCACTATCTGCTGCATTATGCGTCAATTTTAAAGCGAAAGGCTTTAAGTACTTTACCGTATTTGTTAGTTCTTGCTGAAACATATCTTTTTGTTTAATGTTTACTATTCAAAGTTAAACAAAATAAATTAAATATCCTAATGCAATTTTCTTTTTTCTATCTCTTCAATCAATTCTTTCACACTTTTTAAATGCTGCGCATTACTTAAATCATTATCAATCATCAATTTATCAATTTGAGAGCCCGTTAAATACATTTTATCATTTTCAGACATTTGATCATAAAGTGTTTTAACAAAATCATTGAGCTTGTTATTATTGACAACAATGTTGATAAGGATGTTTTCAATACCAGAAGTCTCCCAAACTTTTAAGACATCAGTTGCAGGTACATTCGTACCCAAATACAATGTAAATACGCCCCTACTCCGAATAATATAATTAGCATACAACAACCCAATTTCATGCATTTCACCTTCCGGACAAACCAAAATGAATCCTTCTGAAGAAACTCCTTTAGGCACTGGCAATAGATCAATGGCAACCACTAGCTTTTGCCGAATCAAGGCACTCGCAAAATGTTCATGCAAAGGCGTTATAGCGCCTGTATGCCACAACTCTCCTACCAATTTCAAAAATGGATAAATAAGTTTTTCGACTGTTCTTTCAAAACCTGCTGTAAAAGAATCATCATTAATAATCTTAACAAACAAGCTTTCATTGAACGTTAACATGGCGTGCTTTAACCCATCTATTCGCTCATCAGAAGATTTATGTTCATTTAATATTTTAAACGTTTCCTTAGAGACTTGATCAGCATCTAACTTAGAAATCTTAGAAATTTTATATCCTTTTGAATTAAGAATCGAGATGTTTAGCAATAGCTTTAGATCTTCATCAGTATATTGCCTGATATTGGTATCTGTCCTTTCAGGATTGAATAATCCGTATCGCTGCTCCCAAATTCTAATGGTATGCGCTTTTATCCCACTTAATAATTCTAAATCCTTTATAGAGTATGTTGCATTCATAATAAGTGCAAGTTACATTTTTTTGTTTAATACATCAAAAACAAGATTAAACACTCTATTGTTGATAAAAGTTAAGAAACGAATTAATTAATTCAAGGTATAAACAAACGTTCGTTTGATAAATACTATATTTATACAAATTGTAAGAAAAGATGAAGTCATTGTATTTTAATGAGGAACATGAGCTTTTTAGGGAAAGTGTTAGAGCGTTTGTACAAAAAGAAATTGTACCGTTTGGCGAGCAATGGGAAAAAGACAAACGGATTCCTAAAGAGCTTCTTAAAAAGTTAGGCGATCAAGGCTATTTGGGTATTAATCACGATGAAGCTTATGGTGGCAGTGCAGCCGATTTCTTTTATTCAGTTACCTATTTAGAAGAATTGTGTAAATGTGGCTTTGGCGGTGTAACCGCAATGGTTAGTGTACATCAATATATGGCCACCAACCATTTAGCAGAAGCTGGAAGCAATGCACTAAAAAAGAAATACCTAACTCCTGCTATTAATGGAGACATGTTAGCTGCCATAGCAGTTACAGAACCCGGCGGTGGCTCGGATGTATCTGCAATGCTTACAACCGCTGTGCGTGATGGAGACGAATACGTTATCAATGGTTCCAAAACCTTTATAACTAATAGTGTGCATGCAGACTTTGTGGTTGTTTCTTGTAAAACCGATACCAAAGCCGGCGTAAATGGCATTAGCTTGATTATTGTAGAAAAAGGGACAAAAGGTTTTACATCTACAAATTTAGATAAGATGGGCTGGCATTCTTCAGATACAGGAGAATTAGCGTTTGATAATGTTCGTGTTCCGGTGAGTAATAGAATTGGTGAGGAGAATATGGGTTTCTTTTATATCATGGAGAGTTTTCAATTAGAACGACTAGTGGCGGGCATCATGGCGAATGCAGCTTCTGAACATGTTTTGAGTGAAACCTTGAAATATATGGATGAACGAGAAACGTTTGGTAGAAAAATTAAGAAATATCAAGTCCTTAGACACGATATGGTGAATATGTTTACCGAATTAGAAGCCGCTAAACAATTGACGTATTATACTAGCTGGCAATTTGCTAATGGAATGATTCCGGTTAAAGAGTGTTCTATGGTGAAATTACATTGCACCGAATTATCCAATAAAATAATTGATACCTGTTTCCAAATGTATGGAGGCTATGCATTTATGAATGATTATCCAATTTCTAGAGCTTATAGAGACGCAAGAATAGGAACTATAGTTGGCGGTACATCTCAAATTATGAGAGAGATCTTAGCTAAGATGATTATTGATGACGTGAAGTATAAGAAAGTTTACAATGAGAGTAGTGTAAGTGGAGAAAGTAAGGTAAGTTCAGTAAGTCTTACAGCTAAGGCCATTATTCATTCCTTACCAGAAAGATTAAAGACGGAGAAAGCCGCCAATGTGTCCCAAACTTTTAATTTTGATATTTCAGGTGAAGGTGGCGGACAGTTTACCGTTGTGGTTGATCAAGGAAAATGTATGGTTTCTGAAGGATTATCTGATACCGCTGATTGTACTGTTAGCAGTGAAGCTTCTGTATATCAAGATGTTGAATTAGGTAAACTATCACCAGAAACAGCAGTAATGAGCGGTCAATTAAAAATCAGTAATTTAATGGCGATGATGAGTTTTAGTAAGTTGTTTAAGAGAGTGAATCAGTAGGCAATTTACAATGGACAATTAGCAAACTCAAATTTTAAAATTATCCTAAAGCCCAGTTTAATATATACGTCTGGATTTTTTTACTTAGGAAACCCAGAACTTTCCATTACTCTCACAGCTTGATTATAATGCTTGATCTCATGCTTCCATAACACTTCAAAGGCAACATTTACTTTCATGGTAATGCTTTTGATGGTGGGAAAGGCAATGACAATTTTTTCATGATCAAGATGATCCAATTCTTTTGCCAATTGTTTTAGTTTGTCTTGGGTATCTAAAAAATCTTGAATAATTTGTTGGGTGTAGGAATGGCCGATATTGTCTAGATCTTTGGTTGTCTTCGTTTTTTTATTCTTTACAGGATCAACAGAACCAATTAGAATCTTTCCCCAAACTGTATTCCAAAGTGGAAGCTTTGTCCATATCCCTTTATATTGGGTATCTGTTTTAACGGCATTTAAAACTTCGTAATACATTTTATTAGATAAGACTAAGTGATCAATACCACTTCCAATACTCCATGTTTTTGAATTTGGCTGCCAACTCAATTGTTCATCTGACAAATTTGAAAAGGTGTCTTTTACTTTCACTTCTATTTGATCTAACATCACTAAGACGTGTTCGAGGTATTTGTTTTTCATGGTATTTACTTGCTAAAAGCCTTTTAATACTTTGCCTTCAATAATTATTCAATATTTAAATCGGAGTGTCATCCTGAACTTGATTCAGGATCTTCTAAATCCATTCCATTGACAAATCTACTAAATATGGATTCATCTCTTTAATAAGATTCCATTTCCATTCTCGATGCCATCGTTTCAATTGCTTCTCTCTTTCTATTGCATTTGAAATTGAAAAAAATCGCTCATAATACAGCAAATAATAAGCTTTGTATTTTGAAGTAAATTTAGAGCCAACTCCACTTTTGTGTTGAATCACTCTTCATTCTATATCATTTGTTACACCTACATACAAAACTGTTCTATTATAATTAGACATAATATAGATAAATCCTTCTTTCATACAATTAAGAGAAGAATATGAGAAAAATTCCATAAAATGAAGAAATAAATTAACTTTTTAGATCCTGAAAAAAAATTCAGGATGACCTAATATATAAAGCCGTTTTCAATACAATAAAACATAAACAAAGATTTTCAGTTACTCATAAATCCCAGCATCAATCATATTTTGAATGAACTGAGCGGCAACTGTCGACCCTTTTACATAAAATACGGCCGGTCGATCCGGGATATCATTAATGGTGTACGTTTGTCCCGAGGAGTTAACTTCATCTCCGTTCCATAGATTAACCCAATCTCCTTCCGGCAAATAAATATCTGTTGATGTGGCGCCTACTTCTGTTACCGGCGCTACCATAAACTGATCTCCAAACATAAACTGTTGGTAGGTTAAATCCAACACATTGACATCTCCAGGATAATGTAAAAATGGCGGTCGAACTACTGGATTTCCCGTCAAGGAGGCTTCCTCCACCAATTGTTTTCTATAAAACAACAAGGCATTAAACACTTTTGCCCATTTCGCAAAATGTTGAATGGAAGCTTCATCTTCATATATTTGATGATTAGATGTTGGTCCTAATCCTTCATGCGTTCTAAATACCACTGTAAAAGCGTTCATTTCCGTCCAACGCTCTAGCAATTCTCTACTTCTGGTAATCACCGGACCAATACCCACATTAAAAGAAGTATAGCCTCCAATGTCAGTATGCATATAGGAAAACCCAGACATTCCACTGCTTAACAGACCGGTTACTGCTGATTTAATCCCGTCGTTTTCACCCCAATCCACCAATTGGTCTCCTAGCCAAAACAATGTACTCTCTCCCGGGCTTCGAGTATAGCCTGATCGACTAAAAAACACAATCTCATCTTCTAAACCTACTTCCTCCACAGCTTCTTTATTCAGTCTCGCCCAATCTTCTGCATATTCATTATGGTAAGTGGCAGGGTCTTCGCTATCTAAAATAGCATCAAATGGCAATGCTTCCCCAAAATCAGCCATCCATCCTTTGAAACCACGAGCAATAATTTCGTCTTTGATAATGTCTTTGATCCAAATTCTTGTTTCCGGATTACTGATATCTATAATAGCCGACGAAAATGAGGTATTAGGAATTAAATAAGGGAATCCATTTTCCCTTGTCACCAAATAGCCATTGTCATTGCCTTCTTGAAATTGATTTCTTCTGTAAGGCTTTTGTTGGTAAACATTCACTAAAAAAGGATTGACATAACCCATCAGTTCAATGCCATAATTTCCAAGACTATCTAACAACAAGTCGTAATCAGGATATCTATTATTGTCTAATTCCCAATTCCACCACAACTGTTTTCCAACTAATGAAGTCCGTTGCCCTACCCAATCTTGGATCCAAAATGCGGATAACGGCGTTTCTTCAATTTTTAACTGATTCCATATATTATACAATTTTGAAGTACCTCCTTGCATACCAATAATCGCCCCTTCTATCACCCAATCCGGTAACTTTTTCATTCTACCAGCATAGGCGGTATATTCTTCTAAAATTTTTAAAGGAGTTGCTCCATTTAAAATTCTACCCTTTAACTCATTACCGTATAATTCAATTTGGGCTTGATCTTCTTCCGTAAAATCAAAATTGCTAATCTCATAATTCTCCAAAAACAAACCATTGCTATTGGAAGTAATGTATTGAGGAACTGAAATGTAAGCCGTATAGTCATTGCCTTGTGCGCTTCCCAATGCAATATCAACCAAAACATTATTGACATCTCCACGACCAACTCCTTGCTCTTGTACTAAAATCGGCACACGATTACCTTTGTGATTAAAATATGTGCATTGCGCTCCAAAACCAAAAATCCCGATTTCATCCGCCATACTATAAGTTAGATACGCTCTATTGATTGGTGCTTCAATTGACAAGCTGAACTCTAATTGGTTAAGACTTACTTCATAAAATTTTAGACAATAATTTGCCTCAATACTATCGTTAAAAACATTACCACAAACCAAAAAAGTATCACCACTAAGATTCACATTTTCAATGGATTGTGTTTCAAGAACACTTATTTTATGATCTTCTACAATAAAAGAACCTCTATTGTCTTCAATATCCGCTTCGCCAATGGCGCCACCAACAAAACCAACATTGGCATTGGTTTGCCACAATACTTTTGTTGAATTGTCAGTATGTGTTATAGATAATTGACCGTTATCACTATTCCAATCCAAATTGAAGTTACCGACCGCATAAGTATTAGATGAAATGTTGCTTGCATTATACTCCAAATCAAATTGATAGAATTCTTGGGCGGATAATGATAAACTTACGAGAGCGACTATTGCTGTAAAAATTATTTTCATTGTATTATTTATCGTTGTTATTGAATAACAAAACTTTCTGTTTTAACACCTTCTTGATTAACCAATTCTAACAAATAAGTTCCTCTGGCAAGATCTGACACGTCTATTGTATTTTGTCCATTTGCATTGATGAGCGGCAAAGTTTTGAGCAACTGGCCATTTACATTCAAGATTTTGGCTTCAAAATTTCTGTTTTCTAGATCAAACACATTAAAACTCAAAATTGATTTCACGGGATTTGGATAAATACTAAAATCAATGCGCTCTAATGTTGGTTGAAGACTAGTTACTAAATCGCTTTTCACTAAAAACACATTATCTAAGCCAATATACTGTGACGGATACTTGCCTGTGCTTTTATATTGAAATTGTATGGTGTATTCCGCTGTCTCTAAATTTCCAATAACAGCACTATCTTTTCTCCATTCTCTATTGGTAGCTCCTCCTTCTAAACCGCCAAAATCATAAACTTCTTCCCAGCTACCATTGCCTTTTTTAATTCTAACATTAACAAAATCGGGATTTATATCACCGGTTTCATTCCAAGAAAAGTACAAAACATAATTACCTTCATCTAGCGTCAAAGCAGGAGAATCAAACAAATCAAAAGTATAGGATGATGAAAATCGAAAATAATCACTTCCATCTTCACCAATCAAATGTCCCCATTCTGCTTTACTTGACACTGACCAATCTTCTGGCGCCAGTTCGCTTTCAAAATCCAATCTAAAAATTTCTTGTGCAGATAAATTTGTCACGACTACTAGAGAGGTTAGAATTAATATCAGCACAGTTTTTACAAACTTTGAAGCATCAATGTCCGTTGCAGGAGATACTTGTGAGGTATTGCTAATCATACTATGTTGATTATGAAACATCAACGTCCCTTTCAGGAGACATTGATGGAGTGGTGATTTATTTTTCATTTATAATTTACTTTAAGAATGATTGAAACCAATATCCAGAATCTTTAATGGTTCTTGTTTGTGTTTCAAAATCATTGTGTACTAAACCAAAACGTGGATGATAGCCTTCTGCCCATTCAAAGTTATCCATAAATGTCCAGGCAAAATAACCTTTCACCTCAATTCCATCCTTTATGGCTCTTAGAACTTGTGCTAAGTAATCTTGATAGAATTTCACCCGTCTTTCATCATGCACTCTTCCATCCACTAATTCATCTTCAAATGCAGCGCCATTTTCTGTAACGATTAATGGCTTGCCGTAAGCCGAATATTGCTTTAATACATCATAAATGCCTTCTGGTGAAATTTCCCATCCCATTGCTGTAAGCTCTTCTTCATCTTTAACCAATTTTTTAGCATCTACAAAATTAGCCCACATGATAGGCGGCCATAAACTAAATCTAGCCACTGTTCTAAAATAATTTTGAACACCAATAAAATCAAACTCAAACTTCATTTTCTCCTCATCACCCGGCTCAATGTATTTTTCTAGTCTTTTTATAATGGGTAAATCTTCAAAAGGATAACCCATTCCTAAACTTGGCTCAATGAATAATCTATTGAGCATGGCGTCTACCTTTCGAGCTGCATTAACATGTTTCTTTTTATCATTTTTAGGTTCTACCGCAGACACCGACCAAGTGCTGCCAATATTGCCATCTTTTACATTTCTTCGCAATACTCGTCCACCTTCAGCCATTGTTAAGTTGCAATAATGAATGGCCTTCATAAATTTCTTCAAACCTCTTTCCCCTGGCGCATGCATACCTATCATGTAACCTAAAGAAATAAATCCTGCAGGTTCGTTTAAAACCATCCAGTTTTTCACTTTATCACCATATTCTTTGCTGATAATATCTACATAATTCGCAAACCAATCGATCATGCTTCTATTGGTCCATCCTCCTTGATCTTCTAAAGCTTGAGGTAAATCCCAATGATAGCAAGTAATCCATGGTTGTAAGCCTACTTCCAAACATTTATCTATCACTTTGTGATAAAAGTCCAACCCTTTTTGATTAATTTCTCCTGTACCATTCGGTAGTATTCTAGGCCACGAAATAGAAAATCTGAAAACATCCAAATTTAAATCTTTCATTAATTGAATGTCTTGCTCGTAATTATGGTAGAAATCACAAGCAACATCTCCATTCTCATTATTGAGAACGTTTTTCTTTCCATGAGTAAAAGTATCCCATATGGAAACGCCCTTACCATCAACATTCCAAGCGCCTTCAATTTGATATGCCGCAGTAGCCGTTCCCCAAAGAAAATCTACTCCGAAATCTGCTTTGGTAAAGTCAACCTTGTAAGGCAAACTAAATAATTTCAATGGGTTTAAGGCTAAAAATGGAATCGTTATCAATCCATTCTTAATTAACTCTCTTCTGGTCATGTAGGTTTTTTATTAGTTATTTACAATTTCAATTAATGTGGCTTGAGCAATGCCTGCTCCAGCGCAAATGGTGGCGATGCCTCGTTTCAATCCTCTGTTTTGCAATTCAGCGATTAGACTACCGATTAAAATTCCACCAGTAGCTCCTAACGGATGTCCCATAGCGATTGCACCACCATTCACATTGATCTTATCCTGTGAAACTATCAAGTTTTTCGCATACATCAAAGGAATGGCAGCAAATGATTCGTTTACTTCAAATAGATCTATATCTTCAATTTTAAGCCCTGCTTTTTGCAATACTTTTTGAGTAGCGCCAACCACGCCAGTAAGCATTAAAATAGGATCCACAGCAACAGCAGCAAAACCAATAATTTTAGCAATTGGTTTTCTTTCAATTTTATCTTGAAATGTTTTATCCCCCAATAAAATCAATGAAGCAGCATCGGCAATTCCCGGAGCATTGCCTATAGTATGCAAGCAATCAAATTTTTGTAATTCGGGAATTTTGTATCTGATAAAATC
Organism: Chitinophagales bacterium; assembly: GCA_041393015.1. Classification (GTDB taxonomy): domain Bacteria; phylum Bacteroidota; class Bacteroidia; order Chitinophagales; family JADIYW01; genus JAGQYH01. The sequence continues at coordinate 30,404 of JAWKKV010000014.1, read as the reverse complement.
TATGGCTTTTTGATCTTTTTCTGGATTGAAAACCATTGGTAGCATTTCTAACTTGTCCTTGGTTAAACCGGAACGTATCAATTCATCCTTTTTTAGAATAATATTGCCATCTTGCTTTACATCCATTACATCCTTAGTGTAATATTCCTTTGACCAAGCTGTTTCCGCATTTTGATGCGATCTTAAAGTGTAGTCATTTAAATCTGACGATGTAAACCCATTTAAGTTGGCAATTGCTTCTGCTGCCAATCCCATATGAATAAAGCCTGTTTTCTTTGCTACAGCTCTATCTGCAAACCAAGGACCGTTGTCAGAAAACATGGGTACTCTCGACATAGATTCTACGCCACCGGCCACAGCCACTGAAGCAGTGTCGGTCATGATTTTCATGGCTGCCATTTGAATAGCTTCTAATCCTGAAGTACAAAAACTGCTAACGGTTACTCCATTGGATTGATGATTCCAACCAGCATACAAAGCGGCTATTTTGGCGATATTGGCACCTTGTTCACCGGTAACTGTATTACAACCAATAACAACTTCTTCTACTAGAGAAGTATCTAGTAGATTTCTATTTTCTATTCCTTGAAAAACAGTTTTTAAGAGATCGACAGGTTTGACGTCTTTCAATGCTCCCTTTTCTGCATGTCCTCTTCCTCGAGGTGTTCTAATGGCATCGTATATATAGGCTTCTTTCATGTTCGGTTGTTCGGTTGTTCGGTTAGTAGCAAATTGATTTATTTGAGATTTGAGTTTGAGTTTGAATCTTGAGAATTTCTCACCTCGCTCCTTTTCCATCAATATGAATCCAAGTGGTTTTAGTATTGGTGTATTTATCTAAAGCATACATTGATTTATCTTTCCCGCCAAATCCAGATTGTTTAAAGCCGCCAAATGGAGTGGAATAATCTGAGCCTTCCCAATTATTGACCCAAATGGTTCCGGCGCGTATACCTTTCGCCATTCTATGCGCTTTGCCTAAATCTCTTGTCCAAATGCCTGCATTTAGTCCGTAAATAGTATCGTTGGCGATTTTTAAAGCCTCTGCTTCATCTTTAAATGGAATGATACAGATTACCGGTCCGAAAATCTCTTCTTTTGCGATCATCATTTGATTGGTAACACCACTAAAAATAGTCGGCTCTATATAGCAATCACCTGTTTCTTTGAGCACTTGTTGTCCGCCATATATCAAATGAGCGCCTTCTTCTTGACCTACTTCGATATAATGTTTAATCTTCTTAAATTGAGTTTGGTCAATGACAGAACCCATTCTAGTATTCGCTTCTAATGGATGTCCCGGTTGCAACTTTTGTGTCATTTCAATTAACCATTCCGTTACTTGATCAACTACACTTTCTTGTACCAACAATCTTGATCCGGCCACACACATGGCTCCACTATTAAAGAAAATACTAAAAGCCGCTTGCTTGGCAGCATATTCTAAATCGTAAGCATCTTCAAAAATTATATTGGGCGATTTTCCTCCCGTTTCAGCAGAGACTCTTTTCATGTTACTTTGCCCTGCATATTGCAATAGTAATTTGGCCACTTCCGTAGACCCTGTAAAACTTATAGCATCTACATCGTGATGCAAAGCCAGTTGTCTTCCTGCATCTTCACCAAAACCTGGTACAATGTTTAAAACACCTGGTGGCAACCCGGCTTCAACGGCTAACTCAGCAATCTTCAAAGCTGTTAATGGCGTTTGTTCGGCAGGTTTTAACACTACGGAGTTGCCTGTAGCTAATGCCGGAATAATCTTCCAAGCTGCCATCATCATAGGAAAATTCCAAGGCGTAATGGCACCTACTACACCCAATGGTTCTCGAGTAATCATTCCAATGGCGTGTGATTCGGTATTGGCTATCTGGCCATAAATTTTATCAATACTGCCTTTGTAATAATTAATGGTATCTAAAAGGTGATGAATATCTATTTTAGTGCTAAAGCGGATAGGTTTCCCAGTATCTAGTGTTTCTAGCAGCGCTAACTCTTCTTGATGCTGAACGACCAATTCTGACATTCTTTGAAATACAGCCATTTTATGTTTTGGACTAGTATCTCTCCAAATGCCTGATTCAAAAGTCTCTCGTGCTTTTCTAACAGCATAATTAATGTCTTGTCCTTTACCTAACGCTACATCATTAATTTTTCTCCCATCTATTGGACTAAAATTTTCATAGGTTTCCCCTGTTTCTGTTTCTACAAATCGTCCATCAATAAAGCATCTACCTTCGGGCTGAAGCTTTGCTATTTTCTTTTCGTATTCTTCTCTAGTTAGTAGTTGCGACATTCGGTTATTCGGTTAGGGCAATTTAATACTTGCGTTGCCATGTTAAAATGTTTTTAATTGATTTTCCGTTGGGAGCGATTTCAGATGCTGTACTTAAAACAAGGCTATTATCATCGTCTTCAAATTGATAATATCTTTCTAAGGTTGTTCCAATCCAATTAGGTAATAAGCTGAAATGCACATGATGATATACTTTATGTTCATCCGTTTTAAAAGATCCTGCATAAGAGACATAGCCATTCACAGCAGCTTCTTTTTCTTGAGTAGTTCCTTTTGATAAAAAAGGCTGATCAAATGGTTTTCTGCTGCCATCCATTAAAATGGCAGACATCATTCCATCGGATGTATAAATTAAAATTCCCTTTTTATCTTCCCATAATGGCAATTCCTTTTCATCTAAAAGATATTGCCACTTTTCTAATATCCATGTCCCAATAAATTTATCATTCATGTTTTCTATAACTTTTCTCCCGGTACCCAACATGCATGAAAACCTAACGGTACTCTTTGTGGCAATTGGATTCTTGCCAATGGGCCTTTATCAATATTCTGCGCATCAAAAATTAGCACTTCTGACTTTTCTTCTCTTTCATCTGTTACAAAAGTGATGGTATAGCCATCATCTTCTGACGTTGCATTTGGTTTAGGAATGAATGGCGATTCACTTCCAAAAATACCTTCTCCATATTTATATAGCTGAGTGCCATCTCCCGCAGTATCATATTTTATAATACCATCAAATCGAAACACTTCCGATACATCACAATGTTGATTGTATGAATATCTTGTCTTACGACCAGTTTCTTTTGCATTCATTAAAGGAAACTCAGAAAAACGATCGTCTAATTGTTCTTCTTTAGTGCTGCCATCTTTTAAATTAAATCTATAGCGATGAACAAATGCTTCTAATCTTAGATAAGCTTTTAGCTTCTCCACCGCACCTTTAGCATCAGCTTGTGGGGCCGGATTAACGGTAATGCAAGTATCCATTACAATTTCACCTCCTTCCTCCCAAGCATTAATAACATGATAGATATAGCATGGATTCGCTTCAAACCATCTAATTTGGTCTTTATTTCCGTATCTCGGAACAATGGCAAAACGGCTTGGCCAATCCTTTTTAAATACTATTTTACTTCTTCCTATTTTTAACGCTTCAGGATCGTTGATATAAGGCAAATCCATCAAAATAGAATAATTTTCTGTAATCGCCATGTCGTGGGGTAATCTTGGACCAGGCAACGGAATTTCCGTAAAATGTTTTACCTGACCGTTACTTCCCACTACGCCATACCACATATAAGGCGGTTTTAATCCGTAATCGAAGAACATCATTTCATTGGTATATTCATCCACTTTTACATGCGCCATTGCTTTTGACGTAAGCGTATCGCCAAATGTTTCTTTACCAATTGTATCGAGTGTAATGGGATCTGAAGCATAAATTTCGCCGCACATATACCACATCGTCAATAATTTCTTATTGAAAAAAGCTACGGCAGTATTAGACGAATCTTTCAGGTTATAATTGGCGCCACGAGGATTATTGGCCATATTGCCCATTACTCCTTGATACAATTCTTTACCTTCAGTTTCTTCTTTTTTAAATGCGTCTGTTCTTACCCACTTGTTTCTATAAGTTGCTTTTCCATTTTCAATATGGACGGCATGTAACATTCCATCGCCATCAAACCAATGGTAATGACTGATAGGTGTATATTTTTGATTGGGACCATTACGTACGTAAATGCCATGAATATCTTTAGGAATTTCACCAATTACTTTCAATTCGTGAGCTACAATTTCTTTATCTACCGGACCATAAGCGCCTGAGATATAAGGATTTCCTGTTTCGAGTGCAAATTGGGCAATGGAGTTAGTGAGTGTCATAGTTATTAGGTTATTAGGTTATTAGGTTATTAGGTTATTAGGTTAGGGGCAAAATATTATCTCCCAACCACAAATGATACGCAAGTGGTGACACTTCCGCCAATATTTAAGGTTCCTATATTTTTACAATTCTCTATTTGATAGCCATTGGCTTGATTAGTAACTTGTTTAAAGGCATCTAAAACCATTCTAACACCTGTAGCGCCCACTGGATGTCCTCCACCAATTAAACCACCACTAGCATTTAAAGGCAATTTACCTTCCTTTTTTAGCCAACCCGCTTCAATAGCTTTCCAATTTTCCCCCGGGGCTGTTATTCCAAAATGATCTATCGCCATATAGGCGCTTGTGGTAAAACAATCGTGGGTTTCAATACCGTCTAACTCAAATACATTTTTAATCTCCGCTCTTTTAAAGGTTTCGTCAATGCACTGCTTTAAATGAGGAAATACTACTTCTGAATTTTTGGCTCTTTCTAATTTAGATTGAAGTGTAATTGGTCCGGTGGTATGTCCCCATCCTTTGATGTGTGGAATATCTGATAAAGACTTTCCATTTTTAAAAGCAAACTCGCTCGCTACTTCTTCGTTGGCTAAAAAAATAATGGCTCCACCATCCGTAATTTGACTGCAATCTTGCTTTCTAATTCTTCCTGTTATTACAGGGTTATAATCGTTGTCATTGGAGAAATTTTTATCCTCCAATACCCATTTACGGGTTTGTGCATTTTGATTGGTTTTAGCATTCGCAAAGTGAGTCTTTCCAATTTCAACTAGATGTTTTTGATCTAAACCATATCGCTCTTCATAAACATCACCAACATCACTAAATAATTTAGGCCAAGGATATTTTACATTTTTGCATTCTTCATCATACCAAGCTGCCACTCCTAAATGATCAGCCGCTTCATCACCTGATTTATTCTTTTCAATTTCAACCCCTAAAATAGCAGCTGTTTTATATCTGCCGGCCAATATATCCGTCATACCAGCCAACACTGCTAAACCACCCGATGCACAAGCTGCTTCATGCCGAAAGGCAGGAATATTATTGAATTTTGGAAAAAGCTCTGATATAAATCCTCCCAAATGTCCTTGATGAGCCATTAACTCTCCAATAAAATTTCCAATATGAAATACATCAATATCTTTTTCTTCTAAATTGGAAGCTTCCAATCCACCCTGAATTGTATCTCCAATAATTTGGTCGATACCATGTCCATTTTTAGCATAATTTACACTAAAATCAGTCTGATAACCACCAAGTATATAAACCTTCCTACTCATTCTCTATTTAATTCAGGTTCAAAATACTTAAAATTAGAGGTTCTTAAAGGCAAACCCTCAAAATATTTTAGCATAGCACATTTATTTCTTTTAAATTGAGACTTTATAAAATCTAATCGCAATAAAAATTAAAGCATGTCAGATATTTTCAAACAATTTAGTTTAAAAGGTAAAGTGGCCATCGTTACCGGAGCGAGTAAAGGCATTGGACAAACAATTGCTTATACTTTAGGAAAAGCAGGAGCAAAAGTTATTGTCTCCAGCAGAAAACAGGCAGCCGTAGATAATGTTGCTGAAAAGATGATTGGCGAAGGCATTAAAGCATTGCCGATTGCTTGCAACATGGGCAGTATTTCCGATATTCAAATATTGGTTGAAAAAACAGTTCAATATTATGACAAGATTGATATCATTGTTAATAACGCAGCCGCCAATCCGGTTTACGGTGCTGTAGAAGATACAGAAGAATGGGCTTTTGACAAGATAATGGATGTGAATGTAAAGGGACCATTTGAATTGTGTAAACGAGCGCTTCCTTATATGAAAAAGAAAGGAGGTAGCATTATCAATATTAGTAGTATTGGAGGAATTACTCCTGAACCTGCTATTGGTATTTACAGTGTCAGTAAAGCTGCACTTATCTCCTTAACAAAAGTAATGGCCAAAGAGTGGGCGCATAAAAATATCAGAGCGAATGTGATTTGTCCAGGACTGATTCAAACAAAATTTAGTGAGGCATTATGGGCGAATGAAAAGGTTGTTAAAAAGATGCTGAGTACTTTACCTTTGGCGAGAGTTGGTCAGCCTTCAGACATTTCTGGTTTAGCACTGTATTTGGCTTCAGACGCTTCGGCTTATACTACTGGAAGTGTACATATGGCTGATGGAGGTTATTGCATTTGATTGGGTTGTTCGGATATTCGGTTATTCAAGTTTAAAGTTACACAATCAAACATAAATAATTGAAATACAAACACTTAAGATATTTTAATTAAAACAAAGTTGTATTAAAAAAGAAGGTGACATTATGTCAAAAAACCAATAATTCCGGATATTAAAACTTGCAATTTTTATTGTAATAATCGGCTGCAAGTCTATAATTTAGCTTGAGTGCTTCTTCAAAATTCATACAGGCATTAGTGTAATCGCTCGTTCTTAAATAGCAAACTCCTCTATAATAATAGAGTTCTCCATCATTAGGTTTTGAGGTTAAAGCTTGGTTGAAATCTTTAATTGCATTTTTAAAATCATACATTTTTGAATAAGCAATCCCTCTCCCTTTGTAAGCTTCGGTCATGGTTCTTTTTGCTGCTAAAGCTTTTGTATAATCATTAACGGCTCCTTGCAAATCATCTAATTTTAATCTTGTTTCTGCCCGACCATAATAAGCTTGAAAGTCGGAATCATTTAATTCAATCAAATAACTAAATTCAATATTTGCACTTAAGTATTCCCCTAACAAAAAGTGATTTAAAGCTTTGCAATAATGTGCTTCTTTGTCATTAGGATTCTCTTCAATTACCTTTTTACTAATCTTAATAGCTTTCTTGTAAGAGCCATCTTTAGAAGCAATCCAAGCCTGTAACATTTTGAATTTCACTTCCTCTCTGTTTAATTTAATGGCTTTAAATATCATGGCTTTAGCCGAAAGTAGATCATTCTCTTTGTAAGCTTGTAGAGCCGATCTATAGAACACGAAACTCTCCATGCTGGATTCAGTTTCAAACGCCACAACATATTCAAAGTCCGCATCATAATATATCGTATCTGTACCAAGATCAATAAAGTTATCTTGCCCAAAAACTTGGATAATGTTGAATAAGAAAAGGATGATTAAAATATATCGCATCATGTAAAAATATTACTCTTCATCCTTCTTTTCTAACGGTTTTATCTTTTATTATATAATACCACAATAATTTTAAATGAGAGTTATCTAAGACTATTTAGAATTTTTAATTTTGTCAACTAATTTTCAATTCGTTTGTAATGATTCAATTTTTATTGTATCATTTATAAAATAGTACATTCTATGCGTCCAAACCTTATAATTACCAAACCAATTCAACAGTTTTTCAATAATCAATCTTCGGGTGGAATTGTATTGATTATTTGCACCATAGCTGCATTGGTAATAGCCAATAGTGGCTGGGGACATGCCTATGAGTCTATTCTTCATCATCATGTTGAAATTACACTTGGTGAGCATTTTCTTTCTTTAGACAAAGCCATCCATGTTTGGATCAATGATTTTTTAATGGCTATTTTCTTTTTTCTGATTGGATTAGAAATTAAGCGTGAAATAATGGCTGGTGAATTATCAAATATAAAGGCCGCTAGCTTACCTATTGCGGCGGCAATCGGCGGCATGGTTGTTCCTGCTGTGATATATGTAATTGTAAATTTAAAGTCTGGTGACGTGGGCGGATGGGCTGTACCCATGGCCACTGATATTGCATTTTCATTAGGTATCTTAACCTTATTAGGCAAAAAAGTGCCAATTTCATTGAAAATATTTTTAACTGGATTAGCGATTGTAGACGATTTAGCCGGTGTTGCTGTTATAGCTCTTTTCTTCACCTCTGATATAAACATTAACAGTTTGCTGATTGCCGCTGGCATATTCGTTGTGTTAATGCTTTTAAATAGATTTAGGGTATATAGAATGACGATTTATGCCATATTAGGTTTAGCACTATGGCTGTTTGTTTATCAATCCGGTATACATCCAACTATTGCCGGCGTATTGCTAGCCATTAGTATTCCTGCAAGAAGACGATTAAAAGACACCTCTCTTTTACTCCCTAAAATTGAGTTAGGAACCATGTTACTTAAGGAAAACCCACTAACTAACGATCAGTTATTCTTAACTGAAAATCAAATACATGGTATAGATGAGATTTATAAAGCTAGTAAATATGCGACTTCTCCAGTGCAAAGATTAGAGCATTCCTTACATCCTATTGTGGCTTTTGGCATTATGCCATTGTTTGCTTTAGCCAATGCCGGAATTGTGTTAGATGGCAACATTATAGCCGCCCTCACATCAAGTGTGTCTTTGGGTATTATGTCGGGCCTTTTCCTGGGAAAGCAATTAGGCATTACATGCTTTACGTGGTTAGCAGTAAAACTAAAATTAGGGGTTTTACCTGATGATGTTAATTGGTTGCAAATTTGGGGCTTATCTTGCTTGGCAGGGATTGGATTTACCATGTCTCTGTTTATATCCAATTTAGCATTTGATGATGTTCATACCATCACAAACTCAAAGATTGGAATTTTGGCAGGTTCATTGCTCTCCGGACTAGTGGGTTGGATCGTTTTATCGATTGCCGCTAAGAAAGAAAAGCCTTTATGATTTAATTTTTGAAACTGCTTCATGCTAGACATCGTTTATTGAGCATTAACAAATCTAGCCGAAATCATATTGATTTACACTTTTAAGTTGTTCAGAAAAACAGATTGAAATTGACAAAAAAAAGCTCCATAAAGAATATGGAGCGCTCAAAATATATTATATCCTTTTTTATTTTATTCAGATCCCTTGCTTGAGTAATTAGCTCTATATTCTTCCCAAACTACATTTTTAGTGTGTAATTCTTCACCAATATATTGCAAAATTGGTTCAATAGCATTGCCATCCATATAACCAGATAACGGATTATGAAAAGTTACATTCTGTGTTCCCTTTTCAACTTGCATAATTACCATTGTTGGATACGACAATTTATTATTCATAAGCGCAGCTGCTAGCGTATGATAACCTCTTCTACTTTCAGGTGACTTATAAAACACATATTCCTTATTCTGAAATTTCACGGTATCCTTTCTTTCTGCATCAAATTTAATGGCATAATAGTGCTTATTCATTAAATCCACCACTTCAGGATCAACAAAAGTTACCGCATCCAATTTTTTACACCATCCACACCAATTAGTATAGAAATCTATAAAAAATTTCTTGGGCTCTTTTTCGTTTAAAATCAATGCTTCTTCGAAAGACACCCAGTTAATCTTATCTGATTGAGCACTGACTGTAAATTGCCATCCCAATACCATCATCATAATAAACGTAATCTGTTTCATCAATCTCCTATTTTTAATTTTCGCCGGTTTGCTCTTGGATAAATTCTATCCAATTCTTATTCATATAAGTATCCTTATCTCCGTAATAGTCCAATATCTGCTTTAATCTATCTACTGTTTTGTATCCTTGAAACGCTTTTAAGCTTACAAATTTCTCATCCAGTACTACAAAGGTTGGATACCCTAATCGGTCATTAACTGTTGCAAATTTTTGAGCTAATTCGTGCGCTGGTCTTCTGCCAGTTGTATCTAACTTATAATCAATTCCTTGAAAATTGACCTTATCATCACCTTCAGCATTGAATTTCACAGCATAAAAATCGTTTTTCATGATTTCGGCAATTTGAGGGTTAGCAAAAACATTGTCATCCATCTTCTTGCACCAACTGCACCAATCTGTATAGAAATCAATGAAAATCATCTTTGGATTGGCCTTATTCTTCTCAACTGCTTGCTCAAAAGTTAACCACTCAATCTTAGAATCATCCTGATAAGTTTCGGATAACTCTTTAGATGAGTTAATTTTAAAAGCACTAATAATTAGTAACACTGGTAATATGAACAATACAAATTTCTTCATGTTTCTTTGTTTGATAATGATATGCAAAATTAATACCAATATCCATAATTTAGTTCAATTGAATGATATAAAAGGTTAAACTGTGTCAAAAAAAGTAGTTGTAGCAATAGCAGGAGCCAGTGGTTCTATATACGCTAAAGTCTTATTAGATAAGCTTCGTAGCCTATCTGATCAATGGGAAAAGGTAGGTGTGGTGATGTCGAAAAACGCTAAAGATATTTGGGAATTTGAGCTAGAAAATAGTGATTTTAACCAATATCCATTCGATTTTTACGATAAAATGGACTTTAACGCCCCTTTTGCTTCCGGATCTGCTAACTATGATACAATGATTATCATTCCTTGTTCAATGGGTACTTTAGGTAGAGTAGCACATGGCATTTCCAATGATTTAACCACTAGGGCGGCAGATGTTGTTTTAAAAGAACGGAGGAAGTTAATAATGGTGCCGAGAGATACGCCCTACAGTTTAATCCATATTGAGAATATGAAAACGGTTACCTTATCGGGTGGTATCATTTGTCCTGCAACACCTTCATTCTACAGCCAACCTAAAACATTTGAAGAATTAGCGGCTACAGTGGTCGATCGGGTTTTAGATTTAGCCGGATTTAAATTGGATAGTTATCGATGGGGAGAGAATTAAGGACAAATTCAAGCACAAGTTCAAACTCAAATTTAATAAACCCTGAGTTAGTTTCAGGATTTTACCTATACAAATAGAAAAATTCAGTTTCCCCTACTCTTATAAAGTTATTCTTTACAATTGATACGATTGGAAAAGCGATCTCACTATCTTCTAGTGGATTTTTGCCGATATATAATTCACTCGCTCTATACTTTTGAATTGCCATTATAAAACGACCTTCATTGGCTAATAGGTGATCTTCAATAGCGCATTGTATCCATTCACTTTCTGTTTCTCCCCTGTTTGGCCAATCTATATTTAATGGATTAGGATATTTAGACGTTACCCAAAAAGCGGCGTAATCTGGCGCAATGATAAGTGAGTCTTGATATCGAGTATACAAACTATCTAATTCAAAAAACACTTCTTGATTGAGTGTATTTGTTTTTATGTGTTGACCACCGTAAAAAGCTACTCCTAAATCTGCCGTTAATTCCTTAGCAGCATTGTCCTTATAGATAAAATGAGTTCTTGAATAATGAAATGAAAATAAAAGAAATAGAAACACTGCACTAGAAATGGCATATTTAATTGGTCTTTTTAAGCTAAATGCTTCTTTATTATAATTGATAGCTAAAAGTGCCGCCAAAAGCATTCCCGAAGCCAAAGCCGGTGTATTGTAGCCTAATGAAATAGCTACTGTCCAAGCTAACAAAAGCGTTAATAGATTGTACTCTACAACGCCTTTTCGCTTGATATGAACGATTGTATATCCCATTAAAAAACCAAACAAACCAAATGAAAAAGAGCCGATAAACACATTCATAATCAATGCTGCAGCACCTAAGACAATTAAATCAAAGACTAAAATAAAATCAATATGCTGTAAAAACCCTTTGTATTTTTTTCGAAAGGCATTGATAATCAACGGAAGCAAAAAGCCCGCTACTAAACTCGGTGATTTAACAAATTGAATGATTCCCGTTTCCATCAATTCTCTCCTTGAAAACAACTGTTCCATGGCAATGTTAAGGGCATCAAACTTCCATAAAAAGAAGGCAAAGCTGACAATTGGGGTAAAGGCATCTAAAATATAGTAAGGCCTTCTAAAATGCCCCATAATCACAAAAACACCAGGTATTAAAACAAGAAAATTTTGCTTACATAAGGCAGCACAACCTAGCAGTACATAGCCTATTTGATTACCATTGTTTCCAAAATGTGTGATAAAGAAAATTCCAATAGAGGCTAAGAATAGGCCATCAACCGTTGTCCATGCCATTGGAGGGAAATTATGGACATTGAATATGAAAATGATAGCAGCCAACATATACTTGTAGACCAATATTATTTCCAATTTCATTAGTTTATTGGCTACTGCTACCCAAATCCACGCGATAATGGCAGATTGGATCCAAAAGATCATTCTTGATAAATAAAAAGTTTGTTCGCCTCCATACTTAACCACTAAAGCATGTAAGTAAGCGGAACCCGGAGGACGTAAGGTGAGAAAATCAACCAAAGGGAATTGACCATCCAATATTCTTCTGGCACCTGCTAACACAAAACCTTCGTCTGTGGGATTAAATCCAATCCACGAATACAAATAATGGCATATTGCAGTAATACTGGCAACAAATAAAATAAAATGAATGCTCCGCTTAATTGCTCTCAAAAATGTGTTGTTTAAGTCTGAAGAACTCCTACTTTAAACTCATCGGTAATAGGTGCATAATTGGCCGCTTCAATCCCCATTGAAATCCATTTTCTGGTTTCCATTGGATCAATAATAGCATCTATCCATAATCGAGCGGCGGCATAATAAGCAGTTGATTGCTTGTCGTATTTATCCGTAATGTGCTTCAACATCTCTTTCTTCTTCTCCTCACTTATTTTTTCTCCTTTCTTTAATTTGGATGCTACTTCAATCTGCAATAAAGTCTGTGCGGCTTGCGAACCACCCATCACCGCCAGCTTGGCATTTGGCCAAGCTACAATTAAACGAGGATCGTAAGCCTTTCCGCACATGGCATAATTTCCTGCTCCATAAGAGTTACCGGTGATGATGGTAAACTTAGGCACCACACTATTACTTACCGCATTTACCATTTTAGCGCCATCCTTAATGATGCCTCCATGTTCTGATCTACTGCCTACCATAAATCCGGTTACATCTTGCAAGAAAACTAAAGGAATTTTCTTTTGATTACACAACATGATAAAACGCGCTGCTTTATCGGCCGAATCAGAATAGATTACACCACCAAATTGCATCTCCCCTTTTCGAGTTTTTACTAGAAGTCTTTGGTTGGCTACAATACCTACCGACCAGCCATCAATTCTGGCGTAACCACAAAAAATGGTTTGTCCGTAACCGGCTTTGTACTCCGTAAATTTTGATTCATCTACCAAACGCTTAATAACTTCTTTTACATCGTATGGCTTATTGCTGGCACTAGGAATGATGCCATAAATGTCGTCGGGATGTTTTACCGGCGGTTGAGGTGCTTCTCTATTAAAACCTGCTGTTTTAAAATCGCCATATTTATCCATCAGTTCCCGAATAGTATCTAAACAGCTTTTATCATCTTCCATGATGTAATCGATTACTCCGGATATTTCTCCTTGAGTGACCGCTCCACCTAATGTTTCCTTGTCTACATCTTCTCCTATTGCTGCCTTCACCAAATAAGGTCCTGCTAAAAATATAGAACCGGTTTTATTTACAATTAATGCTTCATCAGACATAATAGGCAAATAAGCCCCTCCAGCCACACAACTTCCCATAATGGCAGCTATTTGCGGTATGCCCATTGCCGACATTTTAGCATTATTTCTAAATACTCTTCCAAAATGCTCTTTATCCGGAAAAATTTCGTCTTGCATTGGTAAATACACGCCTGCACTATCTACTAAATAAATAATAGGCAGCCTATTTTCCATGGCAATTTCTTGCGCTCTTAAATTTTTCTTTCCTGCAATTGGAAACCAAGCACCTGCTTTTACGGTAGCATCATTAGCCACTACCATACACAGTCTCTTTTTAATGTATCCTAAGCCTGCTACTACTCCACCTGCGGGACAGCCTCCATGTTCTTCATACATTTCGTCACCTGCAAAAGCACCTATTTCAATAAAATTAGATTTATCATCTAATAAGTAATCTATTCTTTCTCTTGCGGTTAATTTACCTTGAGCATGCTGCTTGTCAATTCCTTTTTGTCCGCCACCAAGTTTAATTTTCTTTAATCTATTCTTCAATTCACCCACTGCTAATTTCATGTGGTCTTCATTCATGTTAAAATCAATATTGGTTGTTTCTTTAGCCATAATTTGTTACTTGATTGTAGCTCGCAAAATAATATTATTGAAGCATATATTTATGAGATATTGAAATTACATATGCTTTGAAGTGTTAAATACAAGAAAAACGCCTCTGCTAACGGATAAACGAATTCAAAATAAAGTAAAAAACAGACCAATATTAAATCGTTGTTAGAAAGTGTTAATTGCTACAAATCATTAAATAAATTAGTACCTTTGCAACTGGCAAGTCTTATACGACTAGCTCCTGTTTAATCCCCCAGGGTCGGAAGACAGCAAGGGTCGACGGTTGTAGCGGTGCGATGTAAGTAACTTGCCTTTTTTTATGCCCATACGTGAAGTAAAAATCCAAAAAAACATTGAGTAATAAGGACTTCTTTTGATGTTACAAAGATTATTCGTTACAAGAATGAAATTGGGTTAATTAGACAGACATTCGATCTACGCAACATAAAACTTTTATTGTAAAGCAAACATATTTCACATTGCTTTCTCCTTAAGTCGATTATGTTTATTCCTTTTTGGATTGTAAATTTTGAATTTCACTTTTTGAAAATCGTCTTTAATCTTAAAACGTATACTACTATTGGTTGAAATGTATTTATTTTTATAAATCCACTCCCCATCGTTATCGTCAAGTGTTAGTACCACTTTTTCTCCGATAGCATTTGAAGTTTCAATTACAAGAAAAGTAAACTTATCTTCCATATACAAATCTTCAATCTTTTCATTATTCCGATTGGTAAAGTAATAACCAATAAAATGAGGCTCAGGGGCGGTATTTTCTTGAGCACAAACTATGCTAGTGCTTAACAGTAAAAGAATTATTGTAAGTAATAAACGAGTTGTTTGAATCAATATATTCACTTTATAACAAATGTAATTAATTGTAAACACTAAAGTAATCAACAATCTCATGTCTTTGCACGTGATATCATTGGAATTGTTGGACAAGGAAAGATTAAATATTGGTTTTTGATTACTATTTAGAAATTGATAATTGTTTTTTTGAGAATTCTTTTCTTTAACGCTACCTTTGGCATAAAATAAGCAAATGAAATTTTTCGTAGATACAGCAAACTTAGATCAGATAAAAGAAGCTTTTGATTTAGGCGTTTTAGATGGCGTTACCACTAATCCTTCTTTGATGGCTAAGGAAGGCGTTACAGGACAAAAGAAAATATTAGAGCATTACATTAAAATTTGTGAGATAGCTGACGGTCCGGTAAGTGCTGAAGTAATTTCTACTGATTATAAAGGCATTGTAAAAGAAGGTGAAAAGTTAGCTGATTTGCATCCCAATATTGTTGTTAAAGTACCAATGATTAAAGATGGGGTGAAAGCATTACGTCATTTTAGTGACAACGGTATTAAAACCAATTGTACATTGATTTTTTCTGCCGGACAAGCTATTTTAGCGGCTAAAGCGGGAGCTACTTATCTCTCTCCATTTATTGGAAGATTAGACGATACTTCTTGGGATGGAATGGAATTGATTAGTCAGATTGCACACATCTATAATGTACAAGGCTATGAAACGGAGATTTTAGCTGCATCAATTAGAAATCCATTACATATTGTAAAATGTGCAGAATTAGGTGCCGATGTGGTAACTTGTCCTTTAAGTTCAATTTTAGGTTTGCTTAAACACCCTTTAACTGATATTGGATTGGCTCAATTTTTAGCTGATCACAATAAAGCGAATAAATAAGAAATTTAAACTAGATAATCAATATAAGGAGCTTCATGATTTTTCATGGAGCTTTTTTTTTGCCCAATGTGTTAAGTAAAATGGTTCGACCGATTATATCCTTTTTTCATCAAATCTAAGTCCGCCTCAGAATGACTAGCGTCGCACTATCCTTCAAAATTCAATGAAAAAGTAAAGCTTCTGTTTTTTAATCGATCTAATGTATTGGAGAAAATTAATTGAGGATCTCGAGAATGGACGTCTAAAATACCATTGGAGACTTTAAACTCAGGTACAAGAATGAATAACGGGAAGTTGATCTCAAAGCCTACACCATATTCTACAGCAAAATCAGATTTATTCAACTTCACTATATTTTCGGCATTTCTATCTTGAGATTTCGCGGCCAAATCCAGTCCGTACTTCATTCCAGCTATAACATAAATTCTAAAATCATTTATGGGATCTGATTTAAATTTTATTTGTATTGGAAATTCAATAGATACCGACTCTAATTTTTGGGGAACACTACTGTTCTCAAATTCGTATCGCAATGTTTTTTCAGAAAAGGCTAATGTTGGAATAAATCTCAACTCAAAATTCTTGTGTAAATACAAAGAAGAAACAATTCCTAAGTTAAATCCTGTTCCATTTTCTGCATTGATTGCAAATAAAGAATCGGTTTGAATAAACTCTTCACTTCTAAAAGCTCTGAAATTACTAACATTAAAACCCATGTGAATACCAAACTTGATATGTCGTTTTTTAAAACGCATATCGTTCTCTAAGGTATTATGCTGTGCATTTAAAAGGCAAGGCATTACCAAGAGTAAGACAAAAATTATTTTTCTGCCAAGTATATTGTACTTATCCCAAATGTTAGTGGAATGCATTGAACTGTTTTAAAACCGCAATTTTTTAAAATTCCCGCCATTCTATCGCCATCCGGAAATGCTCTCACAGATTCTGGAAGGTAGCTATATGCGCGACTATCTTTTGATACTAGTTTACCAATAAAAGGTAGAACGTTGCAAAAATAGAAATAGTATAAATTTCTAAAAATGACATTTTTAGGTATAGAAAACTCTAAAATTAAAGCCTTACCACCTACTGTTAAAACACGTGACATTTCTGTCAATCCTTTTTCAAGATCACCAAAATTTCTAACGCCGAAAGCAGATACAATAGCATCAAACTGTTGATCTTCAAAGGGAAGATTTTCAGCGTCTGCTGTTTTCATTTCTATTTTATCGGATAGATTTCTCTTATTAATCTTCTTTCTTCCTACCTCCAACATTTTATTAGAAATATCGACACCAACTACTTTATCAGGATTTAGTTTTAGTGACGCCAATGCCAAATCTCCTGTTCCGGTAGCGACATCTAAAATTTGCTTGGGTTGAGATTTCTTAAGTAAATTGATTACTTTTCTTCTCCATAATTTGTCGATTCCTAGCGAAAGAAAGTGATTTAAGAAATCGTAGCTATGAGAAATGTTGTCGAACATTTCCGCTACTTGCTCCTTTTTAGCGATCTCTTCTTTTAAGTAAGGCGTTATTTTATCGTGTTCTGCCATAATTATCGGGTGCAAAGTTATGTTATTAAACCATTTCAATAATGAATAAATTACTAACAAACACCTAAGTTTGCTTAATAATAGATAGTAATGAATATTAAACACGCAGAGTTCATAGGAAGTTTTACAAAAATTGGTCAATGTCCAAAAGATCCATTGCCGGAATATGCTTTTATAGGTCGTTCTAATGTCGGCAAATCGTCTTTGATTAATATGCTCACTAGCAGAAAAGCATTGGCGAAAGTGTCGCACACTCCAGGTAAAACGAAGTTGCTTAACTATTTCAGAATTGACAATGCTTGGTATTTAGTGGATTTACCGGGCTATGGCTATGCGAAAGTTTCAAAAAGTGAACGTAGCTCATGGGACAAAATGATCCGAGCTTATTTAACCAATAGAAATACGCTTTCTTGTGTATTTGTATTGATTGATTCGAGAATTCCGCCACAAAAAATTGATTTAGAGTTTGTGAATTGGCTCGGCAGTATGCAGGTTCCTTTCGTCATTACCTTTACGAAGGTTGATAAAATCAAAAAAAGAGACATTCAAAAGCAAGTCAATGCTTTTTATGCTGAATTGAAGAAAATGTGGGAAGACTTACCGGAATGTTTTATCACCTCTTCGGTTAGTAATGCCGGTTATGAAGAAATTCATGGATTTATTGAGAGTATCAATAAAGATCTACCAACAGAAGAAGAATCAATGAACGGATAATTTCTTCATCATTTTATCGGTAATATCTTCACTATAAATACCATATCCATTTACTAGCAATCCTTTTATGCCGTGCTTCTTAGAGGAAATAGCATATAAAATACTATTATCTGATGGATTACTCATGCCTTCAAAACGATAGAATTCATCTATCTCAAATTCATCTGCAAAAACTTTAAATGATCTATTTCTGCAAACTAAACTTTCCTGTAATAGATTAAAGTCTTCTGTATATCCTTCCTTTTTCAAGGCATTCATCGCTTCACTTAATGTATCAAAATCTCGTGTCATTGCATTCGTTTTCATAACTAATAAGATAGTTAACTCTGGAGAGGTTTCAAAAAAAACAATACTAAACTATGTTAAAGGACTTTGCTTCGTCTTGTATTATCGATGCAGATAATTTAGCAAACTGCTTTTCTCCAAAATCATAATGATGAATATTGATGGGCTTAACCACAATTGCTCCATTAGTAAAATACGTCCAAGAATTTTTTGAAAATCCAAAGCCAATAAAACCTTCTTTTTCTTTCATGGCCTTTATTAAGGTAAGATCAACGTTATATTTTTCGGGTTGATATTTGTTGACTAATGACCTAGATTTTAACAGAATTTCTTGATAAATACTGATTGAGTTTTCCTCCTCAGCACCAATCTCAGCTAGATGTTCAGGTTCAATTCTAGCTTTTAATTTATTGAACCTGTTTTTGGAAATTGAAAAATAGGATAAGCTTTTATTTTTCCAACTTAAACGTATAGATTCTAATACTCCTTCTAAAAGCCAACTCATCATTTTTGAAACATAAAGTCTTCTATAAAACCATTTCTTCTGTTTTTTATACATAATGATTGGCTTGGAATCTAAAGCGATTAATTTGACATCAATATCTTTAAGTTTCAATTGATGCGCCATTTCAAATGCCAATATTCCACCAAAGGAGAAACCACAAAGAATGCATTTTTTAATCGATTGTCCAGCAATCAACTCAACATAACTAGCCGCCAATTTTTCTATACTTTCATTCTGATGATATTGACTACTCGCTTGAAAAGCATATAAAGCATTTGGCACTTTCAATTGGTCAATTATATGATTTAAAATAGCAATTGACCCATTTAATCCATGTATAAAAAACAAAGGAATATCCTCCTCTCCTGCTTTCAACTGAATTAAAGGATGAGCGGAAAAGAATCCAGCATCTCTTGCAAATGCTGTCGCAAATGTTTCAATGGTTGAAAAATTATAAAACATGGCGATAGAGATTCTTTCCTTATGCTTGGTCTGAAATTCGGCAATAACTTGGGCTGCTGAAAGTGAATCGCCACCAATTTCAAAGAAATTATCATCGATACTAATTGATGCTACGCCTAAAACCTTCTGCCAAATTGATACCAACTCTTGCTCAATTTTACTAGATGGAGACTTTATATTTCTGTGAGCCACAAATTGTTGAGGATCAGGCAGCTTACCAAAATTTATTTTCCCATTAGGAAACAAGGGTATTTCATCTACCGGAATAAAAAAAGATGGAATGGCATAATCCGGCAATTCATCTTCAATTCCCTTTTTTACTAATTCAATTGAGTTGTTTGAATTAGGCTTAAACAATAAGTAAGCGATTAACTGAGGATAATTTTGGTTGACCTTTTTCGCCAAAACAATACACTTTTCGATTGATTCAATTTTACTAATCGCGCTTTCAACTTCGCCAATTTCTATCCGAAATCCTCTAATTTTTACTTGATTATCTCTTCGCCCGATGAAATGAATATTGCCTTTACCATCGCTATACACCAAATCACCTGATCTATATTTTTTGGTTGCCCCACCAAAAGAAGTTTCAATAAATCGCTGTGTGTTTAATTCAGGATAATTCAAATATCCCTTTGATACGCTTTGTCCACCAATTAACAATTCTCCAGGAATATAATCCGGCAGAACCTGTATTTGGCTATTCACCACATACATTTCATAATTCGCCAACGGCTGACCAATTGGTGTTTCTAATTCATCTAATTCATCTCCTAGATAATAATAACCACAAGGTCCAAAAGTAACTTCAGTCGGTCCATAGGTGTTGATAATCTTCATTTCTGAAGAAAGATTTCTAAACTTTTTAAATGACTTATTTTTCTTTGATTGCAAACCACTTAAAATACATTCAAGATGTTGGATGGTTTGTGGTGTAAATTCCTCCGCTATCTTATCCAAAAGCGTTGGAATAATAAACATCACATTGATTTTATTATGATACAAATAGTCTACCAACGGTTTCGGTTGCACCAACAGATCTTTTGGAATAATATGCGCCGTTCCACCAAAACAAATGGTTGAAAAAATTTCCTCCACTGAAACATCAAAACTAAATGGTGCGGCTACTGCTCCTATTCTTCTGGATGAAAGATTGATATAATCGCGAATGCCAAAAAGGAAATTGACAACATTTAAATGAGAGATTGGTACGCCTTTCGGTCTTCCACTTGACCCCGAAGTAAACATGATGTAAGCCAAATCACTAGACGAGAATTTGTATTCGTTTTCTTTTTGTTCTATATCAAACGAAATTTCTTCCCAGATCAAGGTATTGATGCTCTCATTTTCTAGTTCCTTTAAAAGTTCTTGAGCGGTGATTAAATGATGGATGTTTGCCTCATGAATCATCACTTCTAATCGAGCTAAAGGATAGTCAGGATTAAGTGGAACATAGCAACCGCCAGCTTTTAAGATGCCCAATATAGCTACAATATGCTCTATATTTCGATGCAAAAAAATACCTACATGTTGCTTGGGTTGAAAACCATTAGCATATAAATGATTAGCTAATAGGGTCGCTTTGGCATTTAAATCATGATAAGTAATGGATTCTTCTCCATACACAATGGCAATTTCATTGGGCGTTTCAATTGCATACGTTTCAAACAAATGATGAATGCACTTATTTTTTGGAATTTCTACCGTTCTGATGTTTCGTTCATAGATGATTTGATCTAATTCAGCCTTAGGTAAAAGAGAAATACTATTTAAAGTTTGATCATAATTAAGTTGAAGTTGGTTTGCAAAATGCTGAAAATGAGATATAAACGACTGAGCAATGGGATGATTGAATTCATCTTCAGGATAACTGATTTGCCAATTTTGCTCCTTCATTGAAAAACAAATGTTCCAAGTGGAAGAATTATCCAACTCAATCTCTTTTTCGGCAACTCCAATGGTTAAATTGAATCCTTTGATTTGATCTACAGAAATATTTTCACGAAGTATTGGATATCTGCTGATGATATCATTTACAAAAGGCGTTCTTTTTTGCGCTTCTTTTAATTGTACTAAAATTATTTCTAAATTCTCCTTAACAGATTGTTTAGCATCAATTTGAATTTTACAAGGTATAATGGATGAAAATAGATTGGCAAATTGATATTCGTTTTGTTGAATAGCAATATCAAAATTATAATGATCAGAAAGACTCGACAAGTACAGAATCAATAGACTTAAATAATGGTTCGGTTCAAGCTTGTTAATTGAAAAAATCGCTTCATGATTATCTATTTCAATGTTGAATACCTTCGATTTTCTTCCTCCGCTTATACTTTTGTTTCGGTGCACAAAAGGCATTTCCAAAACATCTAAATCGAGCAATTTATTGACCCAGTATTTTTCGTGCTTTGAAGTGAGCTCGTATTGATTTGATAGTGGCTCAATGACAGAATCAATATTATTGACAATTGCTCCCGTCGCAATATTTAATTCAGATAAGGGTTGGTTTTTGCCATAAATATCACTCAGTTTCTTAATCGCTATCTTAAGATCTTTAGTATTGACAATCAAAGTATTTTCATCCATGCAGTCAATACTTCCAAATTGACCATTAGACTTTTCTTTTAGAACTTCACTCTCAACAATTATATAAAGTTTGTCTTCAATTAACAGCTTTGGTTGTCCAATTGGATTTTCGTAGTGCAGCCCAAAATCATAGGCATTTATTTGGTTTTGGATTGTTTCAGCCGATTGATCAAAGTTGATGATGCATGCATTTTGAGGTCTTTTTTGCCAAGCATTATAGCTTCTTCTTTTACTGTCTTGTGGTTTGGGTTGAATGGAATTGTTTTCCAACTGATGAATCATCTCCTCAAACGCGATAACAGCTTGCTCATAACATTTAGAATGAAGGCTTAAAGCTGTTTCATTTTTATTGATATCAATTGACTTTTGGATGATAATATCGCCGGAATCAATCCCGTCATCAATGATGTGCCAAGAAATGCCATGTTGTTTCTCTTGATAATACAATGCCCAGAAACTCGCATGCATGCCCGCATAATTAGGTAATAATGCATCATGGTAATTAATGGCAAACTGTTTAGGAGCATTGATTATCTCTTTATCGAAAATCATATTATTGACGATACTAAAAAGATAATCTAAATCAGTATTTAACAATGCTTCTTTATAATTAGAAGAATCGTTTAAATTTTGAATATTTTCCTGCTTACAATATTCAACTATTCTAGCATCTGAAGAGCCTATCCATTTTATGTCCCAATTGTTTTTTTTGAGAATATTGGCACATCTAATTAATAAAGATGAGCTTCCTATTAGGCAACATGAGCGCTTAAAATCAAGCATGATTGGGCGAAATCAATAACTAGAAAATGAAGTAATATATAACTTATTTTAAATATTCTCTATATAAAAAAGGGGCATTCCACCGAAATGAAATGCCCCTTTTAACTATTTAAATTGAATCCTACAAGCAATAACCATCTGCTTCAATACAAGCATCGGCCACTTTTCGTCTTAAACTTTTTGGATTGATCTCATAAGGAGGTGTTAAAAGCATCAACAATCTTCTCATCACTACTTTTTCAGCTCCGCTAGCATAACTATTAATGGCATCATATCCAGCTTTTCTCACTCTATCTAAAGCTTCGTATAAATACAATTTCATTGCCGCACGTTTGATCGCTAAATTATTTTGATCTAATTCTTTATTCGCTGTCAATTTTTTAACTCTTAATAAAGCTGATTCACAAATAAATGCTTCTGCTAAAATATCGGCGAAGTTCATCACGATTTCTTGCTCGTCAACCAATTTTTTACCTAAACTTCTACCGGCAGCACCAGAAATTAATAAAAATGCCTTTTTAATATTTTCTACAATTCTGGTTTCTTCTTTTAACTTCTTACTGCTTCTAAAAGGAATCAATTCGCCAATTAAATGCGCAGGAATCTTCTTCCCTTCACTCATCAAATTGATTTCTTTAGTTTTCATGGCTCTTTTGGTTAACTCCGCCACAGAAAGCATTCTGTTGATTTCATTGGTGCCTTCATAGATTCGTGCAATCCTACCATCTCTATATCCCATTTCAATACCGGTTTCCATAGAGTAACCCATTCCTCCGTGTATTTGTAATGCTTCATCGGTGGTATAATCCAATAATTCAGAACCTTGTACTTTTATGATAGCACATTCAATAGCAAATTCTCTTAACGATTTTACCTTTGCCTCTGAATCAGTTGCTCCTTCTTCCCTTAAAGCATCATATTTTCTATCAATATTGTAACCTGTTCTAAAAACGGCAGATTCTACAGCAAATGCCCAAGCTACAGATTGACCAATTTTATACTTCATCGCTCCAAAACTTGAAATAGGAACATTAAATTGTTCTCTTTGATTGGCATACTTGATTGCTTGATCAATAGCATGTTTTGAGCCACCAACACCACCTGCTGCTAGTTTTGCTCTTCCAGAATTCAAAATATTCAAGGCAATTTTGAATCCTTCTGCTCTTTCAGATAAAAGATTTTCTACCGGAACTTCACAGTTATTAAAGAATACCTGCACCGTACTCGATGCTTTAATTCCCATTTTCTTTTCCTCTGCACCTAACTCAATGCCTCCGAATGCCTTTTCCACTATAAAAGCAGACATGTTTTTGTCGTCATCAATTTTAGCAAAAACGATAAATACATCAGCAAAACCACCATTAGTGATCCACATTTTCTGACCATTTAAAACATAATGAGTACCTTTTTTATTTAAAGTAGCACTTGTTTTACCTGAGTTCGCATCTGAACCTGATGAAGGTTCTGTTAATGCATAAGCCGCTTTAATTTCTCCTGAAGCGATACCCGGTAAATATTTTTTCTTTTGCTCTTCTGTTCCATAATATACTATTGGTAGCGATCCAATAGAAGTTTGTGCACCAATAGTAGTAGCAAATGAAAATGCCATTGAAATAGCTTCGCTGTATAATAATCCTGTATTAAAATCGAGTCCCAAACCATCATATTCTTCCGGAATAGCAACACTCATTAATCCTAAATCAGAAGCTTTTTGGAAAATTTCCAAAATTTGATCCATGTCTTTGTCAGCGCTCATTTGTGCCACTTTTAACATGCCCAAGCTATGAATTTCCTTTACGCAAAATTCTTTCACTAAGTCATAAACTCCTCGTTGTTCTTCATTAAACTCTTCAGGAATAAAAACATCATTTGCTTTAGTATCTTCTACAAGGAAAGATCCTCCTTTTAGTATTTCTTCTGGTAATTTAAAATAGCTCATGGCTTATAATTTATAGTGATTTATTGAAATTATTGATCTGATAAAAATACAATGCATGCATAGGAATTGTTCTAGTGTATTTTAATCGTAACGTTTTTTTAATTGATTTTACTTAGTAGACATTATAGTCGAGCTTAGTAACTTTCAGCTTGAGCCAAGTCCAGTCTCCTTCTTTTAACTTCCATGTGGCTTCTAGTTCTGTAGGTATTAATACTCCGTTAAGCACTTGATTATTTTTAGCTTCTACAATCCATTCTGTCGGTTCAACATCCTTCTCAGGCGACATATATCTCAAGGCACTAAATCTCTCAAACTCTCCTTTTTCATTGAAATAAAATATACCTGAACTAGCAACTCCCTGATAACTCATAGTAGCCTTGGCACTATAAGTATCAATACCTTCCCAAACAATATATTTACTTAGTGCGGCAGAAGGAAACCAAACAGTTTCTGCTAAATATCTTTGAATTGTTGATTGATCAATTTTTGAATTGTTTTTTACATTAACTATATTAAAAACTCCTAACAGCTTTATCACCATCTCCCCTTTCCCTCCTTCAAACTTATCTCTTCCAACAATATGTACGAAAGGGTTCATTTTTAATTTAACCGACCAATTAAAAGATGGAGGATATGTTGTGAAATATTGTTCTGCATTTGCCTTATACCATTTTTTTTGTGTTGGCTTCATCTTCATTAAAGCCTCTTGCTGTAAGTAAACACTAGTAATTTCATCAATTTCTAGTACACCAGTTCTAATCAACCAATTCTGAACAAGTTCAGGTAAATCTTCTAATTTATTTTGAGAGACATCCTCTATCATGCTGCTTTGAGAATCCCTTTCCTTTATCAATTTAGAATTAAAACTGCTTAAGCCTATTGCAGGAACAATGAAAAACAAAATAATCAGATTGGCTAGACTTCCAAACTTAGCATCTTGCCAAAAAGAAAAGATTAATATTTGAGAAACGATTATAGCAATGAGAGCTAAAGTCCACCAATATTGATTTTTTAAAGCTAACATTAGAAAACTGACTATAAATAACACAAAAGCTAAAAACCAAACCCATCCTAAAGTTTTAGAAATTGGTTGCGTTAAAGCCTGTATATTATTAATACCAAGTCCTTTTATAAAACCCAACAAATGAATACTGGCATGAATAAGCATCAATATGCCAAAAGCGATTCTCATTTTTTACTATTCAATTAATATGTGAAACAACTAAACAAAAAAATTCCCCTCTCAAAAGGTGTTGTTCACTATACAAAATAAGAAAGCAAAATGAAAAATAATGATGGAAGAAAAAAAAACCGCAAAAGTGAAGTAGGCCAAGAAACCTTTCTTTTCAAGCTATGGTCGCAACCAACTGTCGATAATCCCCTTGTCTAAAAGTTAGAATCCTTTAATGAAACTGAAGGACTGAGGCCCGCTCTTTTGTTAGTATATTGTACCTATTATAAATACTGTTAGGTTTCTTAATACGTCTTCACTCTTACGAGTTATGTTTTAAAGGTAACAAATCCTTAACAATAGAACAAGTGATTTTTGAAAATATTTTATCTTTTGCAATCTTCTGATTTAGTGACAAATACAAACTATTAAAGTCAATTTTTTTCGATAATAATATAAATCTGTCCGACATTTCTAAATAACATTGAAGTAACTTTAAACTTATGATGAAAAGCCTTAAAAATTGGTCAATAATTGTCTCCTTTTGGAGTATAGGCATTATCACTTATGGGCAAAACATTACTATACAAACCGGCAATATCAATCTAGCTAATCCTGACTTTTTATCCAGCAGTACAACAACTTTTTATAGTATTCTAGAAGGGAATTTCAATACAGATATCAATCAATTTGATACTTTATATTTCTCTGATGAACTAATGGAAACTATTGCGGATCTTGATCTAACCAATTTTAGATTTCCCGGTGGTACTATTTCTCAGTTTTATCACTATAACGGAGCTAATGGCTACGGAACAATACCAGAAGATCTATTCTGCCGACCAAATTATTTCAATCTGAATGGATTTCCTGAAAAAGTAAAATCTGACTCCTTATATCCAGTCAATTTCATTCATTCTTATGTTGATTTCATTAAGCAATTAGAAGAGAAGCAAGGCCGATCAATAGGAACGCATTATGCCTTGAACATTATGACGCATTTCTTTAGTGGTGATTTTATACCATATAATAGTGTAATTGATGATCTTATAGAAGAAAATTCTTCCTCCATCCAAAACTATTTAGATGAGGACATAAAACTAATTGATAGTACTCTAATGGAGCAAGTAGTGATAGCAATGTTAGGCGCTGCTTCTGATCCGACCATGGGATTAATAGTAAATTCTTTAGCCGATCAAAATGGGTTTTTAGAGCGATTTACTGAAAACATTTCTGCCCTTCAATTTCTAATTGAAAATGGTTTATCTATTAAAGGTGTTGAAATGGGCAATGAGAATTACGCCTATCTTATGCTTCAAGATGATGATTTATCAGAAATTCCTTACGATTGCACCGCACCGGATTCTATTGTAGAGCAATATGACGATGTAGTTTTACCGCTCAAAACATACATGCAAGCCATCTTAAAATATGTGTTAATCACGTCCATGTATAATGATGTAATTAAAGACATTTGGGACTTAGAAACGGGAATTGTTCTAGCTGGAGCAGGTTTTGGTGTAAAAACTATAGAACTCGATCAATTTGAAATAATTGAATACAGTGACTCAAAAGCCAAATTTCACGAGTTATGGAATAAATTTATTGGATTATTTGATTTTTATGATGCCGGCATTCCTCACTTATACCATAAAGGCTTGCCTGACTGTGAGATATTTGAAGCTGTAACTAAAGATGATTTATCATATTTTATCAAAAATAGAATTGATTTTTATTTTAAAGATGTTATTCCTTGGCAGTTAGACAAAATCACCACGCAAATAAATCATAAGCCATTATGGGTAACGGAATGGAATATAAATGGAGCCGGTGCTTTTGGAAATACTTTTGCTCATGCAACACACACCTATCGATTTTTAAATGAACTTAATCATTACCAAGAAAAATATAACATTACGCAAGCCAATTATCACCTCACCTATTCTTTAGATCACGATCAATTTTCTTTGATAAGAACTAGAGAGCAATTCGCCAACGGCGAGCCTGTTGTTATAAAGCAAAGTATGTATCATGCTTTCGACTATATATCAAAAACTAATCACCAAAAACTGCAATTGACACAAATCAAACCTGAAGATTGGTTTGGAAGCAGTTATGACACTCTTCTTAATCATCACTTTTGGGCTTATTTAAATGAAGATCAAAGTTCATTGACCGTTAACTTTATCAATCAAGCTGATGAAGCATTGATAATGCCAATTGGTTCCATAAATTTCAACATTTACAATGACAGCAATTTGATCCAATCAAATCAAATAATAACTAATTATACTACTCAATATTTCGATGCAGAAAGTATGATGTCGTCCAATAAAGGCTGTTCAGAATATCCTGAAGTATTTGATGATTACGCAGTGATACAGAACGAAGAATGGCAAGACACCATTCATTTACCGGCATTTTCTTTTGGGAAAATAATATTTGATTTAAGCAATATCAAGACAAGTGTCGCTCATCATTACAAGACAGAAATTAAAATTTATCCCAACCCGTGCGATGAATCATTTACCATTCAATCAAAAGATGCTCAAACTTTTAAAAGCATTCAAATTATTGATGTGATGGGAAAAATTCATTGGCTTCAAACGACTGCAAAAGATAATTTAGAGATAGCTGTAAAAGACCTATCTAATGGTCTATATACCATACTATTTATTGATGATACCAATAAAATTGTAGGCAGTAAAAAGTTGATTATTAACCATAAATAGTAGCAACCAAATTACGGGCTCCACCTCTATTTCTAAATTCACATAAATAAATACCTTGCCAAGTACCTAAATTGAATTGATGATTGGTGATTGGAATACTAATAGAATTGCCTACCAATGCAGCTTTAATATGGGCCGGCATATCGTCACTTCCTTCTAAAGTGTGGGTATAATAGCTTTCATTTTCCTTTACTAATCGATTAAAAATATTTTCAAAATCTACTCTTACAGAAGGGTCGGCGTTCTCATTAATGGTTAGTCCTGCAGAAGTATGTTTTATAAATAAATGAAAGATGCCTTTTTCCGGCAATTGGTTAATATTATCTAAAATCTCTGTTGTAATTAAATGAAATCCACGAGATTTAGGTTGTAGTTTTATATGGTATTGATCAATCACTATATTTACAATTAATACACTAAAAATTATGAGCAAAGATAGCACTATAAATAAAATTGCAGTATTTACTTCCGGTGGTGACGCACCAGGTATGAACGCCTGTATACGGGCAGTTGTGAGGAATGCCACCTATCATAACATTGAAGTTATGGGTATAATGAAGGGGTATGAAGGCATGATTGATGGAGAGATTATTCCTATGAATTCTAGAACAGTATCTAATATTATTCATAGAGGAGGAACGATATTAAAATCTGCTAGAAGTAAAAGATTTATGGATTACGAAGGCAGAAAAAAAGCCTTCGAACACCTTAAAGCCAATGCAATTGATGGAGTGGTAGCTATTGGAGGTGACGGCACCTTTAGAGGCGCACAAGTTTTCTCTAATGAATTCAATATTCCATTTATTGGCTTGCCCGGCACTATTGATAATGATTTAAGTGGAACCGACTTTACCATTGGCTATGACACTGCTATCAATACAGCTATGGAGGCTATAGATAAAATTAGAGATACTGCTGCCGCCCATGAACGATTATTTTTTGTAGAAGTTATGGGTAGAGATGCTGGATTTATTGCATTAAGATGTGGTATTGCCTCAGGAGCAGAAGACATTTTAATTCCGGAAATTGAAACTGATTTAGAAGCCTTAAGTCAAAAATTAGGTAATAAAAAACATAAAGACTCCATGATCGTAGTGGTATCTGAAGGCGATGATGCCGGCGATGCATTTAAAATTTCAAGTTATATTAGAGAAAGACACCCAGAATACGATATTAGAGTTACTGTTTTAGGACATGTACAAAGAGGCGGCAGTCCAACATGCATGGATAGAATGTTGGCCTCAAGAATGGGAATGGAAGCCGTTAATGCTTTAATTGATGGAAAGAAAAATGTAATGATTGGAATAATAAATGACAAACTTCATTTTACCCCTTTTGATAGTGCTACTAAGCATCATACTAGAATAAAACCATATCTTAAAGAGATGATGGAAGTTTTATCAATATAACTCAACTTAAAATATAATTTATGCAATCCATATTAGTACCTACAGATTTATCTACCAATTCAGTTGCTGCTTTAAAATATGCCTTATACATCGCTAAGGAATTGAATTATAATATTCATGTAATTCATGTAATTGACGTGCCCGATCTAGAAAGATTTGTGGTAGAAGAAGAAGTGAAGATCATGTCGCATCAAAAAATCTTAAAAAGACTCAATGAATTTGTTGATGAAAAAGTATTGACTGGTGCCACTGATTTTGAGGAAATTAACATTACCTATCATGTTGAAAGAGGCAATGCAACTTCTGAAATATTAAAAATTAATAGTTCTATCCAACCCGTTTTAATTGTAATGGGCGCTTGTGGAAATGGTGCTAGTCAATGGGATAGTTTTTGGTTAGGTGGCACTACTAAAAGAGTAGTAAAGAAAGCGGGCACACCAGTTTTAGTGATTCCTGATA
>JAWKKV010000013.1:0-67403 GCA_041393015.1 Chitinophagales bacterium | reverse complement strand
TGTATCATTGTAACTTGGAATTAAAGTTACAATGATTGTTGTAACCGAATCACATCCGGAAACAGTTAATGAACTATCTATAAACGTATAAGCTGAATCACAACTTGTTGTAAAAATCGTATCGTTAAAGCTTGGTGCAATCGTTAAATCGATTACATAAATAGAATCTGCACAATTCGCACCGGCATCCACTACTGTATCATTTACTATTTGAGAAGTAACATACCAAACACCACTTATTAATGCAGAATCACAAGCTTGTTGATTGACATTTACAATTATATCTAAATCAGATGGCTCAAAGAAAGTAACGGAACCACTGCCAGTACCATTTGGATCATCTAGTTCTGCGCCTATGGCAATATCATTATCACTAATCGCTACTGCATTTCCAAATTGGTCATTAACTGTAGTATTCGAGGAAATTAATTTTTGTAGTTCGATCCAAGAAGATCCATCGAATTTATAAATGTAGGCAGAACCACTTGTAGCTCCATTAGAATTATCATTAGGACTTGAGGCTACGATATACTGTCCCGCTATAGCAACTGAAGTTCCAAATTCGTCATTTGCAGCTGCATCAGATGCTATGATCTTTTGTTCTTCACTCCAATTTGTTCCATTATACATATAAACGTAAGCACTTCCGTTGTTTGTTCCAGCCCCATCCTCTCGACGAGCTCCGACAACTGCACGATCATTAGATAAAGCCACATCATCTCCAAAGAAATCATTTGCCTCACCATCGGATGCTATAAGTTTAGCTGTTTGACTCCAAGTGATACCGTTATAATCAAATATATAAGCAGATCCAGAACTAGATCCATTGTCGTCATCACCATTAGCAGCAACAATTAATCTATCGCCCGAAATGTCAAGTCGAAATCCAAACTGATCAAATGCGGCACCGTCAGAAGAAGTGACTTTCTGATTTAAACTCCATAAACTTCCATTGTATTGATAAATATAGACCGATCCACTTCCGCTACCAAGATCATCATCTCCAAAAGACCCTACTGCTAGAAATTCGCCAGAAACAGAAACATCACTACCAAAACCGTCGTTAGCAATACCGTCAAAAGCTAATAGTTTTTGCTCTTGTACCCAATTAACTCCATTAAAACGGAAAACATATGCTGCACCGCTAAAACTTCCATTATCATCGCGCCCGTCTGCTGAAATTATTGCCACGTTTCCGGATAGTGAAACCTGTTCTCCAAATTGATCATTGGCCAGCCCATCTGAAGCGGTCAGTTTTTGAAACTCTGTCCAAACATTCCCCACTTTACGCAGAATATAAGCTGCACCTGCATCCGTTCCTTGATCATCGTCTAATAATGTTCCCGAAATAGCCCATTCACCAGAAATGGCTATTGATTTTCCATATCTATCACCATTTGGACCTCCTGATGCTGTTAGGTAATCCGTTTCACAATAGTCTTGAATCTCACAATCAGCTACATCAAGGTCTGTTATAACAATAGAATCGTTACATCCAACCAATGAAAATGTATCATAGATAATTTGAGTTGTAAAGTACCAATTACCATTGATCAAAGTAGAATCACACGCATCAATGGCTTGTGGAGTGATAATATTTTGTAGGATGGTTAAAGTGGTTATGACAATTGAATCGCAATTGGTAGCAGATAATAAAGTATCATAAACGGTTTGGCTACTATTATAATAAGTGCCATTAATCAACACTGAATCACAAGAAACTATGGTATCATACACTTCAAAGGCATTATTGATGGTTACATCAGTGATGATAACTGAATCACAAAGACTTGCAGTGGAAAAAGTGTCATAAACCATTTGCGTGGAAGAATAGTAATTACCATTCACTAATGCCGAATCACAGGCCACAACAGTATCTAAAATAGTATAAGAGTTATAAATGATAAGGTCAGTTACAATAATAGAATCTTGACATAATTCAAAAGCAATTGTATCCACTATAATTTGTGAACTAGAATAGGTATTTCCATTTATTATAGCTGAATCACAAGCGATTACCACTACAGAATCAACAATTGGATCCAATGAAGGTTCTAAAAAATATACAGCTCCATTAGAATTGAATAACTCATTATCATTAACCGTTCCAAGTATGATTGAGTTACCAGACATCGCCACAGCAGTTCCAAAACTAGTTCCAGTAACTGGAATTGGAAGAATTTTGTTTATTTTGCTCCAAGTACTTCCACTTCTTTTATAAATATAATTGGCTCCGACATTAGATCCTGCATCATCATCTCCAGGCGCATTTACGGTTATATAGTCATTTGAAATGGCTACCCCTGAACCAAAAACATCAAAGGTTTCTAATTCTGTAGGTAACAATTTTTGCTGTTGCACCCAGGCTGTTCCATTAAAATAAAAAACATATGCTGAACCGGCTGAATTCCCCGCTGTTGCATCAGACCTACTGGAAATAACAGCATAATCCTCAGTCAAATCCAAACCTCTGCCAAAGCCGTAAAAGGCAGCTCCATCAGATGCGACAAGCTTTTGTTCCTCTATCCACGTCAATCCATCATATTTAAAAACATACGCGGCTCCTGAATAAGTTCCATTCTGAATATCACCAAAGGCACCTACAAGCACTTTATTTCCTTCAATGGCTATATGGTTACCAAAAGCCTGTGAGGTTTGTCCTGGCAATACCGTAACCGATAATTCTTGTTTCAATACCCATGAAGTACCATCAAATGCATAGATATAGGCAGCACCGTTGTCAGTGCCATTATCATCAACTCCCCAAGCACCAACTGCTAAATGTGTTCCTGAAATATCAACAGCAATACCAAAGAACTTGTTTGAACCGCTAGGCTGCGTAATTTTTTGTGATTGCACCCATGATACCCCATTGTATTCAAATATATAAATGGAGCCAGAACTACTTCCCAAATCATCATCACCTGGTGCTCCTACTACAGCATAATTCCCATTAATAGCAACATCATTTCCAAACCAGTCATTGGCAGCGGCATCCGATGCTGTTATTTTTTGAGTTTCAACCCAGTTTCCTCCAGATCTTCTAAGCAGATATGCAGCTCCACTACTGGTACCTGCATCATCATTCTTATAAGCTCCCGCAATTGCCCAATCTCCAAAAATATCAACAAACTCCCCAAACTCATCTCCCAAAGCAGCATCACTAGCTAAGATTTTTTCTTTAATACAATAGTCATCAATAGTGCAATTAGCAATTGTAATATCTCTTGTTACAATTGAATCACTGCAACCATTGGCAGCTTCAAAAGTGTCAATTACGATCTGAGTTTCGAAATACCAATTACCATTCACTAAAGCAGAATCGCAAGCGTCGATTGCTTGTGAATTAATAATATTTTCAAGGATACTGAAATTGATTACGTAAATAGAATCCTCACAATTAATATCACCTCCATATAAAGTATCAATAATGGTTTGTGCTGAATCATACCACTGCCCTCTAATAAAAGCTGAATCGCATGAGGCTACAAAAGTAGTGTCATAAGTATAGTTAGTAGCTTGAGCAATAGTATGATACAGCGCTCCTGATCCATTTGGTCCACCATTGATGGCACTTACCAAAATATGTTCTCCTGCTATATCCACATCATAGCCAAAAAAGTCAAAAGTTTCCGCATCAAATGCCATTAATTTATCCAACTCTACGAAAGCACTGCCATTGTATTTAAAAACATACGCCGCTCCATTGTTGGCTATAATGGAACTTTCGTTGCTTTCCCCATCACTGCATAATCACCGGATATATCCACAGCACTTCCAAACCTGTATCCAGCTGTAGGATTAGGTGCTGTTAATTTCTGTTGTGCCACCCATGATGATCCATTATAGGTATATATATAAGCTGAACCTGCGCCACTTTCCCTCCTATTTCATCATTGTAATGATCCTATAATCGCTCGATCGCCAAATATATCAACGGAATTCCCGAACCAGTCACCTGAAACTGCCGCCCCATCGGTTAATTTTTGAGATAGGCTCCAAGTAGTGCCATTAAAGTCATACACATAAGCAGCACCTACATTTCCATCACAGGTATAACAGCCAATAAAGGCAGTGGTTTCCGACATAGATATGGCAAATCCAAATGGATCGCCGGGTCCTAACATCAGTGGGTTGTAAGGTTTGAATAATGACCAAGTACTGCCATCAAAATGATATACATTGACATAATGTTCATCAATGCCAGCGCCAAATTCATCCTTATAATGATACCATCAGATAATCTCCATAAACTTCCAATTCCTTCCAAAATAGTCTGCACTGTTTCCATAGGGTGCAATCTTTTGTTCTTGTACCCAAGATGAACCATTGTATCGATAGATATATACCGATCTAAAATCAGCTACATCATTTAAACTACCAATTTGGCTAATGGCCATAACATCATTGTAAATAGCCACATCAGATCCAAATAAATCTCCGGCAATAACATCACCCGGCAATATTTTTTGCGCTTGAACCCAATTGGTTCCATCATAATTGAAGACATAAGCGGCACCGGCATTTGCTCCATTCTCATCGTCTAATCTTGCACCAACAACGGCGGTATTCTCAAAAACGGCAAAAGAAACACCAAAATAATCCACTGCATCATCATCGTTTGAGAGTACTTGATTAAATGTGCAAAAAACAGAAGCGTTGCAATCTTCAATTTCTAAGTTGATGATATAAATAGAATCCGTTAAGCTTCCACTAATTGTATCATAGACAAGTGCATTTTCAGCATACCATGTTCCACCAATTTGAACAGAGTCGCAAGCTGCACGATCTTCATATATAACAACATCAGGTAAGCAAGCTTCATAGAAAAACACTGCTCCACCAGTTGGTGTCTCAGAAGCACCTAACATAAAGTTATCGCCCGATATGTCTACAGCTGAGCCTAAATTTCCAGATGTTGCGACAGCCAATATTTTTTCAGTAAAACTCCATGTAGAACCATCATATTGATAAAAATAAACAGCACCTGAATTTGGACCATCCTCCCCGGGGCATCCAATCAACATTTTATTAGCTTCAATGGTGACAGAGCTGCCAAAAAGATCAATGCTATTTGGAGGGTCGGTAGGAAGAAATTTATTGATTTGAGACCAGCTACTGCCATTGAATTCAAAAACATATGCGGAACCTGAATTAGTTCCTAAATCATCATCTGAACTAGCTCCAATTACAGCAAAATTACCCGAAAGAGATACCGTACCACCAAAATTGTCAGCCGTTCCACCATCGGACGCCAATAGTCTTTGCGTTTCCACCCATGACGTGCCATTAAAATCGAAGATATGCGCTGCTCCTATAGACAATGGCCATGTGGCACCAACAATCATTCTATCGCCTGACAAATCAATGGAACTTCCAAAATATCCATTTACAATGTTAATGGTAGGATCTACTTTTTGAGTAAAATTCCAATTGGTACCGTCGTAATTATAGATATAAACAGATCCATTATTAGAAGCGCCATCATCATCACTACTCGCCCCCACTACTAAAGTATTCCCTGATAAATCAACACTTATACCAAATTGATCTCCAGCAGTTGCATCAAATGCCACCAATTTTATATCTAAATTCCAAGTGCTTCCATTGTATTTATAAATATATACGGAACCGCTATTTGCCCCATCATCATCATCTAAGGGAGCGCCTACAATGGCTATATTTTCAGCTATGGCTACATCTATGCCGAATCTATCATCAGCGGCATCATCAAATGCCACTAACTTTGTTTCTTGTGTCCAAACACCGCCACTTTTTCTTAAAATATAAGCAGAACCGCTACTCGTTCCACCATCATCGTTTAATTGTACCCCAACGATAGCTAAATCACCATAGATTGAAATAGCATCTCCATAATCATCATTTACCCCCGGATCAGAAGCAAATATTCTTTGTATTTCACATAGTTCTGTTACCTCACAATTACTTGAGAGGTTGAGTTCTGTGACCACAATTGAATCCTGACAAGCATCAATAGCAAAAGTATCTCTAACGATTTGCGATTCTGAATACCAGATTCCATTGATTTGAACAGAATCGCAGGCATCAATTGCCTGAGGGCTGTAGATATCTGCTGGAGCAGCTTTAATGAAATATGCAGAACCAGTGCTGGAAGCAAAGTCATCATTAAAAGCTGCACCTGTCACAATCCATTCTCCAGATATCGATGCAGAATTTCCATAAAAGTCATTTGAATTAGCATCAGAAGCAGTTACTTTGATACCTTCTTCCCAAGTAGAACCATCAAAATTGTAAATATAAATTGAACCACTATTTGGCAGAGGAGCATCATCATAACCACTTCCAGCAATAATACGTTTATTTGAAATGGATACTGTGGTGCCCAAATTATCGGATGAATTTTGATCGGTTGCAGCAATTTTTAAATTATGAACCCAACTAGATCCATTAAAATCATATATATAAATAGATCCCGCATCTGTAGCAGGACTATCATCTAAATTTGCGCCAACAACAATAATATCTTTACCTATGGCCACACTTACACCATATTGATCGTTTGCAGCTCCATCTATTGCAGTTAGTTTTTGTTCTTGAATAAAAATTGAACCATTATATTTATAAACGTATGCTGATCCACTCGCATTTCCATTATCGTCGTCAACATTTGAGCCAACAACAAATTTATCGCCAACTATATCAACGCTAAATCCAAAATTATCTAATGTTTGAATATCTGCAGGTTGTACAATTTGAATCTGCTCCCAAATGCTACCATTATACTGAAATACATATGCCGCCCCACCAGTAGATAAGAATGGTCCACCGGCAGTATTAGCTCCTACCACTGCAAAATTTCCAGAAATTGAAACAGAAAATCCAAATTTGTTATTGAAGCCCGGATTAGAGGCGGTAATCTTTTGAAATTCGGTCCAAGTGCTACCATTATAAAAATATAGATAAGCGGAACCACTCGAATTTACAATATCGTCATCGAAGATTGCACCAACAATGGCCCAATTGCCGGAAATAGCCACAGCACTGCCGAATGCATCTCCTGATGCTCCATCTGAAGCAATCAATTTTTGTTCAGCCACCCAATTGACACCATTGTATCTATATATAAGCAGACCCACTTGAAGAGCCACTATTATTATCACCTTTTGCTCCAATAATTGCTACATCACCATTAATATCAGAAACAATTCCAAAATTTTGATTGGCCACAGGATCAGAAGCATTTACCTTTTGGTATTCACAAAAATCTGATATTCCACAGTCGCCAATGGTTAAATCTGTAATGATAATAGAATCTTGGCAAGTCCCAATTGATATTGTATCACTAACAATTTGCGTTTCTGAATACCAATTCCCATTAATTTGAATAGAGTCACAAGCGTCGATGGCTTGTGGTGAGTAGATATCATCGGGAGAAGCTTCAAAGAAATATACTGAACCAGAAGCCGAGCCATCATCATCATTTGCTTTGCTACCAATTAACATATTGTTTCCTGAAATAGCAACTGCAAATCCAAATTGATCTCCAGCAGCAATATCTGAAGAAAGTAATTTATTTATTTCTTGCCAGACACTTCCATTCCAACGAAACATATAGGCAGCGCCTGTTTGAAATCCGAGATCAGCCTTTTTATATGCCCCTACCACTGCATAATTTCCTGAAATACTAACATCATCGCCAAACTCATCACTTAATGCAGGATCAGAAGCTGTTATTTTTTGACCTGCTATCCAAGAAGATCCATTATAAAAATAAATATAAGCTGCTCCACTATTGGTTCCATTATCATCCACTAATGGAGCGCCAATAATAGCTCTATCACTAGAGATGCTAACACTTTTTCCAAAATAATCAGATCCCGCTAAATCAGGTGGTCTTATCTCCTGAATTAAACTCCAACTGCCACCAGATCTTTCATAGATATAGGCTGCTCCACCAGGATTCCCTGTATGATTGTGTTTGGCGGCACCAATTATGGCAAAAGATCCTGAAATATCAACTGACGTTCCAAATTCATTAAAAGCGCCTCCATCTGGTGCCAAAATAGTTGGCGTAGATTGCCAAGTGTTTCCATCATATTCAAAAATTTGTGCACTTCCGCTATTACTACCAAGATCATCGTCATAATGAGCCCCTACAATAGCTGCATCACCGGATAAAGCAACACTAATTCCAAAAAGATCAAGATTACCAGGTGTATTGGCTCTTAAAATGGTTGTTTCATTCCAATTACTGCCATCATAATCAAAAATATATGCGCCTCCTTCATCTTGACCGGGTGTATCATCTTCCCACAATGCACCTACAATTATTCTGTCTTCTGTAATATCTACACTAATTCCAAAATAGTTATTGACTTCGGGGCTTGACGGCCCTAAAATAGCTGTTTCTACCCAACTGGTGCCGTTGTATTCTAACACATAAACAACGCCTGCATTGGAAGCTCCAACGTCGTTATAGCGAGCACTTACGACCGCTCTATTTCCAAAAACAGCTAGCGCTTCGCCATATTGATCACTAGCTGCAGCATCTGAAGCGACTACTTTTTGAAATTCACAATAAGAATTGACAGAACAATCTTCTGTAATGGTTAAATCGGTAATTACAATAGAATCTTGACTAGCTGTGAATGTATCTCTTACTATTTGTGTTTCTGAGTACCATTGTCCATTTATGAGTGTGGAATCGCAAGCTTCAATAGCCTGTGGATATACAATATAAGTAAGTCGGCAGCAAATGTTGGTGAAGCCCTCATAAGTATTGCCCCCAAGTGAAACACTATATCTACCGGTATCGGCATATACCGTTGTAATTGAAGTCCCGGATGCTGTAGCAGGCGTTGCATTATTACTAAAAACATCAAAATCCCAAAAACCACTTGCGGCTGATGTATATGTAACATTAGCATTTGCACAATTTAAATCTACTTGAATGGTTGGCTGTCCTGCTAAGTTAAAAGAAGAATAAGCAGGTAGACTTCCATAGACACTTAAAGAAGTTCCAATTCTTCCATTGCCACCATTGCCCCCATTGCCCCCGTTACCGCCATCACCACCATCACCGCCAAAACCAACATCACCACCACTACTGCCACCATTTCCACCATTTCCACCCATACCACCAGAACCACCAGTACCACCAGTACCACCAAAAGCTGGTGGTCCAGCAACTATATTACATTGAATTATTGTACCTGAACTACTATTTACACCATACAACCCGAAAGAACCTCCTCCGCCACGACCGCCAGTACCGCCAGTGCCACCGCAGCCGCCGCCGCCACCACCGCCGCCGCCAGCACCCGTACCATCAGTACAAGTAAAGCCACCTTCTCCGGCTCCACCACCACCACCGGAACCTCCTTGGCCACCTTGACCGGTTGAACCTGTAGCGCCCGGTCCACCAGGAAGAAAGTATCCGCCTACATGTGTGCCTAATGGTCCTAATGCCCCAGTAGCTCCGGGTGCTCCGTTATTTCCATTTCTGCCACACATGCCAGATTCACTTGAGTTTGAATTTACGTTACCACTATTACAACCGCTTTCATTTCCGAACCAATTACCTGATGGACGACAACCGAAGCCAGTGCCCTGAGTAGTATTAAATCCTATTGCACTAAATCCGCCACCGGCAACTACTCCACCACCATAACCACCTCTTCCACCATTTCTATCTTCATGTCCGCCACCGCCACCATTTCCGCCTCCGCCACCTCTAGAAAATAAGGTAGCTGTTGAACCCGTAAAACCGTTACATCCAACACTTTGAGGAGTATTAACACATTGTGATGCACCAGAGGCACCTCCACAGCCGAAACCTCCAACTCCACCTCTAACTGTTGCTAAATCAGAGTTATCTACGCCATTAACCCCGTTGCCTCCATTGCTTCCATTGCCTCCAACAGAGCCATCTGTTCCATCAAGACCATTGGCAGGATT
The DNA here is from genome assembly GCA_041393015.1 of Chitinophagales bacterium. Lineage (GTDB taxonomy): Bacteria > Bacteroidota > Bacteroidia > Chitinophagales > JADIYW01 > JAGQYH01. The sequence continues at coordinate 57,464 of JAWKKV010000013.1, read as the reverse complement.
ACCCGGGAAAATTTGGCATCTTACAATTGAATAATTAGAACAGTTGGAAAGATATATGCCGTAAGTAGACATACCCGGTTGATTAGCATTTGCGGTAGTAATGGTTAAATCTTGTAATCTAAAACCTGATAATCCAATAGCATTCAAGGCTATTAAACGCTGCGCATTTGCAGCACCGTCGGGACTTGCAGTGGTTCTATTAATGGTGGTGGCTCCTGCTAAACTTGTTTTTCTCCATCCTGCTGCTGGTATAAATCCACCCTCTAATGTAACGTCACTTATTAAAGGTAAAGTAGCGTTGATGTTATAAGTTCCTATAGCGAGTTTGATGACATCACCAGGATTGGCAGTAGCTAATGCGAGTGTTAAGGAAGCTGGAGAACTTGATGTTCCTGGACCAAAACCAGATGGTGATACATAAATCTCTTGGCAGCTTTGAGCTTTAACGGTGTTTAATCCCAAAACTAAAAGCACTGATAAAAGAATGAAAATCCCCCGTTTCAAACTTTTAAAAGCAAATGCATAAAAATTAATTCTCTCCTTCAAACTTTCACTTTGGTCGATAATAAAATTTGAGGGTTTTTATCATCCAACTATTCGGAAGTGTAAAAATATGTTAAGAGATAATTTTGATTATCATACTAATGGGTGATATTACAAATAATTCAACTACTAATTTGAATCTATTATAATCATCAAAACAGACTAAACAATCATCTAAAAACTAAACAATAAATCTAGGTACTCACTAATATTTAAAAAACTTGGGGAATTTCACTCTTAACTTCGGTGAATAAAAGGCAAGAATTACAATTATTAAAATATGTTAATATTTAACTATTCGTGTTAATAATAACATCTCTAATGGATGCATACATGTTACTGGTATATTCCTTTATTTCTGATGGATGCACCCATTTTACCTCTTCAATATCTTCTTCTTGTTGAGGCACCAATCTGCCGGCATAATCGGTTGACATTTTAAACCAATAAGATGCTTTCATTACTGACTTTCCTTTATGAATATAAGTATGATAAGTACAGGTATTAGAAAGTCCTTCAAACCGTACCGGTTCTTTTAATTGTAACCTTTTAACGCCCGTTTCTTCCTTCACTTCTCGAACCGCCGCTTGCTCTATCGACTCTCCTTTTTCTATTTTACCTTTGGGTAAATCCCAAAAGTCTTTTCTAAAAATTAAGAGTATTTTACCTTCATCATTTTGAACTACTCCACCGGCTGCCTCTATGTATTCAAACAGTGAAAAAAGATCAGTTTTCAACTTTTCTACATCAGCATGATAGATAACCATACTACTTTGGTTGATATCACTCATTAAGACATCTACTAAGTCCTTCAAATCTTTCATCTTTTTGTACGTCTTAATAATATATGGATCCTTTGATGTAAGGATTTCTTCCACTTTAGCCGGATTATCAACTAAAAAGAGCAATTTATCATTGATGAAAATTTTATACTTTTGGATCATAGTTTTTAAACTTATGGATGCAATATCAGAACAACTAGCGAAATATTTACTACAAATAAAAGCAATTCAACTTAGCGTACAAAAACCTTTTACATGGGCTTCCGGCTGGTTATCGCCTGTTTACTGTGATAATAGGCAAATTTTATCCTATCCTGATATACGAAATTTTGTTCGAGATAGTTTAACAAGCACGTTAGAAGAAAAGTTTAAAGAGGTTGACGTAATTGCCGGTGTAGCGACCGGAGGTATTGCTGTTGGTGCATTAGTAGCTGATCAACTTCAAAAACCATTTATATATGTAAGAAGTGCTCCGAAAGGACATGGTATGCAAAAAAGTGTGGAAGGACATGTAGAAGATGGACAAAGAGTGGTAATGATAGAAGATCTTATTTCTTCAGGGAAAAGCAGTTTGCAAGCGGTAGATGCCATTAGAAGAGAAACCAATACCGAAGTAGTGGGCCTAATTGCACTTTTTACGTATGGTTTTCAAACCGCTAATGATAACTTTGAAAAAAGTAAAGTGCCATTTTTCACTTTATCAAATTATAAAACGCTTATTAGCGTTGCGATAAAAAACGGATATATCTTACCGGAACATGAAGATGTATTAAATTTGTGGCGTCAAGACCCTGCAAATTGGGGCCGCACCTAATTAAGGTGAACTAATTGTATCTGCTTCTTAGTTAGATATGTATTGATTAATTAAAAATAACAGTTTGATTTTAGCATCAGTATCACTTTCATGGTTGCAATGGGTTCTTCCTCCTGTAGTAGGATTAATAATCGGTTGGGTAACCAATTACCTTGCTATAAAGTTATTATTCAGACCTAAAAAACCCATTAATTTTGGACTTTTTACCTTGCATGGTATATTTCCTAAAAACAAGCATAAGTTGGCCAAAAATTTAGGTAATGTGGTGCAACGCGATCTTCTTTCTTTTGATGATATTAAAAAGAAATTGGAAGATCCGGAATCTATGCATCAAATGGCAGAACAAGTTTCTATTCATGTTGAAACCATGATCAGGGAACGACTTCACAAAACAAAATTCCAACAAGTAGTTATCCCTGAAGGTTTTATTCAACGGATTCATAAATCGGTTACCAATGATGTTGAGTCTACCCTACCAAAACTAATTGATAAATACGTCGATAAATTAGAGGAAAAAATTGACATCTTGGATATGGTTGAAAAGAAGATTAATAATTTTTCTGATGATAAATTAGAACAATTGATTTTAACTATTACATCAAGAGAGTTCAAATTTATAGAATTGATTGGAGCCGTTTTAGGATTTTTTATTGGCTGTTTACAAGTTTTATTGGGATTATGGACTGGGCAGTTATAAAGTGACAACTCATATTATAAAGAAAAATCCCATTCTAGATTTAGTCTAGAATGGGATTTTAAATTTAAGTGCTGCTTCGTTTAAGCTCCTTACTGTTATTGTTTGACAAACTTAAGCGCCTGCATATCTCCATTTTCATTTGTAATCTGAATAACATAAATGCCTCCTTCTAAATCTGAAACATCGATTTGCATATTTTCTTGAAGATCAATTGACTTACTATAAACCTGTTGTCCATTTAAAGCGTAAATATTTACTATAGCAATACCTTCTTCTACATGGCTATATTTAATAAATAGTGTACTTGATGCCGGATTAGGGTATATAGAGATTTCTTTCTCTAAAGCATCAACTTTAGCTACTCTGCTTGAAGGCGTGCTACAAGAAGTTACATCGCTCAAATTAACACTCATCAATTGTGATGAATTTCCATCATAAGCATCTGATAATGAAACCGTAACAGATTGAACTGCTCCAGCAATAGTCACATTAACTGTTCCGGCATTCTCAAATGTTCCGTAAGGTTGTGTATTACCGCCTCCATCAACATACGTTATTGTAACACTTTCAATGTAACGCTTATTCCCTTTTCCACTTAATACTGCGCCAATATTGCTAACTATAAATTCCACATCGATACTACCATTAGGGAGATTAAGTGTAGTTGAATTTGATCCATTACCAGAGTGTGTTAATGGATTATTGTTGAAAGGATTGGTTACAGTTGTACAGTTTCCACTATCACAAAAATCAGGAATACCGTTGTTATTTGCATCAACAAGATCATCTCCGCCAGGGCAAACATCATTGGCATCACAAACACCATCACTATCTGAGTCTGTATAAGTTCCTACACAATTACAATTTGAAGTGTACACATCATTTTCTGTGCAATCATCACCATCATTACAAGCTGTTCCTATAAGTGTATCATCAAATCCGGGACAAACATCATCTATATCACAAACTCCATCGTTATCTGCATCAGCACAAGCTGGTGCACCACAATAATCTATACTTGATAAAGAAATTGTCATTGTAGAATTGGTATTACCACTATAAACATCTTCCAATTGAATTGATATAGATTGAACAACTCCAGCTATTGAAACATTAGCAGTTGCCATGTTTGCTCCGCTAAAACTGCCATAAGTTTGTGTGTTACCAGCTCCATCAACATAGGTAACGGTTACTAATTCAATATATCTCCTATTGGTTTTTCCACCTAATTTTTGATCTATTTCCAAGATATTAAAAGAAACATCTTGACTTCCTGCATCGAAACTTGCAGTAACGGATGATGAACCATTTCCACTATGTGTTAAAGTGCTTGAAGAAAAATTAGTTGTAGCAGGATTACAACTTGGAACTGTAGAGATGGTTACCGAAGCTGTTTCAAGGCAGCCATTCGCATCAGTAACGGTTACATCATATACACCAGCAGTTAATCCCGAAATATCTTCTGTGGTGCTTCCATTCGACCAATTATATGAATAAGCCGCCGCTCCACCACTTACAGTAATATCAATACTTCCATCATTTGCCCCAACACCACTTTCATCAATAGTCGTACTAGAAATCGAAATAGTTGTTGTCGCACATGGATCAACTCCGGCAGCTACATTTACTGAAGTGTTTTCAATACAACCATTCGCATCCGTTACGGTAACACTATAATTCCCGGGGGCTAATCCACTAATATCTTCCGTTGTGCTACCATTTGACCAACTATAGGAATATGCTGCAGTTCCGCCACTAACTGTTATATCAATACTGCCATCATTTGCATTTGGTGCCGTTTCGTCTGAAACATTTGAAGCTATACTAATAGTAGTGGTATCACAAGCATTCACTGGATAGGTATAAACAAATCTACCCAATACGCCAAAATGATCAGAAAGATCATGTATATTCCACATATCGTCATGATTAGATCTTAAAACCCAAACACTATTGCTTTGTTCATCAGGGACTAAATAATCATTATCCGCTAATACATAATCTAAATATTCAGGTGCAACACTTCCTAAATCTACATAATGATTGGCATACTTATCCCAAGTATTAGGGTGACCAATGTAAGTGGGTTCTGTAGCATTAAAAATGGTAAACATATTATTGTACTCATTCAGAAAATTTGCATGTTTATCAACGTTCATATCCCCTCCAAATATCACTGCTTCATCAACAGGAATATTTTGAGCATCAATAAAAGCATTGAATTGCTGCATTTGTAGATTCCGCACATTTACAAAAGCGGCATCACCAGCGACTTGTTGAGCATTCTGGTGTGTACTGAATAAATGGTATTTCTTTCCCAATTTATTAATTCGAGCATACATCACCCCTTTGTTAGAAAGACAATCAGCATCTAAACAATTATTAAACACCATTTGTGCTGTATATTCAATTGGCCAGCGACTTACAATCATTACACCTCCATCCTCATATATATTTGGTAAATCAACCACATCTGTTTGATAAGGATATTCAGGAGCCAATTGAGCTAACAAAGTTGCTCTTGCACTATTATCAAATACTTCTTGAATTAAAATGGCATCCAAATCATGTACCGCCTCATCAATGTGTTGCGCTCTTGTACCTTGATCTGACAAAGCAATGGGAACGGATAACATATACGTATTATACGCTAAAACATTCATAATATTTGGATCATTTAATTCTGCTGCATTAGCTGAAAAGGCATCAAATTCATGAATTGTATATAAAATATCATCATATCCACCGGTAAAATAGAATGTATATTTGATCTCATATTGCTTTCCACTAATAGAAAATATTTGAGAATGAAAATTATTATCACTCGACCATCCATGACTAAAACCCGGCCCTGCAGCAGCACACCAAATGGTACTACCAATAAAATCACCCTGTAATTTTAATTTTAGATCGATAGAGGTTGATCCACTGGTTAATGTGGTTGTTAAATAAAAATCATCTCCCCAATGAATACCTGCATCTCTGTTGGTCCAAAGAACATTGGTTTCATTTTGCCAAGCATTAATGGTAGTAGTGCTTGACCACCACTCGCTTGATTCCATAGTATGTGTGCCGGTTTGTGTGCTAGAAACACTAAAATCTAAAGAGGTGCTATTTTGAAAATAAACGTAAGTTTTTTGAGCATAGATGGTCATTTGAATCAACACCATCGTTGATAATAATATAAGTTTTTTCATAACAAATTCAGTGTGGTTAAAAATTGAACACCACGAAAATAAGGCTTCAAAGTGGTTATTTCATTAACATATTTTACAGTTTTAATATATGTTATAAATGCTGATTGTTATGCAACAAAGTAAAGCTTCTATCACTAATAATTTTACTATTCTAAAACATAGCTATAGCGTCCGTATCACTTTTCCTAATTAAAAAAAAATTACATCTTAAATGCACATTAGAATTTTTATTTTTTTCGAGTTATTATGGAATTTGATGTTTTTAATACTCTATAAATAAGTTATTCTACTAATTTTGAGTTTGATAAATGAAGCAAGAAAAAGCACTTTCAATACTAAAATCTGGTAAAAATGTATTTCTAACCGGTTCTGCCGGCGCTGGAAAAACCTATGTTTTAAACCAATATATCGATTATTTAAAAGCGAGAAAAGTACCGGTTGCCATTACTGCTTCTACAGGTATTGCCGCTACGCACATGAATGGTCAAACCATCCACTCATGGGCTGGTATCGGCATAAAAGATAGCTTATCTTCTTCTGATCTTAAAAAATTGATGGACAAGCAATATCTTTTTAAAAAGTTGACAACTGTTGAAGTATTGATTTTAGATGAAATTTCTATGCTGCATAAGCGTCAGTTAGAAATGGTCAATAAAGTTTTACAGCATTTTAAAGGCAATTACGAACCATTTGGCGGTATACAGGTGATTTTATCAGGAGATTTTTTCCAACTTCCTCCTGTTTCAAAAACTGAAGAAAGTAATAGAGATAAGTTTGCTTTTATGGCGCCGGCTTGGGTGCAAGCCAACTTTACCGTTTGTTATTTAACTGAACAATTTAGGCAAACAGAAAATGATCTCAATCAAATTTTAAATGAGATAAGATCCGGCAGCGTAAGTAAAAACAGTTTGTCTATATTATATGAAGCAAAACATACCATTTTAAACGATAACGCTCCTACCCGATTATTCAGTCATAATTTTGATGTTGATCAAGTGAATGAAGAATTTCTAGCCTCTTTAGAAGGTGATCCGTTTGAATTTAAAGCCGAAACAAAAGGCAATGAAAAAATGGCTGATATGTTGGTGAAGTCTGTCTTAGCACCAGAAGTACTTACATTGAAATTAGGGGCCAAAGTGATGTTTGTTAAAAACAATTACGAAGCCGGATTTATGAATGGAACGATTGGTAAAGTAATCGATTTTAAGGAAGAAGATATTGATGGTGAAAATAAGATTGTGCCCGTTGTAAAAACGATTCAAGGTGATATTATACACGTATATGCCGAAAAGTGGTCGATTGATAATGAGAAAGGCACTTCATTGGTTAGTTTAACCCAATTACCATTGCGTTTGGGCTGGGCGATAACGGTGCATAAAAGTCAAGGAATGACCTTAGATGCAGCAGAAATTGATTTAGGCAAAACTTTTGAAAGAGGACAAGGATATGTGGCCTTATCGAGGCTAAAAGACATGGATGGTTTAAAACTTACAGACTTCAATGATATTGCCTTAGAAGTTGACCCGCTTGCCTTAAAAGCAGATCTTCGATTTCAAGAATTGAGTAATGAAGCTGATTTAAAATATAGTATCGCAGAGTTAGAGGATGAATACAGTAAATTCATTTTAAGAGCAGGCGGTACAATTAATCAAGCCGCTATCAAATTAAATGAAGCCAAACTTCAAAAAAAAAGTAAAGGCAAGACTGCAAAGGAAAAGAAAGTAAGTACTTATGAGCAAACCAAAATTTTGATTGAGCAAGGCTTAGATTTGGAAGCTATTGCAGAAGCGAGAGGATTAACCATAGGCACTATTGCTGGACATCTTGCCCGTATTAACAAGGACTTTCCCAATACTGATATAGAGCGATTTAGACCCGATGCTTCTATAATGAAGAAACTACTCAAAGCTCACGAAAAGCTATCGGTTGACATGAAAGAATTTTATTTTTCCGAAAAAGGCGATATAAAAATCAAACCACTTTTTGATCACTTTAAAGGAAAATTAAGTTGGGACGACATCAGATTAGGGGTTGCATTTTTAGAGTAACAATTAGGTGTGTTAATATTTTTTTTGACACGGATTTCGCAAATTTGTATTATAAATCACGTTATTCCTCCGCATTTATTTACAATCTAAAATTGTTAATTCCTTTTGTTTCAGTGTTTATATTGGTTTAAAAATAATTACATGGATTTTGCCGCCAAAAGCGGCAATTTAATCGGTAAAATTCTAAACTCAAAAAAAGTAAGCAGAGTAAATCAACATTAATATAAGTGAGAATTTGTGGAATTTGTGTCCATTTTTTTTCTATTCACCTTTTACAAAAGGTTTAACCTTCATCTTTGTCTAAGGTATTGAAATTCAATTCATCTCACCGTTTACAAGTAATTAAAAATATTTACTTATTTTCAAGCATTCGAAGTGTAATCTTAAACCATTTCTTTAATGTTTTTACCGGAAGCTTTTCATAATTTACCCATGATGTTCTTGTTCATTATTGTTAATGGACTTTTGCTTTATTTTATTTTATCAGGTTTAAGCTATTACTTTTTCTTCGTTAAAAAGAAAGACAAATACCATCCTAAATACAAGAAAAAACCAGAAAAGATTAAGGCATCCATTAAATGGGCAATCATATCTTTAGTAGGTAATGCTATTGTAGTGGCCCCATTGCATTTACTAATGTTGAAAGATAAAACTAAGATTTACTATAATGTTGGTGATTATGGTATCGGTTGGTTAATTATCAGTATTTTTCTTTACCTATTTGTTACAGAAACTTCTATCTATTGGACGCACAGATGGTTGCATTGGAAAAAGCCTTATAAGCATTTGCATTACTATCATCATCAATTCAGATTGCCAACCCCATGGGCCTCTGTAGCTTTTCATCCGGTAGATAGTTTTGCCCAAGCTTTGCCTCATCATTTATGCATGTTTTTGTTTCCTGTACATATATATGTTTATTTGGGATTTCTAACATTTGTAACGGTTTGGGCAGTGATGATCCATGATAGAGTAAGTTTCATCAATTGGAAGGTGATTAATTACACCGATCATCATACGGCACACCATTGGTATAACAATTATAATTTTGGACAATTTTTTACCTTTTGGGATAGAATTGGTGGCACCTATAAAGATCCTGACGAATTGCCTCCGCAGGTGTTTGAGAATTAGGTTATAGATCTAAGATGCTAGACATCCTACCATAGATTTTCTGCTGTATTCTATTTCTTTTATGTAATTATATCTAATATGCGTCTTAATCCTGATAAGAAACTGTGTCATGTCAAAAATCATCAACTCAACACTAACTTTTGTTTTAATTGTAATTTTCATCAGTTGCCAAACTAAGACTGAGGAAGTAGTTCAAGAAAAATCAATAAAAGACTATTCAATACAAGCATTACTTTATGAAGTTTTTGGTACGATACCGAATGTAAGAGATATAACCATGACCAATGATAAAAGCGAGGTCTATATAACAGTTGAATCTTACAAAAAGGAAACTTCCGCTATTGTCAGAATTTTTGATACAGATGGACAAGTTAATAAAGAAATGGCCAGTTTTTCAGGTCTGTATAATGATTTAGAACCGTCGCTTTCTGCAGATGGATTAAAGCTCTATTTTGCCTCCAATCGACCGATTCATCCGGATTCTTCCAAAACCAAAGACATGGATATTTGGATGGTAGAAAGAATGGATTTAGCTTCAGCTTGGTCTGAACCTAAAAACATGGGCGAATCTATCAATACAGAAGGACAAGAATTTTACCCTTCTATTGCTTTAAACGGCAATTTATATTTTACTGCTGAAAGAGAAGATTCAAAAGGGAAAGAAGATATTTATGTGAGCCAACTAATTGATGGACAATATACTACACCCATTTCTCTAAGCGATTCTATCAACACTGATGGCTATGAATTCAATGCCTTTGTTGCTCCTGATGAAAGTTTTATATTATTCTCCGGCTACAATAGACCTGATGGGTTTGGTAGTGCTGATTTATATATCAGCTATCAAGATGCCAATAAAAATTGGTCGAAAGCAATTAACCTTGGCGCTAACATCAATTCAACAGCTTTAGATTACTGTCCTTTCGTAGATTTACAAACTTCTACGCTTTATTTTACAAGTGAAAGAAGAACTGCTAATTCATACAACATCCCTTTAACTTTTGACGAATATCTATCTGATGTACATCAATATGAAAATGGTTTGAGTAGAATTTATTCTGCAGCCTTTTTAGATTGGTAGATTTTTAAGTCATTTTTTTTCTCTTAGTAGAAAGTTTCGCTATCTTCCGCCAAAATCAGATTAACATGTTTCAACCTAACTTATTTAAGGATAAAAATATATTTATTACCGGTGGTGGAAGTGGAATTGGCTATGTAATGGCCAAGCAATTTTTGAATTTAGGCGCCAATGTGGCGATTGCCTCTAGGAAGCAAGAAAGAATTGATAAAGCCTCCGCAGAATTACGCGAATTTGGCAATTGCTATGGCACTACTTTAGATATAAGAGAAGAAGATGAAAGTGCTAGAGTGGCAGATGAAATTAAAAAAGAATTTGGGACATTAGACATCTTGATCAACAATGCCGGAGGACAGTTTCCTTCTGCGGCAAAAGATATTACACCAAACGGTTGGCGAGCCGTCATCAACAACAACTTGAATGGTACATTTTTAGTAACGCAAACGATGGCAAATAAATTTTTCATTCCTCAGAAATCAGGCAACATCATTAATATAATCGCTGAAATTTACAGAGGATTTCCAGGCATGGCGCATACTGGTGCTGCCAGAGCCGGCGTCGATAACCTTACCAAGTCTTTATCTATTGAATGGATTACATACGGTATTCGTGTGAATGCTATTGCCCCGGGTATTATCAAGTCATCAGGATTAGAGCAATATCCAGAACAGTTTTTAAAAGCCATTTACGAAAGAATTCCCATGAAACGAATGGGCACCATGGAAGAAGTGGGTTGGATGGCCGTTTTCTTAGCTAGTCCTATGGCTTCTTTTATCACAGGAGAAACCGTTTATGTGGATGGTGGACAGCGATTGTGGGGTGATGCTTGGGAGATTAAGTAATTCTGAGTTTCAAGTTTCAAATGTAGAGTTTCGAGTGAAATTTGCTACGCAAATTTGACTATATAATTCTAAGATGAATATTGTAATTTTTCTTAGTTAGACTTTTAATCTAGTGTCTATACTCTATCATTCATACTTGGTATCAACCTTGAATCTTCTAATGCACTACTTCTTAACTCATGAGGATATTCGTGTGCTTGTATCATGTTTAGAAATTTATCAATATTAGGATATTTGACCAAGGCAACATGATGCCAATGTTCTTCTTCTGAACCTATAATCGTTGGATGTGCTTCGCCCATATATACAATTTCAGCTCCTGCTGCCATCAAAAAGGGCATAACCGCTTTAGAATACTCAATATACCTTTCAAATCCACTAGTTTTACCATCTTCGGTTAATGCTTTAAACTTCAAAAGGTTGATCATTACCACCGGTTTATCCTTAGGCAATTTCATTATCTCAGCCATTTGTTGTGGACTTGGTTGTATATATCCTGACATTAGATTCTATTTTTAGTAAGCTTATTTCTTCGCATATTTCATCACTTGCAAACATCTTCTATTCAACGCATGGTTTAAAATCCAGAAGTTTTTAAAAGCTGGATTTCTGGTTTGCTTATGATGATATCTATAATAGATTTGTTGTAAGATGCCCGCTAATCGAAACAAGCCATATACTTCATAGAATTCCCAATTATCGATTTTAAGATTCATCTTATCCAAATAGTATTCTACTACTTCTTCCCTATTCAACATGCCGGGCAAATTGGTAGGCTGTCTTCTAGAGGCCTTGAAGGCAAAGTTGTCATCGTCCTGAATCCAATAAGCTAAACTGCTGCCCAGTTCCATTAGCGGATCGCCTAACGTAGATAATTCCCAGTCCAAAATACCAATCACTCTGGTAACTTCTTCCGGATGTAAAACAACATTATCAAAACGGTAATCATTATGAATGACACAAGTGGCCACATCTCCAGGGATACGTTCTTGCAACCATACCATCACCTTTTTATAAGAAGGCACATTCCACGTTTTCGCCTTTCCGTATCGTTTGATCCAACCTTCAATTTGACGTTTGGTATAACCCTCTCCTTTGCCCAAAGTATCCAATCCAGCCGCTTTATAATCCACTTGATGCAACTCCACCAATCGATCCAAAACATTAGTACAAAGTTGATTCACTTCTTGTTTAGATAAATTTAAACCTTTGGGCAAATTAGCTCTTGGAATAATGCCATTCAACTTTTCCATTACATAGAAATCACAACCCATTACGGCTTCATCGTCGCAAAAGGCTAACATTTTGGGCACATAAGGAAATACACTGATTAAGCCACTTTGTACTTTGTACTCTCGATTCATATCATGAGCAGATTTCGCTTTCGTTCCGGCAGGCGGTCTACGTAAAATCAATTCTTGATCTGAATAAGTTAAACAGTACGTCCAATTGGAAGCGCCGCCAGAATACTGAGTAACCGTAGGCACTTCATCTGAGATATCAATTTGACTCGACAACCAATTTTGTACCGCGTGAATATCTAGTTCTTCTCCTTCGCGAACTGATTTGGCTTTATCTAGAATATTTGAATTTGACATTATTTTCTCTTGATTTTTTGACACAGATTTCACTGATTTTATAAATTACTTTAGATTTATCACCAATTATCAGTAAAAGAATGCATGAAATTAATTTCTTTTTAGTTTCCCACTTTTATATAATTATCACACAAAATTGGACGCATAAGCACCACCAAAATCAAAGAAATCCAAAACTAAATTAAAAAGAATACCTAAATCTATTACACTATCTGAATAATTCGTGAAATCTGTGTCCTATTTCTTTTTCCTAAACGGTTTAGTTTCTTTATATAGATTTTGATGAAATATTTTAGTGGGTAACAGCTTCTTCATCCAAAATGCTGTTCTTCCTTTTTTATGGGTGATGACATAGAAATCTCCTTTCTGATGACCATCATAAATCATCTTTGCTACATCTTCTGCACTTATAGGCGACTTTTCAAACAACTTTCTAACCGTCTTTTTCATTTGTTCACTAGACCGCATAGAAGCGTCTAAATTAGTTTTAAAAAAAGATGGACAGACCACAGTAACTCCTATATTATCATCCACCAATTCCATTTTCAAGGTTTCAGATAAGGCCACCACAGCTGATTTTGTAGCGTTATAACTGCTCATAAATGGCAAATGAATAATGCCAGCCATAGAAGCAATATTGATAAAATAGCCATTACCTTGTTGTTTAAACATTGGTGTAAAAATTTTACAACCTCGAACCACGCCTAAAAGATTGATATTAATCACCCATTCCCAATCTTCCATTGATCCTTTATCAATAGGTGCTGAAGTAGCCACTCCGGCATTATTAATCACCACATCTACTCCATTCCATTCGCTCATCAAATCATCGGCAACTTTTTGTATCGATGCTTCAGAAGTAACGTCGCAATGTTTAAAAATAACTTCACTTGAATAGGTTTTAGCTAACTCGCTGGCGACGGTCTTTCCATCCGATTCATTGATATCGCCAATACAAACTCGATAGCCTTCCTTGGCATATTTTAAGGCCAAAGCTTTTCCTAAGCCCGAAGCTCCACCGGTAATAAATACTCTTTTGTTGTTTGACATTAGTTGATTATTTAAACCCTGCCTGCTGCAGGCAAGCACAAGGGACACTAAGATTGTTTCACAAAGGACACAAAGTAATTAATTTGATAGAGAGTTTAGAATTAGAAAGGGAGAATAAAATTTTTATATATTGAATTCTAGTCTTGATACTGGTCCTGCACTCGCAAGATTATATCTTGAATTTGAATTTGATCTTGTGTTTGAGCTTGAGTTTGAATCTTGAATCTTAAACTTTCTACTTCCCTGGCTTTCTAAAGCTAATTCGAGTAAACAAACCAACGCTGTAGTTCAATGTTCCGGCCTCTTCGCCTTTAAATTTAGGGAAGCTTTTTGATAAGCCACTAACGCTTGCTCTGGTTCCTACTGTCCAAAATAGATTCCTATTGGTGTAAATATCAAAGTCGAAACCGGCAGTCAATCCCCATTCACTGGTGTTATAGTCTTGTGCAAATCGTTGATCTAATTCATTATCGATGGTTGTTGAAACACTTCTTAAATCGCTAAAACTCACACCGGCTAAATAATTGAAAACCATAGGCTTCATTTTCGCCGTTGGCTTACTATGCTTGAATTTAACGTAAACTGGAATTTCAATGTATTTCAAATCTAAATGCTCTGTTCTATCTTTTGCTGGATTGTAATATTTGGTGCCTTCATCTGAGAATTTAACTTCCGCCATTAATCCAAAGTGATTCGTAATGTCATAGCCAAAATTTAACCCAACTTGATAACCCGGAGAAAACTTGTATTGAACATCATCTCTATTCACTTCTGAATTTCTACTTGATTTAATTACCCAAGTATTTTGAACGCCGGTCACTAAACCAATATGAAAGCCTTTATTGATATTATTGGCATAGTACAAATCCTTTTGCTTCTTTTGAAGTTTGGTTAATGGATCGTCTTCATCAAGAATAGCCTCTTCTATCAACTCTTCTTCAATTTGTTTATCCATTTCCCTTTTCAATTGTTCTTCTGCTTTTGTAGACTCAACCGATGCCTTCCACTCATTAAACTCTTGTGTGGCTTCGGCTAACCAATTTGATTCTTGATCAACTACTTCTAGCATCATTTCCTCATTAGTTAAGTTAACCTCTGCAACATTCTCTTTTGACATCAAAGCCATTGGATGATAAGCTAACTCATTATTGAGGTCCATAAAATTGTCCATTGGAACTACTGAACCTTTTAATGAATTGATATGAGCCATTTCCTGAGTAAACAAAATAGAAGGTGAATTTGCATTGCTGATTAAAATTTCATTTTCAAGAACGAAGTCATTCGAAATATTAATCAAATTGGTTGTATTCAAACCAAAAATCTCTTGTTTTACAGTATTCAAACTATGATTTTCTATAGAGATATTTTGATTGCCTAAAATGTAATTATTTTGACTCTCAATATGCGCTGCAATATATTCCGTAGCCGGTTGAATAGATTCTTTAATAGCTTGAGGATTATAAATCGGACTAAAAGTGGGATTATTTAATCTTCCATTAGTATAGTCTATTTCATTGGACGGAATTGCTTCAATAGGATTAAGACTGGCAGTAATGGTTGGTGTATTTCTTTTCTTTTGTAAATCTGTTGCGATAGCCTCTTTTATATCTGCTTTCTCCGGTTGAACCGCTACAGAAACAATATTAGTTGGCGTTTCAAGAGATGTTAAAGTTAAATGAGGATTGAATTGGGCCATTTCACCATTAGGCGAGTTGAATAAAAACATTGAGGTAGTAGCCATCAATAGCAATAAAGCTAAAGCTGCTGCTATTTTATAAGTGTTACTGGTTGAGTTTGCATCTTGGGCATTTAACTGTTGTTCAATTAACTCCCACACGTGACCCTCTGGCGAGGTCTCTGCATCCTGCAATTTTCTACCTACGAATTTTTCCCAATTATTTCGCCAATGTTTCATGCTTTCCGACCTGATCGGCCTCTATTATCATTTTTTGTAACAGATATCTTGCTCTTGCTAATTGTGATTTTGATGTTCCTTCAGAAATTGAAAGCATTTCGCCTATTTCTCTGTGAGAATATCCTTCCACGACATACAAATTGAAAACCGTCCTATACCCCGGGGACAACTTCCCAATTAAATTTTGTAAATCCTGTAACTCAAGCGTATCTGCAATTTGTTCCACTTTTAAATCATAATCAACATAATCTAAATTTACTATAGGATACATTCTGGCTTTCTTCCTATAATGTTCAATAGCTGTGTTGACAAAAATTCTTTTCATCCAACCTTCAAAAGATCCATCTCCTCTATACTTATTAATGTATTTATATACTTTAATAAATCCTTCTTGCAGCAAATCTTCTGCGGTCTGATAGCCATCTGCATATCGTAAACAAATAGAGAACATTTTGGGCGACATTAAGTCATAAAGCCCTTTCTGTGCATCTCGTTTGTTTTTTAAACAACCTGCTATCAATTCTTTATATAGAGTATCTCTTTCACTCATTCGTTGCATGAATGTTTTATTCTCTTGTTCTTAATTTTTATAAATATAATCATTCTGAAGGAAATCCATCAATTTCCTAACCGCCTTTCCTCTATGACTAATGGCTGATTTTTCTTCTAAACTCAGCTCTGCCAAAGTGCTGCCATTTCCCAACACAAATATGGGATCATAACCGAAACCACCACTGCCCTTTTTCTCCAATCCAATACTTCCTTTTAAAATGCCTTCAAACTGAAATATCTTTCCACTTAATATTAACGTAATAACCGTTTTAAATTGTGCACTTCTATCTTTTTTATCCAACAAATTTTTTAATAGCAAATCCATATTCGCTTCATTATCCTTTGCTTCTCCGGCATATCTGGCACTCAACACACCCGGCTCGCCATTTAGAGCCGCCACTTCCAATCCTGTATCTTCTCCGAAACAATCTTTTTGCAATAAATTATACAAAGTTTGCGTCTTTTGCAACGAGTTGCCTTCAATGGTATCTTGCTCTTCCGGTAATTCATCATTGAATCCAATTTCCGCCAAGGTTTTTACCTCGTACTTTCCGGCTAATGCATTCCTGAATTCCTTTACTTTATTTTGATTACTGGTAGCAAATATTAGTTCCATGGTTTGATGTGCTGATTTTTTGATGTGCAAATGTGCTGATGAATTTTTGGTTGTTTGGTTGTCTGGTTGTTTGGTTATTTGGTTGTTTGGTTGTTTGGTTGTTTGGTTGTTTGGTTGGGGACAAATTATTTTACTTATTACAAAATTTGCTTCGCAAATTTTTCACTTGAATCTTGCGTTTGAGTCTTGAGTCTTGAATCTTTAGACTATTCCACATTTCCTAGAATACTTAATTCACTTACATTACTTACTAAACTTTCTACTCACCAAACTTACTTCACCTCAAACATCACCTTCAAATTATTCCATAATTGACCTTTTAATGCCGCTTGGTTTTGTAGTGTGCTTAGATCATCTGCAAATAAAAGATGGTAAGCTCCGGTCGTCATGTTAAAATATTTCTTGCTAATGGTGTTTAGGCTAATATCATCCGACTTTAACCCAAATACAATTACATTCTTTAAGCTTGGAAATGAATGGGCATCAAAATGCATTAAACTCAAGTGAGCATATTCCGCTCTGCTAATAAAAACATAATTCTCCTCCTTCAAATTAACGGCTCCCAATATTTTTAATAACAATTTTTCTTGTTCGCTGCCCGATACCAATTCATCTAAAAAAACCAAAGTAGTTAATGTAGTAGCTTTACTTTTTGAGCTCGACACCAACTCATCCTCCTTTTTAGACACATCTAATTGATATACTTTTTTTTGATTAATGAACATGCTCCTTCCTTTTTCTTTTTTTTAATACGTATCTTTGCCGACGGATATATAGCCCAAATATAATCACTTAAAAACAACTTCAAATGTTAGCAACAAAGCTTTTAGAAATAGAAAAGTGTAAGCAATCAAAAATTGATGCGGTAGACTTTGATAATATACCTTTTGGAAGAACATTTTCTGATCACATGTTGGTAGCAGAATACTTTGATGGACAATGGCAAACCGCTAAAATTATGCCTTATGGACCGATACCATTAAGTCCGGCAACCTCTGCTTTGCACTATGGACAAGCTATTTTTGAAGGCATGAAAGCGCATAGAACTGCCGATGGTAGAATTGCCTTATTTAGACCCGATAAAAACATTGCTCGTTTCAATAAATCGGCCCTTAGAATGTCGATGCCGGAAGTGCCAGTTGATTTGTTTATGGATGGATTATTGGAATTGATCAAATTGGATATTGCTTGGATTCCTAATAAGCCAGATTCTTCTTTATACATCCGACCATTAATGTTTGCGAACGAACCGTACATTGGGGTTAAAACTTCAGATAGATATATGTTTTTGTTGATGGTTGGACCTGTTGGACCTTATTACTCTGAGCCCGTTTCTGTTATGGTTTCTGAAGAATATGCTAGAGCGGTAAAAGGTGGCGTTGGTTATGCCAAAACTGCCGGCAATTACGGTAGAACATTATATCCTGTTGAATTGGCAAGAAAGCAAGGCTACAAAGATATTTTGTGGTTAGATGGCAGCGAGAAAAAGTATGTAGAAGAAATTGGAACGATGAATGTCTTTTTTGTAGTAGATGGTAAATTAGTTACACCTTCTATTGATGGAACTTTCTTGGAAGGTATTACCAGAGAAAGTGTGATAAAAATTGCACAAGATTTAGGCTACGAAGTGGAGCAAAGAAAAATTGCGATTGAGGAAATTGTTGAAGCGCACAAGAATGGACTGTTAGAAGAAATGTTCGGAACCGGCACAGCAGCAACCGTAACGCATATCAATAGATTAGGATTTAGAGGCGAAGATTATACATTAGATCTAGATAAAGCAGTGATTTCAAAGCATATCAAGCAAGAATTAGAAGGTATTAAATCTAATGCCATTGCAGATAGATATGGATGGCTGAAGTTTGTCGATTAAGTTGAGTAAGAGACGTAAGTATAGTAAGTAATGTAAGAGGTTTACATTCTATAAATTAAATTCTAAAATCTGCGTTCGTTAATCGACATTCGTTAATTAGATTATTTATACTTTTTTTGACTCCCACTTGATTAACGATTTTAGAATGTTTTGTGTCCATAAGTTGACAACTTATAACATTTAATAGATTAACCATCCAATAGTTTCATTATTTTAGCCTTGAAACTTTGTGTAAATAAAGATATAAGACTTGTTCAATATGTACTTATTATCATAATTTAAAACTTATTAGGCTCTACAATTATATACTTCAATTATACAAATTAAAGCATCGATTGAATCAAAAATTGAATAGCAATTCAACGAATCAGAACTATACTATGAAGAATCTCATAATGATTTTGACAATAGCAACATAATAAATAAGGGATTCGATGCCTGCTTTAGTAAAATCCTAAAACCAAACATTGAATTACTCAAAATTCCTCGAACATGAAATTTCAAATTTTGCAACTGTACCTGAAATGCTTCATGCAACACATGACTACAAGGAGCAGAAGACGAATTCAAGAAATTATATGTGAGACCTTTATAAACTAGAAAAGTTATTCAAACTGATTTCTTGAAGGTGAGAATGGAAGGAAGACAATGAAATGAACAAATAAAACGAGATATTGTACACATTATGTATCATTTTCAAGGCATTTTTTCTGCAAAAACTGACATTAATGAGATAACAGTTACGTCCTTCCGCTTAAAATGAAGGATTTTAAAACGAGAGACAAATACTTAGAGAAAATATAAAAAAACTTGTACAATAAGTAGTCTTCGGAATAAACAGCTCTGAAAGATTTTGAAGGCTAATATCTGATCTATAGAATCATGATTCAAGATTTGTATCAACTATATCGAAAAGTGAAGTTTGAGATGGACCTTGAACGAGTCAAAGAATTTTAACAAACGAAATTGGTGCATCTTAAGATTTTCGCTATGAGTTAATTGAAATAACTAATAATTAGACAATTACACTTGTTAAAATCGACTGCTAATCGCTCACGTCCCGCGAATGAGCAACTATATTTATCGCCATCACTTTAATACCGTAAATAGAGTTTTAGCCAACTCCTATTTTAGCATTAATTTGCACTAGAAATATCTTCGCAAGATGCAAAACTCAACACACTCGCAAGATGCGAGCGAGGAATCCAAACCACCGAATTTCCGACATCATCCGCCGAAGCTTTAGCGTAGGTGGAACATCCAAAATTCCGCAACCTACAAAAACTTCCTACTCACCACTTCTTTCATGATCTCATTGGTGCCGGCATAAATCTTTTGCACTCTAGAGTCCGCAAAAGCTCTAGCGGCTTGATATTCCCAGATATAACCATAACCGCCGTGCAGCTGTAAGCATTCGTCTGCTACTTTAAATTGAAGATCGGTTAGTTTATACTTCATCATAGAAGCCATCGCGCCATCTAATTCTTTGGTGCAATGTAATTCCAAGCATCTATCAGCATATACTCTTGCTATTTGAACTTCAGATACTAATTCTGCTATCTTAAACTTCGTATTTTGAAAAGCGGCTATCGGTTTACCAAACGCTTTTCTTTCTTTAATATAGGTAATGGTGTCGGCTAAATTTCTTTCTGCTAAGGCTAATCCGGCCCAACCGACTAACAAACGCTCTTGAGCTAATTCCGTCATCATATAAGCAAAACCTCTTCCGGTTTCCCCCAACAAATTTTCCTTTGGCACTTTTACATCTTCGAAAAACAATTCGCAAGTATCTTGTGCATGCAAACCCACTTTATGGAATGGCTTTCCTTTGGTAAAACCTTCCATGGTGTCATCAATCACCAACAAACTAGTTCCTTTCGCGCCTTGAGATGGATCCGTTTTTACGGCTACCACACAAACATTACTCAAGTAGCCATTAGTAATAAATGTTTTGGAGCCATTCACCAAATAATGATCGCCCATATCTACCGCAGAAGTTTTGATATTTTGCAAGTCACTACCTGCGCCCGGTTCTGTCATGGCTATCGAGCCTATGTATTCGCCACTCACCATTTTAGGTAAATACTTTTGCTTGGTCGCTTCGCTCCCATAATGCTCTATGTATGGCGTTACAATATCAGAATGCAAAGAATAACCAATCGCAATACTCGCACAACCGGTATAGCCTAATTCTTCATTAAAAATGGCATTGTAGCGATAATCTTCAATCCCCATTCCACCATATTCTTCCGCTACTTGCATACTTAGAAAACCATTTTCGCCTAAGGTTCTCCAAGATGCTCTAGACACCATTTGGTTTTTCTCCCATTCGTCTACATGAGGCATTAGTTCTTTTTGCAAAAGATCTTTTACTGATGCTCTAAATAATTCGTGTTCTTCATTAAAAATTGTTCTTGGAAAAAAGCCTTCAATCATGATGATATGTTTTATTTGTTTTAATCTTGCGTGTAAATATCCGAACGATATTTAACCTATTCAATAATTTTTGAAATTTTATCTTATTTTTAATCATGCCAAGAAAACAAGTCATTAAACTTTTTCTTTTTGCCGCCTTTATCATAATAGCTTTTGCTATAAAATTGTTTACTCCATTAGGCAAGCAAATGACTATTGAAAACTTACAACTATTTATTGAACCATTAGGAATTTGGGGTATTGCCTTGTTTATTGTAGCATTTTGTTTGGCTATAATTTTTCAGTTGCCCGGCGTAATATTTATTGGCGCATCTATTCCACTGTTTGGAAGTGTATTAGGACCAATAGTAGCTTATTTAGGAAGTTTAGCTGCAGTGATTGCGAGCTTCTACTTTGCTCGCTCCATGGGTGGCAATGCGATGGCGCATATAAAAAGTGAGCGAATTCAAAGAATACTGCTTAGAGTAGAGACCAAACCCATTAAAACGATTATCCTTCTTCGATTATTAATGTGGGTGGCACCGCCGCTAAATTATGCTTTGGCTTTTTCAAAAATCACTACTCAAAAGTACATTTATGGCAGCGCCATTGGTTTGTTGATTCCTATTAGTGTTTTATCGATTGGCTATAAATACTTCGTAGGATTATTTTAGTTAAAAGAAGACACAGATTTCACAGATTTCACTAATTCATACTCAAAATTAACCTAGAAAGTAAATCTAAAATATTTGTGCCATCTGTGCCCGCCTGCTCGGCTGGCAGGTCAAAAAAACAAAACTGATAGCCAAGGCTAACTTTTTTAGATTACAAGAAAATCGATTTCGCCATCGCTTTGGCTTTTTCAAACGCTTCTAAATTCAATCCATGAGGAATGCCTTTCTCCTCAAAAAAGGCAATTAAATTTTCGGTTGGCATATTGCCAATTAAATCGTCTTTTGCCATTGGACAGCCACCAAAACCATAAATTGCGCCGTCAAAACGCTTACAACCGTTGGCATAAGCCACTTCAATTTTCTCTTTCCAAGTATCTGGTGTGGTATGAAAATGACTACCAAACTCAATTTTTGGAAAATCTTCATATAATACAGCGTATAAATCTTCAATTAATTTAGGCGTAGCCACACCAACCGTATCAGAAATAGACATATCATAAATACCTAAATCGTGCAAACGATCTACCCAATGTTCAACAATCGCCGGGTGATAAGGATCATTATATGGATTACCAAATGCCATTGATATATAAACGACCAACTCTTTACCATTACACTCGCAAATGTTGAGTATTTGCTCTACCCTTTCCAAGGATTGTTCTATGCTAGAATTGGTATTTCGTTGTTGAAACGTTTCTGACACAGAAAAAGGAAAACCAACATAATTGATCTCATCAAACTCGCAAGCTTCCTCCGCTCCTCTTACATTCGCTACAATTACCGATAGTTTTGTATCGGTTTCAGATAAGTCCAATTGGGGAAGTACTCTAAAAGTATCTCTCATCTGCGGAATGGATTTCGCAGAAACAAAACTTCCACAATCTAAAGTATTAAAGCCCACTTTTAATAAAGTGTTCAAATATTCTATTTTCTTATTCGTTGGTATAAAAGTTGCAATACCCTGCATAGCATCTCTTGGGCATTCAATTATTTTAACAGTATTAACTTGATCCATTATTAATCGTAGATTTTAAAAATTAAATTCTTTTAAGGCTAATTTTGCAACAAAAATATAATTAATATTAGTTCCTATGAATTTAAAACCTCTTCGGCGTATTTTAAAATACACCAGTTTAACGCTGTTGGGGTTAATCCTGTTTATATTACTATTCCTTTTTGTAGGCTTAAACATGCCTTTTGTACAAAAAAGAATTGCTAAATCTGCGGCTAAATTTTTAGAAAATAAAATAGAAACACCCGTAAATATTGACAAAGTAGCGATTCATCTATTCGACAGAGTGGCTTTACACGGCGTTTACTTTGAAGATCAAAAAGCCGATACCTTATTGGCTACTTCTGATTTAATTATTGACATCAATCTAAAAAAATTAATAAAGAAAACGGTTGAGGTAGATAAGATTATCATTAATGATCTAACCGCCACTATGCGTCAGCAAGACTCCATTTTTAATTTTCAGTATATCGTTGATGCCTTTGCCCCTAAAAATCCAAAACCAAAGAAGGAAAAATCTGCTTCGCCTTGGACGATTTCACTGAAAAAGTTAGAACTCAATAATACCCATGCATTATTAGACTTAAGTTCCGGCAGACAAGATATCGTCTTAAAAAGCTTACATGTCAATTTAAAATCTCTAGATCTTGCGACAATGGATATTGCACTCAACTCAATTGATATTGAATCAGTTAATTATGTAGCGAGTTTTACTTTGGGCAAACGCAAAAAAATATATGATCCAACTATTTTCCCGCTTTCAACGGTTCCAATAAAAGTTACCTCTCAAAAACTAACCATCAGTAACAGTTATGTTGATATTGTAACAGGAGAAAATAACTCTTTAGGCACAACTTTCAATCCGCAACATATTCAAGCCAAAGACTTAAACATCGATTTTAAGAATGTTTATTTTGATAGCACTCGAGCAAGTTTAACCGCTAAGAACATTTCCACCGAGTTTGGTGAGCAAATTGATATTCAACATTTATCGGGTAATCTTATCTTTTCAGATAAAGAAACCGGCGCCACCAATCTCGAGTTAAAAACCGGAAAATCAGAAGCTAATTTAGATGCAAGTTTATCATACGATATTTTCAAAACATTTATTCTATTTGAAGATGACTTACAAGTGGATGTTAAAGGCAAACCAATCAACCTACATGCCGATGAGTTAAGTTATTTTATTCCAACACTTACAAAATCTATCGATTTCAATCAACTTCCTTCCAAAAATATAAGAATCAATACTTCTATCTCTGGAGACTTAGCCAATTTGAATATCAAGAATCTAGATGCTAGTATTGGTGAAACAAAAGCAAGTATATCAGGCATTGTAAAACATCCTACCCAAACCAATCAAATGCAGTTTAGCAATGTTGCTATTACTGCTAATGCTAGTACTAAAGAAATTGAAAAAATAATCGGTCGATCAAAGCTACCAATTGATATTAAACCTTTTGGAAGAATAGATTTGGCTTCTAAGCTTTCAGGAAATTTAAAAGAGCTTCAATTAGAAAAATTTACGCTTAAAACGGCTTTAACTACACATGTTGATTTTGCTGGAACAATCCAAAATTTGAATCAAATTGATCAACTTCAATACCAATTAAACATCAATAAAATAGAGACAGCATCTAATGATGTTGCCAAAATTCTAGATTCTATTCCAGCTATTGCTAAAAACATAGAATTCCTTACTTATTCAGGTAAGATTAAAGGAAGTTTAACCAGCTTTGATTTAGACGGTGAAATAACGACCAATCTAGGAAATATCATTCCTGATTTAAAAATTGATTTTAACGAAAAATATACCAACGCTGTTTATTTAGGGCAATTAAAAATTGATGACTTTCAACTAGGACAGCTGTTAGGTAATGACTCTATTGGCAATGTAACCATGACGGCTAAAGTAGACGGAAGAGGTTTATCATTAGATACGATAGACACGCAATTAGATGTAAATATTAACTCTTTTGTTTACAACAGTTACAACTATCATGATTTAAACATTGAAGGGTGTTTTTACAAAAAAGAGTTTGAAGGAGACATTAATATTAATGATGAAAATTTAGCCTTCGTTTTCAATGGAAAAATAGGACTCAATAATGAAGTCCCAAATCTTAATTTTACGATGCAACTAGACACCCTCAATTTGGGTGAACTGAATTTAACAAAAATGCCATTATCTGCGAGCATGGTTATTACCTCAGATCTCTCAGAAGCTACTTTAAACAATATGAATGGCGAGCTAAAAATTAGAGATATAAGACTTTCCAAAGAAGGAAAAGTTTGGGAAACGGATTCTATTGCTATTATAGCTTCGAATAAAAATAATGGAGACAATGAAGTTTTATTGGCCTCTGAAATAATAAATGGATCCGTTGTTGGAGATTTTAGCTTTGTTAATGTTGTACCCGCTATTATGCAAAGCCTAGATGAGTATTTTCCATTTAGTGAGTTAATCAACGCTAAAAAAGGATTAGATTCTATCCCTGAGCAATCTTTCAAAGGCGCATTTTATGTCTCTAATCCAAGGAAACTCACCAATTTCTTCTCCGAATCAAATTTTAAATTAGATACCGCCATCATTGTCTTAGACTTTGACTCTAGAAAAGATTTAGTGGATATTGACTTACAAGTTCCTGAATTTGCTTTTGGAACAACAACATTAAAAAACATTGCGGTTATTAGTAAAACCATTGACAATAAATTGAGTTTTGCTATTGCTTCTGATTCAATTATAATTGGCAATAGCGTTCAAATTCCAGCCTTAGAATTGACTACAACATTTAAAGAAAACATTGGTACCTATGGCATAAAGATTAAAGATGAAGAAGCCATTGATCAATTTGCTTTAACGGGTAAAATAACATCCTCTGAAAAACTGTTTGAATTAATAGCTGACAAGTCTGTGGTATTGGATGCTAAAAATTGGCGATTGAATATGACAGAGCCATTTGTTATTGGAAAAGGTGAATTTGAATATCCAGCTTTTGACCTAATTAGAGGTGACCAAGGTATATTTCTAACCAAAGGTGAGAATAAAGAAATCGACCTTTATTTTGAAGCATTTGAAGCTACTAACATTACCAACTTTATTTTAAATGACTCTACTTCATTAGAAGGCTCCATCAACGGTTCTTTAAAAGTAGCCACCATAGAAGATCCTATGACCATTGAAGGTGATTTATACATTGGTGCCATTCAATATAACGGAATTGAGATTGGAAACTTAGGAATGGAGTTTCAGAATATTGGCGGAAGTTACACCACCGCAAGCATAGATTTGTCCGATTTATTTACTGATGTTCACATCGATGCGATTCTAAGTGAAGGGAATAAAATTGATGGAGAAGTTGACATTAAGCAGTTTCAATTAAAAGCCATTGAACCTTTTTTAAGAAAGTATGTAAAGAATGTAAAGGGTGACTTGGCAGGTAAGCTAGTAATTGGTGGCAGCCTTTCTGCTCCTGATGTAGACGGAACGCTAAGTTTAAATGATGCAGGAACAGAAGTAATTAGTTTAGGTTCTTATTACACAGTAAAAAAAGGCGACTTTGATATCAGTAAGGATAATATTGACGTGAAGGCAGTTTTTGTGGATAGCAAACAAAGAATTGCGAATCTTACCGGCAACATTACTCATAATTACTTCAGTAATATTGGTTTTAACTTAAATTTCAGTGCCAAATCATTCACGTTTTTGGATTCCAAAAAACAGAAAAACTTACCTTTTTATGGCATGTTAAATGCCGAGCTTGATGCCGATATTACCGGCACAGTCAATAAACCAAAAATCTTCGCCGTATTTGCCACAGACGATAGCACGGACATTACCATTGAAGCCATTACCAATAACAGTTCTGTTTCTAATGAACCTTATATCATTTTTGTAGATAATGGAGATTATACCTTAAATGAGATTGATAGTATCATCAACCTCAGATACAAGATCAGTACCATATTTGATTTAACGGTGTATGCCAATATAAATGACAAAGCCAAACTTAAAGTAGTAATTGACCCCATCAGTGGCGATTATTTAGATGTTATCGGCAATGGCAATATGGTGGTTGATGTAAATGAATCTGGACAATTATTGATTAATGGAAATTATGAGGTTTCTTCTGGTCAATATCGATTTACTTTTGAAGACTTTTTCTTAAAACGATTTTTCGAAATTGTTCCCGGCGGGCAAATCACCTTTGTGGGCGACATTATGAGTTCCAAATTAGACTTAGCGGCTGCTTACAAATTAAAAACAAGCACTTACAGTTTAATTGAAAATGAATTCACTACCTTATCGGAAGATGAGAAAATAGCAGCGAAAAAACCAAATACGGAAGTTAACGTGGTGCTTTCTATCACTGGAGAACTGAATCAACCACAAATTGATTTCGACATTAAAATCCCTCAAAATACCGGCAATGCCGTATCCAGTAGTGTTACGAGAGCATTAGAAAAGTTAAGATCAAACAAAACAGAATTAAACACACAAGTTTTTAGTCTCTTGCTTTTACAGGGCTTCACAACTATTAATAGTACTTCTAGCGATATAGCCTATAACGCTAGTTCTCAAATAGCCTTTAGTAGCGTTTCTAGTTTCATTAATAATCAACTTAAAAAGTTAACCAATAAAGCAAAAGGATTAGAAGTTGGTGTCGGTATCGCTTCTACCTCTAATGATGCGTTATCAGGTGATGCTGGCTCAGATACCGAAAATACATTCGCACAATCTACTAATATTGATGTCTTTATAAAACAAAGTTTATTAAATGACAGATTAATTCTTGAATTAGGCACTAACTTAGATTTGAATTCAGGAAATTCAGAAGGTGGATTAACGAATGTGGCGGGTGATTTTATATTAGAATACAAATTGACAAAAGAAGGTAATTTAAGATTGAATGTATTTCAAAAATCAGATTACAGTTTGCTAAACGATAATAATGTTTGGAAAACAGGTATTGGATTGAGTTATCAAAAAACCTTTGGTAAGTTAATTAAAAAAGGATCTTACAAAGGTGCCGAAGAAGTTAATAAAGAAACCCCAACAGAGAATAATGATACACTCCCTATTGAAGTTCCTAGTGATTCAATTGAAAACAAAGAAGCGCCTAAACCTATTTCTAAATGATTGAAAAAAGATCATATCCTATTTTATACTTAGCAGTAATTTTGCTCTTAAGTATATTGATGCCTTCTTGCAGTGGAACTAAATATTTAAAGGAAGGCCAACAACTTTATTTAGGATCAGAAATAAAGTTTGAACCCGCCATAAAAGAGGTGAATGCTGCCAAATTAGAAGGAAGTTTAAACAAAAAACTTCAACCCAAACCCAATAAAAAATTTCTTGGTTTATTTCAATTGAGAGTTTGGGCACATTTAAAGTTAGAACCTAAAAAAGATAAAGGTTTCAAACATTGGTTACAAAGTAAAATAGGAAAACCGCCAGTGCTTTTAACTGACGTAGAAGTAAATCAAAAAGAAAAAATATTGGCTAAAGCGATGCAAGACAATGGTTTTTTTGATGCTAAAGTAACAGCAGAGGTCAAGGCAAAAAAGAGAAACGAAAAAGCTGTAAAAGTACATTACACCATTTTTAATGACGGCGCAACCTATATTGACACATTCATTATTCCTGCCTTAAATAATCCACTCGATTCATTATTCAAAGCCTATCCGGATTATGAAGTAAAGTCTAAGGATATTTACAACATCTCCCACATTCAAAAAGATAGAGATGGGTTGTCTTATTATATTAGAAGTCATGGTTATTACGATTTTAACAAAAACGATCTCATCTATATCGTCGATACTTCTGCCGATAAGCAATTTGATATGCGATTAATCGCTAAAAAACCTCAAGATTCTCTTAGCCACCAGAAATTTTACATCAGAGATGTTTTAATTTATCCGAGCTACAATGACAATGTTTCTACTTATTGGCGAAAAACACCTAAGTATCCGGTAGAAGGTATTCGAAAAACAAAAAATTTGGAATCAAGAATTTCCAACAACCCTGATGGCAAATATTTTAGTTTGTTTGAACATCGTCCATTTATCGTAAGAAAAGTAATAGCAGAGAATGTTTTTATTGAGCCTAACGATCAATTTTCCATTTATGATTATCAGCTAACCTCGGGGCGTCTTGTAAACTTGGGGCTTTATAAATTTGTAAATATTGATTACGATAAAGTAGGCAACGACAGTTTAGATGTAACAATAAAATTAACGCCAACAAATCACCAACATTTTAAAACAAGTATCGATCTTAGTTCTTCAACATTAGGCTTTCTTGGATCTACTTTTTCAATCATGTACAATAATAAAAATACAAGTAAAAAAGCCATTGATCTTACTTTTAAAGCCGGAGCCGGTACAGAGTTTCAATTTAGTAATAGAACTGCAGAATTAAATGTTTTAGATGTTAATATGGGCCTCTCCTTTTCTGTTCCGAGGCGATTAAGATTTATAGAAGAGAAATTGAAATCTCCTTCGCCACCAACCACCACTTTTAGTATCTCTGAGAATTTTCAAAAGTGGATTCAGTTTTACACCATCAACGATTTAAACTTAGATTATACGTATAGTTGGCAAAGAAGAAAAATTCTCAATAAACCATCGCTAACGCATGATCTTTCGCCTGTAAATTTCAGTTGGTTGTATTTAATAAACACCACTAAAACATTCGATGATTTATTATCTACTAATGCTCAACTTCGATCGAGTTTTGAAAATAATTTTGTAATCGGAAGTAAGTACAAATTAACGGTTAACACAAAGAAAGATGCGGATCAAACAAATTACTTCCTATTGCAACATAGTTTTGAATCTTCAGGTAACTTAACTTATGCGATTGCCAAAGCTGCAAAATCTAAACAAAATGACCAATATAAAATCTTAGGCATACCATTTTCTCAATTTGCACAATTTGAAATAGACTATCGAAACTACTGGGAAATCAACTCAAAATCAATTTTTATCAGCAGAGTAAATACCGGTATTGGATTGAGCTATGGCAACACACAAAGTTTGCCTTATTCCCGTCAATATTTTGTAGGTGGTCCAAACACTATTCGTGGATTTAAAATTAGAGATATTGGACCGGGATCTTATGCTTCAGATAATTTGGAAGATAATAACAATTCAGTTGAGCAGGCAGGTGACATCAAATTACTGTTTAACCTTGAATACCGATGGACCATATATAAATTTATTAGAGCAGCCACATTTGTTGATGCAGGAAATATATGGTTATTAAGAAATGACCCCGAACGACCTGGAGGCCAGATAAGCAGTGATTTTTATAAGCAGATTGGTTTAGCAACGGGCTTAGGTTTAAGGTTAGATTTTAGTTTTATCGCTATTCGGTTGGATTTAGGTATACCACTTTATAAACCATATGAAAGTGATGGAGAACGATGGTTTCATCAAACTCAATCAGCAGATTTTAAAGAATGGAGGCAAAACAATAACTGGGTGTGGAACTTCGCTATTGGGTATCCGTTCTGAGTGAGTTAATGCTACGCATTAACGAGCGAAGAATCTCAGCGGAACAATTCAAAAAAAATATTTAAAAAAAGGAATCGATTGAAGCATCCCAGCAGAACAAGGCGATGAAAGTTTTCATTCAGTAAAATCGATAAGTTGGACACCTAAAAAGTAAAATATTACTTTTACTTGGAATTATTATTCACTTACAACCGTTGAAGCCCTACAATCATGAGGATTTTATTTGTATTACTCTTAACCTTACTCATACATCAGTCAACTATGGCACAAAATAAACCTACTTTAATATATATCGGAGATCCACTTTGCTCTTGGTGCTATGGCTTTGCAGAAGAAATTTCAAAAGCGAAAGAAAGTCTTAAAGAAAAAGTGGATTTTGAATTGATTATGGGTGGATTAAGACCTTATAATACCGAAACAATGAAAAGTTTGGGTGATTTTTTAAAGGAACATTGGGAGCATGTACAAGAACGAAGCGGACAACCTTTCAATTATGACATTTTAAATGACCATTCATTTGTTTACGATACGGAACCGCCTTCAAGAGCTGTAAAAACAATGGAATCCATTCAACCCGACAAAGCATTTGAGTTTTTCAAAGCAATACAAAAAACATTTTATGCTGATAATTTAAATACTAATCATGTCGATACTTATTTACCTATTGTAGCATCCTATGGCATTGATGGTGAAAAATTTAAAGTTGCATTTGAGTCTGAAGAAATGAAACAAGCGACTAGAGACGATTTTGAAAAATCCGCCAATATGGGTGTGAGTGGTTTCCCTACCGTTGTGCTTCAAATGGGCGACAAACTAATTCTAATTTCAAATGGTTATACCACAGCCACAAGTATAGAACTCCAAGTTCAAAAATACATGGCGAAAGAAAAAAATAATTAGAAAGGATTGTATAAAGTCTCATTAATAAAACCTCTTCTAAGTGATATTTAATTTAGAAATCAATTAACTCCGCTCAAATAAGTCTTTACTTTGAATAAATTGTAATAGCTTTACATTACTAAAGCGATCAAGTATTTTACTACCATATCATTATAATCTTTTCCATCATAAACATAATTCTTGAAAACAGTCATTGGAAGAAGCGATATTGTTGATTTCCCCAAACTTAATTTGTTTGGTATAGATATTAAGATTGATACTGGAGCTTATACATCAAGCTTCCACTGCCATAATATTGAAGTGAAAGATGGGGTATTGATGTGTCAATTTCTTGATCCTGATCACGAAAAATACCATGAGAAAGTTTTCAAATTTAAAGAGTTTAGAGAAAAAATGGTTAAAAGCTCTAATGGAATGCAAGAGTTACGCTATTTCATTAAAACAGAAGTAGTTATCTTTAATGAAACCTATCCCATAAAGCTTTCTTTAACGGAAAGAGGATCAATGAAATACCCGGTATTGATCGGCAGAAAGTTTCTTACCGATAAATTTATTGTCGATACCTCTAAAAGAAATTTGTCTATTAAAAATAAAAATCAATAAAACTGACTAAATGAAAATTGTTGTCTTATCAAGAAATCCAAATTTATATTCTACTAAAAGACTGATAGAAGCGGGCAAAAGTAAAAAACATGAAATGATCATCGTAGATCATACCAAATGCGATATCATTATTGAAAAGAAAAAACCGGCGATTAGTTACAAACACGAGCTTTTAACCGACATTGACGCGGTTATTCCAAGAATTGGAGCTTCTGTTACTTTTTATGGTACAGCTGTAGTAAGACAATTTGAAATGATGAAAGTTTTTACCGCTGTTGAGTCTCAAGCTTTAATGCGTTCAAGAGATAAATTGAGAAGCTTACAAGTATTGTCAAGAGCAGGTTTAGGTTTGCCGAAAACGGTTTTCACCAATTACTCCAAAAACGTAAAAGATGTCATTTCTGCCGTAGGTGGTGCGCCATTGGTCATTAAATTATTAGAAGGCACACAAGGTTTAGGCGTAGTGTTAGCAGATAATGATAATGCTGCGGAATCTGTTCTAGAAGCATTTAATGGATTAAAAGCAAGAGTGATCGTGCAAGAATTTATTAAAGAAGCAAAAGGTGCTGATATCAGGGCATTTGTGGTTGATGGTGTTGTCGTTGGGGCAATGAAAAGACAAGGAAAGGAAGGAGAATTTAGATCCAATTTGCATCGTGGTGGCTCTGCAGAAATTGTTACATTATCTGATGAAGAAGAAAATGCAGCCTTAAAAGCTGCCAGAATCATGGGATTAGGTGTTGCAGGTGTAGATATGCTGCAATCTGCAAGAGGACCATTAATTTTAGAAGTGAATTCTTCTCCGGGGTTAGAAGGTATGGAAAATGCCACAGGTAAGGATATTGCCAAAACGATTATAAAGTATGTTGAAAGACATGCTTAATTAATTATTCTATTGTGAAAATTCTTGACCATCAAATTGAATTAGGTAAAACAGTTACTTTAAAAATGGATATCGCTAAACTACCCACGCGATCCAAAATTGAAGTTCCAATTATTGTTTCAAGAGGTAAAAAACCAGGACCTTGTCTTCTGCTGATGGCCGGTATTCATGGCGATGAAGTCAATGGTATAGAAATCGTTCGACAAATAGTTGCTTCTAAATATAATCAACCGGAAAGTGGTACAATAATCTGTATTCCCATTTTAAATGTCTTTGGATTTATTCATCAAACAAGAGAATTTCCCGATGGAAGAGATTTAAATCGTGTTTTCCCAGGCGCCAAAAAAGGTTCGTTAGCCAGCCGCTTTGCTTATCATATCATGACTGAAATTATTCCTCATGTAGATTATTGTATTGATTACCATACCGGCGGCGGGCAACGTTTTAACTATACTCATTTAAGATTAAATAGCGAAGATGAAAAAAGCATGGAATTGGCTCAAGCATTTGCACCACCTTTCATCATGCATGCTAAGAACCGAGAAAAGTCGTTTCGAGATTCAATGGTAAAATTGGGTAAAAAAGTAATTTTATTTGAGGGTGGAAAATCAATGTATTTAGATAAATATGTAACTAAAGTGGGCGTAGAAGGCGCAATCCGAGTCATTGATTTTCTTGGTATGAGAGATTTTTCTTTAGAAATTTCTAATATGGAACTGGCCAAAACACCCATTATCATTCAAAACTCAAGTTGGGTGAGAGCCAGACATTCCGGAATGTTTAGATCATTTGTGAGTGTGGGAGATAAAGTGGAAAAAGGTGAAAAATTAGGCAGTATTTCAGACCCTTTCGGAACATTTGAGCATGTTGTTAAAAATCCAAAATTAGGATATGTACTGAATTCCAACCACGCTCCTGTTGTCAATCAAGGCAGTGCCCTTTTTAATATTGGCTATAGCCAATAACTCAAATAAACTAAATTTCTAAACATTTTGTGATAGCATCTGTTCCTTTGTTATTGATGGATTAAAATCATTGCTAACAAATAGACGTTATGAAAAATTATTTAATTGTAGGCGCTTCTTCCGGTATTGGTAAATCTTTAGCAGAATCATTGGCCAAAGAAGGTAATAAGGTATATGGCACTTACTGTAATCATCCAACGGAAAGTAATTTAGAGAATCTCGAATATCATTATTTAGATGTCACCAAAGACGAACAAGATCTTAGTTTTCTTCCTGAGACATTAGATGGTTTCGCTTATTGTCCGGGAAGCATTCACTTAGTGCCCTTCAAAAGAATTAAATCGGAAGATTTTATAGAGGATTTTAATTTACAAGTGTTAGGCGGCATAAGAGTGTTACAAAATATCTTAACTCAATTAAAGGCGTCCAAAAATGCTTCTGTTGTGTTTTTCTCAACTATAGCTGTACAAAGCGGATTTAATTTCCATACCAAAGTAGCTGTATCAAAAGGAGCGTTAGAAGGTTTAACGAAATCATTGGCGGCAGAACTATCGCCTACCATAAGAGTCAACGCTATCGCGCCATCCATAACGAATACACCTTTGGCAGAAAAACTATTGAATACAGACGAAAAGAAAAAAGCGAATGCGGATAGACATCCATTAAAGAAAATTGGAGAGCCGGAAGACATAGCCAACATGGCAGCCTTCTTATTATCGGATAAGGCTCAATGGATTACAGGACAAATTATTCATATTGATGGCGGTATGTCAACATTAAAAATATAAATCGAAAACTATGTTTGGATTATTTAAGAAAAAATCAAAGAAGGAAAAACTCAACGAGCAATATCAAAAATTGATGAAGGAATCGTTTGAAATTTCTAAAACCAATAGAAAATTGGCGGATGATAAATATGCAGAAGCAGAAGCGATCATGAAAGAAATTGAGCAAATAAAGGAATAGTTGAGAAGACCTTGGAATATTATCAACTCCCCTGTTTACAGCTTAGCCACCTATGATCAGGATCAAGTGAATATGAACATCTGTACTTATGTGACAGCTATTAGTATGACACCAAAGCTTTATGCTATAGCAGTATACCATAATACTAAAACACATCAAACTCTTGCTCATTCCAAGTCTGCAGTGCTTCAATTACTGCATAAAAATCACACTTCAGTGATTAGAATATTGGGTAAGAAATCGGGTTTGAAGTACAATAAACAGCAATATCTATCTAAGAAAAATCTCTTGACACACTGGAAAAACAATTTAGTTTTGAAAGAGGCTTGTGCCTATTTGAGTCTGACGAAAGTGGATCAAATAGATGTTAAAGGCGATCACGACTTATTTTATTTTAAAGTGGATGCTTTCCAAACTTTGAATGATCAACACATATTAATGTTCCAAGATTTAATAGACGCCAAAATTATCTTGTAATGACGGATTTAAAAACATACGAAATAGATAGAATCATTGAAATGGCATGGGAAGATAGAACACCCTTTGAAGCAATTGACTATCAATTTGGATTAGCGGAGAAAGAAGTCATCAAACTGATGAGAACTCATCTCAAAGCCGGAAGTTTTAAACGATGGAGAAAACGGGTAAACAGTGATGTTAGTCAAAAGCATTTAATGAAAAGAAATCCGGAAATCGACAGATTCAAATGTTCCAGACAAAAAACCATTAGCTTCAATAAAATATCCAAACGATAAATGTTTACCACCGATTATAATAATATCATCGACAAAGTCAATTCTATTGATCCAACTAAGTACAGCTGGAATAGAAATTTTATTGATGGAGATGTAACTTATCTATCTCCTTATATTTCTAGAGGTGTCATTTCCACTAAAATGGTTTTTGATCGTTTAATGGACAGAGGATTTGAAGTGGCCAAAATCTACAAATTCATACAAGAATTAGCTTGGAGAGATTATTGGCAGCAGGTATGGATTGAAAAAGGAAGTCTAATTGATAGTGACTTTCGCCATCCACAAAAGGATGTTGAGCACCATCAAATGCCTAAAGCCATCATCGATGCTAATACCGGCATTGTTGCTATCGATTCGGCTATTCAAGATTTTTATAAAACAGGGTATTTACATAATCACGTTAGAATGTACATTGCTTCCATAGCTTGTAATATTGGGAAAAGTCATTGGTCAATTCCTGCCAAATGGTTGTATTATCATTTATTGGATGCCGATTGGGCGAGCAATGCTTTAAGTTGGCAATGGGTGGCCGGTACCAATAGCAACAAACTTTACTATGCCAACCAAGAGAACATCAATAAGTACTGTAAAACCAATCAACAAGGGACTTTCTTAGATGTTCCGTATTCCGCTTTCGAAAATTTAGCAACGCCTACTCTATTGAAGGAGACAGAAATGCCGGAACTGAAAACGGAATTGCCGGATATAAAGGATATCAATGTTGATTCATCCAACTCAACGCTTATCTATAATTTCTACAATTTAGATCCATTGTGGAAGAATGATATCAATGCCAATCGAATTTTATTATTGGAACCTTCCCATTTTGAAAAATATCCTATCAGTCCAAAAACTATTGATTTCATTGTAGGTTTGAGTAAAAACATTAAAGATATTCAAATTTATGTTGGTGAATTTGATGAGCTATTTGACAAACATTCTATTTCAGATATTTTTTACAAAGAACATCCGACCAATCATCATTACAAAGGCATTCAAGAAGAACGAGATTGGATATTTACTGTAAAAGGATATTATCCATCCTTTTTTGCTTTTTGGAAAAAGTGTAACAAAGAATTTTAATCCATCTTAAACTAGAAAAATGCATTTAACGAAAACAGATATAGAAAACACTGAAAAAATTAAACGGCTGAACATCATCAATTCTATTACAGGTATTAAACCGGGCAATTTAATTGGATCCATTTCTAAGGAAGGCCATACCAATCTTGCCATTTTTAGCTCCGTTGTGCATTTGGGCAGTAATCCGGCGTTGATTGGTTTTATCATGAGACCCAATCATAAAGAAATTAGAGATACCTATAATAATATTATGGATAATGGTTGTTACACCATCAATCACATTCACGAATCGTTTATTGAAAAAGCACATTATACCTCTGCCAAGTTTGAATCAACAGAATCTGAATTTGAACTTTGTAAACTTACTGAAGCATACATTCCCGATTTCAAAGCGCCTTTTGTAAAAGAAAGTAGTTTAAAAATGGGAATGAAATTTCTTGACGAAATTCCGATTAAAATCAATGACACAGTATTGATTATTGGTCAAATAGAACATTTAATGGTGCCGGATGAAACTATCTCTGAAGAAGGTTACATTGATTTAAGTTCATTAAACACAGCAGGAATTGGAGGTTTAAATACTTATTATAAGTTAGAAAAGCTGAATAGTTTCCCTTATGCGCGAAAGCATGAATTGCCAAATTTTGAGTAATCCAACCATGAAAAAGGAAAATCTACCTTCAAAAATATGCCTGCATTGTAAAAGGCCTTTCACTTGGCGTAAAAAATGGAAAAGCAATTGGGAGGAAGTGAAATATTGCAGTGAAAAGTGCAGACGGAATAAAAATAAACTTCATACTCATAGCAACTCTTAGAACTTTTTTTCGGTAACTTTAGGAAAGAGCCTATCAAACAATTAGCTGTTTCAAATGTTAGATAAGATATGAAGATATTACTCACTGGTGCAAATGGATATATTGGTAAAAGATTGTTACCTGTTTTGGTTAAAAATGGACATCAAGTCGTTTGTTGCGTTAGAGATGTGAATCGCTTTAAGGTGCCAGAAGTTTTAAAGGCTAATGTTGAAGTGATTGAGGCAGACTTCTTAAAAAAAGAAACGCTTGAAAATATTCCTAAAGACATTGATGGAGCCTATTATTTGATTCATTCTATGTCGAGTTCAGCTGAATATCAGGCATTAGAAATGACTTGCGCGACCAATTTTTGGCAAGCTACTCAAAATACCAATCTAAAACATACTATCTATCTAAGCGGAATTGTCAATGAAGATACGCTATCCAAGCATTTGTCTAGTAGAAAAGCAGTGGAAGATGAATTGGGTAAAGGTTCATACAATTTAACCACATTACGCGCCGGAATTATTATTGGTTCCGGAAGTTCTTCTTTCGAGATCATTAGAGATTTGGTAGAAAAGTTGCCAGTAATGATTGCTCCCAAATGGTTAAAAACAAAGTGTCAGCCTATTGGGATTATTGATGTGATAGCGTTCTTAAGCAAATCCTTATTCAACGAAAAAACTTATAATCAAAATTTTGATATTGGAGGTCCGGATATCCTTTCTTACAAAGAAATGTTACAAGTGTATGCTAAAGTTAGAAAGCTGAAACTGGCTATTCTAACCGTTCCTGTCATGACGCCCAAACTCTCCTCCTATTGGTTGTATTTTATTACTTCAACCTCATATCAATTGGCTTCTGCATTAGTAGCCAGTATGAAAGTGGAAGTGATTTGCCGACCGAGTAACATCAATGAAATTTTAGATATTCAGCCTATTCCATACGAACTTGCATTGGAGAAAACCTTTGCCGTTATTCAGGATGATCAAATTATCTCTAGCTGGAAAGATTCGTTAGTGAGTGGCACTTTAAATAAAAATTTATCCGATTTTTTAAAGGTTCCTACCAATGGTTGTTTTGTAGATCAAAGAATACAACCTATGATGGATCGTTCCACCACAATGGATAGAATTTGGCGAATTGGTGGCGAAACGGGTTGGTATCACGCCGATTGGCTTTGGGAACTGAGAGGTTTTATCGATCAACTTTTTGGGGGTGTTGGTTTGAGACGAGGCAGAGCAAGCGTAAATAGCATTTCAGCTGGAGATGCCGTTGACTTTTGGCGCGTTTTATATGCCAACAAAGAGGAAGGAAGATTATTGTTATTTGCAGAAATGAAATTACCGGGCGAAGCTTGGTTAGAGTTTAAAGTAGTTGGCGATCAACTGCAACAAACGGCTACTTTCAGACCAAAAGGTATTTGGGGAAGATTGTATTGGTATTCTGTTTATCCATTTCACAATGGAATTTTCAGCAATATGCTTAAAAAGTTAACAATGGCGCCTATAGCGATTCCAGAATCTTCTTTATAACCGATTGTGCTGCCCATTCTCTATTGCCTGCTTGTTGAATTACCAATGAATTTGGGCTGTCAATAACACCATCATTGACCACAACATTTCTTCTTACCGGAAGACAATGCATAAAATAAGCATCATTGGTCAATGCCATTTTTTCTTCTGTTACCGTCCAATTTTCTTTAATATCCAAAATCTGTCCATAGTTGTCATAAGAGGACCAATTCTTAGCATAGATGAAATCAGCATTTTTAAAAGCTTCCTCTTGATTATGAATAATTGGCGTACTTTTTACAAACTC
This sequence comes from Chitinophagales bacterium, assembly GCA_041393015.1. Lineage (GTDB taxonomy): Bacteria > Bacteroidota > Bacteroidia > Chitinophagales > JADIYW01 > JAGQYH01. Next base: position 18,336 of record JAWKKV010000013.1, on the reverse strand, counting down.
AGGGGCAAGATCGTAACCAACAGGATTGGTAATACTAAAATTTACATTGGCATGCTGCATCCACTCCACAAAACTATTGCCTACTGCTTGCGGTAATGCTCTTGGATGTGGCGCCCAAGTTAAAACTACATTCGGTCTATCTACTTTTTGAAACTCCTTAATGGTTACTAAATCTGCTAAAGATTGTAACGGGTGTACCGTTGCCGATTCCATATTGACAACGGGCACAGTAGCATGCTTTACAAATTGACTTAAAACAAATTCATTATAATCTTTTGCTCTGTCAGTTAATCCAGCAAAAGTTCGCAAGCCAATTACATCTGCATATTGGCTAATAACGGCTGCTGCTTCCTTAATATGTTCAGCATTATTGCCGTTCATTACTATACCATCTTCCAACTCCAAATTCCAACCATCTTGACCGACATTCATTACAATACAATGCATGCCTAAATTTAATGCTGCCTTTTGCGTGCTCAATCTTGTTCTTAAACTTGGATTCAAGAAGAGTAAAACCATGGTTTTATTTTCGCCAATTGATTTATGTGTATAAGGATCGTTTTTTAACATTAGCGCATTATTGGCCAATGCGGTTACATCTTCTACATCTTTGACAGATAGATAATTTTTCATTTTATAGATTTTTTAAACTTTTACTTAATGCCTGTAAAAATTGATCTAGTTGTTTCTTTTTGATATTTAATGGCGGTAAAATTCGCAACACATTAGGTTGTTTAGCGCTGCCAGTTAAGATGTGATGCTTATACAGTAATTTTTCTCTTAATTCCTTAATTGGAAAGTCAAACTCAATCCCTATCATTAAACCTCTGCCTCTAACTTCTTTTACTTTAGGTAATTGTTGTAATTCATTTTTTAGATAATCACCCAATTTTGTAGCATTTTTTTGTAATTCCTCATCCTCCATAATATTCAATACAGAAAGAGCAGCTGCACAAGCGAGAGGATTGCCTCCGAAAGTAGTGCCAAGCATTCCTGCCCAAGCGTCAATTTCAGGATGAATTAAAACACCACCAATTGGGAAACCATTTCCCATACCTTTTGCAACCGTGATTAAATGCGGTTTAATACCGGCGTGTTGGTGACTAAAAAACTCCCCGGTTCGTGCGTAACCCGCTTGCACTTCATCTGCAATTAGCAAGATTCCAGCTTCCTTGCACAGTTGTTCCAATTCAATTAAATAAGAAATGTCGGCCACTTGAATGCCATTTACCCCTTGTATGGGTTCAATGATCACTGCCGCAATCTCATTTTCATAAGCGTTTAAAGCGCCACGCAATACATTGATGTTATTGAATGGAATGGTGACTACATGTTCTGATGGATTCACCAAAGCTTGAATTTTTTTGTTATCCGTTACCGCTACAGCGCCCGATGTTCTGCCATGAAAACCTCCTTCAAAAGTAATTATAATTCTTTTCTTAGTTTGAAAAGAGGCTATTTTTAAAGCATTCTCAATGGCCTCTGCTCCGGAGTTACAAAGGAATAAACTGTAATCTTTATAGCCACTAACTTTTCCTAACTTCTTAGCCAATTTATCTTGAATAGGTAGTTTCACAGAATTGGAATAATAAGCTAATTGTCCCAATTGTTTTTTTATCGCCTTTTTATAAGCTTTATGTCCATGTCCAACCGAAATAACGGCATGTCCACCGTACAAATCAAGATATTCTTGACCATTTGAATCGTAAACATTCGCACCTTTGCCCTTCACTAATTCAATATCAAAAAGTGGATATACTGGAAATAATTTCATAGTCTATATTTTTACTTACTTTCTTACTTAACTTACCTTTTTCCCTTAAAACATAGCAGCTTTTAGCCTTAATCCTAAATCTTCTGACCATCCCATTCTAATATTCAAATTCTGAACTGCTTGTCCGCTAGCACCTTTGATTAAATTATCTATGATACTTATAATCATTAGTTTATTATCATGCACCTCTAAGTGAAGCAAATTATTGTTAGTATTCACCACTTGCTTTAAATGAATATTCTCTTTACTGATATGTACAAATTGTGCATCAACATAATATTTTTCGTATAGTTGATAAGCTTCTTCTTCGCTTCCACTAAAATCTGTGTAAACAGTAGCAATAATCCCTCTTGTAAAATCCCCACGGTATGGAATAAAGTTGATTGCCTTATTAAATGTAGCCTGCAATTGATTAATACTTTGCGAAATTTCTTCTAAATGTTGATGTTGAAATGCCTTGTAAACCGACATATTGTTGTTTCTCCATGTAAAATGTGTGGTAGCTAACGGCTTCACTCCTGCTCCTGTACTTCCAGTGATGGCACTAATATGAATTTCATTGGATAACAAATTATTGGCGGCCAATGGTAGCAAAGCTAATTGAATAGCCGTAGCAAAACAACCTGGATTGGCTATTTTGTTAGCTTTTGTTATTTGAGTTGTATTCAATTCAGGTAAACCATAAACAAAATCGCCGGCATCGGCTTTTAGTCTAAAGTCGTTACTTAAATCAATTACAATGGTTTCTGATGGGAATGATATTTTTTTAAAGAAGTCTTTTGAATGACCGTGTGGCAAACAAATAAAAACCACATCAAGGTTGGTGATGTATTCATCTGAGAAAGATAAGTTGGTTTGTCCAACTAAATCATCATGTACAGAAGACACTTTTTTACCTGCTTGAGAACGACTAGATGCATAGACCAATTCAACATTGGGATGATTCAATAAAATTCTAATTAATTCTCCACCTGTATAACCAGCAGCTCCTACAATTCCTGTTCTAAGTTTGTTCATTACTTTCTTTAATTTTTCGGTGAATCATAATTTGATTCGAGAATATCTTGGCAAATCCTTTAACATCTTCACCGCTCCAAGCATTATTTACTTCGCCATAGCTTCCAAACTTACTGCTCATTAAGTCAAAATCAGATTCGATTCCCAATAACTCAAAAGTATATGGTTTCAGTTTAATGAATACTTTTCCGGTAACATGCTCTTGTGTACTTTCTAAAAATGCTTCAAAATCACGCATCACCGGTTCATAAAACTGTCCTTCATGTAAAAAATTACCATAAGGATTTGACAATTGATCCTTCCAAATCAATTGTTGTTTGGTCAATACATGTTTTTCCAATAGATGATGCGCTTTAATAATAATCATTGGCGCAGCAGCTTCAAAACCTACTCTTCCTTTAATCCCTATAATAGTATCCCCAACATGAATATCTCGACCGATAGCATAAGGTGCTGCTAATTGATTCAACCATTCAATTAATTCTGTTGGATGACCAAAGAAATCTCCATTTACTTTAACCGGTTCTCCTTTAAAAAACTCCAATTCAATGTTTAATGGTTCGTCGGTAGTTTTTTGTGTTGGATAAGCCGTTTCGGGTAAGCTGCTGTGCGAAGTCAACGTTTCCTTACCTCCGACAGAGGTTCCCCAAATACCTTGATTAATAGAATAGATAGCTTTAGTAGCATCAATTTCCACTCCGTGCTTTTTTAAATAGGCTACTTCTTCTTCTCTAGACAATTTCATGTCTCTAATAGGTGTAATAATCTCAGCATCCGGCACTACGATATTGAAAATCATATCAAAACGTACTTGATCATTTCCAGCACCAGTACTGCCATGCGCCACATATTCTGCTCCAATTTGCTTGGCATATTCAGCCACTGCCATCGCCTGAAAAACTCTTTCTGCACTGACAGATAAAGGATAGGTATTGTTTTTTAATACATTTCCAAAGATTAGATATTTGATACAACGCTCGTAATAATCATATCGTACATCTTGAACTTCATAGTGCGCTACCCCTAAATACTTAGCTCTTTCTTCAATGGCTTCAATTTCTTCTTTCGTAAATCCACCAGTGTTTACGGTTAAAGCATATACTTCAAGATCTCTTTCAGCACTTAAATATTTTGCACAATAGGAAGTATCTAAACCACCACTGTATGCTAACACTACTTTCTTCTTCATCTTTATTATTTCAATTATTAGAGATTGTCCTTTTTATCTTTATTTTCTTTCTCCGGATCATATAACATGCCCGTACATAGGCATATACTTTTATTGGTGCGTTGAAGGATATCGTAGTTGACACAACCGCCACACCCTTTCCAAAAGGCCTCATCATCGGTTAATTCTGAAAATGTAACCGGTTTGTAACCTAAATGAGAATTGATCTTCATTACTGCTAAACTGGTTGTAATACCAAATAATTTAGCGTTTGGATATTTCATTCTTGTGAGTTCAAATGCCTTACTTTTAATTTGAAGCGCTAACCCTTGGTTTCTAAAATTCTCATTAACAATCAGTCCTGAGTTGGCTACATAGCCTAGTGCGCCCCAGGCTTCTATATAGCAAAAACCTGCTAATTCACCAGTTTGGTTTTCCAAAGCAATTATCGCTTTGCCTTCTTCCATTTTGGTTTGAACGTATTCAGGTGTTCTCTTGGCAATACCTGTACCTCTTTTTTTAGCAGCATCTGCTATCATATCACAAATAGCTTCAGCATACTGATAATGATCTGAAGTTGCTATGGTTACCGTAAATGAGAAAGTTGATGAACTCACTTTTAAAAATTTAAGTCGAAATTGAAGAAAAAAAGGAAAATAAAGAGGCAAATGCCTATTAAGGAAAAAATACTATTTAGGCCATAGGCCTATTCCTCAGGATTGATAATGAATATATAGTTATTTTGATCACAATAGCAAAACTAGGTATTTAGTAAACTATTTTAATTGTTGCAATATTAAATATTTGTAATTGTAAGTATATTAATTAATTATAGCGCAAACATAGCTATTGTGGCTAGTATAGCCGGAATCCCTTGAACAAAAAATATCTTCTTATCTACTGAATAGGCGCCATATAAAGCAGCAACAATAACACAGCTAGTAAAAAATAAAGCTACATTTTGAGACCACACTATATCTTTAATAAAAAAGGACCAAATCAATCCTGCAGCTAAAAAACCATTATACAATCCTTGATTGGCTGCCATTTGCTTAGTTCTTCCAAAAAGATCTTTTGGAAAACCCGCAAAAACTTTTGGTCCGGCGGTTGTCCATGCAAACATTTCTAACCATAGAAAGAATATATGTTGTACTGCTACTACGGCAATGAGAATTTTAGCGACTAAATGCATAGTATATTTTTATAATTTAGCTCCAAGATAACAAGTATGAATAAAAACTTTTGGAAAACTCTCGGACCAGGTATTTTATTTGCTTCTACGGCAATTGGTGTATCGCATTTAGTGCAATCTACACGTGCGGGTGCCGACTACGGATTTATGCTCTTAGGTTTTATCCTTTTGGCTAATCTAATGAAGTATCCCTTTTTTGAATATGCTTCAAGATATGCCAACGCTAAAGGAGAAAGTATTATTGATGGTTACAAGCGTATTGGCAATTGGATGCTATGGCTCTATTTTATCATTACTATTGGCTCCATGTTTTTTGTGACTGCCGCTGTTGGATTTGTAACAGCAGGATTTATGGATAACCTATTGGGCATTAGCAATGTTATTTCTTTTAAGCTATTCACGCCTATATTACTTTTTGGAATATGTCTATTCATTCTACTTTTAGGTAATTACAAGGCATTAGATGGTTTGATCAAGATTATTGGAAGTGTTTTATTGATTTCTACAATAGTGGCATTTTTGATAGCACTCCTCAACGGTCCTGCGGAAAAGCTACCGGATTTTGTTAAACCTGTTGTTTGGGATAAGGCAGGCATTTTATTTTTAATAGCCTTAATGGGATGGATGCCTACTGCATTAGATCTATCTAGTTGGAATAGCCTTTGGACTATTGAAAGAATCAAACAAACCGGCTATCATCCTACTTTGAAAGAAACATTAGTAGACTTTAATTTTGGTTATTTAGTATCGGCTTTACTTTCCATTTGTTTTTTAACCCTAGGGGCATTTATGATTTATGGCACTGGAATTGAAATGCCCACTGCAGGCCATTTGTTTGCGAATAGTGTTGTCACCTTATATACTCAAACCATTGGTCAATGGAGTTATTTTATAATAGCTGCTGCCGGATTTTCAATAATGTTTGGCACTTCAATAGCTGTGTTTGATGGATATGCTAGAGCTTTAGAAAGATGTGTTGAATTAATCAATAGTAAGGAAATTGATAAAACCAACCATACATTTAAGGTATCAGAAATAAAATATGCATATCAAGCTTCCTTAATACTTATAGCTATTGGCGGGTTTATTATCATATGGAGATTCAAGGGCAATCTCACATTGTTAGTTGATTTTGCAACGACTTTATCATTCTTAATCTCTCCTATTATTGCAATTGTAAACTTTAAATTAGTCAGTGCAAAATATATAGAGCAAGATAAATGTCCACCGCTTTGGATGAAAATATTAAGTTATCTCGGTATTATTTTTCTTATTGGATTTAGTATTTTCTTTCTTTATCACAAATTATTTTAATCATTATTATTGAATACTGTACATTTGACATCATGATAGATATTTTAGGAATTGTTTGGCACTGGAATGTAAAACCTGAAATTGTTCAATTCGGTAATTCTGTATTTGGCTTAAGATATTATAGTTTACTATGGGCATTGAGTTTTATAACTGGTTTCTATATTATAAAAGCCATTTTCGAAAATGAAAAAAAGAATCTAGATGATTTAGACAATCTTTTTATGACGATGTTGCTCGGAACTATTTTAGGTGCAAGAATTGGTCATTGTCTATTTTATGATTTCCACTATTATTTCATAGAGAATCCTCTCTCGATATTAAAAGTTTGGGAAGGTGGATTAGCTAGTCATGGCGCCTTAATTGGTATCATGATCGCATTATTCATTTTTGTTAAAAAACATTCCGATTATAAAAAACTCTTTCCTATTCAGAAAATTATAAATCCAAAGTATACTTATTTATGGATTTTAGATCGAATTGTCATTCCTGTTGCTTTAGCAGGTGGATTTATACGATTGGGAAATTTTTTCAATTCTGAAATTAATGGCATTCCAACCAATGGTAAATGGGGAGTTGTATTTGAACGCACTCCAAATCCAGTGCCGGTAGTTCCTGTTCAGCTGTTTGAAGCGATTTGTTATTTCATCATTTTCGGATTTATATTTAGATATTACTGGAAAACCAAAGGAAAGTTTGCACCGGGAATGCTTTTTGGCGCTTTCTTCGTCACCGTATTTGGTTCTAGATTTATCTTAGAATTCTGGAAAACAGCAGATGTAACTTATTGGGGCTTAAATACAGGACACGTATTAAGTATTCCTGTGGTGATTATAGGACTTGTCATTTGGATAAAAGCCATTAAGAAACAAAAAACTGTCACTAAATAAATAGACTTTTCTACTCTGTTTGCTTTTCAAAAAAATTGAATTGGTTAACACTGGTTAACATGATTTAACTGCCTTCTCACTAGTAATTCCAATATCTTTGGATGACACAATCTATAATGATATGAAATTACTTTTACTCTCGACACTAGTTATGTACACTGCTGCCAACCTATCAATGGCACAAGTCACCAATGAACATCAAATTATTGTTGTAAAAGAAGAAATCACTCAATCTATAAGTGATAGCGGGCAAAATGATGTTAAAGTAATTCAGAAAAAAATTAGCACCAATACCGATGATGGTAAAGTTGTAATTACAACTAAAATTAAAAATGGTGATCATATTGAAGAAAAAACAACCATCAAGGAATTAGATAAAAGCCATAAGCTAAATTCAGATAGTTTAGTGAATGAAATAATGAATTCGATTGGAGAGTTTAGCAGTGATTCACTTATCAAAATGCTTATGTTACAAGGCTCTTCTAATGCTGACAATTTAATTTGGATCAATCAAGAAGATGATGAAGGAAATTGGATCAACATTAATGATTTAGAAGAAATAGATGAGATTCAATTGTTAGATCACAAACGCCCATTTCTTGGCGTAATTTTAGATGAAGATGGTACCAGCACCAAAGGTGTTAGAGTGATAAGTGTAATTGAAAATAGCGCAGCCGCTGTTGCAGGTATTGAAAAGGAAGACATCATTACTGAAATAAACGGAAATGAGATCAATCAATTAGATGATTTGGTGGATGAATTACATGCAAGAAATATTAATGAAAAAATCACTATAAAAGTAAATAGAGCTGGTGAAATCAATGTTTTAGAAGCAACCTTAAAATGTAAAGCTGAGAGTCAATACGATATTGGACAGTCGTTTAAGCTTAATGCTCCGGCATGCTGTGAAAATGCAAAAGAAGAGTGTAAACATCATCAAAGATCTTATACAGCATATATGACAAGATCAAGACCTAAGCTTGGTGTGTATATTGAAGATTTAGATGCAGAAATGGTTTCTGACCTAAAAATAAAAGGTGGCAAAGGTGTTTTAATTACTAAAGTTTTAGACGCAACGACTGCCAAAGAAATGGGCTTAAAATTAAACGATGTAATAGTTAAACTTAATACTATAGACATTGAAGATGTACAATCACTACATAAGGCGCTTGAAGAACAAGAATTAGGTAGCGAAATTCAAATTACATATTATAGATACGGTAAACTTAAAACGACAAAAGGTAAACTATTCGAATTCAATAATTCAATTACAGATTTCAATTGGAAAGGAGAAGATTAAGTATTCCTTTTATATAGATACTATCCCAAAAGGCGATAACAAATTATTTTGTTATCGCTTTTTTTTTATCGATTGAATGTATCTATTTTTTTAAAGTACTTATCTCATTACTTACTTAAAACTTTCTATTTGTGACTAAAATTCGACTTTTTTACCCTATAAATTGAGTGATTAAAAGTGCTTTTACTCAATTATATTTTTACAAAAAGATTATTTACTCAAAATATTAATGAAGACTAATTTGAATAATTTGCGTCAAAATAAGCCTCCGAACTTATCTTTATAAAAGAAAAAATTAGTGACCTAGCACCATTTATTTTCAAATCAAGCCTCGTCAAATCCATTTTTATGTAAATTCTAGTCTCTGTTATATGTCTTTTAAAGTGGTGAACAATATGAATTATTGTCCATAAATGAGCTCAAAAAACATTTTTTCTGTTTTTTTTGAAGATTTTTTTTATTTTTTTTATCGAGGTTTTTTATTTATAAATCAGCTACAAAATACTTACCTAACTAATTGATTTACAAAACTATTAATTATATCTACTGCTTATAAATTAAAATACCAGAAGGTATAATACCACATAAATTGGTGCTTAAAATCACAAATTTCTTTGATTTTCTCATTTTTAATTTTGCATATAATAAAGGAAGTAGTATATTTGGATCAGGGTTTTTATGTTTCTAGATCATATGGGTCTAGCAAGGTTCTTCAGAAATGGAGAACCTTTTTTTATTTAACTACATAAAAAGATTCCTACAATTTAAAGGTAATCCATTACCCCTATACTTCAATAACGTTTTTGTGTAATTTGTGACATGGTAAAATTAAACACCTGCTGCAATACTCTTGCAACGGTTCTTAATTTCGTCAGGCAGATCGTTATATTCTAATATCTTTAGAATATAATACCAAAGCTTTTCATAAGGAATAATTTCTGATTCATGAATGGGCCAATTAGATCTTGTTCCTTCTTGATCAGAATCATTATGTTGAAGCAGGTTGTACTCTTTAGCACAAGACTTCTTTACTCCTTTATATACAAAAGATTCTTTTTCAACTTTAATAAGCATACCTATGAATGTATAGGCTCTTTTATACATATCATCTTTTAAGTATCGACTTCTATAAACTTTTATTGAATCCATTTTTGAAATAATAGCTTCGTAATTACCCTCTATCAATAAAAACATGTATTCCATTACTAAAACAGCAATGTTATTCCCTGATTTATCTTTAGAGTAAATTGGCACCTCGTTCAAAAATTTAAAAATTCTAAATTTCTTAAAAGTGGCCTCATGCTCTACTAAATGCGCTTCGTTGTGTATTTGAATTAAGAAGTGCAAGTAAGCTCTTATAATTGTCCAAAACTCTTGTGTAGGCTTATTCATAAATTTAGCAACACGCTGACTGTTAGCATCAATATATATTTTATAGGCTAATTCACGGTCATCTGAATGTATGGCTAACAATGCACCATACTTTTGAATCATAAACCAGTTATTAGATCCTTCTGCGTAGGCATTTTTGCTTTTCTCAAACAATCTTACCCCTTCATTAAATCTTTTTAAGTTTAGACAAGCTACTAGTTTTTTGAAAGTTATTAAATGGTTTTTTGTCTTATTATAATACTTGTGATGACTTAAATCTTTATAGGCCTTGTCACACTCTATTAGAAGACTTTCCCAATCAAAAATTGTTTCGTAGTAATTGAATTTAAGCATTTGTTGATTGAAAATATTAATAGCGGTTGGATGACTATTAACTTCTTTTTCAATTTCTATAATACCTTGCTTCAATTGATCAATAGCATGTTGATTAACAGTAGTTGATTTTACAAATTCAACAATAGAAACATAATAGATTAACTGGCTTTGTGCTTCACTATCTGCCACTTTCTTATATTCATAATAATTGCTTCGCTCTTCTTGTAAAGCTTTCACATTCCCAGTAAGACTGTAATACTGTATTAAAAACCAGGAGTATTCAGCTAAAATATCATAAAAAGCAAATTTCTTTGCATCATTATATTTTAACTTGATAATTTTTGAAGCAGACTCAAAGGCACCAAAAAATCTCAACAACTTTGCATGCATCAAAGCTTTCGTACAAGAGTAATGATTGTAGCGATAATCATCTCCTTTATTACTGCCATTGATATCTAAAAAGAACAAGGTATTTAATAGTCGTTTTAAAAACCTCGATTTTAGTTTTCTATAATTTACACTATTGGGATCGTTGTAGATTAACTGTGCAGCTTCACTGTCTGTTTTGACTTGATCAGACTCAATAGCATTATACAATTCTGTAAACTTGCTGTCTTCGGTACTGAGTAAAGTTTTATCAAAAATTTCAACTTTACTTATTCTTTTACGCGATACAACACTAATTATTTGTCTTAGAGTATTCACAATTTAGGAGTTATTTTTGTCACAAAGATAATAAACCAATAATACAAGTAAATATATACAAAATATTATTAATCAAATAGTTATAAGATAAATAAATAATGTAACAAAAAACACTTCCTAGTCAGAATAGAGAGTTGACTGTAATTGACAAAGCCAATAATGGTAATAAATTCATGTCACACAAAATTATATAGCCATGAAAATTTTAGCAACATTACTTGTTTTAGTTGGTCTTACTTTAAGCACTAACGCACAAAAAATCTCAATTATTGATCCAAATGAGCGAATTTCAATCATTGATCCCAATGAAAGAATCTCAATCATTGATCCCAATGAGCGAATTTCAATTATTGACCCTAACGAAAGAATTTCAATAATTGATCCTAACGAATAATCGATTTTATTTAAATTTTTTCTCTTCTCATTTCTTGTAGCTAGTAGACTCTTGAAAAGTCCACCTTTAAAAGTGGACTTTTCGCTTATTATTGTAACTACATCTTGAGCTTTACTAGTTAACTTCTCATTGATTTTTTTAATGTCTTTAACTGAGCTTTCAAAAAGCATAGTTATAACATCTACTATTTTATTAGAAAACATTCTCATCTGATTTGAAAATCCACCCGTATTGGCAGAAGCAAATGTCGATTCGATGATAATATAGTTGCTGTTAAAAAACATTTTATTTTTTAAAATAAGCAATCCACAAGAATTTCGCTTATTTTTTTTCTTTTACTTAATCAAATATCGTTCACAATTCGTATAGTAATGTATCTATTTTATTTCAATTGTGACATACTTAAATAGCAAACAATATTGTTATTTACTCTAAATAAAGGAATATTTAAAGAATAATAAAATAATTTACACTCATTTTGTGACACAAAAGTGTTCTTTATTTTAGGTAGCATTATATTGTAATTCGGCATCACACTACCCTTTTTAGTAAAATTAATTCCTCATCAATTTAAATATTTAAAAAGGTAGCAACATAAATCCGAAATTTATGGGGGACAAATCGGGACCTTGATTGTCTTTGAACAATCCATTTAAACCATAGTGTACATAGAAGTTAACAAATCCATAGCCAATTTCACCCCTAATACCGTATCGGAACTTGGTTAGATTAAAATCATCCTTAATTTTCTCTCTATCAGTTATTTTACCTATTAGCTTTTGTTTTGAATTAACTAAAATTCCACCATACACACCAGCCCTAAGTCTAAATGATCTCGCTATCTTATCTGGATTACTTTCAACACCAATCATTAAAGGCATATATAAATACGTTGCTTTCAATTTATTCTTTCTATAATCAGTATCTGAAGCTTCCCACGCTAAGGGACTTTCTCCAGGAATTAATTTAATATCGTTCGCAAGTCTATATTTATTAAACTCAAACATTAATCCATAAGAGAAATTCATATGATTATTGGCAAAACGAACTCTTTGAGTAAAAAGCTGCAAGTTCACATTTCTTGACTTACCACTTTTAGTATCTAAAAATTCATTTTCAGGGGTGAGATTAAAACTGCCGTTTTGAAGAAATCCGGCAAAACCAATATCCATGAGTAAGAATCGTGTAACTACCCTTCTAGCAGCAGTTGAATCATTTTTAACGATACTCAACCCAGAAGCTCCAACATTAACATTAAACCTTTTAGTCGTTATCACTACTGAATCTGTATCAAAAGGTTCACGTATGCGTATCAACGTATCTCCTTGATTTATGATTACCGTGGTATCCGTATTATTTTCAACAATACACTCTATAATTCGAACTTTGGTATTCGTTTGCGCTTTCCCTAATAACATAGTTAGCCCCAACAAGCTTAATAATAATACTCGTCTCATTTCTTTAATTTATAAGTGAATTAGATTTTTTGTTTGAATGATCTTAATGATTAATTTCAAAAATTTGATTTAATTATTAATAGCTAATGCGACCCCTTCTGGTAATAATGCATTTTGAAAAACATACCTTACATTTTCTTTAAATACTTTTTTACGTTCTTCTTTCTTTTCAGACATCGCAAGTCTTTTATCAGACATATTAGTTTGTAAAGCACCAATTTCAATAGTGGTTTCAATTATAGCAGTATTGTTAGATGCTATAGCAACATGCTCTAATTGTTGTTCCTGAACATCAGCATTAATTTTAACAGACTCTATAGGTGTTATTTGAGCAACATCATAAGAAATCTCTTCATTACTTTGACTAGCATTTTTAGTGAATTTTTCACTCATTAATTCAATTCCTTTGGTGTTGACTGCTTTCACACCATTGTTGAAGTCATTTCCTGTTTTATTCTTCTGATAATCATTTTCAAATTCATGATCAGTTTTAGGTTCATTTGTTTTAGAGACTACGTTTGAAATAGTGTTTAAGTCAGCTGTGTTTTCTGATGTTTCCTCCCACTGATTCACATCGCTCATCTTTTGGAGAGTTACCATTGACATGTCTGCCAACTCTCCATTATTTATACTTTGATTTTTCATCCAAACAAAACCGAAAAGCAAAATTAAGGAAGCAGCTATAGCTAAAGAAGTTAATAAAGGCAAGCCAACGATTGCCTTATCATTTTTATACAAATTTGCTTTGTCATCATAAACTACATGGTCATGTGGCAATTCAACTAAACTAATGGCTAAAATCTCTTCTTTTAATTGAGGGTGACAAGATAAAAATGTCTCCATCGCTTTCAATTCTTCCCCTTGAAGGTTTCCTTCTGCAAAGTCTAAAGCGTATAACTCATAGTTCAACTCATTTATTTTTACATCACTCATATCACATTGCTAATTTTATTCAATTCAATCAACCAGTTTCTAAACTTCTTTCGGGCTCTAAAGAGATATACTTTTACTTGAGAAAGACTTAAGCCCGTTAAATCACCTAATTCTTCATAGGAATAGCCTTCATAGTCACGCATCAATATCAATGATTTCTCTTGTTCATTCATCTTGTTAAGTGCTTCTTGTAACCATTGCTTATTATCTAACTCATTTTGTTTCGGATCAATCTCTTCCATCATATTATTAGAATACTCCATTCTTTTAATTTTGCGATGATTATCAATCATACAATGATAAGCCGTTGAAAAAAGATAAGATTTCGCCTTGTCGAAAGCTATTTTATCATGTTTCACCCATAGACGCTCAAAACTTTCTTGTACAATATCTTTTGCATCACTTGTATTGCCTGAGTTTTTAAGCGCAAAGCCATACACTCTATCAGACAATTCTGAAACACATATATTATACTCCTTTCTGGTCATGTTTAGCTTTTGGCCGGTATTTGTAAGTGAGACGTTTAACTCCTTTAAAAAGTTACATCTAAAAGTAAAAAAATTAAAAACACTACATAAATTGGACTTTTCTGCGTAATTCTTTCCACAACTATATAATTAAATTTTACATCTTGATTTGATTTTCCAATCTTTGACAAAAGAAATGATAAGTCATGCATTTAGTCGCCCCTTCTATTTTAGCCTCAGATTTTACTCATTTAGCAAAAGCTTTTGACATAATCAATAATAGTAAGTCCGATTGGGCGCATATTGATGTAATGGATGGAAGATTTGTTCCAAACATTAGCTTTGGTATGCCAGTAATTAAAGCAGTTAGAAAGCTCACTCAAAAACCATTTGATGTTCATTTAATGATTGTTGAGCCTGAAAAATATATTCAAGCTTTTAAAGATTGCGGAGCAGATATACTAACGGTGCATTTAGAAGCTTGCACACATTTACATAGAACGATACAAGAGATTCACAATGCAGGAATGAAAGCAGGCGTTGCCTTAAATCCTCATACGCCAATTAGCTCATTGGAAAACGTTATTAAAGATATCGATATGGTATGTTTAATGTCAGTAAATCCAGGATTTGGAGGTCAAAAATACATTCCCAACACACTCAATAAAATAAGACGTTTAAAACAAATGATAGAAGAAAAAAACACTTATTGTTTAATTGAAGTTGATGGAGGTATATCACTTGAGAATGCAAAAGACAACTTAGAAGCCGGAGCCGATGTATTAGTGGCCGGCAGTAGTATTTTCAAGGCGGACGATCCAATTAAAACTGCTAATGAATTAAAATCTATTGATATCAATACTTTAAGCGTTTAACTATCGTTCCTTTTAATATGCCAATTAGCTATCATTTGAAAAAGTTACTACTTTTATTACTACTCACTCCTATTCTACTTTTCGCACAAGAAGAAGTTAACTTGAAAGGTCGAGTGGTTGATGTAGAGGGTGAAGCCATTATTGGTGCAAATGTTAGATTTGAATCTCCAGCTATAGGATCAGTCACTGACAAAAACGGTTACTTCTCTATTCAATTCGAAATGTCAGATTTAAATTTTCCTGTAACTCTAGTTTGTAGTTATGTTGGATTTGAAACCTACAAAAGAGAATTTACCAATAGTGATGAGTTAAATATTAGACTATTAAAAATTGAATTAAAAGGTAGTTCTCTGGATTCAGTTGAAATAACGGCACAGAAAAACAGAGATTATTTAACCCCAATTACTATTGAAGCTAAAGACATTGAGTTTGCTCCTACACCAAATTCAAGTGTGGAATCAGTGATTGGCCTTTCGGGAAATGTTAGAGGTGCAAGTGAGTTATCGAACCAATATTCGGTAAGAGGTGGAAATTATGATGAAAATCTTGTGTACGTCAATGGATTTGAAATTTATCGTCCATTTTTAATGAGAGCCGGCCAACAAGAAGGACTAAGTTTTATAAATCCTGATTTAGTAAGAGATATTTCTTTTTCAACTGGTGGTTTCGATGCAAGTTATGGTGATAAAATGTCTTCTGTTTTAGATATAAAATATAAACGCCCGACGGAATTTAATGGTTCTGTTACAGGAAGCTTAAGAGGCGCCGCTGTTCATTTTGAAGGTGCCACAAAACTAAAGGAAAAGGAAAACTACTCTATTCAAAAATTCCGTTACATTGTTGGTGTCAGATACCAAAACACTGCTGCCCTTTTAAAAAGTTTAGATACGAAAGGGCAATACAACCCCAATGCATACGATATTCAAACCAATTTAATTTACCATTTGAATAACAGAATGGAATTGGAAGTATTGTTTAATCATTCTGTAAGTTCATTTAACTTGGTTCCATCGGAATCCTCTACAACCACTGGAGCCATCAATCAAGCCATTCGATTTAGTGTATTTTTTGATGGCAATGAAAAAGACAAATTCATAAACACAATGGGTGGCTTGGCTTTCAAATACTATAATAGTAAAGTTAGTACCACTTTTTCTACTTCAGCATTTAGAATGAAAGAAAGTGAAAACTTCAATATCATTGGTCAATATAGATTAGACGAAGTAGAAACTGATTTTTCAAGTGATGATTTTGGAGATGTAAAAGCAACACTTGGCGTAGGCACCTTTCACGATTGGGGAAGAAACAATTTAGAAGCTACAGTGGCGAATGTTGGCAACACCGGCATATTCAACTATAAAAAACACCTCTTTCAATGGGGCGCTTCTTTTCAATATGAAATTATAGATGATGAATTAAGCGAATGGGAAAGATTAGATTCGGCCGGTTATTCATTGCCTTATACCGGCGAGCAAGTCACCATATTCAAATCCTTAAAATCACAAGCTTCTCTTTCTAATTGGCGAACACAAGGCTATTTAATGAATGTGTGGAATTTTGAAAAAGAAGATGCTGCAGACGTAAGTTTTAACGTTGGTCTTCGTTACCATTATTGGAATTTCAACAAACAATTGGTCATTAGTCCAAGAGCGCAATTAGCCATTGTCCCTAAGTTAAAAAAGGAAGACAATGTGTTAATTTTCAAATTTGCCGGTGGATTGTACGAACAACCTCCATTTTACAGGGAAATTAGAGATCGTCAAGGAGAGGTTCAAGAAGATGTAAAAGCACAAAGATCTATTCACGCTGTGGCTGGAGTGGATTATGCGTTCAAAACATGGAACGACAGAAATTTCAAACTCACAGCAGATCTTTTCTACAAGCATTTAACCAATGTAAATCCTTATGAGTTAGACGACATCAGAATTCGATATTATGGCGAAAACAGTGCTAAAGGCTATGCTTATGGTGCTGATGTAAGATTATATGGAGAATTAGTTAAAGGTGCCGATTCATGGATAAGTTTTGGAATTTTAAAAATTGGGGAAGACTTATTTAACGATAGCTACAACGAACTTATCAATACCGATGGCGAGGTAATTAATTACTATACAGAAAATCAAACTGTTGCTGATACCAATACAGTATTTCCGGGAAGCATCTCCAAACCGACAGAGCAAGTCTTCAATTTCGGAATGTATTTTTCGGATTACATGACCAAGAACAAAAACTTTAAAATGCATTTGGCCTTAAATTTCGGTACAGGTCTTCCTTATGGTCCACCAGATGGCAATAGATATACAGATGTGCTAAGAGCACCAGGTTATAAAAGAGTTGATATAGGATTTTCTGCCTTATTGGTTGGAGGAGAAAAAAAGAAAGAACGTAGAAGAGAAGGAAATTTTGGAGAACACTTTGATAAAGTTTGGTTAAGTGCTGAAATATTCAACCTTTTGGGGAATAGAAATACCATCAGCTATAGATGGATTACTGATGTGCAAAACAACCAATGGCCTATTCCCAACTATTTAACATCGCGACGATTCAATGTTAAGTTACACATCAAATTCTCTTAAAACACCTACTCTATCGGTCTTCTTGGCGCTTCTTACGACACCTATATTATCCAACTTCATAAAATATTCCTAATCGAGAGTTAAAAACCAATACCTCTAAAACGTCACCAATTATACATACAAAGGTCGTTTTAACTTTATATTAGCTAATCAGATAATAGTAAGATATGTTGTATTTTCATGCGTAAATAGAAAGGCATGATTAAAACATTTACACTAAGTATTTTATTAGCATTATTCTTCTCAATTTCTTACGCTGGAGAAGACGATCCAAGACTTGATTTGAATCCATTATTGGCTCCATTTTATCATGGCGTTGCTTCTGGCGACCCATTACAAGATGCTGTTATTATTTGGACGAGAGTGACCTCTACTGAACCTATAATTGAAGTAAGTTGGGAAGTTTCCACAGATACATCATTTGTATCAGACAATATAGTAGCATCTGGCAACACTACAACTGATGCTTCTAAAGATTGTACCGTTAAAATAGACGTTACAGGTTTATCTTCAAATACATTCTATTACTATAGGTTTAAAACCGGTGATAAATACTCTATGATTGGAAGA
>JAWKKV010000012.1:0-83702 GCA_041393015.1 Chitinophagales bacterium | reverse complement strand
GTTATGCGCAATACTCTTAGATTCAACAGAGTTTGCATTAAAAGTGCCGCTCACCGTTACTTGTTCTAAATCACAAATATTCAACACCTTAATATCTTTGCTGTGGGTTTCATCTGCCATGTAGTAATAATCTAAATTAGGCGATGGCCAACCAGAATGATTATAACCTTGTTGAGGGTATGAAGTTAATTTTGTTTTGGTAATTGGATATTCAGGATCAGTAAAATCAACGATAAAGAACCCATCCCATCCACAATTTAAAAATGCCATATTATCTTCTACAAATCCATCATGAACGTGTCCAACGGTAAATCCGTCAAAAGTTCTATGTTCGGCAACAAAAGAAGGCTGAATTGGATTTTCTAAAGAATATAATCTTAAAGCAAATCCTGATCCAGCACCATTCTTTGTAGCAAATGCATACAATAATTTGTTTTCAGCATCTATAAAAATATTGTGAGCAGTTCTGATTAACTCATTAGAATCATAAACAACAACGATTGTATCTTCTATGTTATTCAGATCCATAATTTGCAAACTACTTGAGCCTTCATCAGAAACAGCATATAAGTAGCCTTCATAATCATGATAATCGCGATGAATGATAACTCCACCTTGATCTTTACCTGCCACAAAATGAGCTTCAAATGGTTGTGTTGGATCCGTTACATCTATAAAATGAGTACCAGCAGTAGAACCCATAATGGCGTATTCTTTGTCACCTTTGGAATAGCCCCAAATTTCATTGTAAATATTTCCGGCACCAAAAGAAGGAGTTAACTCAAGATCGCTCCAAGTTCCAAGTAAATTGGCTTGTTCTTGGGCATTTGTAAAATGACCTAATAATAGTCCTATCATCAAAAATAGAATTCTATTCATAAAAATAATTTCGTAGTAATTTAAAGCTTATATACAAGTGCAACAAATATTGAACACACTTTAACGCTTTACTCATTATGATAAATTCAATTATTTTATCCTCTATAATGAATTCATTAATTACTTTTATAAAAAATAAGTATGTCTCTCGCTAAAACGCCACCTCCACCTTATTATGCGGTAATTTTCACTTCTATAAAAAAAAGGAATATTGATGGATATTATGCCCTGTCGGATCGAATGGTAGAATTAGTACAACAACAAAAAGGATTTTTAGGATTTGAATCGGCAAACGAAACAATTGGCATTACAGTAAGCTATTGGAAAGATGAGGCATCTATTTTAGCATGGAAATCAAATATCGAACATCAAGCTGCTCAAAACAAAGGCATCAAGCAATGGTATGAATCTTATTTCCTTAGAGTCAGCAAGGTTGAAAGAGCTTATTCGTTTGGATTGTAAATAGTAGTTATATCAACCTTTTATAGAAGCTATTGGCTAAAGCAACCTCCCATTTACTATCTAACTCTTCTTTATTCTTAACTAAGTTATTAAAGACCAAAGTTTGTTCAGTAATTTTTCCGTCAGCCACTAAATCACCTAATTTGGCTTGATGAACAGTTTGAATATTACCATTATCATCTTTATAAGCCATCAATAATCTATTAAAGAAATCTACTTGCAATTGCTCACCCAATTCTTTTATAAAGTGAACCGAACTATCAATGGAACAGCCACTTGCACCATATTGAGACTCATCCACCATTAAAATGACAATGCGATTGTACTTAATAATTCCATCTGCAGTTAAGCCTTTGCCATGTGCTGCCCATTGTTTGGTAAAATTATTTACAGCTTGATGGACTAACGATGACTCTTCATTGGTGAAGGCTCTATCCGCCATATAAATCCATACTCTTGAGGTGGGTGACATTGTAGCAATACTTTCCATGAAAGATATAATTCAATAATTAACGGTAAAGTTCAAAAACTATAAACCATTTGCTTTAGCAACCATTTCGGCAATGTCTAACACCTTTACGTAATCCTGACGATCCTTCTCCTTAACACCATCAGTAATCATGGTATTGCAGAAAGGACATCCTACCGCTACGTAATCTGCTCCGGTTTCCATTACTTCATCTGTTCTTTCTTGATTGATCCTTTTTTTACCTGGCTCATCTTCCTTAAACATTTGTGCGCCACCGGCTCCACAGCATAAGCCTCTCGTTTTGCAACTTTTCATTTCAATTAAATCAGCATCTAAAGCTTCTAAAACCTCTCTTGGTGCTTCGTATACTTCGTTTGCTCTGCCTAAGTAACAAGAGTCGTGAAAAGTAATTGATTTGCCTTTAAACTCTCCTCCTTGAACGGTTAGCTTTCCTTCTTTAATTAAGTTGTTTAAAAACTGAGTATGATGAACAACTTCATAATTGCCTCCTAATTCAGGATATTCATTTTTGATGATATTGAAACAATGAGGACAAGTAGTTATGATCTTCTTTACATTATAAGTGTTTAAAGTCATAATATTTTGCTGTGCCAACATTTGGAATACAAACTCATTTCCTGCTCTTCTTGCCGGATCTCCCGTACAAGCTTCCTCAGGTCCTAATACTGCATAATCAACATTTAATGCATTTAAAATTTTCACAAATGCAATGGTTACCCGTTGTGCTCTTTGATCGAAACTTCCGGCGCAACCTGTCCAAAACAACACTTCCGGAGTTTTTCCTTCAGCAGTTACATCTGCCATTACCGGTACTTTTATATTCGTATCACTCATTTATATAGTATTATAATTCGATTATACAGTTTAATTATTAAGTTCTTCGGTCCACTTTAAACGCTCGCTTGCAGCAAATTGCCAAGGCGCGCCATTGTTTTCCAAATTGGTAAACATATTGTTCCATTCTTGCGGAGAATCTGCTTCCTCCATAATCATTGATCTTCTCAACTCAACAATAATTTTTAATGGATTGATATTGATTGGACATTCTTCTACACAAGCATTACAAGTAGTGCAAGCTCTAAGCTCTTCTTTACTTACGTAATCTTCAGAAATTAAAGACTTCCCATCATGCTCTCCATCACCATTCATTCTCTTGTATTTGCCTAACTCCTCCATCCTATCTCTCGTATCCATCATAATTTTACGAGGAGATAATTTTTTGCCGGTCAAGTTAGCAGGACAAGAAGACGTACATCTTCCACATTCTGTACAAGTATAGGCTTCCATCAAACTTTTCCATGATAACTCTGTAACATCTTTAGCACCAAAGCTTGGTAACTCCTCATCCATATCTCCAGGATCTGCGGCTAAAGTTTCATCAAACATTGACGCCACTTCTTTTTGAACTGCAGGCATATTAGCTAACTGACCTTTAGGTTCTGGTCTTGTAAAAAAGGTATTAGGAAAAGCTAAAACGATATGTAAATGCTTTGAGTAAGTTACATATACTAAGAAGAACAACACCAATAAAATATGTCCCCACCATCCTACTCTTTCAATAATCAATACAGTATTCATTGAGAATTGTTCGAAGAAATTAGAAACAACATAGCTTACTAAAAAAGTATCAGTATGGTGATAGTGCGATGCTCCCATTCTTTGAAGTGCTTGATCGCCACCATTCATCATCATAATAAATGTCACTAGTGCAATTTCAAAAAGTAAGATTAAGTTAGCATCCAAAGTAGGCCATCCTTTCATTTCAGGTTTATGAAATCTTGGCAATTTCAGTGCATTTCTTCTCCATAAGAAAGCAAATGTGGCTAACAATGCAGCTACAGAAGCAAATTCAATCATGTTGATAGTAATGGTATACAACCATCTTGTAGGTTGCCATCCATGAATCAATGACCATATAGCTCTATGCTTACCCGTAAACCCATCTATAAATATTTCTATTAACTCAATTTGAGTGATTAGAAAAGCCAAATAAACCGCCAAATGCAATAATGCAGCAATAGGTCTTTTGAACATTTTCTTTTGTCCAAGCGCAATTAATAGCATGCTTTTTAATCTAAATGATAGATCTGAATTGATCTTTTCATCCTTACCCAATTTGATATTGTAAGCAATAGCTGAAATTCTATCAACCACAAAAAAGGTAGAAATGATAACAGCTGAAATGAAGATTATTATTTGAGCAATAGCCATAGTTTTCGTTTAAAGTTCAAAGGTATTTTAAAACTGATGTGAAAATAACTAGTATTGTGCTTAAATTGTAGTTTTTAAAGATACCTTAAGATTAGTAATTAACTATTAAGAATCATTCTAAATAACATTTAATAAAAATGCCTAAAAAGAAGCATCCTGAAAGAATAATTGATAACGCAAAATCTGCAAGAATGTTAGATAGAATAGCGTATCAAATATTAGAAGAAAATTATGAAGCTGAGGAAATAATTATTCTTGGTATTGCAAATAAAGGTTTACTGCTAGCCAAATTGATCACCAAAAGATTAAAAAAATTCGGCAATATCCCCATTCAACTTTCTTGGATAAAGTTAGATAAGATTAATCCTAATGATCATCCCATTGAACTTGGCAATCCAAAATTAAACTTTAAAGACAAAACGATAATAATTATTGATGATGTTGGTAATACAGGAAGAACCTTATACTATGCTATGCAGCCTTTAGCCAATCATTTACCTAAAAAAATACAAGCTGCCGTTTTGGTGGATAGAATGCATAAACTTTTTCCTATAAAAGCAGATTTTGTTGGTTTGCATTTAGCTACAACTTTCAAAGAAATGGTGATAGTCGAGTTTGACGAAAACGATAAAGTGGAAGGCGCCTACTTGCATTAAGCAAAATCAAAGTCTCCAATCATTGATCTAACAAATTAACGATTGAAGAATGTAGATTTACAATTTTAGAAATTTTGAACTACGCACTATTGTTAGATAGGTTTATCTACCTCAATAGAGTAACTACTCCCTTACCTTTTTCAATGGTTTCTTGACTCGCCAATTGATATTCAAAATAATATAAATAATTGTCTAATTCAGAAGGTTTTCCTTTATGGTAGCCATTCCACCCTTGATTAAAATCATCCGTTTCAAACACCAATTCTCCCCAACGATTGTATACTCTGAAGGAAAAATAAATCAGTTCTTCTTCGCAATTTGTTACAGCAAAAAACAGATCATTATCTCCGTCTCCATTGGGTGTAAATGCTTTAGGAGCCATTACTTTACATGGATCTTCGCAAAACTCTTGTTGCACCATAATAGTATCCAATCCTAAGCAACCATTGCTTTGAATAAAATCAACGATATAAATGCCTTGAGAATAAATTGTAATTATAGGTCCAACATCACCAGAATTCCAATGGTATTGATTTCCATTATAACTACTCACATCTAAAACCAAATCCCCATCATAACAAATGGTAGTATCACTAATTGGATTCGACACAGAAGAAACGCCACTTACTAAACTTGTATAAATCGATATGATAGAGTCACAGCCATTGTTATTGACTAAACTTTGCACAACCACTCCTGTATCTAAAGGATTGCAAGAGGTCAAGCTAATATTGACTTGATCTGATGGCAGTAAACTAGTTTCAGTAGCAATAATAGAATCACAACCATTAATGGAAATATATACTTGAACATCTGTGCCTGTATCGGCAATATTACAGCTCGTTAATTGTATAGTAGAATAGTAAGAATTACTCAACGAAGTAACCGTCGTTACTATAGAGTCGCAGCCAAAACTATTGATGTAATTTTGAGTAGAAGAGCCTGTATCTGCAGGATTACAAGAGCTTGTATATAATACTAATGGGAAAGAAGGAGAAAAATTAGTTTCTATTGTTACAATTGAATCACATCCATTCGCGCTGGTATAAACATGGGCTACTGTGCCAGTATCAGAAGCGTTACAACTTAATAATTGAATATTAGTAACAAATGAATTCGCCAAGCTAGTATTAACCGTCACTATCGAATCACAACCATTTGCCGCAATCAAAGTATCGATAGTAGTGCCTACCTCGCTTGGATCACAACTCTACATTTATGGAGTTGTAATGTGTTAAATGATGCTACCAAAAGCGAAGTATTGACCGTCACTATGGAATCACAACCCAAAGCACTCATGAATGTATCAATGCTGATGCCGACTGCTAAAGGATCACAGCTCGTTTCATTTTGAGTGATATTGTAAGTAGAAACTAAAGTAGTGTTTGTGGTGATAATCGAATCACAACCATTTGCTGCAATCAAAGTATCGACAGTAGTTCCTACCTCACTTGATCACAACTCTCTACATTTTATGGTATTAAAGATGCTGCTAAAAGTGAAGTATTGACCGTCACTATGGAATCACAACCCAAAGCACTCATGAAGGTGTCAATGCTTGTCCCAACTGCTAAAGGATCACAGCTCTTTTCATTTTTAGTGATATTGTAAGTCGAAATTAAAGTAGTATTTGTAGTGATAATCGAATCACAACCATTGTATGCTATCAAGGTATCGAAAGAAGTGCCTACCTCACTTGGATCACAACTCTCTACATTTATGGTGTTAAATGATGCTACCAAAAGCGAAGTATTGACCGTCACTATGGAATCACAACCCAAAGCACTCATGAATGTATCAATGCTGATGCCGACTGCTAAAGGATCACAGCTCGTTTCATTTTGAGTGATATTGTAAGTCGAAATTAAAGTAGTATTTGTAGTGATAATCGAATCACAACCATTGTATGCTATCAAGGTATCGATAGTAGTGCCTACCTCACTTGGATCACAACTCTCTACATTTATGGTGTTAAAAGATGCTGCAAAAGTGAAGTATTGACCGTCACTATGGAATCACAACCCAAAGCACTCATGAATGTATCAATGCTGATGCCGACTGCTAAAGGATCACAGCTCGTTTCATTTGAGTGATATTGTAAGTAGAAACTAAAGTAGTGTTTGTGGTGAATTAATAACCATTTGCGCAATCAAAGTATCAGTGTCCACCTGCTGGTACAACTCTCAATTTATGGTATTAAGAGCGAAAGGAGATTACGTCACTTGGAATCAAACTAAAGCATCATAATGTATCAATCTATCCGACGCAAGGATCACAGTCGTTTCATTTGGAATATCATAAGTCGAAATTAATGTATTTGTTGTGATGATTGAATCACAACCATTTGCAGCAATCAAAGTATCGATTGTAGTGCCTACCTCACTTGGATCACAACTTCGCATTTATGGTATTAAGAAGCAGGTAATAGTGAAGTATTGACCGTCACTATGGAATCACAACTCCAAAGACCATGAATGTATCAATACTTATGCCGACTGCCAAAGGATCACAGCTCGTTTCATTTTGAGTGATATTGTAAGTAGAAAATAATGTAGTATTTGTGGTGATAATCGAATCACAACCATTTGCCGCAATCAAAGTATCGACAGCAGTCTACCTCGCTTGAATCACAACTCTCA
The DNA here is from genome assembly GCA_041393015.1 of Chitinophagales bacterium. Lineage (GTDB taxonomy): Bacteria > Bacteroidota > Bacteroidia > Chitinophagales > JADIYW01 > JAGQYH01. Next base: position 76,365 of record JAWKKV010000012.1, on the reverse strand, counting down.
ATATTTATGGTATAAAAGATGCTGCCAAAAGGAAGTATTGACCGTCACTATAGAATCACAACCTAAAGCACTCATGAAAGTATCTATGCTGATGCCGACTGCCAAAGGATCACAGCTCGTTTCATTTTGAGTAATATTGTAAGTCGAAATTAATGTAGTATTTGTAGTGATAATCGAATCACAACCATTTGCCGCAACCAAAGTATCGACAGTAGTTCCTACCTCGCTTGAATCACAACTCTCAATATTTATGGTATTAAAAGATGCTGCCAAAAGTGAAGTATTGACCGTCACTATAGAATCACAACCTAAAGCACTGATAAACGTATCAATGCTGATGCCGACTGCTGAAGGATCACAGCTTGTTTCATTTTGAGTAATATTGTAAGTCGAAATTAATGTAGTATTTGTAGTGATAATCGAATCACAACCATTTGCCGCAACCAAAGTATCGACAGTAGTTCCTACCTCGCTTGGATCACAACTCTCAATATTTATGGTATTAAAAGATGCTGCCAAAAGTGAAGTATTGACCGTCACTATGGAATCACAACCCAAAGCACTCATGAAAGTATCTATACTTATGCCGACTGCTGAAGAATCACAGCTCGTTTCATTTTGAGTAATATTGTAAGTCGAAATTAATGTAGTATTTGTTGTGATGATTGAATCACAACCATTTGCCGCAATCAAAGTATCGACAGTAGTTCCTACCTCGCTTGGATCACAACTCTCTACATTTATGGTATTAAAAGATGCTGCTAAAAGTGAAGTATTAACGGTCACTATGGAATCACAACCTAAAGCACTGATGAAGGTGTCAATGCTGATGCCGACTGCTAAAGGATCACAGCTCGTTTCATTTTGAGTAATATTATAGGTCGAAATTAAAGTAGTATTTGTAGTGATGATTGAATCGCATCCATTTGCTGCAATCAAAGTATCGATAGTAGTGCCTACCTCACTTGGATCACAACTCTCTACATTTATGGTATTAAAAGATGCTGCCAAAAGTGAAGTATTGACCGTCACTATAGAATCACAACCCAAAGCACTCATGAAAGTATCTATGCTGATCCCGACTGCTAAAGGATCACAGCTCGTTTCATTTTGAGTAATATTGTAGGTTGAAACTAAAGTCGTGTTTGTGGTGATAATTGAATCGCAACCATTATATGCTATCAAGGTATCAATTTCTGTTCCTACATCCGCAGGGTCGCAGCTCGTTAAATTGATTGTATTGCTTAAACTTGGTAATAAGCTTGTGACTGTGGTCACAATAGAATCGCATCCTTGGTAAGTCTGTAAATTTTGAACCACTGTTCCAACATTCGGTTGGATCGCAATCTGTTGCATTAATAGTGAAACTGTAACTTGGTAATAAGTTTGTGACTGTGGTCACTATAGAATCCTACATCCTTGGTAAGTTTTGTAAATTTTGAACCACTGTTCCTACATTCGCTGGATCGCAATCTGTTGCATTAATAGTGAAACTGTAACTTGGTAACAAGCTTGTGACTGTGGTTCATGGAATCACATCTCCTTGATAAGTCTGTAAATTTTGAACTACTGTTCCTACATTGGCAGGATCGCAATCTGTTGCATTAATAGTGAAACTGTAACTTGGTAATAAGCTTGTGACTGTGGTCACTATAGAATCACATCCTTTGGTAAGTCTGTAAATTTTGGAACCACTGTTCCAACATTCCCTCGGATCGCAATCTGTTGCATTGATAGTGAACTGTAACTTGGTAATAAGCCTATGACTGTGGTCACTATAGAATCACATCCTTGATAAGTCTGTAAATTTTGAACCACTGTTCCAACATTCAGTGGATCGCAATCTGTTGCATTGATAGTGTAACTGTAACTTGGTAACAAGCTTGTGACTGTGGTCACTATGGAATCACATCCTTGATAAGTCTGTAAATTTTGAACCACTGTTCCAACATTCAGTGGATCGCAATCTGTTGCATTGATAGTGTAACTGTAACTTGGTAATAAGCTTGTGACTGTGGTCACTATAGAATCACATCCTTGGTAAGTCTGTAAATTTTGAACCACTGTTCCAACATTCGCTGGATCGCAATCTGTTGCATTAATAGTGAAACTGTAACTTGGTAATAAGCTTGTGACTGTGGTCACTATGGAATCACATCCTTGATAAGTTTGTAAATTTTGAACCACTGTTCCAACATTCGCTGGATCGCAATCTGTTGCATTAATAGTGAAACTGTAACTTGGTAACAAGCTTGTGACTGTGGTCACTATAGAATCACATCCTTGGTAAGTCTGTAAATTTTGAACCACTGTTCCAACATTCCCTGGATCGCAATCCGTTGCATTGATAGTGTTACTGTAACTTGGTAACAAGCTTTTGTGACTGTGGTCACTATGGAATCACATCCTTGATAAGTTTGTAAATTTTGAACCACTGTTCCAACATTCCCTGGATCGCAATCCGTTGCATTAACTGTTAAACTAACTGCATCACTTATTGTAACTGTAACTGATTCAGTCAAAGATGAAACACATCCTGGACTAGTAACTGTATAAACAGTTGTTACACTAGGAGAAACATTTATTACAGGACTAGTTGAGTTAAATCCTGCAGGATTGAAGTCCACGATTAAGTTGATCCTCCACTAGCACTAATACTAACAGAATTTCCAACACAAATAGAGGTATCATTACTAACTGAAAGAACACCTGAATCTGCAGTTACTGTTATTGGAAGCGTAATTTCACTAGAACAATTTGCACTTATATCTGTCAATGTAAGAGTTACATCATAAGTTCCTGGATCATTATATGTATGATTTGGATTTTAATGAAGTACTTACTCCATTATCACCAAATTCCCACACAGAAAATGTTATATTCTGAATACATACTGAATTGAAAGGACAATCTGAATTATTATCACAGGCACCTCCACCAAGAAGACATCTTCCTAAAAATCAGAATAATTATCAAAATGTACCTGTTCTCCAACACAAGGATCAATAGGTAAGAACGAAAAATCTGCAGTTGGAGAATTTCTAACATTAACTGTTTTTGATGCACTTTGAACACAGCTTCCACTTTCAATAATAACCGTATAGGTAGTTTGACTAGTTGGACTTACTTCAATATAACTAGTTGTGTCACCAGTGCTCCACAAATAAGATGTTCCTCCCGTAGCACTTAAAGTAATAGAGCTACCTAAACATACCGATCCCGGACCTAAAATAACAGCATTTGGTGGAGTAGCCACAAAAGTTAATGATGAACCAACTGTTGTTGCATTACCACAGTTATCAATAAGCGTGTTACCATCTACTCCAGAGTTAATCGTCAAAGTGTAGGTACTGCCAATAATTACCTGAGGTGTAAAATTCAATGTCAATTGAGAAGTGGATAAACCACAATTAACACCTGAAGCTCCGGTAACTGTAAATGGTCCACCGGGACCAGTTAATATAAACTCACTTCCACTTGAAGATAAACTACTACATGTTATAGCTTCTGACAATTGAACATCCATATAATTAGCTCCGCAAGGGGTAATTACTGAAATTTCCGGAGCAGGTGTTAATTGGGTTGCTCTGTGCAACACTTTGACTGCCATAGCTTCCTGAACCGTTCATGAGATAATTTTGCGCAAAAAGGGTAGAAACAAAAAGTTGCAATAGTAGTAATATGGATTGCTTTTTCATCGTGACACTGGGTTTTATTGAATCTTGGCAATTCTTTCACTTAGTTTCTTATCGTAGGCATAGATATACCACAATTCAGCTTCAGAGTACAATTCCCTTATTTTAGGTGATAAGCTTTTTATGTAATTCCTTGCTTCCATCACATAATTGTAATAGGGCGAGCCCTCTAGCTGCTCAAATTCTGCCTCGCTAAGTGGCTTTAAATAGAAAAGGTCTGAATCAGCATAATTGAAAGTAGTATAGCCCAAGACCAACTTTTCCGAAAAATCCAAGATTTTTGCTTTAGAATTTAATATTGCACCGGGAGGTAAATTGAGATTTGAATTATTTGATTGCCCATAGTTTACATTGACTACTATAAACAATACCATTAGTAATGTAGTAAGTTTTATCATTCTCTTTTAACTAATAAAAGCTTTATCCGCTCTTGCTCTAACAGCTCACCATCAGATATTTCACCTACGAGATGAGTGGATACACCTATTAACAATAGACATAGTTATAAATCTATAAAATGGTAAATTTCTCACGTTTTGCCCCTATACTTTCTCTGGTCCCAAATTGGAATCATTAGTCAAAATAGTGATATAAAGTTAATTTTAATAATAGCATCAATATTCTCTGTTAATTATTAAAAATTCAAAAAAGCGAAAGAGATAAAAATTGCCATTGGCAGCGAGAGAATGGCAATTTCTCACCAATCTTACTAAAAAATTATGTTAATAAATGTAAAGAAAGGATTCTACTACAATGCTTTTATAAGCTTGCTGAGAACTTCTAAATCCTGATGTTGAATTTGAAAATTTGCCTTTTCATAGATAGGTCTACGTTCTTCCATCTTTCTATCATAGAAAAACTCAAGATCCATAGCATTCATTCCTGTTAACAATGGTCGCCTATGAATTCCCTTGGCTAATCGTTCCGCTATTTTTTCTTTAGGAGTATCGATAAATATGGTTGTTCCAATAGCATTCATGAGTTCCATGTTGTCATGATAGCATGGAGCACCGCCACCGGTGGCAATAATTTGTGATTCATCAGGATCAATATCCAAAAGGTATTGATGTTCTAATTCTCTAAAAACTAATTCACCATCTTCTTCAAATATCTGACTAACGCTTTTACCTTGCTGCTCTTCTATGGCATCATCCATGTCTACAAAGGGAATGTTTAACTGAGCAGACAAATGTTTCCCAGTATATGACTTACCACTTCCCATAAAACCAATCAAGAAAATTACCATGTTAGTGCTGAAATTTAATTTCTAATAGAAATTCTAGGATCCAAAATACCGTACATTATATCTACTAAAATATTGATCACCACGAAGACTGCAGCAGTAAACAATACAGATCCCATGGCAACAGGAAAATCAAAATTAAGCAGATTAACAACGGTTACATAACCCAAACCTTTGATATCAAATATGATTTCTACAAAGTAAGCACCGGCTAACAAACTAGCAAACCAACCCGAAATAGTTGTAATAACCGGATTCATGGCATTTCTTAAGGCATGTTTATATAGCATTTTACCAAACGACAATCCTTTAGCTTTAGCAGTTCTCATATAATCTTGCGAGAGCACATCCAACATAGCACTTCTAGTTAATTGAAAGATAATTCCAATCGGACGAACCCCTAATGCTATGGCAGGCAATATCAAATTTTTCAATTCTAAATATTCATTGCCTAAATCATCAAATTCAGTAATATCACCAATGGCATTCAAGCCGGTGTATTTATGCCATAAAATACCAAACAAATAAGCCAAAATCATCGCAGAAAGATACGATGGCACTGAAATTCCTAAAACAGAAACCGACATGGATATATTGTCGAACAAAGAATGCTGTTTAACAGCGGCCAACATGCCTAATGTTATCCCTATTAAGCAGGCAATAATAATAGCAGATAAGGCTAAAATAAATGTTTTAGGCAGTGCTTCTAAAAGAATTTCGTTAACCGGTCTTTTGGTTTGATAGCTTCTTCTTAGGTAAGGTCGCTTAACTGCTAAAGTATTTTTACCTAGCGGTATTAATCCAACATAGCTATATTTTGCCTTGGCTTCATCTGTTTTAGCATGAATACCAATTGGCGAAACATCATTCAAATAGATAACTAGTTGAGTCATTTTAGGCTTATCCAATCCTAACTCCTTACGGATAGCTTCTACCGATTCTACATCTGCTCTTTGACCTAAAGTTAGTCTGGCAGGATCTACCGGTAAAAAATTGAATAGTGAAAAAACAACCAACGTTACGCCGATCATTACTAAAATTCCATACCCAATTCTTTTTATGATAAACTGTATCAACCTTTCTTTGTGTTAATTAGTAAATGTGTGAATGCGCTAATGTGTGAATGTTTTAATACTAAATACCAAATACTTCAAAACCTAATGTTACAAATATTTTTACTTAAACTAAAACTATGGCTGTTTGAAATAAATAGGCCCCATTAATTTGTTGAAAGATTTTACATTTCTATGGTGCCATTTACCAATAATATTGCCATTATCTAACAACATTAAGCCCGGATTGGATCTATTCATAGTTTTAATAGGTGTTCCATCTAAATTATAAAAAGTAGCAGGTAAACCTAAATCATGTCGAAGGGCTTCCATATCTTCTAAAAAAGAGCCGGTTAAACCAATGACTGTATAGCCATTTTGCTCCGCTTCTTTCGCTAAAGCAGTAATACGCTCAAACCCTTTTCTATTGGCTCTATCAATATTAAAAGAAGTAATCACAAACAATTTTTCTGTCGATAAAATATCATCTGTCACCTCGTTTCCATCTAAATCTGTAATGAGAAAATCCTTGCATTTAGGCTCATCTCCTTTTTGAATGATCTTATCCTTTCTTTCCACAAAATCCCATTGGCTAAAGTCTTCCGGCCACTCTCCTACAAAGTCTTTTACTTCACCTGTACTCTTATTTTTATAGATGTAAGTAATCTCAATGATAGACTGTTTGGCATCGGGTCCAAGCGTCATACAATCAGGAATATTTGTTCCAATTTTGTACGCTCTAAAATCTTTTACTGGTAAATTATTGTAATTGTAAAAAGAAAACCAAATGGAAGCTACAGTTGCTAATCCAACAATGGCGGTTCCAACATTGCCTTTGCCTAACTCTGCCAATTTCTTTCTTCCAAAAAATACTATTAGAATTAAAACAGTTAGTAAAATATCCTTCATGAAGGACTGATAAGGCGTTAATTTCATAAAATCACCAAAGCAACCACAATCCGTTACTTTTTGAGTAAAATGACTAAAACCAGTTAAAAAGGTGAAAAAAACAATGATAGCAATGAGTAAGCCAAGGGTGGATTTTATAAACTTGCCCAACAATAGCGCCACTCCTAGATAAATCTCCAAAACAATCATAAAGATAGAAACCGCTAAAGCATGATGCGCAAACCAATGCCACATACCAGTTAAAAACGGCGTATACTCAATAAAAACTTCAAAATACTCTTCCATTTTAATGGCTGTTCCAACGGGGTCAATCGCTTTTATCACACCACTAAAAATAAAAAGGCCTCCAACAAAAAATTGAATCCAATTGATAAAAAGGTTTTTAGACTTTCGAGTAGCCATTGCCCCTATCAAAATGACCAAGGCCACTATGCCGATATAGATAAAAAGTTTAGTTATTGTCATGGTTTAATTTTTCTATTGCGAATGTAAATAGTAAAAAGTAGTTAGAAATTATTTTAACGCATTTTTAGATTTATGGTTTAAAACTAAGCGTTTGCTTGACGTTGTTCTTCAATTTTAATCATCGCAAAAAGCGCATAATTTACAATGTCAGAATAATGCCCATCAATCCCTTCTGAAATTAGAGTTTTTCCGTCATTTTCTTCAATTTGCTTTACTCGATGAAGTTTGGTTAAAATCATATCAGTATAAGAACTGATCCTCATATCGCGCCATGCTTCGCCGTAATCGTGGTTTTTTGCAATCATCAAATCAGTGATCACTTTTCTTTGCTCATCATAATATTTTTCAGCTTGTGCTTCACTTAATTCTGTCGCTTCATTTTCATCAATTGACAATTGAATTAGTCCCATAACGCCATAATTGACGCAAGCCATAAACTCAGATTCAACGCTATCGCCTATTTTCTGCTGGCCTTTTTCATCAATTGTTCTAATTCGCTTGGCTTTAATATACAATTGATCTGTAATCGACTTTATTCTAAATACTCTCCAAGAAGTACCATAGTCCTTTGTTTTCTTCAAAAAAACAGATTTACATTTATCAAAAGCAGTATTATATTGGTTTAATGTCTTTTCCAAATTTTTGTTTTAAGGCGTAAAGATATTAGCTTCGACATATTATACGATATTTTAAGCTAGAAAGTGAGTTTTTTCAACAAAAATATAACGCTCAATTGCCAAGGACGATTAGTTACACTAGATGAACCAAAGGTAATGGGCATTCTCAATGTAACACCTGACTCCTTTTATGATGGTGGAAAATATAATGGAGATCAAGCATATCTACATCAAGTAGAGAAAATGCTTTTGGAAGGTGCCAACTTTATTGATATCGGTGGTATGTCATCCAGACCTGGAGCAGAGACCATCACAATTGAAGAAGAATTAAATAGAGTCATTGCTCCAATTCAAAATATTTTACAACGATTTCCAGACACTATTATATCTATTGACACCATTCATGCAAAAGTGGCAAAAGCTGCTGTAGACAGTGGAGCTTTAATTGTTAACGATATTTCTGCTGGAAGGTTAGATAGCAATATGTTGGCGACCGTTGGTAAATTGAACGTACCTTATATCGCTATGCATATGAAAGGCGAACCAAATACCATGCAATCGCAATCTAACTATGAAAATGTCTCATTAGAAGTACTAGACTATTTTATAGATATCACCAAAAAATGTAGAGCCGCCGGTATAAAAGATATTATTATCGATCCCGGATTTGGGTTTGCAAAAAATTTGGAACAGAATTACACTTTACTGAATCATTTAAATGATTTGGATATGCTTGAGTTACCTGTTTTAGTTGGTGTGTCTAGAAAATCAATGATTTACAAACTTTTGGAATCTACTGCAAAAGAAGCCTTAAATGGAAGTACGGCTTTGCATATGATTGCTTTACAGAAAGGAGCATCAATATTGAGGGTTCATGATGTGAAAGAAGCGGTGGAGTGTGTAAAAATTTGGAAGGCGTTGCAAAACTAAAACTTATACATCACACTAAATCCAACATCAATTCCTAAATCATCGGCAAAATAACGCTGTCTGTTTAAATAGTTTCGATAATCGGTATTCAACATATTGTCTATCGTCAAACTAAATCTAACAACCGATTTTTTGAGTTCTAATTCAGTAGAAGCATTGAAACCCAATAAAAAGTAACCAGAAGGCACATCAATTATAATTTCATCCTCTTCGGTTTTAATAACTTCTGCTTGAATATTTTTCTGTTTAAAAGTATAACTACCATTTAAGCCAATAGTATTATGCTTCATTTTACCACCATCTTTAAAAGTATAGGCAATATTAGCATCGATATAATCAGATGGTAAATTGATGAGCGCTATTTTTTGATTGATATCTCTTCCTCTCACTAAAGCATACTTAAAAACCATTTTCAATTGCTTAGTTGCTTCAAAAGAAGCCAACAAATCTGTACCATATAAATTGACGTTGGTTTGCTGATAAGTAAATAATGGGAAAGCACCTCTGATGGTTAAACGCAATTCATCTTCTAATTTTAAATAGATATAGTCATGAATGTTTTGATAATAACCCAATGCTTGAATAAACACTTTATTATTGACATCTACATTATTCGCAAAAACCATTTTAAAAGATTTTTCAGTAGATAAATTACCATTCCCTTCTTCTATTCCGCTTACGCCTTGATGCAAACCAGCGCTATATAACTCATTTACTTGTGGAGAACGCAACGTGTAACCTGTTTCTAAATTGATCTTGTACTTTTCATTCGCTTTAATTTTTATTCCTGCAGAAAAAGCATAATTATGGAATAAATGATTGAAACGCTCAATGACTCTAGGCGGTGTTTTTGAAATGGTAATCGCTTCTAATGTCTGCAAATTATATCGAGCACCCCATTCATAAAAAACTCTTGGATGATCTTGATGAAAGATAAAAAATAAGGAAGAGTTCGTTTGACGATAATCGGGAATCAAAGGCAAAATGCCTGTTTCCGGACTATTGGTATTATCAGTAAAATCAAACTGCACACCGGATTGAATATGAATATCATGATTAAAGCTCCCGCTGTATAAAGCTTCTGCAACATGGTTTTGCTGCAATAAACTCAAGGCTGGAATATCAGAACGATCTAATCTTCTAATATCAAACTCTTTGCGCTGATTAATTTGTAGACCATACTTAAAATTGAAAATTTGATCATCATTCAATTGATACTTGCTTTCCAGCTTTACCAAATGGTGCATTACACTTTGCCTTGGTGCATCAATTTTATAGCTAAAATTATCTTCTGTTAGAAACGGTTCTTCTCTATTAAATGCTTCTTTTAAATCGGTTAAGTTGCTGATGTGCGATCCTCTTAAAATTCCTATTTCAGTTGTAAACAGACTGTAATAAGATTCTAATTGCCATTTCTCATTGATTTTTTTTTCGAGCTTTGCCGAAATATTATATTCTCGTTTTCCCGTGTTTGTTAAATAATAATCTGATGTTCTTTGATCACCAAAAAACTTGATTGTTCCACTGATTCGCCATGCCGCCCATTTACTGTATTTTTCAATCTTTGTATTCAATGTATGCCCAACACCCTTGCTTTGCAGTCTGTAATTAACCAAACCGTGTAAATGCGGATCTTCATCAATCCTTTTACTTTCTACTAATACAATACTTCCTAAAGAGTTTCCACTATAGGCTAAGGCTGAAGCACCTTTTACCACAGAAATATGATCGGCTAAAAATGGATCAATTTCCGGTGCATGATCATTGCCCCATTGTTGACCAGATTGAACAATGCCGTTGTTTAAAATCGCTACTCGGTTTCCATACAATCCATGTACTATCGGTTTGGAGACATTACTCCCTGTTTTTAAAACACTTACCCCTTGTATATTGGCGAGTAAATCAGATAAATTTTTATTGCTTTGATTGATGATAGCATCACTATTAATAGTATTACTTGTTTGTGCCGAAACATCTTCTTTGGTTCCATGAATAGTTAGCTCATCCAATAACTCAGGGTGATGATGCATTTTAACATTCAAAAAAGTATCCCTGACAATGGTGATAAAAAGCTCCTCTGTTTCACAGCCGATATGACTTATTCTTAAATGATATTCGCCAGCACATAAATTTTTAAGCGTGAATTTTCCAACGGAATCAGAAGTTGTTCCCGATGTAATTTCTTCTACATAAATATTAGCATAATCTAAATATTCACCACTTCTTATATCTACTATTTGTCCTTTAATAGTGTGCTTACAGTCTTGCCCTTGTAGCGTAAATACAAAACTAAAAAATACAAGAATTGGCGTAAACAACTTCACAAAGCAATGCTATTCGATTACTAAATCAAAAGTAACTTCAATATCTGTTTCTCCTCCGGCATTTGTTAAATCTCCATTGGCAACATTAGTGCCTAATTTATTCGGCTCATGTCGAAGAATAATTGTCATTTTACCGGTTGATGCTGCTCTTGTCGTTAATTGCGATGATAGTCCAACAGGATTTCCGTCGGCATCTTGATCACTATAAGTTATAACGGCTGTAGAAGAAGTGGTCACAAAGAAAAACTGATGATCTTCTTTTTCTTCAGCCACTTCGTCTGTAATTTCATCAGCAGGACTAACTGATTCATTCAATAATCTTAAAACACCGTTATAAGTTGTATTGGCTTCTAAAGTATCGTTAACAATTGTTGGAAGATTTCCTCCATCTCCATCAATATCTTGAAAGGTAAAGGTTTTTACATCTCCTCCTCCATATGGTGTTAATGTATAAATTAAGGTGGTAATTAATTCTTCTTCATTAGGAATGATAGGATCATCCTTTTCGCAGGAAGAAAATAGAATAGGTAAGATGGCTATTCCAAAAAATAGGTATTTGTTAAAAGTCTTCATTGAATTAATTTTTAGCAAATATATAAAAATGCAACAATGTTGCAATATTAAATTATGCTAAAGTTCAACCCATTCCTATTCCAAGTTTATCTCAACAAAAAAAGTTGGTGCAACTCCTATTTAAGCTACACCAACTTTGCAATATAATTTTAAAGTATTGTATTAGTTTAAATTAATCGTGGCGCCAAAGGTTGTCCAGCTAATTGGACCTCTACCCCATTCTCCATAAAAGGCAAAACGTTCATTGGCATTTGGGTACCATCTAAAACCTAATGATGCTCCTGCATCAAATCCGCCGACATTATTTTTTTCATCATTGGCTTTTACCCGCAATATTTCAGCTCCTAACCAAATGGTAAAATACATTTCGAACTGATCTTGTTTTAAATCTTTGGCTACTTTGTCATCCATTAATTGCCACCAATGAAAACTACTTCTAGCACCTACACCGATAGCTCCTCTACCATTCGAGCCAAAAGCAGTGGCTACATATGGCCCGACACTTACATAATCATGTACACCGAAATCAGCGCTAAAAATAAAATTTGGCCAAAAGAATCCCGACCCTGCCGATGTTGTTCCAAAACCAATTCCCGGATTCAATAAAATATTTCCTTTTTCAAAACATTTCGACTGAGCATTTGCATGTTGAATGCTTAAAAAACTAATTAATACAATTAATACTACACTTACTTTCTTCATCATTTTTCTTTTTTGGCGAAGGTAAATAATCAAAAGACCTAAAATTTTTCTTTTCGATGGATAGGCTAAAAAACTTGAAGTTTATAAGTAAGTAGGATTTAATTTGCGCGTATGGCTTCTACCGGATCTAAATTAGAAGCTTTTATAGCCGGTAAAATTCCTGCTAAAACTCCAATAAAAGCAGATACACCCAAGCCAATGCTTACATTTTTCATTGTTAGAACGAATTGAAATCCACTGGCCTCGCTAATCGGATTAAGAATAAGGTATATTATAAAAAGTCCGATAGCACCACCAAACAAACAAAGTAAAACAGACTCAAATAAAAATTCTAAAAGAATGTAGATGCTTTTTGCGCCCATAGCCATTTTAATTCCAATAATATTGGTTCTTTCTTTCACACTCACATACATGATGTTAGCAATTCCAAAGCCGCCTACAAGCAACGACAAACCACCAATTACCCAACCGGCTGTACTTAAAGCACCCAACATTCCCTGAAAGGTATTGGTTATGATGCTAAACTTAGATAAGGTAAAATCATCTAATTGCTTCGGTCTTAAATGTCTTATATTTCTCATTAAGCCGCTCACTTCTGCTATCATCGCATCTGCAGAAATTTGATCATTTGGAATCAGCCAAATGTTAGGATTTGCTCTTTCTAATTCAACAGACATGGATTTGTTAACCAGTTCATAAGGCATGATGAGTGATTTATCATCATTTAAGCCTAAAACCCCTTGACCGGCTTTTTTGATGACGCCAATAATCTTGACCTTAATATTATCCACCATTACTTCTTCCCCTAGAATATCCTGTTTCCCTTCAAAAAGTTTTTCGGCTGCATCGGCACCGATAATAGCCACATGATATCCTGAATACATCTCTTGAGGTGTAAAATACCGTCCATATTGAATATCAACATTTATGACCCTATCATAACTTAAAGTAGTGCCAAACACCTCCAAACCTCTGAGCTTTCTGCTTCCTAAACTTACTACAGCGTCAGGCACCATTAAAGTGTACGTTATAGCCCCAATTGTTTGTGAACGCTCTTCTAGGTATTCATAATCTTTATAAGAAGGTTGTGGGCGTTGAAAATATTTCCAATAAGGATAGCTAGAACCGCCAGTATAAAAAGGCCATTTTTGAACAATAACAAGATCATCTCCCAGTTTGCTGATATCATTTTCAATATCAGCTTTCATGCTATCAACTGCTGTTAAGATGGCAATTATACTAAAGATACCAATGGTTACTCCCAACAATGAAAGAATCGTTCGCAAACGATTCGCCCATAACTGTTGAAGGGAAAGGAAAAGACTTTCTTTTATTATTTTGAGAAAAACAAGCATCTGAAGGTTGCAAATTAGGTAAAAGTAGCTACTTGTAATGAGTTAATTAACGTAAATTAAGTAGCTAATTAAAATTTCAAGCAATAGTAACTAATTAAAAATGTACGGTAACCATAGATTTTATAACTTTGCGCGCTCGTACAAAACTTATTTAAAAAGAAAGAACAATACATGAAATTATCCCAATTTAATTTTGAGCTTGATCCGGAAAGAATTGCATTATATCCATCTAACTTAAGAGATGAGTGTAAGCTAATGGTGCTTCACAAGGATACCGGAAAAATTGAACACAAACTTTTTAAAGATATCATTGATTATTTTGAAGATGGCGATGCATTAATGTTGAACAATACTGCCGTATTTCCAGCAAGAATGTATGGCGTTAAAGAAAAAACAGGCGCAAAAATTGAAGTTTTCCTTTTAAGAGAGTTAAACAACGAAGCTAGACTTTGGGATGTTTTAGTAGATCCTGCTCGTAAAATTAGAGTAGGTAATAAACTTTATTTTGGAGATGATGATTTAGTGGCAGAAGTAGTAGACAACACAACTTCTAGAGGTAGAACGATTAGATTTTTGTTTGATGGTTCTGAAGAAGAATTTAGAGGCATCTTAGATAAATTAGGTAATACACCACTTCCTAAATATTTAAAAAGAGAACCTGAAGCCATTGACAGAGAGCGTTACCAAACAGTTTATGCTAAAGAAAAAGGAGCGGTTGCTGCTCCAACTGCAGGTTTGCATTTTAGCAAAACACTGATGAAGCGTTTAGAAATAAAAGGAATTGAGTTTGCTGAGATGACATTGCACGTTGGGTTAGGTACTTTTAGATCTATTGAGGTTGAAGATTTATCTAAACACAAAATGGATGCTGAGTACATTAAGGTGAAACAACCAGGTGCTGATGTAGTTAACAAAGCCAAATTAGGCAGAAAAAAAGTTTGTGCAGTAGGTACAACTAGTGTAAGAATTTCTGAAACAGCAGTATCTGCCGAAGGTTTGTTAAAACCAATGGAAGGTTGGACGAATTTGTTTATTCACCCGCCTTACGAATTTAAAATTGCAGATAGTTTGATTACCAATTTCCATTTACCAAAAAGTAGCTTATTAATTATGGTTTGCGCTTTTGGAGGCTACGATAACGTAATGAATGCTTACAAAGAAGCTGTAAAAAATGACTATAATTTCTTCTCTTACGGAGATGCAATGTTAATTATATAAGTGACCCGTTTTACGTGACATGAACAAGTATCATATTACTTGTTAAAAATTAAAAGGCTATTTCATTTGAGATAGCCTTTTTTATAAATTAGATACTTTGAAATAATATTGATAAATGACCGGAATACTTTCAACCATATTTTTCTTAATTGCTGTGATTGACCCTATCGGATCAGTGCCGGTTTATTTAGAGGCTACAAAACATTTTGACAAACAGCATAAAAAGAAAATTGCCATTCGAGCATCGGTTGTTGCCTTTTTAGTATTGCTGTTTTTTATAGTAATAGGTCAATTAATATTGGAAGGCATGCAAGTTTCCCTTAATGCTTTTCAAATTTCAGGAGGCGTAATTCTATTCCTTTTTGCTTTAACCATGATTTTTGGCGATGGAAAACCCGAGACAGAAAAACATTTGATTTCAGACTATAAACATGTTACCATCTTTCCTGTCGCCATACCTTCTATTGCTTCTCCTGGAGCAATTATGGCAGTTGTTTTAATGACGGACAATCACATATATACCATTACTCAACAAGCCATAACCACATTGTTGGTATTATTAGTCATTGGTCTTACCTGTTTGCTTTTGTTAGGTGCAAATATTGTTCAAAAACGAATTGGTGTGTATGGCATTACCGTGATTAGTAAAATTATGGGATTAATCCTTGCGTCTTACGCAGTACAAAGTATATTGAGCGGATTAAAAGATTTTTTCGTTTAGTAGTCTAAGAGGTTAGTAAGGTTGTGAATATTACTCATTCTCTACCAACTTGAAGCCAACACCATGAATATTGATAATTTCTAAATTGGGATCATCTTTTAGATACTTTCTTACTTTCGTCATATACACATCCATACTTCTCCCTACAAAATAACCATCCTTTCCCCATACTTTCTTCAATAGTTGCGAGCGCTCTACCACTTTGTCTTTGTTCTTTATTAATTCAGATAATAAGGCTGCTTCCTTTTTGGTTAACGTAGCTATTTCTTCTCCTAATTGAAGAGATAAAGAGGATGGTTCAAATACAAACTTACCAATCTTAATCCTTTCATCTAATTCATCCTCAAAAGCATTTGTTCTTCTAAAAATGGCTTCTATTCGAAGCAATAACTCTTCTAACACAAAAGGTTTGGTTACATAATCATCGGCCCCTAACCGAAAGCCTTTGATTTTATCCTCTTTAAAATCTTTAGCTGTTAAAAATATAATTGGCGTCTTTGTGTCCCGCTCCCTTATGGCTTCTGCCACGGCAAAACCATCTAACTTAGGCAACATAATATCTAATAGTATTAAATCAACTTGCTTTTCTTTGAACTCAGCTATGGCTTGTTCTCCATCATTTGCATGATATACATTATAACCTCTATCCAGCAAATTGTCTTTTACAACAAATGCTAAATTCTTATCATCTTCTACTAATAATATGTTCCTTCTATCATCCATACTTAATTATTAACGGGTAATTTTACGATAAATTTAGTGCCTTCATTCAATTTACTTTCAACTAAAATTGTACCATCATGTCCATCAATGATCTTTTTGACATAATATAATCCCAATCCAAAACCTTTTACATTGTGAACATCGCCGGTAGGCACTCTAAAAAATTTGTCAAATATCTTTCGCTGCATATTCTTTTGAATGCCTTCGCCTTTATCCGAGACGGTTACAATCACTTTTCCTTTCTCAAAACGCAAGGTAACCTTAATTGAAAGTTCATTGGAACTATATTTTATAGCATTTTCAATTAAGTTGTGAAGTACATTTTCAATGTGGATTCTATCTCCTTTAAATTGGATATTTTCTTCAGCAATCTCATAATTAACTTCTCCATTTTGAGCCTCAACAATAGGAATATAAGTTTGCACTACAGTATTGAGCAAAGCACTTAAATCAAAAAGTTCTTTCTTTAAAGTCAGTTTATTAGAATCTAAAACAGAGATTTTTAACACTGATTCTATTTGCTGTTTTAACCGTTTACTTTCTTGGTTGATGATAGCAGCATAAGTGTTTACGCGCTCTGGAGAGTTGTTGTTAGACTTCATTAATACTTCACTCGATGCACTGATGGTTGACAATGGTGTTTTGAGCTCATGCGTCATATTATTAATGAAATCTGTCTTAATTTCAGATAGTTTCTTCTGTTTAAAAATGACGAATAAGGCATAAGTGAAGAAAAGTATCACAGTAAACAACAGAATGCTAAACACAATCCAAATTCTTAACTGATCTGCAATAAAAGATGTTTTACTTGGAAACAACACCCCAAAATAGAAATTCTCATCTGCTTGAGGTTGATAGATAATCTGCTTTACGCTTGTGTATTCGCTTAGATCAACTTTACTACCATGAATAATAGAATCATTGTCGCAAGCAAAAATGCCATACTCAAAATTCAAGCCTATTTCTTGATTATGAAACTCATTAAACAGGGCTTCTTCTAAAAACTCAGGATTGATAGCTGCATTAAATTCTACTGTAAAATAATTGCTTGATAGTTGACGGATTGATTCCAATTGAACGGTACTATCGGAAGTATGATCTAATAATTGATTGGCTACGCGGTTAAGTGCAATTCGCGTTCTATCAGAAAACTGCTTTTCCTCTTGATCGAAAGCTTTTCTAAACCAATAGATTTGAACAATAGCAATACCTGTAATACAGATAACACCTAAAATAGTTATAATTCGTAAGGTACTTCTACCCATAATTTAGTTTAAACAAAGTAAGATATAGTGCATAAATGAAGTTGGCTGCAATTTAACAGTCGATTAACGAATTTGATTGCTAAATAATAGAAAAATTTCAAAATTAAGACAAATTCACAATTAGGGCTTTTTGCATTATCGATCAATTGGTAACTTTATATCTATTGAAAACAATGGCAAGAAATTTGTAATTAACAGAATAACTAAAGCTACTAAAATGAATAAATTCCTTTTACTGATGGTCACTGTTTTTTGTTTAAACAGTGTCTCTATTAATGCACAAACCCAACAACAGCCAACAAATCCATCTTTCTTTAATCTAGATGAGTTGTTAAATATGGACTTCAATGAGTTGTTTCAACAATTGGAAGGAGAAATGGAATCTACTCGCAGTATTTGGGAGCAATATGTCAATCCTGAAATGATGGACTCTACCATGCAACAATTAAAGAGTTTCAATTTAGGAGGAAGTTTTGATACCATTTTCAATCAACTGAACCTTCAATTCAATGACATGGGTGGCATTTCAAATATCATCGACCAATTTATGAATCAGTTTAACAATGGTAATTCGCTGCCTTTTTTCAGGCTTGATGAACCGCCAATGTTAGAAGAGCCTAGTATTATTGATCCTAAACTAGCCCCTAAAAAAGAAGAAAAAATAAAAGTAGACCCAACTAAGGTGTCGGAGATTTAAAATAAATTCTAATTTTCAGAAAACATTCTATAAATCAACCTGAACATAACAGAGAGCATAGTAGCCATTATGTAGAAAATTACAATCACACTAAAAACTCGTTTAATGGCAATCTCATTATCCGGACCAACCCAACTAAATAATAGGTAAGTAACTATTGAATGAACAATAAAAATAGGTAGTGACCACATTAAGCTCTTAGCCATATTAGCTCTAACAGCGTTTAAAACGGGATTCCCTGCAGCAAACAATAAAAAAGAACCCAAAATCAATATAACGCTTATGCCTTTTTCTACATTCAACAGGTTTACTACTACACCGGAAATAGTTAATACCAGAGCCAAAATCCATAATTGTAGTGGAGACCATACTTTTTCCGATAATGCTGAATTATTTAGCGCTAATGTCATTTTCAAATTTATTTATACTTTCGATTTTAAAGCATCAATGAATATCTTTTAGATTAAAGATATTAACTTACTCAACAATAACAGCCATATGGAAGAAAAGTTAAAAGCATTTGAAAGATTATTAAATGTAATGGATGATTTAAGAGAAAAATGCCCCTGGGATAAAAAGCAAACCATAGATTCTTTACGCTATCTCACCATCGAAGAAACTTACGAATTATCTGATGCTATTATTGATAAAGACATGAAAGGTATAAAGGAAGAATTAGGCGATCTCCTTTTGCATATGGTATTTTATGCTAAAATTGGAGAAGAGCAAAAAGAATTTGATATAGCCGATGTTTTAAATACCGTTTGTGAAAAACTCATTTTTAGACATCCACATATTTATGGAGATGTTAAGGTTGAAAACGAAGAAGATGTAAAAAGAAATTGGGAGCAGTTAAAATTAAAAGAAGGGAAAAAGTCGGTTTTAGAAGGTGTTCCTCGTTCCTTGCCTGCTATGGTAAAAGCTCATCGCTTGCAAGAAAAAGTAAAACAAGTTGGTTTTGAATGGGATGAAGCTTCCGGAGCATTTGAGAAGTTAAAAGAAGAAATCGATGAATTAGAAGAAGCACAATTGGCCAAAAACCAAGAAGAAATGGAAAAGGAGATTGGCGATGTTCTCTTTTCTGTAATCAATTACGCTCGATATTTGAAAATTGATGCCGACAAAGCTTTAGAATTGACCAATAAGAAATTTATCGCTAGATTTATGTGGATGGAGACAGAAGCTCTCCAACGAAAAAAACTATTACAAAACATGACTTTGGCCGAAATGGATGTGCTTTGGACCGAAGCTAAAAAGAGTTTGGCAACATAATGGCCCTCATAAAAAAAGAATATTATAGATATGGCATTTTAACCATATTAGGAGTAATTCTAGTTGCTTTCAGCTATTTATTTTTCAATAATAAGTCGGCTAGTAATACTACAAATCAGGCTGCTAGATATTTGCAAAACCAAATAGCCCTAAATGAGCAAGAGCTCCTAGAGCAAATTAGGGATAGCATCTATATTAAAAGAGTTTTAGAACAAACCAATCAAAAAGAAGCCTTTCTCAATAAAAATATTGATAAGCCTTATGATATTTTGATTTTTAAGGAAGGTGAAATTAGTGTTTGGACATCTAATGCAATTATTCCCAGCAATATCAATAGAGTTTTTAGAACAGAATTTAATTTTGTTAAACTAAATACCGGTTATTTTGAGGTAATTCGGATCAATCACGAACCAGATATTGTTGTTTTAGGACTTATTCCAATTTATCACATCTACCCTATTCAAAATCAATATTTAGTAGATGGTTTTGCTTTTGATCACAGATGCTTAGAGCAAGTAAAAGTGGCAAGTGATGAAACCGAATATGTTATTAAAAGTCATGATGGAGAAAGCCTATTTTCAATTGAAATTTCAAATACCGCCAATTCTAAGTGCCCACCGATACTATGGTGGATCCAACTAATTGGTTTGATTTTGATTATCACTTCTTGTATTAGATTCAGTATTTATCTCTTAAAGAAAGAAAAGACTGTTTGGGCCATTATTGTTTTAACTGTTTCCTTAGCGGCTGGCATTCTTCTGCATTACACCGACCTTTTCTTGTATGTAAAGCACACTGCTCTTTTTTCTTCTAATATCTATGCTTCCTCTAATTATGTTTCCTCATTAGGTATTCTCCTAATTTACTCCTTAGCGAGTTTGTGCGTTGCCTTGTTTTTAAGCAAATATTTAAAGCTCCCCAAAAATGGCAGCAGTAACCTAATTTCGAACATCTATTTATTACTCCTATTTGTTTTTAATAGTATTGTTTTCGTAGCCACTATTTTAATCATTAGAAGCGTAGTAGACAATTCCACTATATCTTTTGATTTCTATAACTTCTATACCTTATCTGTCTACAGCTTAGTAGGTATGATCATTTTTGCCATTTGGTTTGTTATTTTATTCATCGGATGGACCAAAACCGCTTTGATTGCTAGCAGCTTCCCATTAATAAGACTGATAATAATTACAGCATTCTGCGCATTCTTCGTTTATTATGTTATTGCCGCAGTGCCTTTCTTAAGCGGATTTACCATTGCTGTTTTCTTTATTCTAACGGTTGCCTATTTTATCTTAAACGAAACGGGAATCATTCAGTTTAATTTCATTAATTACCTATTGATTGTTTCCATTTTTGCCGGAACAACAGCTACAATAATAACAGCAAACAACGCTTCAAAAGAATTTGATAAGCAAAAAGATTTTATCTCAGAATTATTGTTTGAAAGAGATTTCTCTGAAGAATTTAAGTTGTTAGAATCAGGAGATCAAATACTAACGGACAACTTTATTAAGCGCTATTTTACCCATCCTTATTTAAGCGACTATTATTTGGATGAGCGATTGTACACTAAATATTTCAACGAATTTGAAAATAGATACAACATTAGCATCTTCCCTTTTAACAAAAATGAATTACCATTAAAAGGAGAATTGGAAAAA
The DNA here is from genome assembly GCA_041393015.1 of Chitinophagales bacterium. Lineage (GTDB taxonomy): Bacteria > Bacteroidota > Bacteroidia > Chitinophagales > JADIYW01 > JAGQYH01. The sequence continues at coordinate 54,940 of JAWKKV010000012.1, read as the reverse complement.
GGTTATGCTGAGTTAAATGACCTGTATCAAAACAAATCACGTAATTCGGTTTCCCCAAACATTAAATATTTTTCCGGCTCAAAAGAGAGCTTAAAATACTTGCTTTACTATCCCATTGATGAAAACGGAGAAATACAAGGTCATTTATTCATTGAAGTTGTACCAAAAGTTTTTGGTTCTTCCAGTGCTTATCCTGAGTTATTAATCTCTAAGAGTAGACAATCTAAACCGACGGAAGATGACTATGAATACGCTATTTACGAAAACAGTAAACTCCAAAAAAGTAAAGGCGACTATGAATATACGGCGTCCCTAAACTTTGCAGAAGGCGGAATTGGACAGTACATTTTTTATAACGATGATGATTACCACCACTTAGTTTACAATAGCGACAATGAAACCACAGTTGTTCTATCCAACAAAAAAAGAGCGATTATTAGTCCGTTTTCTGCCTTTTCATACATCTTTTGTTTTTACTTATTAATCATTGTATTGATTTGGGTGCTTGGCTTCCGCGATCTAATTCTCAACAAAGATTTAGTAATGATCGAATCGCAGCCGGTCACTTTACAAAGGCGAATTCAAATATCAATGATTTCATTGGTGTTGTCTTCTCTTTTTATCATTGGTGTAGTGACGTTAATCTACTTCCAAAATCAATACAACAACTATCATAACGATAGACTTTTAAGAAAAGCTAATTCCTTAGTGATTAATTTAAATGCCTACATGAAAGATGAGGCACCTAATAATTTCACAGAGAAACAGTTTGAAGAAATAATGGAAAACAGAATTCAAACTTTGGCTAAAATTCACTCCATTGATTTAAATGTTTATCATCTTGATGGACATTTAGAGTTTACTTCTCAACCGGATATTTTCAACAAAGAACTAATTTCTAAAAGTATTAATCCAATTGCCTATTATCATTTACAAGAACTTGGAAAAACAAGACATGTTCAAAATGAAAAAATTGGTAAGCTCAACTATTTGTCTGCCTATTTACCATATACCAATGCCGAAAAAGAAACTTTGGTTTATTTGCACTTTCCGTATTACAGTAAGCAACAAAGTTTCCGAGCAGACATCTCCTATTTCTTAGTGGCTTTAGTAAATGTTTATGTGTTATTGATCCTTACCGCAACGGCCATTGCTTTGTTATTAAGTAGATCGATCACCAACTCGTTGACCATCATTAAAGAGCGTTTAAGTACGGTAAAACTACGTGAAAAGAATGTTCCTATTGAATGGAAAAACAAAGATGAGATTGGTATGTTGGTAGCGGAATATAACCGGATGATCGTAGAGCTTGAAAAGAGTGCCGAACTTTTGGCGAAATCGGAAAGAGAAAGTGCTTGGAGAGAAATGGCGAAGCAAGTGGCACACGAGATTAAAAATCCGTTAACGCCAATGAAGTTGAGTATTCAGCATTTACAAATGGCTTTGAAACAAAATCGACCAGACATTAAAGAGTTGGCAGAACAAATCTCGGGCAGATTAATTGAGCAGATTGATAGTTTAACACATATCGCTTCTGAGTTCTCTAACTTTGCGAAAATGCCGGCAGCAGAGCTACAGAAAGTAGATTTAAAAGAGGTATTGAAATCAACGGCAGCCTTATTTCATAATTTGCAGCATGTAGAAATTACCACTGTTTTACCGGATGACGCCTGTTTTATCAAAGCAGATAAAAATCAAATGATTGGTGTATTCAACAACCTTCTAAAAAACGCCACACAAGCCATAAATGAAGATAATGAAGGTAAGATTGAAGTTCGATTAATTGAAAAAGAAGGTTTATATAGAGTGGAACTACAAGACAATGGAATTGGTATTTCAGAAGAAAAAGGGCAAAGAGTGTTTGAACCTAACTTTACTACTAAATCTTCCGGCACCGGATTAGGATTAGCAATAGCAAAAAATATCATTGAAAAATCAAATGGAAATATTTGGTTTGAATCTGAGTTGGGCATAGGCACTACTTTCTATATTGTTTTTCCCAAGTTTGGAGAGGAAGTTTAAATGCAAATGCAAGTTTCAAGTTTCGAGTTTCGAGTTTCGAGTTTCGAGTTTCGAGTAATGTAAATCAAGTACACCATTTCTCTCACTCCATCAATCCTAAAAATAGTTTTAATCGAATGATCTTCTTGACCGATTGATAAACTTGATTTTGATAGTTAGCGTCATTGGCCATCTCTGCAAGAATTGAATGTATCGTTGCGGTTTCATCAATTGGCATCAACAACATATCATTACCCGCTTTTGAGGCCAACAAAGGAGCATTATCAATGATGGTAACGGCTTTCATTATGTTTAAGGCATCAGTAATAATAAGTCCCTTAAAACCTAACTCTTCCTTCAATAATCCTGTTACAATATTTCTAGAACAACTCGCAGGAAGTTCCTTCGTATCATATTTTGAATTATTCACAATGGTAATGTGCGCCATCATAATGGAAAGTACACCAGCCTCGATTAAAGGTGGATAGACATCTAATTCTTTTAATTCTCCATCTATATAAACCGATTTCTTATGTGTGTCACCTTGTACTAAACCATGACCCGGAAAATGCTTAGCAGTAGCTACAATACCTTGTTCTTGTGTGGTTTGAATAAATTGCTTACTTAATTCAATCACTTTCTCCTTATCACTGCTAAAACTTCTATTTTTTATGGCTTCATTCTGAGGACTTACATCTACAACTGGCGCAAAATTTTGTCGAAAACCAATTTCTATTAAATCCTTATTAATTACACTTACAATCGAATCACATTGATCTACTGTTTTAATATCAATTGTATTGATCATGGGATCAGTTCCTTGTAATCTACCGTTAAATAAACTAGGTTCTGCATCAATAGAATATAGCAATGGTAACTGATTTTGAGCAGTGCCGATAGTATTTAAATTCTCAATCATTTTTTTATGATTTTCCTTGGTGCCTTTAAGAAATACGATGCCTCCAATTTTATTCTCTTTTACTAATTTAATCACCACACTTTCCGGCTTACCTAATTCACCAGCAGAAGTAACAATCATTTGTGCTACACGAGTAGTATCATTTAACGAGAGGAAAATTTCATCTACTCTATGCTCTATCATAGGATCATAATTGTAAAAATCTTGGAGCTTATGAGATTGTGCATTTATAGAGCCAACTATGTTTAATGCAAGTGAAAGGCTTAGAATTGATTTTATCATTTTTATTTTTAAAAGTTGAGGTTATTATTCATTGAATTCAAGTATATCCTGTTTCATTTTTTTATTCCAAAAATCTAATTTGTCTTTATAGATACTTGTTAGGGGATATCCATTTGTTTCCTTTTTCGATTTCCAAGTCAAATGTACAACAGCAATTCTTCCATCTTCTAACTCCAATACAATATCATCATTGTTCGTTTTTCTTGCTAGCAAATCAAGATGCTCGTTGTATAATGTATGATTGTCATGCAATTCAAGCTTAAGTTCGTCCATCATAGCTTGTCTACTTTTCTCTTCCATTTCCATTGCACACCAATACGGCTCAATAAATTTCAATCCAAAAATTGAATTGTTTAGCACCTCTTCTAAGTTTCCTTTTTTCAATAAGTCAACAATCGTTTTTTCAATGCAAATTCTGGTCAACTCTTTTACGAATAAGTCAGGAGGAGTCTGATAAAGTCCACACAAATTCTCCCCATTTACTTCATTCAGTTTAACAGCTGATTCTAGGAATTTAAACGTCCATACATTTATTCCATAACTTCTTCCATCTAAGGTATCTACTTTAATATTGGCGCAATCATTTTCGAGATCCTCCCAAGGGCTCGTTTCTTCAAATTCCAGCCATAATCTAAAAGGTATTTCTCCTATTTCAATAATTTTCTCCCTCAATGGATTTGATTCCATGTGTGTACTTTTAACAGCTATCCTTCCTAATATATTTTAGTTACCATAGCGCTTAACCAACTAAAATATAAACAATGTAACAAATCAATTTAAATCAACACTTCTCTTTTTCACATCTTTTTAATTTAAAAATCGACTTATAAACTTTCAATCTTTTACCTTTGTTAACCATATAGCATTAAGGCTAATATCAGTATTAAATATCAAATCCAATGAAAAGAGATAATTCGAATCAATTGTATGAAGTAGCCAAGCAATATATGCCGGGCGGTGTAAATTCTCCGGTAAGAGCTTTTAAATCTGTGATTGGCAGTCCAATTTTTATTGCCAGTGGCGATGGTGCTTATATTACTGATGAAGATGGCAATCAATACATTGATTATTGTTGCTCTTGGGGACCGCTTATTTTAGGCCATCGTCCACCGGAAGTGATTAATGCCATTGAAAATACTTTAAAAACGGGAACTTCATTTGGTGCACCAACCAAACTAGAGAATGAGTTAGCTAAATTGGTAGTGGAAAATCATCATCATATTGATATGATTCGATTTGTGAGCAGTGGCACAGAAGCAGTAATGTCTGCCTTACGGTTAGCAAGAGGCTATACCAAAAAGAACAAAATCATCAAGTTTGAAGGCTGCTATCACGGTCATGTAGACAGTATGTTAGTGAAAGCTGGTTCTGGATTAGTGACGTTTGGAACTTCCTCTTCTGCCGGTGTTCCTGAACCTTATGCAGCAGAAACTATTGTGGTTCCTTTGCACGATATTGAAGCGGTAGAAGCAGCATTTGCTAAATATAAAGATGATATCGCCGCAGTAATCATTGAGCCTATTCCTGCTAATAATGGTTTATTGATCCAATCACAAACATTCTTGGAAAAGTTAAGAGTGCTTTGCACGATGAACAATGCCTTGCTAATTTTTGATGAAGTAATCAGTGGTTTTAGAGTTCATTTTGAAGGCGCTACACATATTTACAATGTAGTGGCAGATATTTATACTTTCGGAAAGATTATTGGTGGTGGCATGCCGGTAGGCGCTTATGCCGCTAGTAAAACCATTATGGAACATGTTGCTCCTTTAGGCCCTGTGTATCAAGCTGGAACATTATCAGGTAATCCGGTTGCGATGGCTGCAGGTATTGCTCAGTTAACGGCTTGTCTGCAAGAAAATTTCTATGAAGATCTAAATGAAAAGACACAATATTTAGTGGAATCTTTAAATGAATACATAGAAGCTAAAGATTATTCTGTTCGGCTTTTCCATATCGGTTCTATCTATTGGATCTCTTTTTCAAAAGAACATCATGTTAATAGTGCCGATAAGATCAACAGTGCAGGAATGGAGTACTTCAAAAAATTCCACAACTTCTTATTGGAGCATGGCGTTTATTTAGGACCTTCAGGCTATGAAGTTGGTTTTATATCGAGAGCGCATACTAAAGAGATTATTGACGAAACCATTGAAAAGATGAAACAAGGCTTCGACTTTGTTTTTAAAGGATAATACTTTACCTTTTGATTTGATAATGATGATATGCCTAAAAGAAATCTGCTATACTTTCTGTTTGCCGCTTTTCTTTTAATCATTTTTGTGCGATGGGGCGTTTTAATTTATCAAAAAAATGTAACTGCCTATAATGATAAGTTGGCGCTGTACGATTTGATTATTGATATTGATACCTCAGAAACCACATTAGAGCTTTACAATCAAGAAGTGGCTAGATTAAACGAACAGTATAAGCGGCAAAGCATTACCATAGCTACAGAAGCCGTCATCTTCTTTATTTTATTACTCATAGGCATTATTCAAGTTTTTACCTATTTCAAAAAGGAAATAAACTTGGCGATGCAGCAAAGTAACTTCCTTTTATCTATTACCCATGAGCTGAAATCGCCATTAGCCAGCGCCTTGCTAAACATTCAGACGCTTTTAAAACGCGATAGTTTAGAAGAAAAGCAAAAACAAAAATTATTGGCGAATAGCAATGAAGAATTGGAGAGATTAAGGTTGTTGGTAGAAAAATTATTGCTTGCAGCAAAAATGGATGGTAAAGAGATTATCTATGATAAAGCTGAATTAAATGTTTCGGCATTATATGATGCCATTTACCTAAAATATTCAGAATCATATAAGGCTAATTTTACCTTTTCTTCTGATATACAACCCAACTTGTATACGAAAGGTGATACTGTTTTGATTGCCAGTGTATTGACCAATTTAATGGATAATGCTGTTAAATATTGTCTACCCAAAGGCAACATCAACGTAAGCTTAAAGGAACAAGGAAATGAAATGGTATTAATGGTAGCCAATGATGGTGAACCCATTTCTAGATTGGAGAAAAACAAGGTTTGGGATAAATTTTATAGAATTGGAGATGAAAATACTCGATCTTCAAAAGGAACTGGCTTGGGATTGTATATTGTAAAAGAAGTAGTTGAAGCACATCAAGGTAATGTTTCTATTGTAGATAGTGCGAAAGGTGTGATTTTTAAGATTGTTTTACCGTGTCTGTAGAATACAAGCGATTTCAACGCAAATCTCTGAATGCCCTATTTTTCTTTTATGACCGTTAAATGACATCATTGGAACAATTTATGCGTTATAAGTTTATTGACTAACCATTACAATTAAATCTATGACTAACCAACAAAGAATTCTTTTGGTAGAAGATGAAATTCATCTTCAAGAGGTTATTAAATTAAATCTCGAGTTAGAAGGCTATGAAGTAGTCACCGCCGATAGAGGAAAACTAGCGCTTAAAACCTTTAAAGAGCAGGCATTTGACTTGATTATTTTAGATGTGATGTTGCCAGAAATTGATGGTTTTACTTTATGTGAGCAAATGCGCTTAAGTAATGACACAATTCCAATTTTGTTTTTAACTGCAAAAGATACCGGGAAAGATAAAATTGCCGGTTTGAAAAAAGGGGCAGATGATTACATGACTAAGCCTTTCAACCTAGAAGAATTTCTGTTACGAGTGAAAGTGTTGGCAAAAAGAAGCCTACAAAATAAAGTTGATACAAGTGATTTACACAATTACTCCTTTGGTGATAATGAAGTCAACTTCAATACCTATGTAGCGCAAGGACAGCAAGGCACTTTTAACATGACTAAAAAAGAAGTGGCACTACTAAAACTTTTAATCGAGAGAAAAAATGAAGTAGTTTCTAGGGAAGAGATTCTACAATTCGTTTGGGGTTATGATGTTTTTCCTTCAACGCGAACGATTGACAACTTCATTCTCAACTTTAGAAAGCATTTTGAAAAAGATCCTAAAAATCCTGTTTTCTTTCATTCCATTAGAGGCGTTGGGTATAAGTTTGTTGTTTAGCTATTAGCCTTTTAGCATTCTAGCTGTTTAGCTCTTACTTAAGTCATCCTGTCCGTCAAATGACGGATCAGAATTTAAATGAATATTCAATAGACATAAAATAATAACCCTATTCTGAACATCTGCCAAAATTTAATGTTCTCAAAAACATAGTAATAGTAATTTTGCAGGAGATGAAGAAAAAAGGCGTTTTATTAATTAATCTGGGAACTCCAGACAGCCCCAAGCCAAGTGATGTAAAAAAATATTTGTTAGAATTTCTAATGGATGATAGAGTAATTGACTTTGGTTGGTTGAAGAGAACTTTATTGGTAAAAGGCATCATTGTTCCTTTTAGATATAAAAATTCCGCTAAAATTTATAAAGAGATTTGGGATGAAAAGACTGGTTCTCCTCTCCTTTTTCATTCTGAAAATTTGACAGATAAAGTTAAGGCATCTCTTTCTGATGAATATGTGGTTGAATTAGCCATGCGGTATCAAACACCATCTATTAAAAGTGGATTAGAGAAACTTCGATCAGCTAATGTGGATGAAATCATCATACTGCCACTTTTTCCTCAATATGCCAGCAGTAGCACTGGCACTGCTTTTCAAAAAGTAATGGATATTACCAAAACTTGGAATACTTTGCCAACTATAAAATGGATTGGTAGTTTTTACGATCATCCTAAATTTATCCAAGCTTTTGTTAATAATATTCAATCGTACCAACCAGAAACATACGATCATGTAGTTTTTAGTTACCACGGTTTACCGGAGCGACATATGAAAAAAACTGATCTAACCGGCAAGCATTGTTTAGCAGAAAACTATAGTTGTTGTAATACCATTTGTGATGCTAACAAACTATGTTACAGAGCGCAATGCAAAGCTTCTACTGATTTAATGGTGGATCAATTAGGACTAAACAAAGATCAATATTCCATGTCTTTTCAATCGCGTTTAGGCCGCGATCCATGGATTCAGCCGTTTACGGATCATGTTTTAAAAGATTTAGCTAAGCAAGGCAAGAAAAAAATATTGGTAGTTTGTCCTGCATTTGTGGCCGATTGCTTAGAAACACTTTATGAGATTAGTGTTGAATATCAAGAAGAGTTCCAAGAAGCTGGTGGTGAAAAAGTACAATTGGTGGAGAGCCTAAACTCTAATGACGATTGGGTAGAAGCCGTTGTAGATATGGTGACTAGTTAGTATCTGGTAAAATAAAATTTAAAGTTTTAAATCAATACTTTTTAAGTTTACAAGATGAATACAAACTGGAACTTAAAGCGCTTTGATGAACTTACTACTCAAGAACTCTATGATATCCTACATTTAAGATCGGAAGTATTTGTAGTAGAACAAGATTGTGTGTATCAAGATCTGGATTATTTAGACCAAGATGCCTTGCACTTAATAGCTTATGCTAAAGACAAGTTAGTAGCATATGTTAGAATCATACCTCCAAAACTGAAATACAAAGCTGCTGCAGCTATTGGTCGTGTGGTAAGTTCGCCAACGGTAAGAGGAAAAGGTATTGGCAAGGCGTTAATGAAGAAAGCCATTATCGAAACTCAAAAACTTTATCCTGAAATGCCTATAAAAATTTCGGCTCAATGTTATCTAGATCAATTTTACAAGGATTTAGGTTTTAAGGTCATCAGCGAAGTTTATTTAGAAGATGGAATTGATCATCAAGAAATGATTCTTGGATAAATTGTCTTTCAAAAGGCAAAAGTAATTTTTACCTTCACAGCATGTATAACTTTTTTAAGCTGATTGCACTTTTCAGCATTATCATACATACTATTCTTTACTTTGAAGCCGCGACTAGCTGGTTCAATGCCGTATTTATTTTGATCTCAGTATTGATACTTTTATTACCTAAAAAAAGATGGTATTTATACATTCTTCCCTTTATTATCGTCTTTTTAGGCGCTGGGATAGGAAGTTTTTTATTGTTCTTTTACTTCACTAAGTAGTCAATTATTGTTTGACGATTTTTATACTGCCAACTTCCCCATCAATAGTAATTTTTAACAAGTAAATTCCAATTGGTAATTCATCAATAGATAAATGAATTTGAGATTGCTTAGTAAAATTTTCATCCATTTGAAGTTGACCCGAAAGATCAAACAACTGAATATTTATTTGATCTTTTACTGCTGATAATTCTACCGTCAATAAATCCATCAAAGGATTTGGAAACACATCGATATCAAATGAAAATAAATTTTCCAAAGACGTAGCAATTAAAACATTAACACAAGCAGATGTATCAATACAGCCATCTTTTGAAATTACCACAGCAAATTCACCATCAACTTCTGTTTGATAAGACCTATCTGTTGCTTCATTAATTGGTGTTAAAGTATTATTCTCGCAGTGGTACCATTGATAAGCTGCTTCATTTTCATTAACAGTTAAAGTAGTTTCTAAATCGTTATAAGTAACTGTATTATCAATTTCAATAACATCTAAGTTTAGATTTACTGTTGAATCACACCCAGTAAGATTGCTCGTGACATAAGAATACAAACCTGATTCTGTTCTTTCAATACCATTAAATAAATAACTTTCCCCTTTACAAATGGTTTCATTTAAATTTAAAACGATGCCTTCGCAGTTTGGCTTACAGCTTTCTTTAAGCAAAAGAGTAGAATTGGTATCCGGCGTACAAATAACATCTCTAATGCCCGATGGCCATATTACAACAATACTATCAATTTCAGTAATTGTATTTAATCCAAAATGAGTAGTTAAAGAATTCATTATTCCATATCCCTCTCCTGATCTCACTTCTCTAATTTGTTTCCCCAATGCACTGTATAATTCTAATCTCGCTCCTATTCCATTAACATTACTTGTGGTACCTTCTAATCTAACTTTAACGTAGTTGTTATCGTTGCCATTATTCATCAAAAGTCTATCTTTTGTAGTTGATGGAGAATTGTAACCATTAGCAAAACCGGCTAAAACATCTAAAAAGCCATCATTATTTAAATCTCCTACTGCAGCACTTTGTATGTTCGGAGTTGTGCCGGGAAATGCTGTATTAAGATGCGTAAAGGTTTTGTCTCCATTATTTTTGAATAAATAATATCCTCCAACTCCAGTCACTAAAAGATCAATAAAACCATCATTATCAAAATCTTCAAATATGGTTTGAATGCCAATGCCCCAATTCAATAATTCGAAAGTAACACTGGTTGCATTGGTAATATCAACAAACATAGTATCACCTATATTCTCATAAAAAGTGCTAATCTTATCGTGATTAATCACAAAAGCATCCCAGTCGCCATCATTATCTATATCGGCAAAATCCGTAGACCACGATTGACCATATGGCACAATTCCTTTGGCAACAGCCACATCTGTATAGTTATTGTTCCCATCATTCTCCCACAACTGATTGACTCTTCTTCCATCTAACGTATCATCTACCCCTAAACGGCATTTAGAAAGATACATATCAATATCGCCATCAGAATCATAGTCTGTCCAAATAGATGCGTAATTCCCTGAATTATCAGATGGATTAGTAGAAACGGCATCAATTAGGTCGGTATCAAAAGTGAAGTTTCGATTGCCATTATTTTTAAAAGCACGCGAAACGCCTTCATCATGACAAACAAAAATATCGACATTGCCATCATTATCAATATCTACAAAATTGGATCCTTGAAAAAAGATGTCAGAACCCGGTAAATCAAGGATGGTATCTACGCCCAAACTGTCAAAATATAATATCTTACCATTGTTATAAGCACCTCCGGTTAAAATATCATTGAATCCATTTTTATCAATATCAGCAATACACATACTCCAATTAGAGCTATTAGCAAAAGTAGGTGTATAATTGTCGAACTTAGAGCCATCGGCGCGTTGGTAACCAATCTCAACAAACCTTGATAATTGTAATCTAACGATATCATCTAAGCCATCGCCGTTCATATCAACAACACCCATAGCCACGCCACTAGTAATATTAGGATCGTCTAACAAGGAACTGGCATTAGAAAAAGTGACTTGCGCAATAGAGATTTGACAAATCAGAAATACTGATAAAAAGCTGAAGGGGATTTTCATAAGTTTGAAATTGAATTGTATCTAAAAATAATACAATCTGAAGTTAATTGTTAAATTTTATCGCTTATCAAAACCTATGACTACTCCAACTGCTTGCTGATCTGACATGTTTTGTACTTTAAACCCAATGCTTTCACCAGTAGTGAAATTAATACCATCTACCCCGGCTTGTCCCAATGCATTATCTAATTTCTCAGCATAATTGTTGCCTGACGCACTTTGAATCGCAGTGTTCATCCTATCATAATCCAAAGGAACTTTGGTAAATACGGCAGCAATATAATCTCTGTTGCCTAAATCGTCTGCTTTCATACTTAGATCTCTTGGAAACAATCTTGTTCCAGTAATGCCGCAATATGGTGAATGCTTTTTTGTGTAAGGAAACAAAACATAAGATGAACCATCTGTTTCTTGCCCAAAAATATAAACATAGCATTCTACTGAATTGGTTATTTCCACTTTAAATCTTTCTCCAACATTTATAGGCTGAGTAGAAGAAAATGAATTGAGGCCATCTGCCTTAACATTTATCTTTCCGGTAACTGCACCTTTAGCATCTACTTTTACTAAGCCGAAATTGATGGCTAAAGCGGTAGTAGTTACTTTATTGGCATCTCCCATCGGATATAAACCGTATGCTTCTTTAGTAAAGAATTCAAAATCTTTGTATCGCACCCAAGCAATTCCTTCGTCTCCCCAATCTTCTCCCCAAGAGTTCATAATTTGAAAGCCCCCTTCATTGCCAAACTTGTAGTCATCATAGCCAATTACGCACATAGCGTGACCTCCAAAACCTCTCATACTATAATCTCCACTAGTTGGAATCCACTTATCTCTGCCTTTCATAGATTGCATAAAGCTTCCACCTACTTGCATCCCAATCACCACTGGAGCGCCTTGAGCCAAATTTTGCTTCATAGCTAACATATTGACAGCATATTTATCATGATCCATTGACAAACGGTTGTAGCCTTTGATTCTATAATCAGCAGCAACTTGTCTTGTAGATTGATCCGGTCTGGCATTACAACTTGACTCATCATAAGGGAAAGCAGCAAAAGGCACATCACCATCTTGATGTAATGTTTTCATAGCATCCATCATATAGGCGCCTTGGCATCTTGAGTTTGGAATAGCAATTTGATTATAGACATATGCAGGACTAAACACTACTCTGTTAGGATTGACACCGGTTTGTCTTGAGTGAAGAATAGTTCTAGCAGCATAAGAACTTGCCCAACCAACACAAGAGCCTTGTTGCCCCTGATTTAATCTATTGGGCGCATACTCTAAAAGTGAAACTCTTTCTGGCAAAGGATTGGCCTTATTATCTGCTAATGGCTCAAATACTTCTGCTTTATCGTAGAGCTCTTGCTTCATTTCCATACCAGTACCAAAATCCGAAGAAGCTTCTACATTGGTCATATTGGATAATCCTCCTCCAAAGAAATACCATAGTCCAGCCGCCAATAAAAGGATTAACAAGAGTTTTGGCCTTTTAGAAATAAGCGTAATTAAGAACGGAAGCAATGCTGCCATTCCACCTCCGCCACCTGTGGTATTTTGTGTTTTCTTACCGCCGCCGGGATAATTATCGTTATTACCTCCGATGTCGTCTTTGTCCATTCTTATTGGCATATCAAGTAATTTTCAATAAAAATAGTCTTTTATATACTTGTTTTTGAATAGATTGTAAACGAAAATTTAAACATAGTTATAGATAATTGGTAACTAAAGACTTGAATATTAGGGAAATGGATAAATTAAATATTTTATTCAGGTGATGACTAATTGTACCATTCTCAGTAATTAATGTAAAGATGTGTGTGTTTGCACTATATATTTCGAAAAGAAGGAATATCTTGAAAATAAAGTTAATGAGATCTACTACTAAGCCGACAGTTAAGGCTACTTCTAAGAATATTCTCCATAAATCAAGGTATCCACTAAAGATTTAAGAACTTTTGTAGCTATTTTTTCTTCTTTTTCTTTTTCTTTTTGGTGGAAGATTCAGGAACTTTTAAGTTATCATCAAAGACAACAGTAATTGAATTGCCAACAAAATCGGCTTGATATTCATCCAAATTTACACTGTAATAAACTTTATTCCCTTTAGTAATAATTGGTAAATCATTACGATCAATCACTTGAGTAACAGGTCTTTCAAATGTATAAGACTGTTTAATATTCAACATGCTAGTCATAAATGACATATCCATGTCTCCCATTCCTTCCATACCATCCATTTCGTCGCCCATTCCGCCTTTCATGGCATCTTTTAAACCCTCATCATTAAAGTTGATCGTCAACTTATCTTTATCGGCTTTGAAATATTTAACCGCTTTTAATTCTTTGATTTGTTCTTCAGTTGCGTTGGTATCTAGCACAAAGAAGAAATCATAAGCGTTATTTATATCTGCATAATCATATCTGATTACCATAAACTTACCGTCTTCCATACCGGCAGTTAAATTGGTGATGCCACTCTCTTTCAATTTAGCAATACTTTCTTCTTCAAATGCCTCTTGAAATCCCTCCATGCCGCCATCTAACACCATACTATCAATCTCCTTTTGACTAATGCTATCCTCAAACATGGAAAGCATCTCAAACATTTGCGACATATCGACTTTTAAAGCCATATTACCGGAATAATCCTTATTGACTTGCATAGCCAATTCTATGGTGCACGACGAAAGCAATAATGTGACTAAGCACAATAAAAATCCAATGAATTTCATATGTAATAGTTTAAATTTTAGATTAAAAGCTTAATCGTTTAATGCTGCTACTCTAGCTTTGATATCTTCCAAACTACCTTTAGGAATAGCATCAATTAATTTTTGAGTATATGGTCGCTTTGGATTATTGTAAATCTCATCTGCAGGTCCCATTTCTTCAATCTCACCTTTATTCATTACCACCATTCTATCTGACATGAATTTCACCACTGATAAATCATGGGAAATGAAGATGTAAGTAAAATCGAAATCTTTACGCAATTTGATTAATAAGTTAAGCACCTGCGCCTGAACGGAAACATCTAATGCCGAAACCGACTCATCGCAAATGATAAACTTAGGATTCAACGCCAATGCCCTAGCAATACAAATCCTCTGACGCTGTCCACCAGAAAACTCATGAGGATATCTGTTAAAGTGTTCTGCCTTTAAATTTACCGTTTCCAAGAGTTCAATTACTTTGGCCTTTCTCTCCGTATCATTGGCTAAAACTTTATGCACTTGCATAGGTTCCATAATGGCACTACCAACAGTTAACCTTGGATTTAATGAGGAATATGGATCTTGGAAGATGATTTGCATATCTTCTCTAGTTTTCTTCATATCCTTATCACTAAGGTTAAAAAGATCCTTCCCTTCAAAGTGAACACTTCCGGATGTTGCCTCCACTAATTTTAGAATGGTTCTACCCAAAGTAGTTTTCCCACAGCCGGACTCTCCAACCAATCCAAGTGTCTCACCTGGATAAACATCAAAGGAAACATTATTAACCGCTTTAGTATAATCTAAAGCTTTACCAAATATGTTCTTTTTACTTGGAAACCAAGTATTTAAATCTCTTACTTTTAGAACTGGTTCTTTGGCTTCTAAGCCTTTTAATCGATCCGCTGTTTGCTCAGGAGTAACGATATAACTATCAATTAGTTTCTTCATATCAGACTCCAATTCTACCACATTACCATTTGCATCTTCTTTCATAAAATCTGCAATTACCGGCAATTGGCTAAGTCTTTTCCCCAATGGAGGTCGACAAGCTAACAAACCTTTTGTATATGGATGTTGTGGATTATTGAATATTTGAAGTACACTTCCTTGCTCTACAATTTTACCTTTGTACATCACAATTACCTTATCGGCAATTTCTGCCACTACGCCTAAATCATGCGTAATAAAAATGGTAGACATCCCCGTTTCCTTGCTCAAGCCCAACATCAACTCAAGGATGGTTTTTTGAACGGTAACGTCTAAGGCTGTAGTTGGCTCATCAGCAATCAATAATTTTGGATTACACGACATTGCCATTGCAATCATTACTCTTTGCTTTTGTCCACCTGACAGTTGATGTGGATATGAGTTTAAGATCCTTTCAGGTGTTGGTAATTTTACTTTTTCAAAAAGATCTAGCGTTTTTGCTGCTGCTGCTTCCTTAGTACATTTTTGATGCAAAATAATGGCTTCCATTACTTGATCTCCACAAGTGAAAACAGGATTTAATGAAGTCATTGGCTCTTGAAAAATCATGGCAATATCATTTCCACGATATTCTCTCATTTTCTTTTCAGGTAATGCCACTAAGTCGACAGTACCTTTATCATCGTGAAATAAGATTTGACCGCCGGTAATTTTTCCCGGAGGATCTGGAATTAAACGCATAATAGACAATGAAGTAACTGACTTTCCCGATCCTGATTCCCCTACAATACCAATTGTTTCTCCTTTATTTATACTAAAACTTACATCATTAACAGCAGTGACAATACCATCTTCTGTTCTAAATTCCGTTACTAGATTCTTTACTTCTATTAATTTATCCATATAATTCCACTCGCTTAATTACTGTAAATGTAAAACAAGTGACTAAGATAAATAAAATGTTTATTGAAATAAACTTGTTGTAAACAATATAACAGTTTAAAACTTTTTATTATATTACTTCTATGAAAGTACATCCTAATGAAATTTTGATCTATTATGATCCCAATATGTCGGTGGCCAAAAAAGCCATTGCGTATGCTAATTCAATTAGCTCGAAGGTGAATATGGTTGAATATCATAAAGAGCACTTTACCCCTACAATTTGGCGTCAAATTTTAGATATGTTGCAACTAGAGCCCAAGCAGTTGGTAAATAAAGCACATGAATACTATCAAGAAAATCTGAGAGGAAACAATTACGGCATTGATGACTGGATCAACATCCTTACCCATCGTCCCGACATCATCCGCGCTCCAATTGTAATAAAAGGAAATACGGCCATTTTTGTGGTTAATCCAACAGATATCTATCGGTTAAAATAGATCACCTCTTAAAAGTTATTAAACGTATAAGACAGTCCCAAACCTAAATTGATAAAATTATATTTCTGTCTAATCGGATTCTCAACGGTGGAGAAATCAGAAAAATATCGCTTGTATCCTGTTTGTATCTTAAACTTTAAATGTGGATTGATCTGATAATCAAAGCCCATGTTAGCTACTACTGCAACGCCTAAATTTTTCTTCAATGGCGAACCGCCATCCACTAATTCATCAGAAAAATTGATTGGTTCTAAGGCTCTATTTAAAAATTGACCATTTGCTTTAAACAACAAATTATAAGCTATTCCACCATCCACATAGATAGACCATTTAGATCTGCTTAAAATATAGCCCATGGACACTGATAAATCCATCATACTGTAGGCGTTAACGCGATTGATGTTTCTTCCAATCACTTGTGTAACCAATACACTATCCATTACAAAAGTAGTATCGCCATCACCATTAATTTCCACGGTTTGTATTCCATTAGGATCGTAGTATTCTCGAATAGTTTCTCCTTTGTAAATAAAAGACTCTTGGAAACCGGCATATGAAACGCCAACTTTGAAATAGCCCATTTTCTTGAATTCGCCATAGGTGTTCACCTCCGCTGTATATCCTCTAAGCACTTGTTCTGTAAACTGTCTTTGACTTAAATAAGCTTTATCTTCTTCTGATTTAGCCGTTAAACTTTTAAACGGAAACATAGGTCCACCTAAAACTTCGATAGATAACTCAAATGTTTTTCTATTGGATTTATATTTCTGTCCCTTGTCGCTAGTCGGTTTTCTTTTTTCTACCTCGCCATCCATTTTTTGCCAGTTGCTGATTTTCGCTTCAGCAGTTCTTTCTTCTAAATGAAAAGTTTCAATTGAAGCATTGTTTAATTGCTCAATTTCAGTGGATGATTTTTGCTCTAAAGTGTTACTTTCTTCTTCAGAATAATTGGCAGTAGTAATAGATTCTTCTCCTGTTGACTGCATAGCATCTTCTGAATTTATCACACTATGATCACCATTACGAATAAGATTGTTGGCTTCAGTATTACTAGGATTTGCATCAACAGCATTCTTTTGATTATTGACAACTGTTTCAACAATACCATCAATAAAATTCAATTCAATTAATTCATTATCAATACTTTTCAATGTACTACCTATAGTTTTACTTTTAGAAAAATTATTCTCTAAACCTGCAATATCTGCTGTAGCCTTATCACTACCAAAACTAGATGGCTTGTTATTATTATTATCTATTCCACTAGCAATCTTTTCTAAGTTTGAATTGGTGGATTTAATTGCCTGATTATTAGTTGATGAATTCCTTGTATTTATTTTAGAATTTGTATTTGCGGTTGTATTTGAACTTGCGTTTTTAGTTGAGTTTGAAATTAAATTTGAGTTTGAAACTGTATTTGAATTTGAATTTGAGCTTGAGCTTGAGTTTGAGTTTGAGCTTGAGTTTGAAAATTGCTTCTCTTCTTGAAAGCTTTCAGCATTAAGTTTTGCGTCTTGAGTCTTACGTCTTGAATCTTGAATCTTTATATCATCTTGATTCACAATATCAATCAAATTAGTTTCATCTGCGAACTGATTTTTTCCTTGCTGCAAAAAGAATATACCAGTTCCTGCCCCAGCCAATAAAAAGAACAAGGCAAAAATCCCTAAATAGTTCTTCGGCTTCTTCTGCTGAAGACTATCCCATAGTTGCTGAGTATTGACCTCAGGGGAATAATCCTTAATCCTATTCCTTAATTCTTCCTCAAATTGCTCTCTGCTCATATCTGTAATTTTCATTCATAGTCAATAATTTCTGTAGCATTTTACGTGCTTTATTCAACTGCGACCTTGACGTAGCTTCTTTTATATTCAACATCTCTGCTATTTCAGCGTGATTGTATTGCTCAATAACAAAGAGATTAAAAACGGTCTGATAGCCGATTGGTAAAGTTGAAATCAATTTTACAATTTCCTCCACTCTAAGATTGGATATAGCTTGTGGCGCAGTTTGCAATTTTGCGCCTTCATTGATAACATATTCGCCTTGATCGTAATTGACACCATATTTTTTATTGTAATCAATTGCTGTATTAATAGTAATTCGAACCAACCATGCATCTAAATTTCCTTTTTCAGCATCGAATTTTTTGATGTATTTGAAGGCTTTAATAAAGGCTTCTTGCAAGATATCTTCGGCAGCAGACATATCTTTAGCGTATCTCCTGCTAATTCCCAGAAGCTTAGAGCTATATCGTTGAACGAGTTCAAACCGACACTTCTCCTTGCCTTTTAAGCAACCTTTTATGATGTCTTCTTGCGTCAAATTTTGTTTTAGATTATTCTGTCGTTTTAATATTTAAGTTCCCTGACACGTTTTTTAACTCTCCACTCAAATTTGTCCATTCTCCTTCAAACTCCATATTTACTACATTGCCAACGCTAGTACCAAATTCATGTATAGTACAGGTAGTAAATTTAGTGTTGGAGTTACCAAAACCAGAAATTAGTGTATCACTAAATTCAATACTTACATCTCGGGTATAAAGTGTATTAAAATGATATCCGACACCGTAAGATAAAAAATTAAAGCTTCCTAAAATCTCATTTCCTAAAGCATTCTCATCAAATTCAAACACAGTATAGTAAGGATATGGAAAAAATTGAAAGCTAGTATCTTCATAAGCTTTCAAACTAAAAGGTCCATAATTTGTGTAATTAACACCATCAACCATAAAATTGACATACTCTTCAATACCTTGACAAACCATTATTTCTCCAAAATTAATAGCGGTATCAACATCAAAAACCATTTCAAAGCTTTGCAGAGATTGACCAGTATCAAAAGCTTTTATATTTATTTTACTAGTCGTATCGCACATAATAACACTTGTTTCCAATTGTCCACCTGCCAATAATTCAACTATTTTAAATTTATCATCAAAATAAACAATTGCATATCCATTGTTTACTGGCATTTGCTGACAATTAACAATCAAACCTTGAATATCTACCATCTGCTGTGCAGCAGCATCTATTATACTTTCTCCAATATCAATTGCACTGCTATATGGGCCAATTTCATTGCTAAAAACAATTTCATTACAGGCATTTAAGATTTCCAATCGAATAAGAGTAGCTGCAGGCACTTCAGTAGAGAATACACCTTCAATGTTTGAATACATCACCGTTGAACTCCAAGGACGATCTACAATAGATATTCTGATTTTAACATCAGCAACTCCTAAATTATCACTTACTACTTTACCGCTAAAACTCACTGCCGGATAAGGCCAATCGCAATTCCACCATGAGAAATGACTTACTTTGGCTCTATAGTAATTGCCTTCTAAGGATGCTTGCCCTTCTTGAATCCATATTTTTTGTGCCTCTGTGAAAGACCAAAGCGGCATTATGGCTGGCGCTGTTGCTTGCATTTCTATAGGAATTGGAAAAAGCAACTCTGCTTCATTTCCTTCTTTAATCTTTAGGGTTTGACCTGAACTAGAAGATAGCTCCACTACCATCATGCCTAAGCTGGCGAGTGCCACACTTTCATTTGATAAATTTCTACCTACCAGATTAGAAGGCATTAGCTCGCCCATATTTGGTAATGTTGGATCTAACCAATAAGCCGATACATTCACTATACCGCCGTAAGAGTCTCCATTCGCTAATTGAAAAATATCGGCCGGAAATATAACTTGAGCGCCATCATTTAAATCTAATGTGCCGCCATTAGCAGCATTAAAACTCCCTACATTTCTTTCTTCAATTAATTTTACTTGAATGTAGTTATCTTTTAGAGATGGCATTATATATCTACTTCCTGAGAAATAGCCATCCTTTTTAATGGTGATTAAAGTACCATTGGCATCTAATCCAGCCGATTTAAATGAAAAATATCCCCATTCGTCTGTCAACAAAACATCATTGCCTGCTTTAACTTCTGCGCCTTGAATAGGATGATTATTTTGATCCGTTATAATTCCTCTTAGATTTGCTCGAACGATAACATCAGGTGTAGGGACAATATCATTAATCGTCATTTCATCAATATCTGTTTGGCAACTGATGATAAACGACAATACTAATAAAAAAAGAATGTGTCTTTTAACTGTTAACATTTTTTGTTTACTTCCAACCTTCATAGCTAATACTGTACATTCTTGGATTTTGTTGCCTCGGTTGCTGAATTAAACTTTAATTTTTAACGACAGAGCCGAGTCTAAAACACCTATCCTTCTTGAAATTAATTAAAATTTGCCACTATTGACAACAATGCTTGATGACAAGACAAGATTTACAAATAACATGTTTCAACCACACCGTCTCGACTTCGTCGTCCCCTCCTTGATTCTTCGTTGCGCTTAGAAGGAGGGGAAAAATTAAAAATGTTTAGAACATGATACAATCAAGCCTCATTTTCTCATAAAAATTAATTTTCTTTGAAGATGCAGTTATCCGACTTAATTTTTTTAGATACAGAAACAACCGGAAATGAAACCGATGATAGACTATGTCAATTAGCATGGAAATACCATGGACAAAGTTTGGATGAAATGTTCAGCAAGGTTTACAAACCTCCGGTTCCTATTAGTATAGAGTCTATGGCGGTTCATCATATCACGGAGAAGATGGTTGCCAATAAACCATTGTTTAAGTCTTCTGAAGATTATAGTACTATTAAGAACCTACTAGAACAACCGAATTCAATCATGGTGGCGCACAATGCTCCTTTTGATTTAGATATGTTGGAAAAAGAAGGTATTAAGCCAACACATGC
Organism: Chitinophagales bacterium; assembly: GCA_041393015.1. Taxonomy (GTDB): domain Bacteria; phylum Bacteroidota; class Bacteroidia; order Chitinophagales; family JADIYW01; genus JAGQYH01. The sequence continues at coordinate 33,813 of JAWKKV010000012.1, read as the reverse complement.
TATTGACACCTTGAAATTAATCCGTCATTTTGATCCTGAAATGGTGATTAAACGACATAACCTTCAATACTTACGTTATTTTTTAAAGATTGATGAGGATATTGATTATCCAATTCACGCACATGATGCTAAGAGCGATGTAATCATTTTAGAGTTGGTTTTTGATAGACTCTACAAAAAGGCGCAAGAAATTTTTAAGTTAGATTCAGAATCCGATACACTGCAAAAATTAATTGAACTATCTACTCAACCTGCTTTCATTGGAAAATTTGCCTTTGGAAAATATGTTGGTCAAATGGTTGAAGACGTTGCTCAACAAGATCCTCAATATTTAAAATGGCTGTATAATCAAAAGTTAGATTCAGATCAAGATGAAACAGATTGGCTGTTTACTTTGAAGCAAGTGTTGAATATGTAGTTTATTTCTCTTTCTTTTCTGCCTTTTTCTTGGCTTTATATTCTTCTGCATCAAACTTTTTACCCATAATTGGAGCTGCCATTTGTTTTATGGGCTTACCAGTAAATGCTTCTTTCAACTTTTCATTGAATGATTTAGAATCAAAAACTACAGGAACATAAGCTTTATAATAATTCTTCCAGGTAGTGTCATCATTTTTGATGATCTCTTCGTAAGCGGTATAATAGGAGCTAAAAACCAAATCATTAAAAAAGGTTTGGTTTTTATTGTTGATTACGCCTATTTCTTGTCCTACTTCGATTTTATCTCCAGCTTTCGGAAAGAATTCACTATTCAGTTGTATTTCATAAGTCCCAAAAGTGCAATCATCATGTTCAATCTCTAAAATTTTTCTAATGCTCTTGTTTTGTTCGTCAGCAGTAGGATCATTTACATCAATAATTTCGACTACAGTGCCACTTTTAGCAGCTTTTATCTTTTCTCCAACCGGAACATCCATGCCGATAGCATAGCAACTCATTTCTTGATTTTTATCTTGAGTCGCCTCATCCATAAAACCAACCGCTTGTGTTACTTTGTCTTGATCAACCGGTAATTGATATAATCTCTCTTTTTCCTCTGTTTGCTGACTACAGCCTTTCCTAGATTTCCTTTTGTATTTAAAATCGGTTGATGCGGTTGGATCAATTGGTGTTAAAGTCATTAATTCCGTCTTACCATTTCCTACTTCCCAATAATAAGGTAGCTCAATAGAAGATTTTAGATTTTCTAGATAATCAAAAGAAAGTTCCACTGTATGGGTAGCATAAGTATGATTGGTAACAAAAATAGTATAGGCTCTGGTGTCCTCATCTTGTTCAAAAGAAATTTCTATTGGTTTTTGTGCTTGTAAAATCGATGCACTCAGAAAGATTACTACAAATAGATTAAATATTTTGGCAAACATGAATTGTTAGTTTTAGTAAACTTATTACAAATACAATTCCAAAACAAACTAACCTACTATACTTTTTATAATTTCTAGCCTTTGGCTAAAACAATTATTCATCAATAAATATTAACCACAGATGCACTGATATAGAATTTAAAAGCTAAGTCATTTTGTCGAATTCTAATTAAACCAGCTCAATTTATTTTTTTTTATCGATTGCGCCCAAGCGCATCCAGATTTAAAATACAATCAAATAATTGATTCAATAAATTATCGAATAAGCCAACATTAAAAGCGACACAATACAACTAATCCATCCATCTGTGGTTAAAAAATCAGAAAATCAAGCAAAAACAACCAATGAATCCGGTGCAAACTCAATTATTTTGAGTTTGCATTTTCCGGATTTATTTCTTGGAGATATAACAATATCAAGTCAGTTTTTGAATGAATACCTAGTTTTTTATAGATGTGTTGAAGATGTGTTTTAAGCGTATTCAAACTAATCTTCATTTTCTTAGCGATTTCTTTATTGGAACCACCCTCGCAAATTACTTTAACAACAGCTTTCTCCTTTTCACTTAAACATTTTGTCTGCAAAGCATTCATTATGTTGGTTTAAATCAAAAGTAAAGAGATGATTTAAGCTGTATATCACCCGTAAGTATGATATTGACTGTCTATTAAGTAAGCAAACTCCTTACTTTAGCTATTGCCTCTGAGCGGCTATGCACATCAAGCTTGTCGTAAATTTTTTGGATGTGTGTTTTAATAGTATTGATACTTACGAAATGCTTTCCTGACATTTGTTTGTTGGTTCGTCCTTCATAAATATCGTTTAATACTTCAAATTCTTTCTCGGTTAAATGGTTTAACATCTTATCATTAATCAGATCGCGATTGAACTGCCTTGGTTTATTGACTTGTGAATGATTGTATAAGGCTATTTCGATAGAAGTATAAAGGTCGCCTTCATCAAAAGGTTTTACAATATAGCCCATTGGCCGAGTATATTTGGCTTGATCTACAATTGACTTATTGGTGTAAGAGGTTAGATACAAAAATGGAAAATTATAAGACTTGTTTATCTCTTCGGCAATTAATAAGCCATCCATATTGTCACCTAAATTAATATCTAGTAAAGCAATATCGGGCTGCTCCTTTTGCATGGCTTCAATTGCATCAGTTAAATTATGAACAATAGCAGAAACAGAATAATCATTATTGGTTAAATATTCTCCAATATCCTCAGCAATTAATGGTTCATCCTCCACTATTAAAACTCGAATCTCTGACATATCAATTGGCTTAAATTATTAGTATATCTAAAGTAACAAAATACTTTATAGGTTGTCAACTTATAGTGCCTTTTATAACGTTCAAACAATTGTTAGTTATAGATTAGCAATTAATTAAATACTGTTGCTTATTTTTACACTATAAATCAAAGAAAATGAGCAATAACAAAAATAACACCATCATCGCAATTTTAATCTTGTTACTCCTTTTATTAGGCGCTGGATTAGGTTACATGATGTTTGAAAAGAAAAAACTGAAAGAGGAAATTACTACTATCACTGCTAAAAATGATACGGTAGAACGTTTACATGTTGAATTACAAGCTGAATACGATCGTTCTTTAGACCAGTTAGATAATCTTGAAGGTGAAAATGCCTCTTTAGATAGTTTACTATCCACTAAAAAACAAGAGCTTCAAGAAGCCAAAACTTATATTGCTTCTATCCTATCAAAGCAAAATGCTTCGGCAGCAGAATTAGCTAACGCTAGAAATTTAATCGCTCAATTAACCAACCAGAGAATATCATTACAAAACGCTGTAGATTCATTAAAACAAGCTAATATTGGCTTAGAACGGGACAATATTGCATTAATTCAAGAAAAGGAAATCATCAAGAATTCTTTAGACATGGTTTCTGCGGAAGCCAGCAAATTGGAAATTGAGAAGAAAGATCTTGAAAGAGAAAAAAATATTGCCTCTATTTTATCAGCAAAAAATGTTGAAGCTAAAGGAGTAAGATATAAAGGTGGCAACAAAGAAGTAGATTCAAAAAAAGCCAATTCTACTAAGAAAATTAAGATTTGTTTTGACCTATTAGAAAACAAGATTGCCAAAGAAGGTCCAACCCAAATTCATCTACGAATTATTGGTCCGGATGGAGCAACAATGACTTTAGAATCAATGGGCAGTGGCACATTTAAGTCAGTTGAAGATGGTACTGTGATGCAATATACTTATGAGATTAGTCCTGATTATGAAAAAGATGGTAAATCAGTTTGCTCTTATTGGGATCAGAACTCTGCTTATGGCGAAGGCGAATATCAAGTAGAAGTATATCAAAGAGGATATAAAATTGGCACCACAAGCTTCGAATTAAAGTAAGACATCACTTATGGAAAAATACGATCCCAATGATGTAGGTCTAAAAAATGGGCACATATTTTCTTTGCCACATACTTATGAAACGTCTGAGATCATCTTATTACCTATTCCTTGGGATGCTACCGTTTCTTATAATGATGGCACTTCAAATGGACCAGAAGCAATTTTAGAGGCAAGTTCTCAATTGGATTTTTATCATCCTTCAGGTGCAAAAATTTGGGAGTATGGTGTTTATATGACTCCTATAAATGAGCATTGGAAAAACGTTAATAAGAACACAAGAGCTTTAGCTAAAACACATATTGATGCTTTAGAAAATGAAGCACTTGTTGTAGAAACTAGCCCATCGGTTAAGCAAGTTAATACTAGTTGTGAAGACCTTAAAAATTGGGTAAAAGACCAAGCCAAGAAGATTTTAGATGATGGTAAATTATTAGGGTTAATAGGCGGTGATCATAGCTGTCCTTTAGGATTTATTGAAGCTTTAAACGATCGCTATGATTCCTTTGGTATTTTGCAGTTTGACGCTCATGCCGACCTCCGTGAAACATACGAAAACTTCACTTACTCTCATGCATCCATTTTTTATAATGCTTTAAAATTCAGCAACTTAAAAAATTTAACTCAAGTATCTATTCGAGATGTTTCACCAAAAGAGGTAGCGTTAATCAGCAACGATATTAGAATCAATACCTACTATGATTGGAACCTAAAAAGGGCACTTTTTCATGGTGAAACTTGGGATAGCCTTTGTACAAAAATCATTGAGCCATTACCGGAAAATATTTATCTAAGTTTTGATATTGATGCGCTTCAACCTTCGCTTTGCCCCAACACCGGCACACCAGTTCCGGGAGGACTTTCATTCGAAGAAGCCATTCATTTAATTGGAGCGGTTGTTCAAAGTGGCAGAAAAATAATTGGCTTTGATTTGTGTGAAGTGGGTATTGATAAGCGAACAGACAACCCAAGCGATTGGGATGCGAATGTTGGGGCAAGAGTTTTGTTTAATTTATGTACCGCTTTGCATAATGCCAACATCTAAATAAGTTGACACTTTGCCATTCTAGCTTTGCCTTGTAAATCACTTTTTAACTCTACATGGTAGCCCAAATTTTTCAACATTGCTTTTGTCTCGTTGGCAAAGAATTCATTCAATTCAAAATACAAACTACCATTCTTGGCAAGGGAATATTTTGCTAACGCTCCTATCCTTTTATAAAATTGAAGCGGATCATTATTCTGAGTAAACAATGCAATTGATGGCTCATGCTTTAAAGTTGTACTAGACATCACGCTTTCCTCTTCTAAGCTTATATAAGGCGGATTACTGACGATTACATCATATTGAATAGATAAGTCTTCATTTAAGATATCTAAGTTTTTAAAATTAACCTCCACATGATTCAATTCAGCATTAGATTTTGCTAGTATTAAAGCATCTTTACTAACATCTATTGCTTCTACCATCCAATCTTTTCTATTACTGACTAAAGCGATGGCGATACAGCCACTACCGGTACCAATATCTAAAACTCTCACTTGTGTCTGATTCTCTTCTAAGATCCAATCGACCAATTCTTCTGTTTCCGGTCGAGGAATTAATACATGCTGATTGACCTTAAAAGGAAGATCATAAAAATAAGTATGCCCAATGATGTAGGCTAAAGGTTCATCATTTAAAATTCTATCAATAATGGTTAGGTTGATTTTTGATTGGATGACGGCCAGTAACGCCTCATCGCTAATGATAGCGGTCCAATTTCTTTGTTGGTCATCAAAATGAGTTAACAATTCTTTTAAAATACTAGCAGCTTCTCGCTCAGAATATTTTGTTTTGACACTATCGCTAAACCAGTTCTTTAAATCTGTAAAAGTCATGCAATAGCCAATTACTTAAGTTTTGAGATTATCTTTTTAACCTCTTCTGATTTGAAGTCAGGATAGTTTTTTCGCAAAAGTTTTAAATGATCTAGTGCTTTTGAATTTTCTTTACTTTTAAGATCAGACATTGCTAAATACCATAATGCCTGGTCTCTTATCAATGCATCTGAGTTGTAAACCTGATTAAACTCTTCATATGCCTTGTCTAACTCATTGGTTTCTAAATAGGCAATTCCCAACGCAATATCAATATGGAAATCTCCATTTACTTTATCCACTTCGATTAATAAAGGAATGGCTGCTTCGTATTCCTTCGAGTTAAAAGCATTCTCTGCCTCCAAAGACAGTTTCTCGCTCTCGCCTCTTTGCGTTAACAATAACTCATCGTGTTGCAAACTAGAAGCATATTGCTGCACACCTGTAGGTTTCATAAAAAACCACAAGCAACCTACCAATACTAAAACAGCCGCAGCTGCTCTAAATACGTTCCATAATGGACGAACTTTAGTAGATGACACTTCTGTGGTGGCGGCATTTATCGTTTGATTACCAATCTTTTCCAATACTTCCGATAACGATTTTGCATCATCTGACAGATAGGCCTTTAAATATTCCTTTACTTTTGGGTGATCTGATTCAATAGTTGATTCCGGCCATTTGTTTTCGCCAATAAAGCCTTCCATTAATTTAAAAAGCTCAATTTCTTTGCCTAACTCCGGCTCATTGGCTATTCTCTCTTCGAAGTTTTTGACTTCTTCTGCTGAAAGCGTACCATTTAGGTAGCTTTCAATTTGCTGATATGTTTGGTCGTTAAGGCTCATTTGTATAATAAGGTTTTAAAGCGTTCATCACTCTGCACTAATTCTGACAGTTTTTTCTTGCACTTAAACACTCTTTGTCTTACTACGGTATCTGAACCATAGCCCAACTTTTCTTGAATATCCTTTCCGCTAATTTTGTCAAACAACATTTGCAGAACTTCTTTACAATTATCAGAGAGATTTTTGAATTGCTCATTAAACAATTCCCATCTTTCTTGTTCGAGCGTGCTTTGTGCCATGTCTTTCTCTTTATAATACAATTCAGTGACATGATCATTTGTTACCCTCTTATTCTTTATTTTACTTAATTCCCTTAACCATAGGTTTCTACAGGCTGTAAATAGATAGGCTTCAAAAGTGGAAGTATCTTTAATAGTATCCAAATTCTTACGAACCATCAATTGCATAATAGCTTTATTAAATACATCCTTAGCATCAGATTTATCTCCACTATTTTTCATTACATAGCCAACTACCTTATTAAAATATAAAGTATATATTTCTTGAATAACAGCTTCGTCTTTCTCGCTAATTCCTTGTAAATAATATTTTATCGATTTCTCCTCCATCCTTATTAGCGCTAAGCTAAAGTTTTAATTTTTTTTAATCACTATGGGTAACAAAAATAATCTCCACGTAATTACCCTATAAATGACTGAATAAGAAAATCTAAACTAAAATATTATCTCTGCTTGTTACTCACGGTGGGAAAACTCAAATTTCTCACTGTGATTTTTTTATCTTGCAGTACTTACAATTACATGAACAATATCTAAATTTGTTATAATACATAACCACAATCGAAAAAAATGAAACTTAAATCCATATTCCAAATTAGTATATTATCTTCCTTGTTACTCTTTGCCTGCAAAGATGATGACGTAATTCTCTTAGACACTACCCTTCCGCAAGCTTTAGAAAGAAGTTTGATTCAATCTGATCTTCCTTATGAATTAGATGGTTTTGGCGGTGCTTACAATCCTCGTCAAATTGTAGTAAAATTTAGAGATGGTGTTTCTCAAGCCACTCGAAATGACATATTGATTAATACATTAGGCGCTGTTTCAGTGAAAGAATGCATGTGCGGCGATGTGTTAACCTTAGCCCAATGGGATAATGCGGGATTAGCCGAAAAAGGCGGATTAGAAGGTATTAAACAAAAAGGAACGTCTGAAAATGATATTGAAGAGCTGTCATTCAATTATTATAATTTCAGTGATGTTTTAATTTTTACTCCACCAGTTATTATAGGTAACCCGTTTTACAATCAAACAGACGAAGGCAATATAATTGCCGTATTAGATGTTGGAGTGGACTATGGATCCAATACAATTATTGCCGGTAGATTATTAGGAAATAGTGCAGAAGATGATCCCAATACCGATCAAGATGGCAATTGTTTAATAGGCGATCAAATTGGTTGGGATTTCTTTAACGAAGACAACGATCCAACAGACGATCATGGACATGGTACTCATGTGACCAACACAATCATCAATGAAATGGCCACATTAGATGCTACTGGACAATTAAACGAGTTTCTCTTTTTACCCATTAAAACACATAATGAAGATGGTATAGGTACACTTTTTACCGTGTCTTGTGGAATTATATATGCTGCTGATCGTGGTGCTGATATTATCAATACAAGTTGGGGCTTTTATTCGAAAGAAGTTCCAGATGTCTTACAAAAAGCTATTGAATATGCTAATTCTGTTAGTGGTGCTATCATTGTTGCGTCTGTTGGTAATGAAGGCGTAAATTTAGATAGGCACAACCATTATCCATCAGATTTTCCATTTGACTATGTTATACCCGTTGGAAGTTCAGATAGAGAAGATACTTTAAAAGCTGAGTTTTCGAACTATTATGGTGAACAAACCACTAATCTATTTGCGCCAGGAATTGACGTTTCTGCTACTATGCCCATTTGGTATACTCCAAATCCTGAAATTAAATCAGGCACTTCAATGTCTGCAGCAGCTATTTCTGCAGCGGTAGCTTTTTCTATTCAACAATGTGGCACCAACGATGTAAGCACTATTCGAGCAGAAATATTAAATGGTTTAAGTGTAAATACCGCCACTTATAATGGAGATAATATCAGCTATGTAAATTATAAAACTTCGAATTTCAATCCTTGTCCTTAAATTAGGGCATGCATTTGAGGTTATTATCTTTTATTGTATTAATTGGCTGCCTAGTTTGGTTAGAATCTTCAGCAAGTTGCTTTGATGAAGAAGACGAAAATATTGAGCAGATTTTAAGTTATCCTTTTGAACAGGCTAATTTGAAATTCTTTGAGGCAACGCTAAAGGAGCCCCATCCCGAAAAGAAAGCATGCATAAGTTATCATCATGGAAAATTATGTTATTCCAATGGTGATACAAAATTAGCTAAGGAGATATGGGAAAACGCTTTTTATCAATTTCAAAAGTCAAAAGTAGTCGATTCTCTTTTATTACATCGATTGATTTACAATAGTGCTATTACTCAACTCAATGATAGACATTATTCAGAAGCCATTAAAAACTTCAAACTGGCCATCAATTACGTTTCCAATCCAATTGACCAATCAAAATGTTATGTAAAAATTGGTACTTGTTATGAGGAAGCCGGTGAGTATACACTATCGAATTACTATTACCAATTAGCCACAAAAGACAAATCTGTTATATCATTAGAAAACAACAAATGGCTTTCCATAGCCTATGGACAAATTGCAGTTAATTACAGCGCTTTACAAGCAGCAGATTCCACCTTAAAATATGCTCAACTGCAAATAGAGACAGCTAAAAATTTACCTTCTGAACAGCGTCTCTACAATGAGATGTATAGCTATTTAACACAAGGAAATGCTTATGAAACGAAAGAAGAATACAAGAAAGCCATCGAACATTATAATAAAAGCTTATCCATTGCAGAAAACCTAAACAACGACAACTATATTTTTAGAAGTTTAAGCAACATTGGATATACTTATAATCAGCTACAGCAGCAGGAAAAGGCACTTAACTACTTATCGAGAGCCAAAAATATTGCCTTAAAAATGGAAGACAGTAGTCAGGTAGCAGCCACTATCAATACAATTGGAGACATCTATTACAATGCCGGCAATTTTGAAAAATCAACTCGTTATTATCTAAACGCTTTTAACTATTTACTTGGCTCTAACAATGGTTTTAACTACAACTTGCTGCCAAATACCAAAATAGTAGAAAATCTTGATTACTTAGGAGATGTTTTCGTGTATGTGAAGTTTATTTCAAAAAGTATGATAGCAGAATCTAAAAGCAAAAATGATCAGTCGATCATGCTTTCTGCTCTACAGTATATTCATTTTGCAGATTCTCTATTATTTATGGTCAATCAAAATACGCTAGATAATTCATCCAAATTTTATTGGAGAGAACAAGCGACTGAATTGTATGGCTATGCTTTAGAAGCAGCCAATTTCATCAACAACCAAAGCGAACTATTCTATTTTATTGAAAGAGGGAAATACTTTGTTTTACAAGAATTGATGGAAGAAAATATCCGATTGAGTCAATTATCGCCGAAATTACAAGCTAAATTGCAAACTATTAAAGAAGATATTAGTGCTATAGAGATAAAAAAAGCATTGTCAGCCTTAAATCAAAATGACCTCGCTTCACTCATCCAATTAAAAGAGCAATACCACGCCATAACAGACTCCCTTTATCATACCGAAGCTACTAACTCAACTTACATCAATAATACCTCACTCAATCAATTACAGACAGACTTCCTTAATGATAAAAACTCACTTTACGTATCTTACTTAGAAGGTAAAACAAGCACCTATGCCCTATTTGTAACTAAGGATAGTTCTTGGTTGAAAATCATTAGTCATAGCAATGACTATTTAAATACCAAGGCTGAATTTTTGAATAGTGCCTCACGCCCTTTTAACACAACCGCTGACTTGAATAACTATTATACTTCTTCTAATCAGCTATATAATCAATTAACCACAACTACATTTGCTCAATATTCAAATATCATTATCAATCCTTCGGGGACTTTAAACTTTATCCCATTTGATGCGCTTTGCACCGATATCAGCAATCAAAAACTAGTAATTCACACTCAAACGGTGAGATACACACTTTCACCTTCTATTGAATTGCAACAAGAAAAGAGCGTCACCTCCCATAAAACTTCAACATTATTTGTAGCTCCTGTAAGTTTTATGAATCAAAATATTAGTGACTTGATCAACAGCCAAAAAGAAGTTCAGCAAATTAGAAGAGCAGTTGGAGGGAAAGTACTAATGGAAAGGAAAGCCAGTAAATCATTTTTCAAGAATCAAATCAATCATTACAACGGAGTTCATTTTGCTACACATGCGATGGCGAGTAATGAAGAAAACAATTTACCATGGATCGCCTTTCATGATGAAAAAATGTATTTGCCTGAAATCTACAATCTACCCTTAAAGGATAAATTTGTAGTGTTGAGTGCCTGCGAAACGTTTAGAGGAGATTTGATTAGTGGCGAAGGTATTATGAATTTAGTTTGGGGTATTCACTCTGCCGGTTCAAAAAGTGTTGTAGCCACTTTATGGAATACTTACGACAAAGCGAGTGAAGAACTAATGCAAGATTTTTACAGCTACCTTAAAAAAGGAGATAAAAAAGAAGTAGCACTTAGAAAGGCAAAGCTAGATTATATTGAAAAACACGGAATGAAACCCAATCAATGGGCTCCATTTATTTATATCGGTGAATCTTCCGCTATAGAATACAAAGACAGCAATCATCTTATTTTATATATTTTAGGGGCTCTTGCATTGATATCTTTATTATCAATTGTCTTTTTAAAAATTAAAAAGCAATCGAAAGTTTAATTTTGAAGAAACAAATAGGGAAATTGACCACAAATGAAAAATATATAAAAAGATGCTTTGAATTGGCTCAATTAGGAACTGGCTTGGTTACGCCAAATCCTTTAGTGGGCTGCGTCATCGTTCATAACAACTCTATCATTGGAGAAGGTTGGCACCAAAAATATGGTGGTCCACATGCAGAAGTCAATGCCATTAATGATGTAAAAGATAAATCTCTGCTTTCATCTTCCACTATTTATGTTTCATTAGAACCATGTTTCCATTTTGGACAAACACCTCCATGCGTTGATCTTATTTTAAAATATCAGATACCCAAAGTAGTTGTCGCATCAAAAGACCCAAATCCTAAAGTGGCCGGTAAAAGCATTGAAAAATTGAAAGCTTCAGGTGTGGAAGTTGAGATAGGAATTTTAGAAGCGGAAGCATTAGCCTTAAACAAATTCTTTTTTACATCTATCCAACAAAATCGTCCTTATATTATTTTAAAATGGGCCGAATCGAAAGATGGTTTCTTTGCTCCATTAAAAGGACAGCAATGGCTAAGTAATGCTTTTACTAAAAGACTAACGCACAAATGGCGGAATGAAATGGACGCCATTCTTGTCGGCAAAAATACTTTTATACACGACCAACCTGCTTTGACGGATAGATTTTGGGAGGGGAATCACCCCATTAAAGTAATTATTGATCCTACAGGAGAATTATATCAAAATACTGACGATCTCAATACCATCATATTCAATCGCTCTTATTCTAAGAAGATTAATAACGTAGAATATATTCCGCTTAAAAATGATCATTTTGCAATTGCTGAAATGATTGAGCATTTACACGAACGAAAAATTACAAGCGTATTGGTAGAAGGTGGAGCAGTTACATTGCAACATTTTATCAATTCCAATTTATGGGACGAAGCCTATATTTATCAAACAACAGTAATACTTGAAGAAGGTATTTTAGCGCCAAAGATTCCATCTAGCGTTGTCCAAGCATCCATTACTATTTCCGATAATCAGCTTAAAATAATTCAAAACAAATGATTTATTTGGCGCTCAGCATTTTGTGCTCTACTTCAATAGCTTTAATATTTAGAGCTTTTCCTAAATACAATATCCAATCATTTCAAGCAATTGTCTTTAATTATTTAGTTTGTGGCGCATTAGCGTTAATAGTTGCACCTTCCAATCAATTGTCTTTAATTCCTAATTGGTCGGGATTATATCTTACCATCGGATTGGGAACTTTCTTTGTCTTTCTCTTTTATATGATTGCTAGAACAACTCAGTTATTGGGCGTTGCGGTGGCTTCAGTCGCACAAAAACTGTCTTTTATTGTACCGGTCATTGTGGGGATTTTAGTCTTTCAGGAAGGAGCAAGTTTTCTAAAAATATTAGGAGTAATCTTAGGTATTTTGGCCGTGTTTCTTATCTCAAAGAAAAACAATAAAAAGAACGGTGAAGATGCAGCACCAGTTACTAAAATGATGATTAGAAACAAATCATTTTCACCTAATATCTTATTGCCAATAGCGGTATTTCTAGGCAGCGGTTTATGCGACCTAACGGTAAATATCATTCAAACCAAACATATTGGGGAAGTTCAAACTGCTACCTTCACATTAGTTTTATTCAGTTCCGCTTTTATTGCAGGTATTATAAGATTGGCGTATTCAAAAGTACCCATCAAAAAGCAAAATATTCTAGCTGGCTTTATACTTGGTGTTCCTAATTTCGGGTCGGTTTACTTTTTAGTTTTGTCATTAAAATTTTCAGGATTAGAATCCTCACAAGTTTTTCCTATCAATAATGTTGGTATCATTTTGGTTGCAGCATTGATGGCATGGTTAATTTACAAAGAGCGCTTAATTTTTAGGCAGTTAATTGGTTTAGCCATTGCGTTAGCCGCCATTTTAATTTTGATCTAATGAGTGAACAATTCAGTTACAAAACAATTAACCAAGAGAGTGAAAGCTTGTTTAAGGATAGAAGCAGCAAATTTTATGGCTACATTTTTCCAATAGAAAATGAAGACGAAATAAAAAATTACTTAGAAGTCATTCAACAAAAGCATCCTAAAGCTAGGCATCATTGCTATGCTTATAGATTAGGCTTAGATGGTAATAATGAAAGAGCCAATGATGCCGGAGAACCGAACGGAAGTGCCGGCTTACCCATTCTAAATCAATTAAAATCTTTTGAAATCACCAATGTTCTTGCCATTGTTGTAAGATATTTTGGTGGCACAAAATTGGGAGTTCCAGGTTTGATTAATGCCTATAAAGAAGCCACACAATTAGCTATAACCGATAACAACATCATCGAAAAAGAACTGTATGCTTATTTTACCATCTCAACTCAATACGAAAATGCCAACTATATTTTTCAATTAATAGGAAAATTTGAAGGCAAAATTATTGAGCAAACCTATTTGGATGAGAGCAAATTTGAAATTGAAATTCCACTTAGATTAAAATTACAATTCCTACTCGAGGCTTCAAGCATTCACGTACTTAGAATTGAAGAAAACTAGCTTACAGCACAAAAGTAGTAATCGTATTGCCTTAAAAGTTTACGCCACCAGCTATAAATGTAACCATAGCAGCAAACGAAACTACAATTAACCAAAATGAAAAATCTTTAAGTGCTCCTATTCCATCATCCTGAACCAATTGTACAATACAAAAAATGAAACACATCAACATAAGTAAAAGTAACCCCATAATACTTGTTTTAGCATTAATAAATCATACTATCGACCATCTTAGTCAATACCATTGAAGGGTAACTATGTTTCGAATTAATGAGGGATTTTTGCTTCACTATAAACATTTATAGTAAGAGCACTTTTAGTAGTAGTTTGCATAAAATAATATATTAAGATAATATTAATTGAGAAAATGTGCCACTATTTTTTCTTTTTTTTATTCAAATACAAATGCCGCTTAAATCAACTAATTAAGAATTAATACTTTATGAAAATTTATAAAATTTTCTCCCTTGTCTTGGTAACAGTATTTAGCATACAAATGGCTAACTCGCAGACTTGGGTGGATTCTCTCTCTAATTACGCTAATGAAAAATATCTTCCTGCCAACAAGTATAAATGGACATGGCAAAGTGCTTCTTTATTAAAATCTATGGTCGTTCGTTACGAACTAAGTGAAACAACTGCTGAACAAGATAAATATTTGGCGTATGTAAAAGGCGCCATGGACAATAAACTCAAACGTGCACATGGCAAACGACCTAATGCAGTGGCATCAGCGCATGGCTTAGCCTTTCTAGCCCGCATATTGAGTGATGAAAAATATAAAAAACTAGCCGATAAAATCTATGAGGAATACTTAAACATTCCAAGAACCAATAGCGGTGGAATTGCCCATCTGGCACGCACACCGGAATTATGGGATGATACTATCTATATGATTGGTGTATTTCTATTAGAAATGTATAAAACCACAGGAGATGAAAAATACCTTGATGATTTTATAGAGCAATTTCGAATTCATAGAAGCAAGTTGTTAGATGAAGAAACTGGACTTTGGGTACATGGCTGGGATGGCAACAATAAAACTAGATGTGCTTTATGTGGTCAAAGAAATTGGCCAGATGAAACCACTAGAAGAAGCCAAGAATTTTGGGGAAGAGGCAATGGTTGGGTAATGGTCACTTTAAGCGATGCATTAAAAACTATTCCTAAAGAGCACAAATATTGGTCAGAATTAGCCGGTTATCTAAAGGAAATGATTATCGATTTACCAACCTTGCAAGATCCATCCACCGGACATTGGTTCCAACTCCCTGTTGTTCCAGATGTAGAAGGAAATTTTATTGAAAGTTCTTGTACAGCTATGTTTGGCTATGCTATTTTAACGGCACTTCAGTTCTCAATAGTAAATGACCAAGTTTACCAACAAAGTATTGACCTCGCCTATAAAGGACTTCGAACTTATAGCATTCAACCAGTAGAATCTTCCTATCTTACTACTAAGAATGTTTGTAAAGGAACATGTATTGGTGATCAAGAATACTATTTAAATAGAAAGTCAACTACAGGAAAATCGTTTGGTTTAGCGATGTTTATCATTTTTGGATTGAATTACGAAATAGAAATGGGTATCAGATAATAAAACGTTATGGTGGATATCGGCAAGTTTGGGATAAAAGGTTTAAGTCAAGCAGAAGTTTTAAAGGCTAGAAAAGATTACGGTCTCAACAAACTTGCTTATAAAAAGGAATATAAACTCATTTCTGCTTTAATGAGCCTCGCCAAAGAGCCAATGGTTATTTTACTATTGGTAGCAGCTGTCATATATTTTTTAAGTGGTGAAATCGGCGACGGAATTTTTCTGGCATCGGCCATCATCTTAGTGGCAGCAATCTCTTTGTATCAAGATTCTAGAAGTAAAAATGCGTTAGCAAAACTAGAGAACTACACCCAAGCTAAATGCAAAGTAATAAGGGATGGAGTAATTCAAGAGATAAAAAGTGAAGAATTAGTTATTGGTGATAGCTTAATTGTAGAAGAAGGCAACACAATATCAGCTGATGGTGTCATTATTCATTCCAATGATTTCTCTGTAAATGAATCTATGCTTTCAGGGGAATCGTTATCTATTTATAAAGACAAATCCAAAGAAAACCGTTTCGTATATAAAGGCACTTCCGTAGCTAGTGGATTAGCCATTGCAGAAGTAACCTCAATTGGCAACGATACTAAGCTTGGCAAAATTGGACAAAGTTTAGAGAGTATTAATGAGGAAAAAACACCTTTAGAAAAACAGATCAACAATTTTGTAAAAAAAATGGTCATTATTGGCGCCATCGTTTTCTTAATTGTTTGGGGTATCAACTACTTGAATTCTGGCAGTTTACTAGATAGTTTGCTCAAAGCTTTAACACTTGCTATGAGTATTTTGCCAGAAGAAATTCCAGTTGCATTTACCACTTTTATGGCAATTGGTGCCTATCGCTTGATGAAAATGGGCATTGTGGTGAAACAGATGAAAACAGTGGAAACATTGGGTAGTGCCACCGTAATTTGCACAGACAAAACAGGCACCATTACCGAAAATGAAATGAGTTTAGCCAAGCTTTATTGCTTAGCTGACAATAGTACAGCAGATGTAAAAAACGATTTAAATGAACACCAGAAAGCATTAGTCAATATTAGTATGTGGGCCAGCGAGCCTATCCCTTTTGACAGTATGGAAGTCGCCATTCACAACACATATTCTGATATTGTGAATCAAGATGAACGACCTAATTTTAAAATGATTCACGAATATCCGTTAGGTGGTAAACCACCAATGATGACACATATTTTTGAAAATCAATTGGGTGAACGAATCATTGCTGCAAAAGGTGCTCCGGAAGCCATCATCCAAGTATCGAACCTAACAGAACAAGAAAAAACTCAAATTGAAAATGCACTAACCAATTTTGCCACGCAAGGCTATCGAGTATTAGGCGTTGGTCAAGCACAATTTGATAGTTCCGAATTTCCTGGTGAACAGCAGGCATTCGACTTTCAATTTAAAGGGTTAATTGCCTTTCAAGATCCTCCGAAGAAAAACATACAATCTGTATTTGAGAAATTTTATATTGCCGGTATTGATGTAAAAATCGTAACCGGTGATAATGCAGCCACTACCACTGCTATTGCTAAACAAGTAGGTTTTAGAGGATTTAACAAAAGTATAAGCGGAGACGAATTAATGCAGCTAAACGATGCAGAACTTCAAGAGAAAGTTAAAGACACCTACATCTTTAGCAGAATGTTTCCTGAGGCTAAACTGAGAATTATCAAGGCATTAAAAGCTAACAATGAGGTCGTCGCAATGACAGGAGACGGTGTAAACGATGGACCAGCATTAAAAGCGGCGCACATTGGCATTGCTATGGGTAAAAGAGGCACTGAAATAGCGAAAGAAGCAGCTTCATTAATCTTAGCTGAAGACGATCTTTCTAAAATGGTAGATGCCGTCGCTATGGGAAGAAAAATTTATGCTAATCTCAAAAAGGCGATTCAATACATTATTTCTATCCATATTCCTATCATCTTAATAGTTTTTATTCCGTTGGCATTAGGTTGGATTTTTCCAAACATTTTCTCCCCGGTCCACATCATATTTTTAGAACTCATTATGGGGCCAACTTGCTCTATTATGTATGAAAATGAACCCATGGAAAAAAACGCTATGAATCGTCAACCAAGATCATTTACAACAACGTTTTTCAATTGGAAGGAGTTAACCACAAGTATTATACAAGGCGTTATGATTGCTATTGGCGCATTGCTCATCTATCAATACGCTGTTCTTCAAAATTGTAATGAAGCGCAAACAAGAACCATGGTTTTTGTGGTTTTGATTGCCTCTAACATCACACTAACATTAGTGAATCGATCATTCTTTTATTCGATTCTTACAACATTAAAATACAAGAACAAATTAGTAGGCTTAATTATTGGAATTACCATATTCATTATCGCTCTTTTACTTTTCATTCCTCCATTAACCACATTCTTTAAATTTGAAATTCTAAGTATAAAGCACTTAGCTATTAGCGTTATTGCTGGATTCCTATTTGTAATTTGGTATGAATTTGTAAAATGGATGAAAAGGAAAAATATTTATAGCTGAATAAAAACGCTCTAAATCCATCTATCTTAATGCGTTTTTGAAAGAAATTGATTCCTGTTTCGTTATTAATCTCAAATTATTTTTTTTGTTGAATTTTTATTTGCATTTTATTGACAGATGGAAACTCTAAAACCATAGTAATTTCCATTACTAAAATGTAGCTTGCATTTTAAATATGCAATTGTATCCAAAACTTACAATTTATGTCCATTAAAACGAATGAAATAGAGAATATAGAGTTAACCTTTTTAAGTCTAGATGATTATCAGGAACTTAAAAAAGCAATGATTGCCTCCTACTCTAGCATGCCCAATAGCTATTGGAAAGAACATCAAATCAAAACATTGATTGATCAATTTCCAGAAGGTCAAGTAGTCATTAAAGTAAATGATCACATTGCCGGTTGCGCACTATCCATCATAGTTGATTATGATAAGTTTGGAGATAGACATACTTACAAGCAAATCACCGGAGACTATACTTTTAGCACATTAAACATGAAAGGTGAAACATTATATGGAATTGATGTTTTTATCAAACCTGAGTTTAGAGGCCTTCGTTTAGGAAGAAGATTGTACGATTATCGTAAAGAATTATGTGAACGCTTGAACCTTAAAGGAATAGTATTTGGTGGAAGAATTCCCAACTACCACAAATTTGCAGATGATCTTACTCCAAGACAATACATTGATAAGGTGAAAAGTAAAGAAATTCATGATCCTGTTTTCAACTTTCAGATTAGCAATGACTTCCATCCTTCTAAAATACTTAAGAATTATTTAGAGGAAGATAGCGCTTCAAGAGATTATGCTGTTTTATTGAAGTGGGACAATCTTTACTATGAAAAAGAAAATGACAAGGCCAGTACGATTAAAAAAGTAGTTCGTTTAGGTTTGATTCAATGGCAAATGAGGTTATATGAAAATTTAAATGATGTTTTGCAGCAAGCTGAGTATTTTATAGATGCCGTCTCCAGCTATCGTTGCGATTTCGCTTTGTTTCCAGAATATTTTAATGCTCCATTAATGGCGGCCTATAATCACCTAAGCGAACCAGATGCCATTAGAGCATTAGCAGGATATACGGAAGAGATAATTCAAAAATTCTCAAGTTTTGCTATTTCTTATAACATCAATATTATCTCGGGAAGTATGCCGGAAATAAGAGACAACAAACTCTATAATGTTGGCTATCTATGTAGACGAGATGGAACCATTGAGAGTTATGAAAAACTACATGTTACGCCCGACGAAGCTAAGGTTTGGGGACTAGAAGGCGGCCACAAATTACATACATTCGATACCGATTGCGGCAAAATTGGTGTTTTGATCTGTTATGATGTCGAATTCCCTGAGTTGAGCAGAATTTTAGCAGATGATGGAATGGACATTCTCTTCGTACCTTTCTTAACCGACACACAAAATGGTTATTCAAGAGTGAGAAACTGCGCACAAGCTAGAGCGATTGAAAACGAATGTTACGTAGCAATTGCGGGAAGTGTAGGTAACCTTCCAAAGGTTCATAATATGGATATTCAATATGCTCAATCAATGGTTTTCACACCATGCGACTTTGCTTTCCCTGCCAATGGAATCAAAGCAGAAGCGACTCCTAATACTGAAATGATTTTAATTGTTGATGTAGATATTGATTTATTGAGAGAACTCAATCAGTATGGAAGCGTAAGGAATTTGAAAGACAGGCGTAAAGATCTTTTCGAGCTAAAACTTAAGCATTAAGTAGCAGAATTTAGTAATAAAATTTACGCTATTATTTAACAATATCAGCAATGTATTAAGCAGTATCTTTGATAGACAATTATACTGTTTAATACATAGGCTAATTGTATTTATTATTTACTACAAAACAATTAAAGAATTAAATGATGAATCTATTGGACGGCATCAAGTCCGCAGAGATTAAAATAATAAAAGAGGTACGCAGCCTTAGTAAAATGGTAAAAGATCCAAAACTATCAATGGTAGATAGAATTGAGGCATTTGATGACATTATAAGTTTAGAAGTTGGCGACACCTCTTTAAATAGGGCTCGAAATGTTGAACGAGAACTAAACATTCGACAGCTTTTTATTAAATACGAAGGAGAAAATCCATCCGGAACACAAAAAGACAGAATTGCCTTTGCACAAGTTCACGATGCTTTTAGACGTGGTTTCAACACTATTTCATTGGCTACTTGCGGCAATTATGGAGTAGCCGTTGCTTATGCAGCTTACTTAGCCGGATTGACCTGCAAAATATTCATTCCTGAAAGTTATCATACAGAAAGGATAAAAGAGATGCAGAGTTTCGATGCTGAAATCGTAAGACTGCCAGGATCATATGAAGATACGGTTGTCGCTTCTAGTAAGTTGGCAGAGGAAAATGATTGGTATGATTCCAATCCAGGTGGTGCCAATACTCCATTACAAATTTCTGCTTATGCAGAAATAGCTAACGAAATTTACGATCAATTGAGAGACGCACCAAAATATATTGCAGCACCAGTTTCAAATGGCACTTTATTAGCTGGAGTGTATCGTGGTTTTGTAAGTTTATATAAAAGAGGAAAAACTTCTAGGATTCCAATATTTATTGCCGGTTCAGCCGCTTATAAAAATCCAATTGTTTCTTCATATAAATTAGGATTGGATTATTGTAAAGACATCGATCCTAAACAAATTAAAGAAACTGTCATCAATGAGCCGCTTATCAATTGGCATAGTTTCGATGGCAACGAAGCACTTTGGGCCATTAATCAATCCGGTGGTGAAGCGCACCATATTAGTGATGCTAAAATGAAGGCAATGTCTACCTTTTTACATAAAAAAGAAGGTTATCGAATTCTACCGGCATCCACTGCAGGTTTAATCGCTCTGCTGGATATTCATAAGAAAAAAGAATTAATTAACGATCGGTATGTAGCGATACTTACCGGAAAATATTAACCAAATGAAAAATACAATTGACGGAAAAGCCATCGTTTACGCTGATGGCGCCTTTAATACGCCCAATGGTAAAACCGCTCATGGCTTGGTAAGATTTACAGAACGATACGAAATAGTAGGTGTTATCGATCATACTTATGCTGGACAGGATGCAGGAAAAGTTTTAGACAATAAGACCAATAATATTCCTATTTACAAAGACATTCATGAAGCTTTAGATCAACTTGGATCGGATAATCAACCAAAATCTTTAGTGATTGGATTAGCACCAGACGGCGGTAGATTGCCTAAAGAAGCTAAAGCCACTATTAAAATTGCTTTAGAAAAAGGACTAAATGTAGATAGTGGCTTACACGATTTTCTTTACAAAGATGAAGATCTCATGGCCATTGCAAAAGCCAATAACTGCCGTGTTAGAGATGTTCGTAGAACGCCAGACCGAGACGAATTACATTTCTTTACCGGAAAAATAGAAGAGGTTAACTGTTTAAACATCGCTATTCTAGGAACTGATTCTGCCATTGGTAAAAGAACAACTGCATGGATAATTGTTCATGCTTTCAGAAAAGCAGGTTTAAAAGCCGAAATGGTGGGAACCGGACAAACGGCTTGGATGCAAGGTGCCAAATATTCTATGATTATGGATAGCTGTATCAACGATTTTGTTTCAGGAGAAATTGAACATGCCGTTCACGAAGCTTGGAAAAATGAATCACCTGATGTTATTATTATTGAGGGACAAGGAAGTTTAATGAACCCTGCTTATCCGGGTGGTTTTGAAATTTTAGCAGCAGGTCGCCCAGATTACGTTATTCTTCAACATGCTCCTAAAAGAGTAGAATACGATGGATTCCCAGGGTACAAACTGCATTCTCTTCAAGAGCAAATTAATGCCATCGAAACTATTTCGGGCAAAAAGGTAATTGCCATAACGGTCAATCATGAAGAAATGAGTGAAGCAGAAATTTTACCGGCTTGTGAGCAAATTACCAAAGAAACCGGTTTGCCTGCATATGATGTATTGGCTTTTGGCGCTGATGATTTAATTGAAAACTTAAAACAACATTTAAAGTGATCACTTTAGAATCTTTTATTGTATTGAAAAAACTTTCAGTACAAAACATTCAAATTGAACCTAAAAAAGTAAAGGCAACCTACAGCGTTGAAAAATTATCAGGTGAAGTTGACACCATAGAATTAATCTATTCTTATGATGTAGCTTATTTTAATAAAAAAGTGGCTTCAGATGTCAATTTAGCTTCCATGATGCTAGCACAAGTAGCGCTTAATTATGGATTGTTTTTTGAAACCATTGAGTTTGATGGTTTATATGATAAAGCCGATCAGCGTTTTCTTCTAGATATGATGGAGAATACTTCTAGAGAAATTCTAACCAATAAATTGCTGATCAAAAACGAATTTCTAAAACCTCCGTTTGATAGTTTGCAAGCTCAAAAAAGAGATAAATACACCCAATCAAAAATAGTTTTTACCAATACCAATTTTGCAGATTTAAAATTGACACCGTCAAAGGCGGAAACTGATAAAAATAAGTATGCCATTTTAAGTAGCGGCGGAAAAGACAGTTTATTAACTTATGGCATTATCAAAGAAATAGCAAAACCTTTTCCTATTTACATCAATGAAGCCGGTAGACACTGGTTTACAGCCGTTAACGCTTATCGTCATTTTAAATCTATTGAACCCAATACTTCCAAACCATGGTGCAATAGCGATAGAGTTTTTAATTGGATGGTTAAACAATTTCCTTTTATCAAAGAAAACTACGCTAGTATTCGTGCCGACATCTACCCTATTCGTTTATGGACAGTGGCTGTATTTCTATTTGGAGTTTTACCAATTGTTAGAAAGAAAAACATTGGCAACATTTTAATTGGTGATGAATACGACACAACAGTAACTGGCAATAAAGAAGGTATATCGCATTACAATGGATTATACGATCAAAGTAAATATTTCGATAATGCTTTGACTCGCTACTTTAAAAATAAAGGTTGGGGCATCAATCAATTCTCCATTTTAAGAAGTTTATCAGAATTGTTGATCATGAAAATTTTGATCAAAAGATATCCCGAGTTACAACAGCACCAAGTTTCCTGTCATGCCGCTCATGAAGTCGATGGACGAATGTATCCATGTGGCAAATGTGAAAAATGCAGACGAATTATTGGCATGTTGAAAGCCTTGGATGAAGATCCAAAACGATGTGGTTATAATGAAACGCAAATCACTAACGGCTTACAAGCACTAGAAAATAAATCAGTGAAGCAGATTGGCAGTGATGCGGCCCATCTTTATCATTTAATGATGGAAAAGAAGGTGATTAAAAAAAATGAATTCACTAAAAAACTAGCCAAATCATATCCAGAAATTACCAAACTTAGATTTGATAAAGAGCGCAGTAACTTAGAAGATATGCCGAAATATATCCGACAACCATTGTTTGATATATTAAACGAATATGCTGATGGAGCGGTGATGAGAGATCAAAAAAATTGGAATGCCTTCACGATTGACGAAGCATTTCTAAACCAAATAAACTACAAACTAAATGAAGAGTAAATCTGATTATCCTGAATTTATGTGGGAGACTTTAAAGTGGCCTGAAATTCAAGAACGATTAAAAATTGTTGACACTGCCATTTTACCGTTAGGCGCTATTGAACAACACGGTCCGCATTTACCCTTAGATGTAGATTATTTTGATGCTGTTTATTTGGCTAAAAAAGTAGCAGAAGCTTGTGAACATCCAAGACCATTTGTTTTACCTCCCATTCCTTATGGCGTTTCTTATCATCATAGCAATTTCCCTGGGACACTTTCTGTCACCAATAATGCTTTGTCGATGTTTATTTATGATATCGGAATGAATTTAGCTGCTCATGGGATTAAGAAAATCATCATGTTAAATGGTCATGGCGACAACGCTCCTACTTTAATGTATGCGGCACAAATGATCAACAGAGATGCTAAGATTTTTGTTTGTGTAGAAACGGGTGAAACCTGCGACAAGGACATTTATGAACTGATTAAAACGCATAATGATATTCATGCAGGAGAAATTGAAACCAGCACTACTATGGCTATTCGTCCTGAATTAGTAGACATGGATAAGGCTGTGGACGAAACATTAGACTTCGATAATGAATTTCTGGATTTCACGTCAGAACGTGGGGTAAGTTGGTATGCACACACAGAAAAGCTTTCTAAATCAGGTGTAATGGGCAATGCAACGTTAGGAACAGTAGAAAAAGGCCATCAAATGTGGGAAATAATGATTAGACGTATGGCAGAGTTTGTAGAGACAATTAAGAATACCCCTACAGAAGAACTTTATCAAAATAGGTATTAATCTTTTTATACATAAAAACCGGTAAATGAAAATTAAGGCAATTGAGTATTTTAAAATAGATATGCCACTAGCTGTGCCTTATACTATAGCTTATGAAACGGTTAGTAGCACATCCAATATTATCTTAAAATTGATTACAGATACTGGTCTAATCGGTTGGGGATGCGCTGCACCAGATCTTGAAGTAACGGGAGAAACACCGGAAATGGTTATTGAGAATATCAAAACTATTGTTGATGACTTATTGATAAATGAGTCACCATTTCAAATTTCTCGCATCAATCATATTTTAAAAGAAAAAATGCCACACTCCTCTTCTACTATTGCTATGGTAGATATGGCTTTGCATGATCTTATTGCTCGAAAAGCAGATATTCCACTATACAAACTATTGGGTGGCTATAAGCATAAAATCGAGACAAGTATTACTATTGGTATTTTACCTTTTGAGGAAACTTTAGAGCATGCTAAGAAATTTAAACAACAAGGATTTTCTATTATAAAACTGAAAGGCGGCGTTTCTTTAGAAGAAGATGTAGAAAAGGTGATTAAATTGAGAGCACTTTTGGGGGATGACTTCACGCTTCGATTTGATGCGAATCAAGGGTATTCTATTCAAGATTCGATTGCCTTTATAAGCTTAACGACAAAGGCAAAAGTAGAAATTTTAGAACAGCCAACTTGTCAAACAATGGAAGCTAATTTGGGCGAAGTAACCCAAAGTGTAAAAGTTCCGGTAATGGCCGATGAAAGCATTAAAACACTTAAAGATATGTATCGGTTAGCCAGTAATAACCTGATTGATATGATCAACATAAAGATTATGAAAGTTGGTGGCATTCACGAAGCTAAACATATCAATTCTGTAGCTAAAGCAGCCGGAATTGAAGTAATGGCAGGTTGCTTAGATGAGTGTATGTTAGGTATTTCTGCCGGCTTACATTTTGCCTTAAGCAGTCCAAATATAGAATACGCTGATCTTGATGGCAATTTGGATTTACTTAATGATCCATTTACTAATTTATATCAACTTAAAAATGGTATTCTGTATCCTTCAGCAGCAGCAGGTTTGGGTGATATTAGGTTGTAATAAAGAGTTAAGAAAAAATGACACAAAACTATGATTGGTAACTTAGAAAAGCAGCTACTAAGGTTTTTAGTTCAAAAAATTAAAAAACTTTATGAGACTCTTCGCTTACGCTCTGAGTGACGAATTAAGTTTAAGACATTCCAAAACTGTCATACAGAACGAAGTGAAGTATCTCATTTAGTTTTTAATACAACTTTTAACACGTGATGAGACTATTCGCTCTCACTCTGATTGACGATAATCATCAACCAATAAAATTCTATTATAAAAAAATGCCCAATGACTTCTAACATCATTGGGCATCCATTTTAATCTATAAATCCTAAGCAATAAGCTTATAGTTCGAAATGTTCTGTGCCTACTTTGTATCCTCTATGATACACTTCAGCAGTATACACGCCCTTGGCGTATGAGTTGGTTTGTCCCCAATACCAGCAAACACTTTTTGCTTCCTTATTGTAATCCACTGTAGCATTCGAAGTGTATTTCATGTCTTCGCCATCTTCAATTGATTTAAAAATACCTGAACCATTTTGCTCTTCGTAAATAGCAGTTCCTTCAGGTGAAATAATTCTCACAAAATATTCTTGTTCACCGGTTGTGGCAACAGGATTTTTAGATAAGTCAAAACAAACTTTTAATTTGTCTGCTCCTTTACTCTTTCTAGCCGTTTTTTCGGTGCCGTTCTTCTTTAATTTAACCGCTTCAGCATGTAATTCATTCACTTGAATGACTTGTCCATAATTAGCAATAGGAATCAACTCATCTCTTTCTTTAGTCAGCGCCGTTTTCTCAACAATTAAGACTTCTTTCTCTCCTGTTAAGATCACATTTTTTTCTTTTTCATTGACTAAGTCAGCAGTTAGTTGCTCCTTATCAGCAAGCAATGCAATATTCTCCTCTCGTAAAATTTGAATACTAGATAACAAGTCTTCCTTTTCAGATTGTAATTGAGCAATTAGTGCTTTTGCTTTCTTCAATTCACCGCTTCCACCGGTTCTAATCAATCGATTCACTTGCTCCTTTTGAGCTTCTAATTCAGAGATCTTAGCTTGGAGTTCTGAGTCCAAAGTCATATTCTCCGCCTTAATAGCTTCCAATTCAACATTTAATTGATTGAAATCTTCCGTTAATGCATCAAAGTCTTCATTAATTGCCACTTTTTCAGCCATGTATTGGTTAGCAGACGCTTTCTGTTCACTAAACTTATATCCAAAAAATATAGTTAATACCCCAAATAGCACCGCAACTATACTTAAAATTAAATTCGATTTCTTATTCTCCATTTTATTAGTTTTAATTAGTAATGTTTTTGATTTATAAAAAAGGGGTTTTACATTATGCATAGTAAAACGCACGTATCTTTATAATAATTATACTTTAAGTGTTAATTTACTCTAATAGAATTACAGGATATAACTAATTCGATTAATGTATTTAAAAATTAGATTTAATGAAATTTTTTACGACGCTACTATTTACTTGTCTCATTTTAAGCATACTTCAAGCGCAAGAATCTGATATCAACCTTCATTTTTTAGACATCAATAAAGACAAACCTGGAGCGGAATATAAATTCACTTTTGTTCACTTAACTGATGTTCATATTGGCGAAGGAGATGAAGATGGCGATTACGGAACAGAAGGTTATGTGGATTTGCCACCAGATGGCGATATTGGTTATCCTGCAGAAAGATTGCGTAAAACAGTGAATTGGTTGAATCAAAATCATACCGCCTATGGCATAGATTTCATTGTGGTTTCAGGTGATTTAACCGATAGTGGCGAAGAATCGGAATTTTATAAGTTTAAGGAAATCATGAGCAGCTTGGAGATTCCTTATGTGCCATTAATTGGCAACCACGATGTTTGGCCTTATACCAAAGATACTGTTGCGCCTTTACCTACTGGAGATTCTTTAATCAATACCATTTTTGAGGATGTTTATGAAGCCAACAAGTTATTTTTTGATGCTTGGGATGATGGTACAAGATTAACCAAAGTCTACAATCCACAATCTAATAATTACAATTATCTACAAAACTTTTCTTTTGTTTATCAAGGTTTTGAATTTTTGATGTTGGATTTTGACACACGACATCCTGCAAGAAATAATGAACCAGGTATTGGTCCCGAAGCCGAGATTATGGATTTTGAAGGTGGATCTTGGGATTGGACGAAAAACAAAATTGAAAACAGTCCCTATTTAGGTGATCAAAATTTATTTATTGTTTCTCATCATCCACCGGTAAAAGAACTTTGGGGCATATTGTATGCTTTTGATATTGAGGAAACAAGATCGATTATGGACTTTTTGTTTCAGTACAAAAATCACATTGCCGTGTGGTTGGC
The DNA here is from genome assembly GCA_041393015.1 of Chitinophagales bacterium. Classification (GTDB taxonomy): domain Bacteria; phylum Bacteroidota; class Bacteroidia; order Chitinophagales; family JADIYW01; genus JAGQYH01. Next base: position 6,083 of record JAWKKV010000012.1, on the reverse strand, counting down.
CGGACACATCCACCGAAGTTTGGTATATAATGTTGGTACTGTTGGTCTACAACCCTATCAAGTATTAAGATGTGCAGAAACTGCTGCCAATAAAGAGTATGATAAAGGATTAGTAAGATTGGTGGATGTTTATGAATCCTCCATTTCTACCTTTGTCGACGATCAAATGTTGATGAATAACATTGATATATATCCAAATCCATCTTCTCAACTATTCAATTTATTTATCAAAGACAATGATAATAAATATGTGGAAGCGGATGTATTTAACAATACCGGACAATTGGTTTGGTCTTCTACGCTAACCTTAGATCACAACACTCGTTTATTTAGTATTGATTTAGCGAACCAAGCTAAAGGTATTTATCATTTAAGATTAAAAAATGGCGACGATATGATAAGTCATAATTTGATTTTGCAGTAGGATTTTGATTGGAAAGAGCGACAAGCTCGCGCCAGCGACATGCTATAATTTGTTTTGAATCTCTATATTAGTCTATAGATTAAAATAGATAAAGGACAGATATAAGTTATCTGGTATTTAACTACAATCAAAAACGCAGCTTGCGCGAGCTTGTAGCTCGTGCCCATGAATTTAAACTCATTTTCATATACAGGATATTTCTACTAAACCTTTACCGCCTGCATAATCAATTGCGCTGCTGTATTTCCAATGATAATCTTCTAAAACGAAACCTGCTTTAACAGGATTTTTATGTATATAATTTACTTTCTGATCAATAACACTTGCAGACCATAATTCTATTGGTTGATTATTCTGTTGCCAAAATTGATAATGCTTAACATTGCTATTTTTAGTTCCTGCATCTTGCATCATTCTCAATAACCATTCTTTCCTACTTTCTCTTGGATTAGATTCAATTGTTTTTCTGATCATTTTTGATGTAAACGTTTTGAATTCCTTTAACAACTTAGATGGATTGGAATTTGCATCTCTAAAAAGTAAATGAACATGGCTTGGCATCAGACAATAGCAATATAACTTCATTCCTTTTTCTCGTTGGCAATAATTCAAACTATCTACCAATACTTCAAAGTAAATATCTCTTACAAAAATGTCTATCCAATTAACTACTGCAAAACTTACAAAATACAATCCATCTTTATCTAACATTTTATATTTTCTACTCATACCTATAAGAGTAACTTTATTGTCAAATTCCATAAAGCATTGATAAAAAATATTAGAATGCACGAGCTATAAGTTTTATCTAGGTTTAAATGGCACGAGCTGCAAGCTCGCGCCAGCAGTTAGCCTAATAGTTGGATTCAAATACTATTGGAAGAATTAAATCTATAACTTCTGCAATATCTCTTTCGCTGCTTCTTTATAATAGCAGTCGACAGCAGATAATTTGGTAAAAATCTCTTTGGCCTTACCCTTGTCTTTAATTTTTAGATAAGCTAAACCCAAATACCAATTAATATCGTTACAAAAAGCTGATTGATCATTTTGTACTGCTGATAATGCATCAATAGCATTATCTGGTTGATTGGCTCCTAAATAAGATATCCCAAGAAACAAAGCATATTTCTCATTCTCAGGATATTTAGCACTTAACTTTTCAAAATGCTCTGATGAAATCTCGTAATTCTCTGTATTGTAAGATGAAATAGCTAATTTTTCAAGATTACTCAATTCTTCTCCTGCCCCACGAGTAATCATATCTGGATAAGCTTTGTATTCCATATGTGAAGCAAACACTTTCTCCGTTGGTCCTTGTATCAACTTAATACATAAAATACTGCCAAATGCTAAAAATAGAAGTACCGAAGCAGCGATAGCCAAATTTCTAGTATTGGTTAATGGCTTTACTTTGCCTTGTTCTATAATAATCTTAGGAGGCTCAATAGTCTCTTCTTTGGCCGCCACTAACTTTTTATCGATGGTACTATCAATATTATTTAATTGAGCAATATATTCTTCCTCGCTTAAATGCTCTAATCCATCTAACGCATCGCGAAAATCTTCATCATTTTGATATTTTTCAGCTACCAATAACTCTTCTTCTTTAGAAAGTGTATCTGATAAATACTTTCTAATCAGTTCTTGTTCAAGGAATTGTTCATTATCATTGTTTATTCTCTGCATAACATTCCATTTAGGTTAATTCCGAAGACCTTACATTGCATCTAACTTATTCTTTAAATTTCGCTTCCCGTTCTGTATGAAACTTTTTACCTTTTTAAAGGAGTATCCAGTCTTTTCGCATACTTCGGTATAACTACATTGTTCTAAAAAAAATAGTTTAACGCATTTTGCTTGATCACTCTTTAAATCTTCAATAGCAGTCAATAAAGCTTTTTCTCGCTCTTCAACTTCATGTTTTTCTATAGTAAGAGTCTGTTCTTGCGAAAATTCCATAAAACTTTTGGAATTATTTAAAGAAATATCATCTAATGATTGGAAATTAGTTCTTGTTTCTACGCGAAACTTACGATGTAAAAAATTTCTGGTAACGGTTCCTATCCAAGCTCTAAAATGCCTAACATCAGCCTTTTGCAGCGATTTTATTAGTTCCTCAAAAACTTCCATCATAGCATCTTCTGCGCTATTTTTTTCTTTTAAATAACGCAATGAAATACCTAAAACTATATGTTTATATCTTTTGAATAATTCTCCAACAATCTCAGGATCACCATCAAGTTTATATTGGTTCACTAATTCTGAGTCTGGTAAATTTTGATATTTTGCCATTTCACTTTTGGTTGCTATCAAATTTAACAAATAGAAGTAGGATACAAATATTTTAAATGAAAATATCTATAGAAACAACATTAATTACTACCTAAATAAAGAAAAAACGCTCTATTTAGACAAAAGTAACAACATAAATACGATAATAAATGGAGCAATACCAAGCAGTAATACACTTTCTCCAGATGATCCGGATAGGCACATAAATATTAAAGCAGCTGACATGATTACAATTGCGAAAACCAATAGTACAATACCTATTGCTGCTATATTAGCTTGATCCTTTGGTATACGATTAATGTGATCGGGGCCTCTTTTGTTGTCGACAATTTTTGCCGGTATGATGTTATGTGCTGACATGACGAATTTTTTCCTAGGTTTAACAAAATTATCAATAATAAAATAGTTAAAATCATGCCAAGCATTGATTCACACAATTTTAAAATTGAAATAACAAATACAAATAGGGGTTAGTCTGTTTTATCCTGATCGATTGGCATCCTACAACCAAAGAACATTCAAAAATTATTTTCAAGAATTGATAGTAAGTTTTTGTCTAAATTATGCTCTCCTTCATACTCTAGAACTTTAAAAGACCAATTGCATTTATTACTTTGATCTTTTAATTGTTGTTTCAATTCTCTACTAATATACGGATCTTTGTCACCTATTACGAATATTATAGGCAGTTTTTTAAAATTTTCTTTAACAAAGAGCTCTATTCCTGGTTGTCCTCCCCACAAAATCATTGCCTCTACAATCTCCTCATTTAAACGGGTCCAGCGTGAAATTGTTGCAGCTCCTTGTGAAAAACCGAGTGCAATTATGTTAAATTTTGATAACTTAAAACCTTCAGTTAGCTTTTGGAAAACAGTATTTAGATAAGTCGTGTAATCTTCAATTTCCGCTAATCTCATTTCTTTCGTCATCCACGAAGCACCTACTCTACCCGACATTCCATTTATATAAGCTTTGGATAACGCTTCCGGGGCAATCACAAAATTTGTTTTAGGATCGAGATGTTCAAAATTTTTAATAAAGTATTCTGCTAACTGTCCATAACCATGAGTCACCAGCCAAATCCTTTTAGTGGCATCAGTTAATTCACCATGCGTCCATACCCTCGCAGTTCTCTCTACTTTAAAAAATAGTTCTTTAGCCATGGTTGTTTTACAAAATTGTGCTGAAGAAAACAGATTTACATAAAATCGACATCTGTTCCCCTTCTATAGCCCATTAATCTCCCTAAACCATCTTTTGCTGACAGCTCAGTAAACAGCACATTATAAATAGTTTCTACAATAGGTAATCTAATATCTAGTGATTCTCCTAACTTCTTGCAGATACTTACTGTTTTAATCCCTTCAGCCACTTCATCTGATGTTTCAATGATATAAGCCAAATCTTCCCCCGATGCAATTCTTCTACCTACAGTAAAGTTTCTACTCAATTCACTTGTGCAAGTAGCTACTAAATCGCCCACTCCTGCTAAACCTAAAAATGCTTCTTTCTCTGCTCCTAAGGCATTTCCCAATCGAATGATTTCTCCCAAACCTCTAGAAATTAAAAAAGACAAAGCATTTTGTCCATAACCTAAACCTCTTATTCCACCGGCAGCAATAGCCATTGTGTTTTTTAAGATTCCTCCTAATTCTACCCCAATAATATCGTTACTGGCATATGCTTGAAATCGTTTACTTCTTATGGCAAACTGTCCTTCTCTGGTTACTTCATCAAATCTACTAGCGATAACCGTTGCAGCCGGTTGATGATTCGCCAACTCTCTTGCTAAGTTAGGGCCAGACAAACAACCAATTCTCACCACATTACTTTCTTGTCGAATGACTTCGCTCATGGTAAAAATTTGATTTGCGCTCAGTTTAAAGTCTATATCGAGTAACTGCTCTTCCTTAATGTCACCTAAATCGAATCCTTTTGTGGTGTGAATTAAAATATGATCCGGCAATAGATAAGGCGAAAAATCGACCATCATATTTCTAAAACTAGCCGAAGGTACACTCGGAAAAATTAAGGTGCATTTCTCACATAGCAATTCAATATCATCAGTAGCAGTTACATTTGGATGCATTTTCTGCCCTTTGTTTTCCCGATCTTCATTGATATCGTCAATTACTTCTTGTTTTCTTGCATAGATAATTACCGGGCCATTTTCCGCTAATAAATTTGCGATTGCGGTTCCGAAACTACCCGCACCAATAACACCTACGGGTATTTTATCAGATGTATTTTGAGAGCCCATAACCTTCCATTCTGTTGTGATAAAACAATAATAATTTTATATCCTGACTAACAATTGAGCCTTCCTCTGATTTCATCAAAGGTTCTTTACTGTGATATATTCCAATGTTTTTGATACCATGATCAATAATATCGGTTACATCTCTATTCATGTGATCGGCTAACTTCAATTTACCTTCTTTGGCTAGTATACGAATCTGCTTCACAACCTTATCCATTGATAAACTGAAATTGTCATACGTTATTTCCCAATCTTCTTCAGGGGAACGCAATAAGGTAAATAAATCAGACTTTGGATTGGCCTTTTTCAACAATTCAAACGCCACAAATGCTACCACGTGCGATGAGAACACCACATTTCCCTCTTTATATTTTTCCACTAACACTTTACCAAGCATATTGGTATACTCCATTTCTCGTTGTCGATCTGCTTTCAACTCACCACGTGTGGTGAAATATCTTCTGATGTCCAATTTATTATCATGAAAATCCAAGCTATTGCCTTCGTCGTCCGTTTTATTTCCAAAAATATCAATTGGATCACCCAACGATAAAGTTATATCAGAACTCTTGGCAAATGTTTGCCAAAAGAATTTATAGATTTTATATAAACTTGAGAATTCATCATCAATAGTGATATAAAACTCTTTTCCTGTTCTTTTTAAGTGCTCTTCAATTAGAGTTTTGGCTTCCAATACAAAGTGGTAACTCATGGTTAACGGCACAATGAAAATCTTTTGAGCCGGCTGACCTGTTTTTTCAGCTTCTTCAAAATGCACGCGCTGAGCCTCCACTACGGTTCCTAAAAGTCCCAATTTTAGTCTAGTTTCAAGAGCACCGGAACGAGAACGTGTTCCACCAGGGAAAAATAAAGTATGTGAACCGTGTTTAACGTTGGTTTTTGAAAACGACTTTAATGTCTCCAAATAAATAGGATTTCTTTTTCTTCTGTCCAATTTATATGCACCTAAATTACCCATAAAAAAGCCAAAGAACTTAGAGTTAAAAAGGTTTAATCCAGCACCGTATTGAAATGCCGGCAATCCAATCTTATCCATTCCAAAACCAATCAAAATAGAATCTAGATTACTAAAGTGAGTAGGTA
>JAWKKV010000011.1:0-100751 GCA_041393015.1 Chitinophagales bacterium | reverse complement strand
TAGATGAAAATACTATAAAAATCCCTGCAGGTTGGATGATTGAGCAATGTGGCTGGAAAGGTTTTTTGGATGGAGACATTGGTGTTCACGATAAACAAGCTTTGGTGCTAGTCAATAAAGGCAACGGAAAAGGAGAAGATATTAAAGAACTAGCCTATAGAATTCAAAATTCAGTAATGGAAAGGTTTGGGGTAGAGCTTATACCTGAAGTGAATATGATTTAGATTTATCCTTATAGATTTTTTTCATTTTCCGAAACATAAAGTCTAAATATAAAGTAGACCGCTAAAGCATCTAATATATGCCAAATAGCATGCGCTTGTAATAGTGAGTAAGGTCTACACCAAGGATGTTCGTTGGTTCCTGTAAGCCAAATAGCAAAAGAGACGATAAAAGTTAAAGAAGCTGCTACAGCCCATTTGCTTTTAATGTCAACACCTTTTTTTCTTGAATGCAAAACTTCAATAATCATTCCGCTCACAAGAAAAACGCCAAAAATTAAGTTACCAGCGAAATGAACAACAGGTAATTCGTAAGGCATAAAATGAAAAATATGGCAAACAACCAGAACCGAGGCAAAGGCAACTATAAATGACAGAATGCCTAGTTTCAAATAGCGTTTTAAGGCAAAAGTGAATATAATAGCGGCAATCAGATACATACTTAGCATATCAAAATAACCGCCCATTTCAGATTCGGTAGCATGCAAAGCAATTGATCCCGGAGAAAGCAATATAATGCAGAAACATAAAAACGTGGGAAAGAAAATGGTTTGTGTGAGTGTATTGGAATATTGAGAAAACTTCCCTTTTGACAATTGATAGGCAGCTGTTAGTCCGGCAATCATGAATGCCATGTTAGAAAAGGTGTTCGCTGGCTGTTTAATGATAGCATCTCGTGTTGCTTCGCAAAAAACGGCACCATTTCCAATCCCAATTCCAAACCATCCTAAATATATTCCTACAAAAGTTAAAACATGCGCCAGAACAGCTATCAAAATAGCATAGTAGAAAATATATTTTTGTTGTGCCATAATTTTTATACTTCTACTGCCAACCTAGCTGCCTGATCTATCGCTCTTTTAGCATCCAATTGTGCCGCAACATCTGCTCCTCCAATTAAATGAACTTTAACTCCAGCCGCCTCTAATGGAGCTTGTAATTCTCTCAAAGAAACTTGACCTGCGCAAATAATGACATTGTCACATTCTATGGTTTCTGGTTTGCCATTTCTAAGAATATTCAATCCGGTGTCATCTATACTTACATATTCAACAGCATCTAACATAGCCACTTTTTTGTGTTTCTTTAAAGAAGATCTATGGATCCAACCGGTCGTTTTTCCCAATCCTTCTCCTAATTTACCTTTAGATCGTTGCATCATGGTAATTTCTCTTGCTGGCGGCTCAGGCTTTGGTTGTACACCATCAATTCCACCACGAGCTTCGTTGGTCATATCTACGCCCCATTCTTTCATAAATGCTTCTGGATTTAAAGCTGTTGACTCGCCTTTATGCACTAAAAATTCAGATACATCGAAACCAATTCCTCCGGCACCAATTACGGCTACTTTGTCCCCAACCGGTTTTTTGTCTTTTAAAACTTCTATATAAGACAATACTTTTGGATGGTCAATGCCGGGCATGTTTAAATTTCTTGGCTTTACACCTGTTGCTAAGATGATTTCATCAAAATTTTCCTTGATAAGATCTTCAGCGGAAGCTTTAGTATTTAATCTTAATTCTACGCCTGTTAATTCAATTTGCTTATTAAAGTATCTGATGGTTTCATAAAACTCTTCCTTGCCCGGAATTTGTTTCGCCATATTGAATTGACCTCCAATTTCATTGCTAGCTTCAAATAAAACTACTTTGTGCCCTTTTTCAGCAGCATAAGTAGAGAAAGCTAAACCTGCCGGTCCGGCGCCCACTACGCCAATTTTTTTGCTAACTCTTACCCGTTCAAAATTAATTTCTGTTTCATGACACGCTCTAGGATTCACTAAGCAAGATGCATAAGTATTTTTAAATACATGGTCTAAACAAGCCTGATTGCATCCAATACAAGTATTGATTTCATCTTCTTTTCCTAATCTTCCCTTTTTCACCAAATGAGCATCCGCCAAGAAAGGTCTAGCCATAGAAACCATATCTGCAGAGCCACTAGCCAAAACTTCTTCGGCTATATGAGGCATGTTTATTCTGTTGGTGGCTACCAATGGAATGCTTACTTCGTCTTTCATTTTCTTAGTAACCCATGCAAATCCAGCTCTAGGAACCATAGTGGCAATAGTTGGAATTCTTGCTTCATGCCATCCAATTCCGGTATTGATAATGGTGGCTCCGGCATTCTCAATCGCCTTTGCTAATTGTACAATTTCATTCCAAGTACTTCCATCAGGAATAAGATCCAGCATGGATAAACGATAAATAATGATAAAATCTGGGCCTAATTTTTCTCTTGTTCTTCTTACAATTTCTACCGGGAATTGCATTCTATTACGATATTCACCACCCCATTTATCAGTTCTTTTGTTGGTATGCTTCACTATAAATTGGTTAATTAAATAACCTTCTGATCCCATAATTTCCACTCCATCGTAGCCAGCTTCTCTCGCCATCACAGCGCAATTCACGTAATCATTAATTGTGCTTTCAACGCCTCTAGTACTTAGTGCCCTCGGTTTTCCAAAAGGGGTAATGGGTGATTGTATTTTAGAAGGCGCAACGTTTAAAGGATTATAAGCATATCTTCCTGCATGTAAAATCTGCATAGCGATGTGTCCGCCCTCGGCATGTACAGCATCAGTAATGACTTTGTGTTTTCTTGCTCCACCTTTGTTGGTTAATCTTGCAGCAAAAGGTTTTACACCACCTACAAAATTAGGTGCAATGCCTCCTGTCACTATCAGTCCGCATTCTCCTTCGGCTCTTTCAGCATAAAAACGGGCTAACTTTTCTAACCCGCCTCGAGCTTCTTCTAAGCCGGTATGCATAGAACCCATTAAAGTTCTGTTTCTCAATTTTGTGTAGCCAAGGTCTAAAGGCTCGTAAAGGTGAGGGTATTTTGAATGAGACATATTTTTATATGATTAGTGGTTGTAAAATACAATGCACGCATTGCTTTGCTAAAAATACATAATCTATGTGGTTAACATAGTTCAGTAAGTTGAAGTAATGTTTTCTTAAATATGATTTCTGTTTAAAGAAAAACAAGGATTAAATTTTTTGGACTTCAACAGATTTGCAGATACTAGATTCTTTGAATCATTTTTTTTATCCAAAGGATAAAAATTCTTGTAATTGTTTTTAATTCATAAAATACAAGTTAGAGGTGGGGCAAATGTTTAGACTACTAAGATTAATTAAGTGAAAAAGAGTTCTCTGGGTTAAATAATATAATTATATTTAACGAACGTTCAATAAAATAAATATGACAAATCAATTTTTAAGTGATACAGGTATTAAAACGCCTGTGGTTTGTGGTCCAATGTATCCGGGATCTAATCCTGAATTAGTAGCAGCAGTATCCGAAGCGGGCGGATTAGGAGTCGTTCAGCCGATTACCATGACGTATGTTTACAAACACGATTTTAGAAAAGGCCTTCAGCTTATCAAGCAATTAACGGATAAACCATTTGGTGTCAATTTTACGCTCTTAGCAGGCAATAAGCGGTATGAAAAGCGGCTAAATGAATGGATGGATATTGCTATAGAAGAAGGGACTAAATTTTTTCTTACCTCGCTTGGCAATCCTAAGTGGGTGGTCAATCGCGCTCATGAAAACAAGATTGTTGTTTATCATGACATCACCACTAGAAAGTTTGCCCAAAAGGCAATAGATGCTGGAGTTGACGGATTAAACTGTGTAAATAATAGAGCTGGCGGCCAAACAGGTTTGGCTTCGCCGGAAGAAATGATGAATGAATTACATGATTTAAAAATACCATTGGTCTGTGCTGGGGGCGTTGGAAACGAAACGGATTTTATAAAGGCTTTACAAATGGGTTATGCCGCAGTTCAAATGGGCACAAGATTTCTAGCGACGGATGAATGTATTGTCCCTGAAAATTACAAAGAAGCCATCGTGCAAGCCAATGAAAGTGATATTGTTTGGACGAATAAGTTGGCTGGAACAACTTCCTCTGTCATAAGAACTCCGGATATTGAAAAAGGAGGATTAATGGTGAATCCTATATTTGGATTTCTATTAAAGCAACCGAGTACAAAAAAATTAATGAGAACGCTTTTACTTTTGAGAGGGATGGAGCAGCATAAAAAAGTAGTTAACAAACCCGGTTACGATCACATTTGGCAGGCTGGGAAAGGTGTTGGAAACATTCACAGTAAAGAACCGGCAGGAGATATCGTTAGGTCATTTCATAAAGCACTCGAGAAAATTGGCTAAATAGTATGCCTAAAATCGTTACCTCAAAGGAAGAAATTATAGAGCAATCTAGAAGGCTATTCTTACAGCATGGCTATTATGCAACGAGTATAGCTATGTTGTCTGAAGCTTGCGGCATTCAAAAGGCGCACTTCTACTACTATTTTAAGAGCAAGGAAGATTTAATGCGTTCTGTTTTAAAAGCAACCAATGTTTATTTTCAAAATGAGGTTTACTTAAAAACAATTGAAAGTGATTTTCCCAGCAATGAAATATTAAACGAATTGCTATCCAAAATTGAAGAAAAATATTCAAAAATGGGCGGTTGCATCATAGGAAACACGATTTTAGAAACTTCTAGCCAAGGTGTTTTCAAGCATGAGTTATCAACTTTTATAAATGATCTCTCAGAAGTTTTAACGGAACTATACTATTTAAAACTCAATGATCTCGATATGGCTAAAACAAAATCGATAGCTACCATACAAGATATTCAAGGCGGACTCATGATGATGAGATTGAATAATGAAGTAAGCCATCTCCAAAAAGCTATCGAAAGAGCAAAGAAATAAATTTCATTAGATACCGAACAACCGAACAAACGAATCACCAAATTACCAAATACTTAAAACTCACTGCGAATCATCCACTACTTAATACTAATATATACCTTTACACTATGCTTAAAAACGACCTATTATTAAGGGCTGCCAAAGGGGAGTATGTTGAAAGAACTCCTGTTTGGGTCATGCGTCAAGCAGGTAGAATTTTACCTGAGTACAGAGCCATTAGAGAAAAGCTTTCCGGTTTTAAAGAATTGGTAACCACTCCTGATTTAGTTTGTGAAGTTACGCTCCAACCCGTTGATATTTTAGGTGTTGATGCTGCCATTATCTTTTCAGATATTTTAGTAATTCCTGAAGCTTTGGGCTTGGATTATGAAATGATCGAGAAAAAAGGGCCTTGGTTTCCTAAGACGATTCAAAACATGGCTGATGTAGATGCCCTTCAAGTCGAAGGTGTTTCGGAAAGGTTAGACTATGTGAAAAAGGGAATTGAGATCACCAAAAGAGAACTTAACAACCGTGTTCCATTAATTGGTTTTGCCGGTGCGCCTTGGACGATTTTTTCTTATATGATTGAGGGAAGTGGTTCCAAAACATTCTCTAAGGCAAAGAAAATGTTGTACACACAGCCGGAATTATCGCACAAGTTATTAGATAAGATTACCGAAGCGACGATTCAATATTTAAAAACGCAGATTAAAGCCGGAGCGGATATCGTTCAGATTTTCGACTCTTGGGCGGGCATTTTAGATAAAGAATTATACAAGACTTTCGGCATCCCATATATTCAGAAAATAAGTGCAGCCATCACTGAAGTGCCTACCATTGTTTTTGCTAAAGGGGCCTATTTTAGTATCGAAGATCTCGCCACTTTAGATTGCGACGTGTTGGGCTTAGATTGGGCCATTTCTGTGGAGGAATTTAAAGCAGCTACTAAGAATACTAAAACCTTACAAGGAAATTTAGACCCATGCGTTTTATATGCCGATGAAAGTGTAATTAAAGCGAAAACTATCGAAATGATGAATCGTTTTAAAGGCAATAGACACATCGTTAACTTAGGTCACGGCGTATATCCTGATACCGATTGGCGAAAAGTAAAATATTTTATAGACCTGATCAAAGAAAACAACTTCTAACAGAAACAACCCAATTCATTATGCATCATTTAGATTTTACTTTGTCACTCGATCAGTTAGACCAAAATAAATTAAAAGCGGCTAATGGGAATGTCACTTGGCAAAGCCCATCCAATATTGCTTTAATAAAATATTGGGGAAAGTATGGCTTTCAATTACCGCGAAATCCATCTATTAGCTTTACCTTGAGTCAATCACACACTACTACCAAAGTAGAATACATATACAAATCTAATGTCGCTCATTCTGATCATGTAAGACTTTTCTTTCACGATGAAGAGAGTCCAAAGTTTTTAAAGAAAATTGAACACTTCTTTAAGTCTATTGAAGAGTTTTTTCCTTTTATACCTTTTTTAAGCTTTACAATTTTTTCGGAAAATTCATTTCCGCATTCTGCCGGAATTGCTTCCTCTGCTAGCTCAATGAGTGCATTAGCCTTATGTTTATGTTCTATTGAAAGAGAGCTAATGGGTACTTTGCAAGACGACGAGGCTTTTCACCATAAGGCAAGTTTTATTGCAAGAATAGGTTCGGGAAGTGCTTGCAGATCAGTGTATCCGGGATTGGCGCTTTGGGGTATGCACGACGACATTAGAGAAAGTTCTCAAGAATACGCCATTCCTTATTACGAAGGAATTGATCCGGTATTTTTAACTTTTAGAGATGCTGTTTTAATTGTAGATGGAGAAGAAAAATCAGTGTCTAGTAGAGCAGGACATGCTTTAATGGAGGATAATATTTTTGCTCCGGTAAGGTATGAGCAAGCGGAAAACCATTTGTTAACATTGTTGGAGGCGCTAAAGAAGGGAGATTTAGTTAACTTTGGTAATATAGTAGAAGAGGAAGCACTGTCGTTACATGCTTTAATGATGACTTCAAAGCCTTCTTACATACTTATGAAACCGGCCACGCTTGAGATCATTGAAAGATTGAGAAGTTGGAGAAGTAAAACAAATATTCCTGCTTATTTTACATTAGATGCAGGACCAAATGTTCACTTACTATACCCTCAATCTTTTACGCAAGAGGTTGAAACCTTTATTAAGGAGCAGTTGTTACCTTTATGTGAGAACGGCAGATGGATTAGAGATTTTGTGGGGAAAGGTCCGGTAAAATTGGCATAAAAACCCATAATAACTGAAAATATGAGTACGAAAAAAGACGTTAATTTTCACTCTAAAATATTACTCTTCGGAGAATATAGCATCATACAAGAATCTATGGGCTTAACGCTCCCCTACGATATTTTCAAAGGGAAACTAACCTTCGATCAAGCCAAAGAGCAGTGCCCAGTTGAGTTTGCCAATTCTAATCAAAATTTATTTAAGTTTCTCAATCATTTAAAGAATCTACAAGTAGATGAAGCATTTCCTGTTAAGCTTGATTTAGCTAAGTTTGAAGAAGAATTGAATGCAGGTTTATATTTTGATTCTACTATTCCTCAAGGGTTTGGAATTGGAAGTTCAGGCGCATTAGTGGCTGCTATCTATGATAGATATGCCGACAATAAAATTTTAATTACAGAAGATCTTACAAAAGAGAACATTTCGTTTCTGAAAAAGATTTTTGGGCAAATGGAGTCGTTTTTTCATGGCACCAGTTCAGGTGTTGACCCTCTAATTTGCTATATCAACTTACCATTACTCATTAAATCAAAAGAAGATATTGAACCCGTAAAGGTTATTTCAAAAGCCAATGGTAAAGGAGCTATCTTTTTAATTGATACAGGAACACCTCGTAAAACAGAGCCATTAGTAAAATACTATATGGAAAAAATGGAAGAAGGTACTTTCAGAGAGTTTGTAGACAAACAATTAAAGCCTTTTACCAATAATTGTATTCAAGCATTTCTTAATGGCGACCACGCCACTTTATTCGGACATATTACTAAGTTGTCTGAATTCCAATTCAAGCACTTTAAACCAATGATACCTAAGTTGTTTAATAGACTTTGGAAGAAAGGTTTAGATTCCGGTGGTTACTATTTAAAACTTTGTGGCGCCGGTGGCGGTGGCTTCATTTTAGGATTTACTGAGAATTTTGAGCAAACACAAGAAGAACTAAAAGATTATCAACTTAAATTAGTTTGCCACATTTAAGTTTTTTTTAGTGCTTGCTGAAGCTATTTGTAATTATTCTTTCCTAATTTTCGTAAGAGTATAGTAAATAGTTTTCAATCATGACTTCAGAGCATAAAAAGAAAGATTTCAAAGATTATGTTTATACCACTTTAATTGGAGGATTCTTAGTAATTCTTCCATTAGCTATTCTTTTAATTGTATTGAATTGGGTGTTTAGCCTAATTTTAGGTTTTATTGCGCCTATTACCAACCTTCTCACTTTTGGAGGGTCCATTGATAAGTTTTTAGCCAACATCATGGCTATTTTCATTGTATTGCTAATTTGTTTTGGCATGGGAGGGTTAATGAGAACCACAATGGGCAACTACTTATGGCAACAACTAGATGAAAATGTGTTAAGTAGAATACCTTTCTACAAAGGCATTAGCGAAACCGTAAAACAATTTTCAAATAGAGAAAAAACACCTTTTTCAGAAGTGGTTTTAGTTGATGTGTTTGGTAATGACACTAGAATGACTGGATTTATTACCGATGAATACAACGGTGATTCCCTTACGGTGTTTGTTCCCACAGGCCCTAACCCTACCAATGGATTTATTTTTCACGTTAAAGAACATCAAATTCAAAGAGTGGATGTATCCGTAGAAGATGCCATGAAATCTATTCTTGGTGTTGGAACCGGCTCTAAGAAGTTTATGGAAAATAAAATTGATGATTCACCGACTGTTTAAAAGTCCTTCCTGATTTAAATGTTAAAATTTATGAATTATTGACTAATTCGTCTATCTTCCGCAACGTTTCACGTATGCCGTGGAACATAGAAATAAATATTAACACCTAAAATTCAATTATTTATGAAGAACAACTACTTATTAGTTGCGTTAGCAATTATGTTGAGTTTAACAACTTATGCCCAACAAGAACGAACTCCAGATGGCAAAATTAGATGCGCCACTATGGAGGCAGACGCTGCACTTAGAGCAGCAAATCCAAATCTAGGAACATTAGAAGATTTAGAAAGATGGATGCAGCCCAAAGTAGCTGCCTATAAACAAATGGCTAGTGCTCAAAGAGCAGTCATTACTATTCCAATTGTATTTCATATCATCCATAATAATGGAGCAGACAATATTAGTGCTACATATATTAATGCACAAATCGATCAGTTAAATCAAGATTTTAGAAAATATGGATCAGGTTCTAACACTAATCCAGTAGGAGCAGATGTTGAAATTGAATTTTGTGCTGCCACTATTAATCCAAGCGGAGGAACAATGTCTGAGCCTGGAATTGATAGAGTAAGCAGAAGCTCAAAAGGTTTTAGTACTCCTCCATATTCTCAAAGTTATTATGAAAGCACTATTAAGCCTAACACAATTTGGGATCCAACTCAATATTGTAATGTATGGGTGTCTGATTTAAGTGGAGGGTTATTAGGCTATGCTCAATTTCCTGAAGCAAGTTCATTAGCCGGAATTGGAACCGGTAATGGAGGCGCTAATACTGATGGAGTAGTTGTAATTTATTCTTCAGTAGGAAGCCAAGCAACACCATTTCCAGGTGGAGGTAACTACGATGGAGGAAGAACCTTAACACACGAATTAGGTCACTGGTTAGGTTTGCGACATATTTGGGGAGACGGAGGTTGTTCAGTAGATGATTACTGCAACGATACACCAACATCTGATGCTGCCAACTATGGCTGTCCAACTACTCATGTATCTTGTGGGTCTACAGATATGGTTCAAAACTATATGGATTATACCAACGATTATTGCATGAATATTTTCACCAATGATCAAAAAGCAAGAATGCAAGTGGTAATGTCTAGCAGTGTAAGAAGAGCTAGCTTAGCTAATTCAAATAAATGTGGCGGTGGCGGTACTGCAGATACACAAGCACCATCAACACCAACAAGTTTATCAGCTAACAATATCACTCAAACTACAGCAACTTTAACTTGGAATGCATCAACGGATAATGTTGGTGTTGTAGGATATGATGTTGCTTTAAATGGAACTGTTTTAGGAACAGTATCAGGAACTTCTGCTAACTTAACTGGATTAACAGCAAGTACTACTTATAGTGCATCTGTTGTGGCTAAAGATGCTGCGGGAAATGCTTCAGGAACAGCAAGCACAAGCTTTACTACCTTAGCCAATACAGGTGGAAATTGTGCTAATTCTGATGTAACAGTAACAATTAAATTTGATAACTATCCTGAAGAAACCAGCTGGACAATAAAAAACAGCGGTGGTTCTACAGTAGCATCTGGCGGAACTTATGCTTCTCAACCAGATGGTTCTACTTTAAATATCAATGTAACATTAGCCGATGGAAACTATACTTTTACCATTAATGATTCTTATGGAGATGGTATCTGCTGTTCTTATGGTAGTGGAAATTACGCTTTAACCAGTGGTGGAGTAACTTACGCTAGTGGAGGATCTTTTACAACTTCTGAAGCTACAACTTTCTGTGTTGTAGGTAGTGGTGGACCTTGCGATAATGCCGGAGGCGACAGTGACGGCGATGGTGTTTGTGATAACGTTGATCAATGTCCGGGTACAGATGATGCCTTAATTGGCACTCCTTGTAATGATGGAAATGCTTGTACAACAGGTGATGTTTACGATTCAAACTGTGGATGTTCTGGAACATTCCAAGATAGCGATGGTGATGGCGTTTGTGATGCTAATGATGTTTGTGCCAATGGAGATGATAATATTGATACCGATGGCGACGGAATTCCAGATGCATGCGATAGCGGAAACTCGGGTTCTACCTTAATATTTGGTCACTATTTTGAGTCTGGCTGGGATGGCTGGGTAGATGGCGGAAGTGATTGCGCTAGATACAGTGGTTCTAGATCTTGGGAAGGAACTAAGTCAATTAGACTAAGAGATAACTCAGGAACAGTTTCTTCAATGACGTTGAACAATGTGAATGTAACGGGGTACAACGAGTTAGAATTAACCTTCTTCTTCTATGCTTATAGCATGGAGAATGGAGAAGATTTCTGGGTAAGAGTAAATGATGGTTCTGGTTGGCAAACAGTAGCTGCTTATGCAAGTGGGTCAAGCTTTAGCAATAATTCCTTTTATACAGCAACTGTAGTGTTAAACTCAGCAGACTTTAGCTTCAATAGTGGATTTGATTTTAGATTCCAATGTGATGCGAGCGGTAATGCTGATTATGTTTATATTGATGAAGTGACGTTAACTGGAATCAACAGCGGTGTAGCAAGAAACACTACTTATTCTTTAGCAAAAGTAGATAGTCCGGTTCCTGCGGCAGTTGATCTTATTAAGTCAATTACACTTGAGGACAATGAGATTTACGTATATCCAAATCCGGCTAAGGATTTCATTACTATAGAGTCTAACTTTGAAAATAGTGTTGTAAGAGTTTATGCTTTAAGTGGAGCTTTAGTTAAAGAAGTGAATGTAGAAAGTAAAACAGGAACAATTGATGTATCTGAATTAAGAGCTGGAACATATATTATTCAAGCAGAATCTTCTGAAGGAGTAGCCATCAATAAATTTATTAAACAATAAATTCTAAATATTTGAATGAAGGAAGCCTCGAGAAATCGGGGCTTTTTTTATTGTATAATTTTTGGAAGGATTAAACGTTAAATATAAGAGAGTTGGAACTATAAATAGAATTAGTGTCTTATATCTGTTAGAGTGGTTCATCTCGTAGCAGTTACTCGATAATGGTTGAGATTTTTTTTAAACCATTATATCAAACAACATTTAATCCCCTCAGACTAAACACCCAAGTTTTATTATTAGCATTTTACTTCTATTAAGTAAAATTTTAGCAATATAAGTTAATGGTCCAGAAATGGGAAACTCCTGCTTAAAAGCCTAAGCCTTGTATAAATAATTTATACAAGGCTTGCTTTATTTTAATACGTTGATGAGTTGAGTTATGCTTTGGCAACAGCTTTGCCCACTAAATTATGCTCTACTAAATAGCTGGCAATTTGTACCGCATTGGTAGCCGCACCTTTTCTTAAGTTATCAGCTACAACCCACATGTTCAGTGAATTAGGCTGAGATTCATCTCTTCTTAAACGACCTACAAAAACATCGTCTTTATGCTGAGAACTTAAAGGCATAGGATAAACAAATTGATCAATATCATCCTGAACCGTTACTCCATCAAAATTTTCTAATAAATTTCGTACGTCTTCTAGTTTGTAATCATTTTTAAACTCTACGTTAATAGATTCTGAATGTCCTCCAACAACTGGAACTCTAACAACAGTGGCAGTTACCTGAATAGAATCATCTCCTAAGATTTTTCTGGTTTCGTTCACCAATTTCATTTCTTCAGAAGTATATCCATTGGCCTCAAAATTTCCACCATGAGGCAAGCAGTTTTTATCTATTGGATAAGGATAAACCATTTCTCCGTCAATATTATTACGCTCATTTTCCATTTGTTGAACAGCAGCAACACCTGTTCCCGTAACACTTTGATACGTAGAAATCACCAACCTTTTAATGCCATATTTGTCGTGCAATGGAGCTAAAGCCATTACCATTTGAATAGTGCTGCAATTTGGGTTAGCAATTATTTTATGCGCTTCTGTTAACTCGTTAGCATTAATTTCCGGAACAATTAATTTTTTATCAGGATCCATTCTCCATGCAGAAGAGTTGTCAATGACCACAGTACCCACTTCTGCAAATTTAGGTGCCCATTGTAATGAAGTTCCACCTCCTGCAGAAAATATAGCAATATCAGGTCTCATCTCAATCGCTTCAGGAATGGTAACCACCGTATATTCATTTCCATTATAATTAATTTTTTTGCCTTTTGATCGCTCAGAAGCTACTGGAATTAATTCTGTAACAGGGAAATTGTGTTCTTTCAAAACTTCCAACATTACATTTCCAACCATGCCGGTTACGCCTACAACTGCTACTTTCATTTTATTTGTGTTTATTTTAGTGGTTATAAATTTTAATCTATCTATAAAATAGATTCTCAATGGCTATATTTATAGATTAAAATTAAAATAACTTAAGTCAACAATCTTCTTAAATGTCATCATTAATAAAAAATTTACTTTTTATAACGCTTTGTCTAACCTCCATGTTGGGCTACAGTCAGTTCAACGATGATTTTTCTGATGGCGATATTTCTAATAATCCAACATGGTCTGGCGAGATTCAAAAATTTGCGGTTACTGGTGGTGAATTAGAATTGAAAGATATCAATAGCACTGGAGAAGCTTATTTAATTACGGTTTCTTCTGCTGCACAAAATGCCGTTTGGGAATTTTACCATAGATATGAAAGTAATCCATCATCCAGCAATAGAGCTGAAGTTTATTTAATGTCGGATCAATCTGATTTAACCGGACCTCTTAATGGATATTATTTACGAATTGGAGAGCAAAGTGGGAATACCGATCAACTTAAATTATTTAAACAAACGGGGTCTAATAGCTCTGAGATTTTGGCGACTGCTCCAGGAAGCGCTTTAAATAGTGGCGACGAAGTAAATGTTAGAATAAGAGTAACTCGAGATAATTTAGGGAACTGGGAGATTTTAGCCGATAAGGAAGGGGGAACAAATTTAGTTTCTTTAGGAACCGTAAATGATAACACCTACAATTTTTCTCTTTTTTCAGGCGTAAGAATTAAGTATTCAAGTACAAGAAGTGAAGGCTTCTTTTTCTTTGATGATTTCTCTGTTACAGGCGAAGGTATTATGGATTCAATTGCCCCAACGGTATTGTTATTAGATGTGTTATCGGATTCGTCACTCCTAATCGAATTTTCTGAAGCGCTTGATCCAGTTACGGTTTTAGACAATACCTCTTACATGGTCAACAATGGAATTAACCTTCCTGCGAATGTAGAATTGATAAGTGCAGATGAAGTACGATTAACTTTTGGATCTTCTTTTCAAAGTGGCGTAAGTTATGAGATAACAATTTCTGGAGTTAGCGATTTAAGTGGTAATGTGATGGAAACAGTAACCTTGCCATTTTCTTATTTTGAAACGGTGCCAGCTGCTTTTAATGATGTCATTATTACAGAAATTCATGCTGCTCCTAAAGATTTTACCTCCGTTCCTAATGTGGAATTTATAGAGATTTATAATCCAACGGATAAGGCATTTCAATTGGAGAATTGGACGTTACAAGACGCATCTGCCACAGGAATAGCTGATTTTCCAACTAAAATTTTGGTGCCGGGAGCTTATGCCGTTGTATGCAATGAACAGTTTGTAGAACTCTTCAGTGGCTTTGGAGAAGTAATAGGAGTAGATGGTTTACCTACTTTAAATGATTCGGGAGATGATCTTACCCTAAGAGATGAAAATGGCCAATTGATTTTTAACATTACCTATACGAGTGCCTTTTATAGAGATAATATAAAAGACGATGGTGGTTGGTCATTAGAAATGATTGATACAGACTTCCCATGTTTAGAAGCTGTCAATTGGAAAGCATCATTAGATCCATCGGGCGGCACGCCGGCACGAGAAAATTCGGTAAGTGGGAGCTTGGCAGATAATGAACCTATTCAATTAATAGATGTAGAAGTGGTTGACTCTGCTAATATCACAGCTGTTTTTAATGAGAAAATAAATTTATCGGCATTAAACAACCTATCTATTTCTATTGATAACGGGTTGGGAGCAATCGTGGATTTTACGGTTGTTGAACCTGAACTTAATCGAATTGCCATTGAATTACCTGTATTTTTAGTAGCCAACACCATTTATACCATAACTGTTAGCCAATTGTTTGACTGCGAAGGAAATGAAATTGGAGTCGCAAATAGTTGGGAATTTGGACTGCCTTTGTCTATAGAAGTTGGAGATTTGTTAATCAACGAGGTTTTGTTTAATCCATATTCTGGCCAAGTAGATTTTGTGGAATTATATAATACCTCCGACAAATTACTTTCTACAAAAGATTTGATTTTAGCGGAAGCAGATGTTTTTATGCCTGATTCTGTTACTACTTTTCAAAATTTGAGTGAAACTAGAAAATTGATTTTTCCCAATGACTTTATCGTACTAACGCAAGATCCTGATTTAGTTAAACAGGCGTATTATGTAGAATCGCCGAGTAAATTTGTACAAATTTCTTCTACCGTCAACTATGATGATAAGGAAGGAGTAGTCGTTTTATTCAGAAGTGATTTGACCGTTTTAGATAGACTGAGTTATTCAGAAGATTGGCATAATGAAATTATAGATGATAAAAATGGCGTTTCGTTAGAAAGAATCAGCATCTCTAAGCCGACTCAAGATCAAAACAATTGGAATTCAGCATCCACAAATGTGGGATATGCCACACCAACCTATTTAAATTCTTCAACAACCGAAATAGTTAGTGGGGATGAAATTAATGTTTCGCCAGAAGTAATCAGTCCGGACAATGATGGCTTTGAAGATTTTGCTATCATCAGCTATAAGCTTAACAATATTGAGTTTGTAGCCAATCTAAGAATCTTTGATTCAAATGGTAGAGAAGTAAATCATTTGGTAAGAAATGAAACACTAGGAACAGAAGGTTTTTTCAAGTGGGATGGAACCAATGAAGCAGGAGAAAAAGTGAGAACGGGTTTATATATCATATTGATTGATTTGTTTGATTTAGATGGAAACACTAAAAAGTATAAGAAGCAGATTGCCGTTGCTACGAAATAGTACTTCAAAAGTGAGTAGAAAGTTGTAAATTGCAGCCATAACTAAGAAACTGCCTCACAGCAAACCCCTGATATAGTTAAATTATTTACTAATTTTGTTTTAGTGAAAAGGTATAAGGGGTTTATACAATCATTTTTTGTTTTATTATTTCTCTTTTTGGGAGGGAATAATTTAGTAGCACAAATTTTTGTGAATAATGGAGCACAAGTAACCGTTACGGACAATGCTTTGGTCGGCGTTTTAGGCAGCTTGCAAAATGGAACCGCCGCAGGACCTACTAATGGTAATATCGATAATGCCGGTTATGTTTGGATTGATGGAGATTGCATCAACCTTGCTAATCATAATATTTCAGGATTAGATGCTGCCAGTTTAAACTCCGTTTTTGTTGTAAAAGGAAATTGGGACAATAGCGGCGTATTCAATGCCTTTCAAAGTACTGTTGAATTAGATACGAGTATTGAACAACTCATAACCGGAACAAGTATTACTACCTTTCACAACTTAAGTCTTAAAGGAAGTCTTTTATACAATCTAAAAAGACAAACTATTGATGCCTTCATTGACCCAACCGGAACACTTCAAATTTTAGATGCCGAATTAGCAACAGATAATAGCTTAATGCAGGTGCTAAATCCTGATAATGGAGCTGTTGTAGCCAGTGATGGTTTTGTAAGCAGTTTAGGGGACGCCTATATCAGTTGGACGACGAACAGCACAGATTTGTACGAATTTCCAGTAGGCTCTTCATTAGGAACACTTAGAAAAAGAGTGGTTCAACTAACACCTGGAAGCGCCAATGCAAATGTTATGGGTGTAAGAATGGCGAATGTAGATGCTACTTCAGAAAACTATAACAGAGACGATAAAGAAGACGAAATATGCGAGATCAACCCATTTTTCTATCATAGAATTTACCAATTAAGCGGCAACGATAATATGGATATTGGCTTGCAATATGTTTCTGCGGAAGAAGGCAATTGGGATATAATGGTGAATTGGGAAAACAATCCGGCTCGAGAATGGAGTTATACTGAAAATTCATTTGCGAGTCCAACTTTTGTAAGTGTTGCCAATTGGACAGCTTTTAGTGATACGTCATTTGCTTTTGGAAGAAGATTAGAAGCAACAATGGTGGCTAATCCAAGTAGTGTTTGTCCTGGTGACACAGCGCAAATTACTATTAGCAGTGGCATCAACAGTGCTGCGATTTTAAGTTGGTTGCAACCGGTAGATCCTTCTTTACCTTCCGGTCCGGTGACATTGCCACTAACCTTTGATGTTATGCCAACTCAAACTACAGTTTATACAGTTGAGGTTACGAGTAATGGTTGTGTAATTACTTTAGAAGATACCATAATTGTGGAAACACCTTCTAATTTATCAATAGTAGTAACGCCAAATCCTGTGCTTATTTGTGAAGGCGAGTCAGTAACCTTTTTTGCTGATACTTCCGGTGGAGGCCCAACAGGAGAAATTACTTGGTATTTAAATGCAGTAGAACAAATTGGTCAGAATGCCGATACTTTTGTTTTGGTGAATGGTTCTCAAGGAGATTTAATCAGAGCAACTTATTCCACTCAAGCAGGCTGTTCAGGAGAAGTCAGCAGCGATTTAGTGATGGTGAACACCACTTCTGGTATTACAGCAGAATTAACCGGAGCAGATATTATTTGTGTACCGGAAGGACAAAACATTCCATTGTTTGTAACCGTAGATGCGCCTAATGGATCCAGCTTTGATGTTGAATGGTCATCTGAAGCAGAATTGAGTTGTGTTTTAGGTTGTACTGGAACATTTGCTCAGCCGGTAGTTGGGGATTCTATCTATGTGTATGTAACCATTACACCAATAGGCAATGAAACCTGTCCTATAAGAGATTCCGTATTAATTTGTGCCATAGATGTTCCGGGTTTATATGTACCAAGTGCTTTTACACCCAATGGCGACAATGACAATGATTTACTAGCCATTTTAGGAGATTTGGATGAATTTGATTTGGATGAATTTAGGATTTATAATAGATGGGGAGAATTGCTATTTGAAACCAATGACTTTTCTGTTGGATGGAATGGAACTTACAAAGGAGAAGATCAAGAACTCGATGTTTATGTTTATTATCTAAAAGCTACTAGCATAGAAACAGGCGAAAAGACAGATAAAGAAGGTCATATAACTTTGATTCGCTAAATTTTCTTTCACAATTCTTCTTTCTTTAATGAGACCATCGTATTTTGTCATGGATTAATTTTTATACTCGATGATAGCAATGTCATCATAAAATATATACAGAATGAATCTTTGGAAAAAACTAGTATCAGAGTTTGTAGACATTATCGCTTGGACGGACGATAGTCAGGACACTATGGTTTATCGTTTTGAGCGCTATCAAAATGAAATTAAATATGGCGCACAGCTAACTGTAAGAGAATCTCAAGTGGCTGTGTTGGTCAATGAAGGCGAAATTGCAGATGTTTTTCAGCCGGGTTTATATGAATTGACTACCGAAAACATGCCTATTTTAACAACCATTAGAAGTTGGAAGCATGGTTTTAACAGTCCGTTTAAAGCGGAAGTGTATTTCGTCAATACAAAAAACTTCACCAATCTAAAATGGGGCACTCAGAATCCAATTATGTTGCGTGATCCTGAATTTGGTCCATTAAGAATTAGAGCTTTCGGAACCTATGCTTTGAAAGTAAATGATGCGGCTAAGTTAATTCGTGAAATAGCCGGAACCGATGGGCAATTTACCGTTGATGAAGTAACTGGTCAATTGCGAAATTTCATTGTGAGCAGGTTTGCAGAAGTAGCCGGACAAAGTAAAATTCCGGTGCTTGAAATGGCTGCCAATTACGATCAGTTATCAAGATTCATCAAGAATAAAATTGAAACAGAAATTGGATTATATGGTATTGAATTAACTTCTTTATTAATAGAGAATATTTCATTACCACCAAAAGTAGAGGAGGCTTTAGACAAAAGAAGCAGTATGGGTGTTATTGGCGACTTAAGCAAATACACGCAATATCAAGCAGCTGAAGCAATGGAACATGCGGCTAAGAATCCAAGTGGTGGAGCTGGAGAAGGCATCGGAATGGGCATTGGATTTGCCATGGCGCAACAAATGATGACGCAAATGACCACACCACAAGTGGCGAAAGGCGCTAGTGTGCCACCGCCATTACCAAATCAAGTAACTTATTATGTTGCAAAAGATGGTCAGTCAACCGGACCTTTTGATGTAGCTTTAATAATGGATGGCATTAAAACGGGAGCTATTCAACCGGAGTCATTGGTATGGAAAACAGGCTTGGCGAATTGGATGCCGGCATCTTCTTTAACGGAGTTTAACTCAGCTTTCAATACTATGCCGCCTCCAATCCCAGAAGGGTAAATGACCATTATTCGAGATTAGAAAATTCGATATTCGTTAATCACTATTCTCCAATCGTTAATCAAATTACTCGAAGATTGAATGAAACATTACAAGCAGTTAATTAACGAATGAAGATTAACGATTATTGATTTAAGAATTAATCTACTAAAACAATAACTCAATCAAATGCCCGAAAATAATGCGGTATCATCATTAGTTGAAATTGTAAACTGTACAAAGTGTGCAGCAGAATTAAAATTTCAACCCGGTACGGAGCATTTGGTATGCCCATATTGTGGCACTCAAAATGAGATTACCGATCACACGGTCGTTATTGAGGAAATTGACTATGAGTCGTTTATCCGAAACAGCTTAAAAGATGAAGAGAAGTTAGAAGTAGTTGATGTAAAGTGCAGTGCTTGCGGAGCCAATACTACTTTTCCTCCGGGAGTTAGTTCCATGGATTGTCCGTATTGTAGCAATAGCTTAGTAATGGAAGGTGGAAACAATTCTACATTGCTTAAGCCTAAAGCTATTCTTCCATTTAAGATAACTGAAAAAGAGGCAAAAGATCATTTCAAAAAATGGCTGAAAGGAAAGTGGTTTTTGCCGGGGAAACTAAAAGATGTCCAACGGTTAGATGATAAAATAGTTGGCATTTATATTCCTTATTGGACATTTGATAGCAAAACCCGAACGCAATATAGAGGGCAACGAGGCATTCATTATACTGATACTGTTCGGGTGCAACAAATGGTAAACGGTAAAATGGTAACCACTACTCAAACGGTGATTAAAACAAGATGGAACAACGTTTCTGGAAATGTAAATGTAAATTTTGATGACACCTTGATTGTCGCTTGTACTTCTTTAGACTCTAAATATATTGACTATTTGGAGCCATATGATCTTCATAACCTTGTTCCTTTTGATGAGAAATTTCTTTCAGGGTTTCGTACAGAAATCTATCAAATTGGCGTACAAGAAGGTTTTGGGTTGGTAAAAGTGAAAATGGGACATATTATTCGAGGGCATATTTTGCAAGATATTGGTGGTGATAAGCAACGAATCAATAGTTCTCAAACACAATTTGATGATGTGAGTTTTAAGCACATTTTATTGCCTATTTGGGTAAGTGCATTTAAATACAACAATAAAGTATATCGCTTTTTAATAAATGGCAGAACAGGAGAAACGCATGGCGACAGACCTTATGATAAATGGAAAATCGCCATCACAATTTTAAGTTCTATATTATTGGCGCTAATCATTGTGGCTATAGTAAAATATGTTCAAAACGGATCGCTATAAATACTATAGACTATTCTTTAGCGGCTTCAAAACTCCAACCATCTAGTTTATACTCACCATTCACTAATACATAGCTCACATACATTTTTATGTTTTGGTAGATATATGATAAATAATAATCCATAAGCACCAATTGTTTTCCATCAACATCTGTAAAACCTACATTGTCTAATCGATAGAATTCGAATTCACCATAACTTTTCAATTCATTGACATATTTATCTATAACAGCCGGAGGATGAAACCTTTGAAAACCGACAGTTGCATTGATGTATAAATCATCTTGTTGCTTTAGTATTAGCTTTGATATTAGTTTATTTCCAAGATCAGTATAAGTAGGATTGGAGGCTTCTCCCTTTTCCCATCTAATGGTTTCATTATAAGGATAAATGATGGTGGTGGTTTCAATGGCTTCAGAAGCTTTGGTAGTATTTGCTGAATTAGCACTGGTGCCATAATTCGCAGGCGATCTTAATCCCGGATTTACATCTGGTTTGTCTCCTTCTCTATTCGAGATGATTCTGCCATCTCTATAAGTAATGTAATTTTTTATCTCTCCGGAAGTATAAAAATAGGTCCATTTACCGTTAGCCTTCCCATTAGAATAGTAGCCCAACAACTCTAATTGACCTCCATCATAATATTGCTTGTATTCACCACTTCTAAATCCACCAACATAAGTAGTTACAGATTCTTTGTTGCCATATTTATCGTAGCGATTGATGGTTCCTGTTCCGTTTTTCAAGCTTCCACCGTCTTTTTTATCGCCAAAAACGTCATAAACTTCTTTTACTTCCCAAGGCAAGCCATTGTTGTAAATATAAAAGTGAGACAGTTTCCCGGAAGGAAAATAATTTTTGTAGTCTCCAACTTTGATATCTTTATTTTGCAGCACATAATAAACTTCCTTTACCTTAGAATTGTCATAAGTAGGTCCGTTCAATTCGCTTTCTACAAAATTTAAAATGTTGTTATAATCCGATTCATTAAGATGATTGATAACAGTATGGTTGATGGAGCCATACTCTTCTATATATGCCTTCGTTTCAGGATCGTCGCTGTACTCTAATGTTTGTGGTTTCTCCAAAAAGGTAAGCAACCATTCTCTTGACCTTTTAGTATGAATGTCCGCTAAACCTACAGACACAACTTTTTCCTTCAAGCCATGACATTGAGAACATTCTGCTTCAAACAACTCTTCACCTTCAAAATAAACTTTGTAATTGGTCTTAATTTCTGATACAATCACATCATCAACAATTTGTCCAAATACAAGACTTGCAGACAACATTAGAAGTAAGCTAAAAAGTATTTTATTCATTCTTCGTTTTAATATTTATACAAATTAAGATATTCAATAGAAATACTTTACAAACTTTTTGCCACAAATTGAGTATAAACTATTTTTAACTAGCTAATTGACTAACAAATTTTAATGCAGATAAAGATGTGTATCCTTCTTCTTTAAACGTTTGCCCTAAAAAACCTTAATATCTTTTCTAAAATTTAGGCTAGATGAAATTAACACTTAGAATTATTTTATCTTTAGCCGTTCAAATAAAAAAAGAGATATAAAGTTAGAATTAGATGACAGAGAAACTACTCTTTTTTTTATTGCCTATATCTCAATGCTAAACAATTACTATGAAAGTTAAAATCATTAACGAGTCTGATAATCAATTACCTGCCTACGAAACGGAAGGGTCAGCCGGCTTAGATCTAAGAGCTTCCTTATCAGAACCAGTATCTTTAAAACCATTACAAAGAGCACTTATTCCAACAGGTTTATTTATAGAACTTCCAAAAGGATATGAAGCACAAATTAGACCTAGAAGTGGCTTAGCCATAAAGAAAGGTATTGGACTACTCAATACGCCCGGCACAATCGATTCTGATTACAGAGGAGAAATCAAGATTATTTTGATCAATCTGTCAAATGAAACGGCACAAGTTCATCATGGAGAAAGAATCGCGCAAATGATTATTAACAAATACGAAAAAGTAACGTTTGAAGAAGTAGATGAACTATCTGAAACCGAAAGAGGTGAAGGAGGATTTGGTCACACAGGCGTTAAATAAGCAAGCCTAAAATGTTGGAATGTATCAAAATTGATGTTTTCCAGAACATTGAATCATTAAAGTATTAACTGAAATATGAATATTATTATACCTATGGCCGGACGTGGAACAAGAATTCGGCCACACTCTATTACTACCCCTAAACCGCTTATTCCTGTCGCAGGAAAACCTATTGTTGAACGATTAGTTGAAGACATTGTAAATCTATCTGAAGAAAAAGTTGAGTCAATTGGATTTATTATTGGAGAAGATTTTGGAAAAGAAGTAGAAGACAATCTGTTAAAAATAGCTAAAAGATTAGGGGCCCAAGGTCACATCTTTTATCAGAAAGAAAAGTTGGGAACAGCTCACGCTATCTTATGCGCTAAGACCTTATTAGACGGTAAAGTAATCGTTGCTTTCGCTGACACTTTATTTAAAGGAAAAGATCGAATCAACGAAGAACAAGATGGAATGATTTTCGTCCAAAAAGTGGCAGATCCTTCTGCTTTTGGAGTAGTGAAATTAGCAGACGATAACCATATTACGGACTTTGTAGAGAAACCAACTGAATTTGTCTCAGACCTTGCTATCATTGGTATATATTACTTTAAAGATGGTGCGTTACTTCGCTCAGAAATGGAATATTTAATTGATAACGACCTTAAAGAAAAAGGTGAATATCAATTGACAAACGCCATGGAAAACATGAAGCAAAAAGGCGCAAAGTTTTATCCTGGAGAAGTGGCAGAATGGTTGGATTGCGGTAATAAGGACGCCACGGTTTATACTAACCAAAGAGTTTTAGAGTTTATCAAAGATCAGGATTTAGTGGATGCATCGGCGACTTTAAATCATAGTGTCATAATTCCACCGTGTTTTATTGGCAAAAATGTTGTAGTAGAAAATTCAGTGGTTGGCCCACATGTATCTATCGGTGATAATTCAGTGGTTAAAAGTTGCATTATTGCTAATAGCATCATACAATTGAATACTGAAATTGAGAACAAGGTTATTAAGAACTCAATGCTAGGTAATTTTGTTAAATACAGTGGATCGCCTGAAGACCTAAGCATTGGCGATTATTGTGAATACAAAAGTTAATATGACAAAAAAATGGTTGATAGGATTTGTTTTACTAAGTGTAATACTTCATACCGATGTATTAGCACAAAAGAAGGGTAAAGGAACAATTGTTAAAGATGACGATTACATCTATAAAATTGATAAAAAGGAACTTCAAATACAAAACCTATACATTGAAGCTGTCAACGAAAAAATGCTTGGAAATGTTGAAGATGCCGCAGGGCTTTTCAATGCCGTTCTTAAGTTAGATCCCAACAATCACGCAGCCTATTACGAGTTAAGCAGACTGGCTTACGAGAATAACAATTTAGATGAAGCGGAACAATTTGCTGCAAAAGCCATCAAGTTAAATCCTAAAAATGAATGGTATCATATTTACTATGCCGAAGCAAAAGCGCATCGAGGAGATTATTTAGGTGCCGCAAAAGCTTATCAAGCCATTATTGATGAAATGCCCGAATTAACGGAGTATTATCAAGATGTCGCCTATATGTACGCTAAAGCCGATAAACCTGATGAGGCCATAGAAGTGTACGATAAAATTGAAAAAATGCAAGGCATTTCGGAGCCGTTAAGCCTGCAAAAACAATCGCTATATATCAAGCTAGGTAAAATTGACAAAGCCGCATTAGAGATCAAGAAATTAATTGATGAGTATCCTGATAATGATAATTACTACATCTTAATGGCGGAGATTTATGAAGCTAATGATATGCATAAAAAGGCACAAGAAGCCTATGAGTTATTGTTAGAGAGAGATCCAGATCAGCCACAAGCGTTATTGGCAATTGCTGAAATTCAAAGAAAAACGGGTAATGATGCTGAATACAATGAAGCCATTAGAAAGGTTTTTGAAAGTAAAACACTCGATATCAATACTAAGATTTTTATGTTTATTCCATACATAGAAGAAGTTGCTGCGAAGCCGGAAATGGCCGAAGAAGTATTGCAAATGGCAGAAATGATAAAGAAAACACATCCTGATGATGCCAAAGCGGCTACTGCCTATGCGGATGTTTTATATAACATCAATAGAAAAGAAGAAGCCATAGAAGCGTATAAAAAGGCAGCTGCTTTTGAAGAAAGTCCAATTACCGTTTGGTTACAGCTATTCGATCTTTTTATAAGAGAAAATGATTATCAGTCTTTATTAGAATTTGCGAATAAGGGAGCAGAAAAATTCCCTAATGAAGCAACACCTTTATTTTATTCTGGTGCAGCATGCGATCAATTGAAAGATTACAAATGCGCTACTGAAAAATATGAAGCGGCGCTAAAAACGGATATTCCAAACCCGGAAGCAGTCGCTCAAATTCTATCTGCCTTAGGAAATGCTTATAATGAATTAGGCAACTATATAAAATCAGATAGCTGCTTTGACGAGGTTTTAGTTATTAATCCTAATGATGCTTTTACGCTAAACAATTATGCTTATTTTCTCTCACTCAGAAATGATCAGTTAGAAAAAGCAGAGAAAATGAGTAAAAGGTCTAACATGTTGGTAGAAAACAATTCTTCCTTTTTAGATACTTATGCATGGATATTATATTCTGAAGGAAAATATGAAATGGCCAAAGAATGGATGGAAAAAGCCATTGCTAATATGTCGAAAGAAGGAGAAGAAAGACCTGTTTTATTAGAACATTACGGAGATATCCTTTTTAAATTAGGAGAGAAAGAAGCAGCTTTAGAAAATTGGCAAAAGGCATTAGAAGCCGGAGGTGACAAGGAAATTCTAGAGAAGAAGATTAAAACTAAAGCATTGATCGAGTAATCATGCCATTCAATCAAAATTTAATAACTATAAATAGAGCAATTCTAATTTTGCTTTTTACAGTTGCGATTAGTTCCTGTAACAGAAAAACTATTGAGTCCAGTAATTACGAAAATCTAAAGGCAAAAGACATTGTTGGGGTAATGGACACTTTGCACTTGCAATTTGATGAATTAAAAGCTCGCTTTAAAATTAAAGCCGATCTAAATGGCGATACCAAATCATTTAACGCCGACATGCGTTGGAAGAATGATGAACAAATCTGGATGTCGTTTAGCATTTTTGGATTTGAAGGCATAAGAGCACTATTTACCCAAGATAGTGTCAAAATCATTAATAAATTAGAGAAGGAATACTATTATGGCACATATGCTAACTTGGAAAACTTAAGTCAAGTGCCATTAACCTTTGATGAGATAGAAGATCTTTTTTTAGGAAAATTACTCCCGATACAAGATAAAAGGCCTGATGTGCGTTTAAAAGGAGATGTTGTGCTACTTGGCATGGAAGATGATGATTATATCGCTAAGGCAGAATTAGACCGTAAATCTCTAAGTATTCAACATTATTTGATAACTAGTCTTTTACAATCAAGAAGCCTAGATGTAACTTTGACTGATTATCAGAAAATTGATAATAAAAATTGGCCCAATAAGAGGACTTATAGCATAAAAAGCGGCAGTAATTACTTAAATATTGAGGCTACATCGCAAAAAGTAGTTTTAGATGAAAAGTTAGACTATCCATTCTATGTCAATGAGAAATATAAATTTATACCACTTCAGTTCCTACGTTAGAACTTCTCTAATTCTTTTCTTTATTTTTTTTACGTTTTCTCCAGTGATAGCCCAAGACAAAACGGCTTTGGAAAATAAACGAGCAAAGATCTTAGAAGAAATAAGATATACAGAACGGTTATTAAACAATACCAAAAAGAGCGTTAACACTAATATCAGTGACCTAACGGCGCTCAAAAGAAAAATCTCGTTAAGAGAGTCTTTGATTACTAGTTTGAATACGGAAACAAAGCTGATAGATAGGCAAATTGTTTCTAATAAAGCAGAAGTAGCAGAGTTAAAAAATCAATTGGATAAGCTTAAAGCCAACTATGCTGAATCAATCGTGAATTCTTACAAATATCAAAAATCTAGTCAGAAGTTTTTATTTGTATTAGGAGCAGAAAGCTTTAATCAAGCTGTTCGGAGATTGAATTATATCAAAAAAATAAGCTCAAAAAGAAAGGAACAAGCTAGAGAAATTGAGAGAGCCAGTCAGTTAGTAAAAGATAAAATTGCTGAGCTGGAAAAAATGAAGGAAGAGAAGATTGTGATATTGGCGGAGGAAAAACTTCAATTAGCGAGTTTAGACAATGAAAAGCAATCCATCAATAATGTTATTGCAGAACTCAGAAAAGATGAGAAAAAGTATCAAAACGATATAAAGAAAAAAGCAGCAGAGCGAGCGAAACTTGATAGAGAAATCAAGATAATAATAGAAAGAGAAATTGCTGCGGCAGAAGCGGCAAGAAAACCCAAAACAGTTGGAGGTTTGCCTAGTACGCCCGATCCGGTTTTAGCCCAATTGTCAAAGGATTTTTATGCCAATAAAGGTAAATTGCCTTGGCCGGTAAATGAAGGCTATATCTCAAGAAGCTATGGCACTTATCCGCATCCAGAATTAAAAAATATCGAGATTAACAACACCGGTATTAATATTAGAACCAGTGATGCTGCAGCTGTTCGAGCGGTATTCAAAGGAGAGGTGGTTACCGTAATGAGTAACCCTACTTTTAAAAATGCAGTGATTATTAAACATGGCGATTATTTTTCTGTCTACACCGGATTAGGAAAGGTGCAAGTAGAGAAAGGCACAATGGTAGATACCAAGCAGGTTATTGGCACTGCCTTTTCTGATGAAGATGGCGTAACAGAAGTCCATCTTGAAATTTGGAAAGGAAGAACAAAAACAGATCCATCCGCTTGGATTTACAAGAATTAAGTAAATTCTAATTTTAGTGTCTCATTTGTAATTTCTTTGATTTAATATTGATAATTCACTATCTTCCATTCCATGAAAAAATTTAGTACGATATCTATTTTTCTAGTGCTACTAGTAATGATAAGTTGTGAGGAAGCGGAGGTAGTTTGTGAACCTGCTGTGAGATTGTGTCGCACAGAAACGCCAAGCTTTTCAACCATCCCCAATACTTCTTTCGATGATTGGAAATATAAGCAGGTTGGAGACTACTATGTACCGGAGCCTACCGTATTTTGGGTGACACCCAATGAAGGCTTTGATCTTTTTGAAGGAGGCGTTCCTGTAGAAAGGGTATCAGGTGATGAAGCATACAATCCTGAAGGATTTGCGGCTAAATTAACTACAAGAGCGGTAAAAGAACCTTTGTCTGAATTACTTCCTATTGCCGGAGGAGCACTGTCTATTGGAGCTTTTACGTCAGAATTAAATGATCCGATTAGTTCTTTAAAATTTGGTAAGCCTTTTAATAAAAGAATTAAAAAGGTCAGTGGCTATTATAAATACATTTCAGTTCAAGGAGATTCTTGCGGGATATATGCCTATACCCAAAAGTGCCGTCAAAAAACCAATGAATGTAACGACATATACACTGAATTGGACACTATTTCATGGGCGCGATTTTCGACCAATGTAACGATGGATGAATATGAACGTTTTGAATTAAATCTAGAATATTTTACAACGGAATCACCGGACAATGTGGTGATATATTTTGCTTCCAGTGATAATGCTGATGAAGGCAAAGGGGCTGTAGGCTCTACTTTATATATAGATGAAGTAACTATAGAATATGAATAGTTGGCGACTTCAAGTTGTACTTTTATCTTTTAAACTATCATTTATTTTTTTAAATTTTAACCAATGAACCAAGCTTACATTGTAGATGCAGTGCGCAGTGCCTTTGGCAAGTATACGGGAAGTTTATCTTCCATTAGAACAGATGATTTAGCTGCTCTGGCAATAAAAGCTTTGATTGAAAGAAATCCAAAATTACCTATTGATAAAATTGATGATGTTATTTTAGGCTGTCATAACCAAGCAGGAGAAGACAACAGAAATGTAGCGCGAATGGCGGCACTTTTAGCCGGCTTACCATTTTCTGTGCCGGGCGAAACCATCAATAGGCTTTGTTCCTCTGGAATGTCTGCTGTTGTGCATGCCAAACGAGCGATACAAAGTGGTGATGGCGATCTTTTTATTTCTGGTGGTATTGAGCATATGACAAGAGGTCCCTGGGTGATTTCTAAATCTGATAGACCTTTTGGAAAGAATGTAGAAATGCATGACAGTAGTTTTGGCTGGCGATTTGTTAATCCCAAAATGAAAGCATTGTATGGTACTGATCCAATGGGAAATACAGCAGAAAATTTAGCTGAACTTTATAAAATAAGCAGAGAAGATCAAGATTTATTTGCCTATAATTCACAACAAAAAGCAGCAAAAGCAAAAAATTCAGGTCGATTGGCGGAAGAAATCTTTCCAATTGAATTAGTGCAAAGAAAAAAACCGTCTATTTGGTTTAATGAAGACGAGTTTATCAGAGAAGACACGACATTAGAAAAATTAGCGGCATTAAATACCTATTTTAAGAAAGAATCTGATGGCGGAACAGTGACAGCCGGCAACGCCTCTGGTATTAATGATGGTGCGGCCGCTATGTTAATTGCATCGGAAACGGCTTTAAAACAATACGATCTTACACCAAAAGCGAGAATTGTAGCGTCACAAGTAGTAGGCGTTGAGCCAAAGTATATGGGCATTGGCCCGGTTGACGCTTCTAAAAAAGCTTTAATAAAGGCTGGATTAACTTTAAAGGATATTGGAATCATAGAGTTTAATGAAGCCTTTTCAGCGCAAGCATTAGCTTGTACCAGACTTTTAAATATTGAGGATAATGATCCACGAGTTAATCCAAATGGTGGAGCGATTGCTATAGGACACCCATTAGGTGCTTCCGGCACTAGAATATTACAAACAGCCGCCATTGAGTTACACAAAAGAAATGAAAGATATGCGTTGGTGGCGATGTGTGTAGGCGTTGGTCAAGGTTATGCAACCATTATAGAAAAGGTTTAAATACTCTTAAAAGAGTATAGATTTTTGTGTTTTGGAATTAATTTTGCTGTAATATTGTAAATGACATTGAGGGATTAAAGACCTCAAAAGCATAATTCTAAACTTAAAAAACTTTCCTATGAAAAACTATATTTTAATTTTATCGAGTGTACTACTCTTGTTTAGTGGATGTATTGATCCTTTAAATCCCAAAAAAAATGTATTGATAAGAGTGAGCAATGCCAGCCCTTATGATTTTGAAGACCTTTTTGTAAACACCAGTGGCGGAGAAAATGAGTATGGGAACTTGGGTAATGGATTGACTAGTGTGTACAAACGATTTGATTTCGCTTATGAATATGCCTATGTTAGTTTAACCATAGACGGTAAAGAGTTTGTTTTTCAGCCGATCGACTATGTTGGCGCAACCAAATTGTCAAACGGAGAGTATACCTACGAAATTGATGTGGACACTACCAATCCCAACGTAACATTGAATTTTATTGAAGATTAATCAATCTAATTCAAATGGTAGAAAATATTGAAAGTTTTTGGGAGTGGTTTGAGGCAAACGAAAGCACTATCATTGAAGCCATAAAAGATAAAAATCGAGGTGATTACTCTTTTTTAGTGAACAACCTAGATAATTTAGTTTTATCCTTTGGAAGGTTAGGTTGGGAAATTGGACATGGAAAAAATAAACCCTATTTTCTAACGCTATCTCCCAATAATGATAGAGATCTACTTGCCGTCACCAAAAAAATAGTTGCCGCTGCACCAACTAAAAAATCGTGGGAGTTCAATCCAGCAAAATTGCCAGTGGACTGGGATTTAAAATTTGAAGTTTATGACAACGATTTCGAAGAGCATACTATCGATGCCACTTCTTGGCATCAGGTATTGAAACAGCGATCAGATGGCAGCATTAATTTGTTTTTGAAAGCAGATAATATCCACTTTTTAGATCATGAAACTAAAATGCGCACAGTAGATATGGTGGTGACTAGTATTCTTGGTGAGGAACTTAGAATTCATAGAATAAATAAGATAAAATTGATTGAGGACTTCGAAGACAAACATCATAATAGAAAAGCACCCATTCATATTTTAAGAAAACAAGTGCTTGGCTTTGACGAAAAATAAATCATTATAACGCTTACACTTTTCATTAATATCTTTTATAACCACAGATGCTTAGATATTTTTGATGATGTTTTATGAGTAGGAGTTAATAAAAAGGTCAAACCGATTGCTTCTTATTTATTAAAATCTTATGCGCCAAGGCGCAATCGATAAACTATAAGATTCATTAGATTTATCTAATTTGAGTAAGCAAGAATAAACTTTTAAAAACTAGATAAATTTGATATCTGAGTATCTGTGGTAAACAAGATTTAAGTATTCGATATGTAGTTTAATTGTGCTATGATTTTTGCTTGGTTAATTTCTCAACAAAAGAAAAAATAATCCTTCATTACTTCTAAGTTGGCTGTTTTGAAATAATCTTTTAACTCTTTTTGCTCAACTTTATTCGCCACAGCAACTATTATTTGGGCATTTTCTATTGTCTCCATTTGATGAGAAGATGTCAATACGACGCCATAAATATCTTTGCCAATTTTATTTGGATTATTGCACAACCAATGGAAATCAATACCATTTTCAACTAAGTTTTTAGCAATTGATTTACCCTTTTTACCGGCTCCCCATAAAATGAGAGGTCGCCCTACTTGATAATTTAGTTTTATAAAATAATGGCATTTTAGATCTAGAAATCTATTGTCGGCATAATGCTCATTTGTTCTGGAAGTCCTTATGGCATAGTCTCTCCAATAGTGGAGAGTTTCATTGCAGGGAATACATTGTAAACCATTCTCGTAAAATCTAAAGCAAAGGTCATAATCTTCAGGATAAATGTTGCTTTTAAATGCGCCGCAGTTTTCAAAATCAGTTTTATGGACCATCCAGCAAGGAGACGGGATAACGCATTCTTTATAGATCTCCGTAAAATTAGTTCCTTCTTCTGTTAAGCTATTCAACCATTTTTCATAGCTTTTATAGCCATTACCTAAAACATTTTCAGAGAAATATTTCACTTTCCCAATAGCAATGTGTCCTAATCCATTTGTTTTTAAAGCTTCACTTAAAACCTCCAATTTGTTATTCGACATAATATCATCCGCATCCATTCTAGAAATATAAAAGCCACTACATTTTGAATAAGCTAAACGTAATGCATCAATAATTCCACTTCCATTATTATTTAAAACCTTGATTCTTTTATCTTGGTTAGCATATTGAGTTAATGTTTCAAAGCTTGTATCGGTAGAGTGATCATTGACAGCAATTAGCTCCCAATTTTGATAAGTTTGATTAATAATGGACGAAAGACATTCGGATAAAAACGGCATGGCATTTTTCACCGGCATTAATATACTTATTTGGTCTTCTTGCATTATTTCGAAGATACAATTTAAAGATACTTCAAAGCAAAATAAACCATCGACCTATAAATTTGTATCTTGTTTATTAAAAGTTATTATAATGCGTAATGTCCTATCTCTTTTACTCACTAGTATGCTTTGCTTTTCGTCATTTCAAATGGCCCATTCACAAAACAATTGCGGTGCTGATCCTGTCCATCAATTTTTGATGGAAAACAATGAAGCTTATCGTTTAGAAAGAGCTTTAGTGGAAAGTAAGATTCAACAACACAAAAGTAATTCAACAGAAAGGAGATCGACTTATACCATTCCGGTAGTGGTACATATTATGCATAAAGGAGAAAACCTTGGAGTTGGCACCAATATTTCAGATGCCAAGGTAATAGAAGCCATCAATGGTGCTAATAATAGGTGGAACGATATAAATGGTCCCGGACCGAATATGGATGTTGAATTTTGTTTAGCAAAAACAGATCCTATTGGTAATCCAACCAACGGAATCAATAGAGTGAATGCTAGCGGCGTAACAGATTATTTGACGAATGGTTTAATCTTAAATTATGAAGATAATTCCAATGAATTGGAGTTGAAAAATTTGAGTAATTGGCCACATGATCAATATTATAATATTTGGGTAATTACAAAGTTTAATGCCGGTTGGGGTGGCTATGCTTATTATCCAACGGGCACCAATTTTGACATTGATGGCGCAGCTATCATTAGCACTTCCATGAACCAAAACACGTCTTTAGTGGCGCATGAATTAGGACATGGCTTAGGGCTTTTTCATACTTTTGAGGGCGATAATGGTGCTACCTGTCCAAACAATTCTAATTGTGCCACACAAGGTGATAGGGTTTGTGATACGCCACCACATACTCAAAATCAATGCAATTCAACCAATTGCACAACAGAAGGAAATTTAGATCGAATTTTTGATAACTATATGAGTTACTGTGGCGGCTTAGATAGATTTACGCTAGGTCAAAAAGATAGAGTAGATGCGGCCTTGTTAAACACCACTAGAAATGCGCTTTTAACGGCTGGTACTTGTGCTTATTCCTGTGAGGATGTTTTTATCTCAATTTTTACAAACACATGTGACCCACTTTTAGTAGGCACAACTATTGATACATTGACTGCCTTTAACGGATGTGATAGTTTTGTAACAATGATTACCAATTTAGATGCTTATGATAGCACCATCATTAGTTTGACTACTTGTGATCCTTTGCAGGCTGATACAATAACTGAATATCTTACTAATGCTAATACATGTGATAGCTTTGTCACAACAGTTACTGTTTTACACCTAGCGGTGATGGCTGATTTTGATTTTGGTATCAATGGTTTACAAGTAAGCTTTACCAATACCTCTGAAAACACAGAAAATTTTGAATGGGATTTTGGGGATGGCACTAGTCAAATTGGAGGCAATAATGTGAATCATACTTATTCCACACCTGATGTTTATGAAGTTGCTTTGATTGCTTCAAATGATTGTGGAAACGATACAGCAAAACAAATTATTGATCTAAGTGTGAGCAGTATCAGTTTAGCGGATCAAATTGAATTAGTGCAAGTAACGCCGAATCCAAATTATGGCACATTTACACTTCAACTAAAAGGAGCTAACTTAAAAGCACCATTGCAATTATATATTTTGGATCTTACCGGAAAAGTAATTGACAATAGAAGTATCCGGTTTTCAGGAAATGAAACGATATCTTATCAATTGAAGGACATAAGTTCAGGCGTATATTACCTTAAAATGCAAAGTGGAAATAGCCAACCCTATACACTGCCTTTTGAAGTGGTTAGATAGCTTTTCTTAAGGAATGATTGGCATTGTACTATCTTTGAAAAATGGAAGAGGCTCTGCCACAGAGAAAAATTATTCATATAGATATGGATGCATTTTATGCCTCTGTTGAACAAATGGATCATCCTGAATTAAAAGGCAAACCCATAGCTGTTGGTGGAAGTGCAGAAAGAGGAGTAGTAGCTGCCGCTAGCTATGAAGCGAGGCAATTTGGTGTCTATTCTGCATTAGCCAGTTCCATAGCCAAAAAAAGATGTCCCGATTTAATTTTTGTTCGTCCACGATTTGATCGTTACAGAGAAATCTCATTACAAATAAGAAAAATATTTTTTGAGTATACTGATTTGGTTGAGCCGCTTTCTTTAGATGAAGCTTTTTTAGATGTCACCGAAAATAAAAAAGACAATCCATCCGCAAGTTTAATTGCTCAAGAAATTAGAGATAGAATTTTTAAGGAAGTTGGCTTAAGGGCTTCTGCAGGTATTTCTATCAACAAGTTTACCGCTAAGATTGCTAGCGATATTAACAAACCCAATGGACAGAAAACCATTTCTCCCAATGAAGTCATTTCTTTTTTAGAAACCTTACCGATTGAAAAATTTTTTGGCGTGGGAAAAGTTACCGCCAAAAAGATGAAACGTTTGGGCATTCACAATGGCTTAGATTTAAAGCAAAAGGAGCAAGCTTTTTTAGTCCAAAATTTTGGAAAGTCGGGGAAGCATTTTTTCAATATTGTTAGAGGCATTCAAAAGAGTAAAGTACAACCCAATAGAATTAGAAAATCGATGGCCGTTGAAACTACTTTTAGCAACGATTTAGATACGGAAGAGAACATGTTGGAGCGACTCAATAAGTTGGCAGATGAAATGGAAAGGCGAATGCTGAAAAGTAATGTGAAGGGAAAAACGGTTACGCTAAAAATAAAATACAACGATTTTACTCAACAAACTCGCAGTAAAACCATCTCAGAATTTATTTCCTTAAAGAAAGAATTTTTCCCATTTATCACTGTGCTTTTGAAACAAGAACCATTATCAAAACCAGTTAGGTTGTTAGGCATTACATTGTCTAATTTGAATACAGAATTGAAGGAATCAGATGTTAATTTGCAATTAGAGTTTGATTTTGAAATAGATGAAATTTAGCTTCTCAAACTTACCGATTCACCACTTTTGTAGCTGTCTTCTGCATATAATGTCCACAATTTCTTGGCCACATCGATAGGCTTAACCAATAAGTTTTGCTCTTTAAATTCTACAAATTTATCTACATCAGCTAAGTCTTCTTTTTTAGTTTGTCTAATTTCTACTTGCATATCTGTATCAATTATTCCCGGACCAATACTGAGAATTTTAAATCGGTGATTGTTAGCTTGTTCTAAAGCAATGCTTTTTGTCATCATTTCAATCCCGGCTTTGGTAGTACAATAAATGGTGGAGCCCGCCATTGGATAAATCCCTAATCCGGAAGAAATATTGAATATTTTGATCATTACATTTTTATTGATTAATCGTCTAATGATCATGGAGATTAGAAGTAATGGAGCGTTTACATTGATTTTCATAGCGTCATTAATATTCCAACTTTGGCAATCTTGAATGTTTTTTAACTCTCCTAAAATTGCGGCATTGTTGATTAACAAAACCTCCTCTAATTCAAGTGTTTTCAAATGATAAAAAATTCTGCCTTCTAAAATTTCAAATTGATCAATGCGCGAAAGGTCAAAATCAATTTGTGCTAAAAGATTATCGTGTTCGTAGGATGATTTAGATCTAGCAATTGATATTACTTTATGTCCTTGTTCACAATAAGTTTTAACAAGCGCGGCGCCAAGTCCTCTGCTGCCTCCGGTAATAATAGCTAGTTTCATTTGTTTGTATTTTCTGTCTTAAAGATACAATTTTAGAAGGGCACTTAAAATAAACAAGAAAGGTTTCAAAAACCTGCTATGTTTTATAAATGGAATCAAAATATACAGATATCTTTAGGCATGCAAATAGATCATATTTTTGATAATAATAAGAAATGGATTGCCGAGAAGTTAAAGCTGGATAAGGATTACTTTGAGCATTTGGCCAAAGGCCAAAACCCGGACATTCTTTACATTGGCTGTTCTGATAGTCGAGTAACTGCTGAAGAATTAATGGGCGTTCAACCCGGTGAAGCTTTTGTTCATAGAAATATTGCCAATATGGTGTCGAATACAGACCTAAGTGCTATGTCGGTGATCAATTATGCGGTGTCTATTTTAAAAGTGAACCATATTGTGGTTTGTGGACATTATGGCTGTGGAGGCGTGAAAGCCGCTATGCAATCGGCGGATTTGGGTTTGCTAAATCCATGGTTGAGAAATATCAGAGATGTTTATCGCATACATAAAAGAGAGTTGAATAAAATTGCTGATGAAGAAGAAAAATACAAAAGGCTAATTGAGCTAAATGTTCAAGAGCAGTGTATTAATATCATTAAAACCGCTGATGTTCAAAAGGCTTATAAAGATCGGGATTTTACCGTTCACGGATGGGTTTTTGATATCCATACCGGGCGATTGATCGATTTAAAAATAGATTTTGAAAAAATCTTAAAAGGTGTGATGGAGATTTATCGACTGGATTAGTTGGTTTTATAGAATTAGACCATCTTCCATCTCAATTATTCTGTCGGTTTTCTTGGCAAAGTCTAGATCATGCGTGACCACTAATAACGAAAGCTTTTGAGAAATACTCAGTTCTCTGAAAATGTTAAATACATTCTCTGAGTTTTTACTATCAAGGTTGCCGGTAGGTTCATCGCCCATAATTATTTTCGGATCGTTGATTAATGCTCTAGCAATAGCCACTCTTTGTTTTTCTCCACCGGAAATCATAGATGCTTTTTTATGCGCCTTGCTTTCAATTCCTAAGAGCGCCAATTTATCCATAGCATCTTTTTTAATTTCGCTTTGACTTTTAATTCCCAGCTTTCTTGCCGGTAGCATTACATTTTGCAGCACCGTAAATTCAGGTAACAAATAATGAAACTGAAAGACAAACCCAATCTCTTTATTTCTAATATGTGCTAAATCATTTCGAGTTTTACCGGAAAGCTTTTGTCCTGCCAAATACAATTCTCCTTCGTAATCGGTATCCATAGTGGACAAAATATATAGAAGGGTAGATTTTCCGCAGCCAGATTTTCCCATAATAGAAGCAAATTCTCCTTCTTCTATGCTGAAAGAAATATCTTTTAACACATGAAAAAGCACCGGCTTTTTAAAGTACTTGTTTATATTTTTCGCTTCTAAAACTTTACTCATAATTTAGAATTATTGTCCTCGAATAATTTCAACAGGATCAATTTTTTTTG
The DNA here is from genome assembly GCA_041393015.1 of Chitinophagales bacterium. Classification (GTDB taxonomy): domain Bacteria; phylum Bacteroidota; class Bacteroidia; order Chitinophagales; family JADIYW01; genus JAGQYH01. Next base: position 63,583 of record JAWKKV010000011.1, on the reverse strand, counting down.
CTTTTCTAGAGGGTAGATAGCCCGCTAAAAACGTTGAAACAATGGCAAAAACCATCCCAATGACATAATATAAAGGATTGAAGTTCACCGGATAAGTATCAATAGTGGGTAATGCTTCTGTTACAAAAGGAGTGTTGTCAATCACAATAGAAAAAACAAGACCTAACACCAATCCCAATAGTCCGCCGACAATACCAATGATTAAAGCTTGGCTAATAAAAATGAGCTGAACATCTCTACCTGAAAAACCGGTTGCTTTTAAAATAGCGATATCGTTCATTTTTTCGTAAATGAGCATATTTAGAATGTTGTAGATGCCAAAGCCGCCTACGATTAGTAAAGTAATAGAAACCGCATAAGTAATTAAATTCCGAATGGTCGTTCCGGTATCAAACTGAGCATTGGCGGTTTTAATATCAATGGCAGAAAGATTAAACTGTTTACTGATCTCTTTCGACATGGCGGGCGCTTCCTTCATGTCTAAAAGTTTTACATTAATATCAGAAATGTAGTTGTTTCCTTCTCCAATAAATTGCTGCGCTGTTTTTAGATTTACATAGCTTTGAATGTCGTCCACTTCTGCTAATCCACTTTGATAAATACCCATTATTTTTAGTGGGAAAACACCACCATTTACGGTGCTAACTTGCAACTTATCACCCAAATCAAGCGACATTTTTTTAGCAATTCCCGAACCTAATAAAATGCCATTATTGTTTTTCAATAAATCATTTGGATTGCCTTTTACGATGTAGTCTGCAAAGTTGAAAAGCTTGACTTCATCCATTACATTGATGCCGGTGACGACTCCACTTAACTCAATAGATCCTGCCAAATAGAATACCTTAGCAGCCACTTGAGGAGTTAGGCCTTTTACTCTGCTATCCTTTTCCAAATTAGCCATTAAAGGCAGTGCATTGTGTATTCTTTCTTGACTGCCTTTAGGTTTTACGGAATGGATCACATTGAAATAATCTTTGAATTTTTCAGTTTGATCGATTGGCTGTTCCTCGCTGGGTTTAATTTCATTGTAAATATGAATATGTGGCGTTCGGTTTAAAACTAAGCCATCCAACATATTGTTTAAGCCGGTCATAAAACTGACCAAAATAATGAAGGTACCAATCCCAAAAGTTACACCTAAAGCAGCAATACTGGTTTGCTTAAACCTTGTAAATAAATGTGTTCGGGTAATATCTAAAATAATTCTAAGGTTAGTCATCAACTAAGGTTTTAGAATTACAGTGCTAGTATCAATGCCGGATAGGATTTCAATACGCTCCATATTTTTCATGCCCAACTCAACAGCAACATCACCATTTTCGGTTTTCACTTTATTGTCTTCCGTTAGAAATTCTAATGGAATACTTAATGCATTTTCTTTTTCTTGTAAAAGGATATTGGCTTCACCGGAAAGCCCGGCATACAATACTTTTGGCGGCTCATTAAAGTTAGCTTCAATTTTAAAAGTTTGTGTTCTGGTATCTTTTAGCGGATAAATTTTTGTGATGGTCGCTTCAAAAACCTCGCCTTCGTAAGCATCTAAAGTAATCCATGCGAATTGGCCCAAACTAATTTTTGCAATATCAACTTCATCAATCATTAGTTCAATAATAAATGCACTGCTTTTACCAATTTGAGCCAATGGTTCTTGTTGATTGATCAACTCGCCTTCCTTTTTTAAAACGGAATATACTTTCCCGTTAATCTTAGCTTTTATGAAGTAATCACTTAGATTAGACTTGGCCTTTTTTAATGCGTTTTGAGCTTGATTGTAACTGTTTTCAAGTTCTAAGCTTGTTTGCTCATATCGTTTTTGAAGAATATCTAAATTGTCTTGAGTTAACTCATATTTTAACTGCCTGGTTTCCAATTCAGATCTTGAGCCTACATTTTTCTCCCAGAGATTTTTTTGTCTGAAATAATTAATAGAATCAATTTGAAGTTGTTTTTTTGTAGAGCTAATTTCATCGGATATACTCGATAAAATAGTCGCTTTCCCTTTATAATTTTCTCTTGAAAGGTCTACATTCAATAATGCATTTTCAATATTTAACTTAGGCGTGTTAGCTGTAATTTGAGCGATGATTTGATCTTGTGTAACACTATCGCCCTCGTTGATAAAAATATGATCTAAAATGCCGGGTGTTGCAGCAAAAACGTCATAAAGATCTTCCGGCTGAACAGTGACAGAAGCATAGACGGATTCCGTCATTTTGCTAAATATTGGTTTTGTTTTCTCTTTTTTCTGTGTGCATGATGGGAATAGCATCATACCAATTATAATTACTGAGATTGCCTTCATATTATAAAGATCGTATAATATTATTTAGATTGGCAACAAGCTTTACCTTTTCCGGCACCCATTCCCTGTCCGCCTTTGCCTTTGCCACTGCAGCATCCGGTGCCTTGCCCGGCAGCCTGACCAGCACATGCTTTTCCGTTAGTAGTGCCTACAATTTCAGCAAAATACTCTGTTTCCAAAATAATAGGTTCATAAGTAACGCCTTGTTGCTTAAGGTTATTGGTAAAAGCTCTTAAATGTCTTTCAGAGGCTCCAATTAGTTTAGAATATAAGCTGGTTAATGATTCATTTTTTGTGTTGGCTAAAGAATGCTTTAGGTCTGAAATATCTAACTCTTCTATTTTTGCGCCTGCTTTTAATGCATCAACTAACGATAGGTTGCCTTGAGCGATAAGTTCACTATATAAAGCTTGAAGTTTTTCATCATCAAATTCTCCTCTAACATCATTGATAATAGATTTTGGAAGGGAGATATTGTTATCTATAGCCATTTGTTTTACCATATCTAAATGATGTACTTCAGCTCCTGTAATATTTTGAAATACTGGTCGATCCCATTTTTCATTTAGCGTTAAATAAACGTCGCGCGCCAGTTTTTCTTCTTGCATTAAATAGCGTAACTCTTTTTTTTCTGTTTTAGTCAACGCGTTAGTTTGTCCATAAACACTTAGTGAGAAGATAGATAAAAAGATGCTTGTTATCATTAGATGTGATGTTTTCATAGTAGGAATATTTAATTAAAATAATTTTTATAGGTGGCGAGGTATTCACTTAAACTCTTAATATTTATTTGCCTAATGTTTGATTGTTCTTCATCAATGTTATCAATCATTTGCTTCATTGGAAGTAAGAAATTGTGTAATTGATTATGTGCTTCTCCTTTCATTGTACAATTCTTAAAGATTAAATTGAATTCATCTTTTAATTGTTTTTTTAGTTCGGGAGCATCAGCGTTGTTTTCAATGATGGCAATCATATTGTTGATACCTTCCGTTGTTTCGGCATTGGCTGTCCATTTTTTTCCATTATCTAGTTCAACGCCAACTCCATTATGCTTTGGCGATTGGCAAGACGATAACGCTGTTACCGCAAGCAGTATGACAAATAATAGTGGCTTCATTTTTTTAATTTATAGATTGCTTTTCTTTTTGCATTTCCACTACCCAAATGCCTCTAATTTCTCCTTCTCCATAGCCGGTTGCTTTGTCGTTTGGATATAGATTATTTAGTTTGGCCAACACTTCCGGTTGAATTTGAGTATCGGTATTGCCGTGGCACTGCAAGCACAAACTTTGTGTAAAAATGGGATAATAGCTCACCATTTTTCCATCTTGTTCTTTTAGAAAAGGCAATACTTTGGTTTCGTTTTTTAAGGCTTCTTTGCTTTTTAGGATATAAGCTAGTTCTTCTTCGTTCGCTTGGTTATTTGGATTTCTAGGTTGATCGGAAACTCTTTTTATACTGACATCAATATCTTTCACTAAGCTATCTGTAAGTGGCATTGCTTCAATATTGCAAAACTCTATAGCATTTACTGTACCTTTTTCTTGAATGGCAGTCATTAAATTTTTTCCTAAAAGCGTCTGCGTATTCATTACATATTCAAGTCCTTTAGCTACATAGTTAACTTCTTCTTTTTGAGTAGGAGTTAAGGCTGTATTTTCTTCTGTTTTGTTACTTTTATTTAGACAGCTAAGAAGAAAGGCTGTCAAAAAAAGGACAAGCAAAATTTTAGTTTTCATAATTGTCTTTTTAAGTATTGAGTTGGTATTTGATTATAAAAATATGGCTTTGTAGAAGTTATTCTTGTGATTAAAGTCATTTCTTTCTATGAGATTAGTTTACTAATTATCCGCCGCATTGTTCGTGATTTTGACTTAGTATTTCATCAAATTCAGTTTGGCTAATGTATTGTGGAGTATAAGCACCACCTTCTAATTCAATTTGTTTATTATAGGCTCTAAGATGATTTCTTGAACCACAAACTAATGTATTATACATCGCTAGAATGTCAGTGTTAGAAGTTCTTGCTATAGAAATTTCAATGTCTCTAATATCAAGGTCTTCAATGGTGGCTCCCACTAATAAAGCGTCCATCATGGAGGAATCAACTTTAGCAATTAAATTGTTGTAGAGTGCTTGTAAATCAGCATTACTGAAAACACCAATTTCTGTGCTGGCAGGATCAGTTAAATTGTATTGGTTGAGAATACTTAAAACCTTATCCATGTGATTTTGCTCACTTATGGAGATGTTATCAGATATCGTTAAACCATATTTATCAAAACTATATAAGTAGACATCTCTAGCTAATTTTTCCTCTTCTCTTAAAAAGAGTAAATCGTTTTCTTCCTCTTGGGTAAGTAAAACTTCGTTTGTTATTTCATCATCATCGCAGCTAACCAAACTTGCAGTTGCTATCAAAACAAACAGAGATAAATAAATTAAATTTTTCATACTTATTAAGTTTAATATACTTAATAAATATACTTGGTAAGATTGTATTCGTTTGTGATCCCGATCACACTTTTAAGCTTCTCAAAATGATTAGAATGGTATAAAATTAATAAGGCAATCAATAAGTGATTGCCTTCAGATTATAATATTTTTTTATTTAGTTGGATTTATTGGCTACTATTTCTTTTGGTACTATATCATTTAAACCAGTTAAAAATAATTGACCACCTTTAAACTGAACCGAGTATTCATCATCTTTAATAAATATTTTTGAATAAGCTTCGGAGATAGAATAATAAAATGGAATTGGAGTATCACTATTTGCGGTAATATTTTGCCAATATAGTGTTCCTGTTTCTCCATCAAGTCCTTGAAAATCCATATTTGATTCAATAATCCATGATCCAATCTGTTCTGAATTATTAATTAAATAGGACTCTATATTCCAAGTGCCTTTTAAGTTTTGATCTAATGTGTTTTGTGGTAATTGTGCTTCAATTTCTTCAGTGGAGCAACTGGCTAGAGTAATCATTAGTAATAGAAATAAAGCCTTGGGTAAGGTATTAATGGTTTTCATATTAGGTTTTTACATTTATTAATATTTTCAATTATATAGTAAATGATAGATTTTATCAACTAGAATTTAAAATTTTAGCTAAATCCTTGTCAATCACAACAGTACTGAAACATAAGATATTGTATTAGTGTGTAATTCGTTTTAAGTATCTTTGTATTAATTATGGCAGTAGACACAAAAATAGCGGTACTTATTGACGGAGATAATATCCCATCAAAGTATGTAAAAGAAATGATGCAAGAAATCACCAAGTATGGAAATCCAACGATAAAAAGAATATATGGTGATTGGACGAAACCTCATTTGTCGAAATGGAAAAATTTATTGCTAGAGACGGCTATTAGTCCCATTCAACAATATGGCTATACCACCGGAAAGAACGCTACAGATTCTGCTATGATTATTGATGCGATGGATATTTTATATTCTGAAAAAGTAAATGCATTTTGTTTAGCTTCATCAGATAGTGATTTTACAAAATTAGCTACTCGATTGAGAGAGGCCGGCATGCAAGTGTATGGTATTGGAGAGAAGAAAACACCGGATCCGTTTATTGTCGCTTGTGATAAATTCATCTATTTAGAAATTCTAAAATCAGATGATGACGATGATACACAAGAAGGAAAAGGAAAATCGAAAAAAGCGGAAGTAGATAAGATTACACCTAAGGTAATCAAGCTTTTGAAAAATTCGGTGGCCGATGCAGCAGATGAAGATGGCTGGGCATTTTTGGGTGATGTTGGTTCGTTAATACTTAAGAAGCAACCTAACTTTGACTCTAGAAACTTTGGTTTTGATAAATTAACGCCTTTGTTTAAATCTACTAATAAGTTTGAAATTGAGCAGCGAGATAGAAGCGGAGGAAGGTTTAAGTTGATTTACGTGAAGAATAAATAGTTAACCTTATTGAAGGTCGTTTAATTCCATTTCGTAGTCGTATTGCAAGTCTTCGTGTAACGCTCCAATTTTCTTTTTAACCATTTCAATTTGTCTATCTAGAATATTATTTAGCACAGTACTTCTATTGATATATGGATTAAAATTTTTGAGTTTAAAACAAAAATAGAGGAGGACTTCTACTTCCGTTTCTTTAACTTTTGAGAATCGAATAAACTTCTTTATTTCTCTTAAAATTTTACGGACGCCCTTGGCTATAAAACGAAATGTTTTGGTGTTGATGTTGTCAAACTGCTCATCAATATGAACTTTGATACTGCTGATATAGCCTTCTTCATTATTGGCTTCAAAAAGCAAATAGGTCAATAACTCTTTATTCTCTTTTTTGAAACGGGAAAGATGTAAACATAGATCCAGTAGTTCTTTCTTCGTTCGATGACTAAGTTCTTGTTTAATATCTTTAGCAGAAGCAGCTTTCATAACTGCAAATATAAGCGGATTAAACCTTTTGGTCTCTGCCGAATGCTAAATATGCTACGGCACCAAAAAAAGGCAAGATAAATATTATGATTACCCAAAGCAGTTTTTTGTAATCTTGAAAATCACTTTTTATACAATCAATCAATGCCCAAAACCAGACAATAACTGGTCCAATCATTACTAATAAAATAAGTAAAATCATGCCACCTGATAGGCCAAAGAAGAGCGCTTCCATTGTAAAAGTATTTCTATAAACTTACATCAAAACTGGCACTAACACTAGCTTTAACTTCTTCTAAAGTAGTCCCTGGCATTAACCCGGTTAGCGTAAGCTTTTTATTGATGAACTCAAAAACCGCTTTATCGGTGATGACCATATCCACTGATTTTAGAGCCGTTAAAGGAAGGCTGCATTTTTCAACTACTTTAGCGCTACCATCTCTATTGCTATGCGTCATCGTGATGATTAGTTTCTTAGCACCGGAAGCTAAATCCATTGCGCCACCAACGCCTAACAATGGTTTTCCAGGAACCGCCCAGTTGGCTAAATTACCTTCTTCATCTACTTCTAATCCGCCCATAATGGCCACATCAATGTGTCCACCTCGGATCATTGCAAATGAATCTGAACTATCAAAATAACTACTACCCTTTAAGGCCGTAACGGGCACTTTACCTGCATTTACAGGGTAATCCATTGCGCCGCCTCCATCTTTTGGCGCCGGACCAACACCCAACATACCATTTTCTGTGTGTAAAATAATGCCATCCTCCGGTTTAATTAAGTCGGCTACTAAGGTTGGAATACCAATGCCTAAGTTAACGACATCACCTTTTTTCAGTTCTTGAAAAGCGCGTTTTGCCATGTTCATTCTGGCATCATCTACTTTCTTTTCACTGCTAGCCATAGAAGCAGAAGTTCCTAGTTCTTCAACAGAGGTATGAGCTTGCACTAAAAAATCAACATAGCAGCCGGGCGTATGAATAATATTGGGATCAATTTCACCAACAGGGACAATTTCTTCTACTTCAGCAATTACCAAATCTGCTGCCATGGCCATTGCGCGATTGAAATTTTGTTCTGTCATTCTATAAGTTAGATTGCCTGCGGTATCGGCTTTCCATGCTCTTATAAATGCAACATTGCCTCTAATTGCTTTTTCTAAAACATAGGTTTTGCCGTCAAACTCTTTTGTTTCTTTTCCTTCGGCGATAACGGTTCCTTCAGAGGATAGAGTATAAAAGGCAGGAATTCCTGCACCACCGGCTCTAATGGCTTCTGCTAAAGTGCCTTGAGGGCGTAATTCGTATTCTACTTTATTTTCTTGTGCGGCTTTAACTGCATCTGGATTACTGGTAAAAAATGAACCAACCATTTTTTTGAGTTGACCATTATTCAATAATCTTCCTCCGCCTAAATTTACTTCTCCAACATTATTGCCGATAAAAGTTAGATTATTCGTTTCGGTTTCTGCTAATGCATGTAAAAGGTGAACCGGATTACCCGTCATGCCGAATCCGCCCCCTAAAAGAGTGTCTCCATTTTTTACTTTTGCAGCTGCTTCTTCAACAGTTATAATTGGTACTTGCTTCATGTTTTTAGTTTGTGGAATCAAGACAAAACGTCAAGATTATATTTTTGCAATTCTTGTTAAAGTGTGGGTTACTAATTCGTCACTGATACCTTTTTGATTGGATGAACTAAAAATACTTTCCCAATCGATTTCTTGTTTGCAGACTTCTTTTAATGCTGTTGCTAGTCCAATGTTTTGTTTCATTACTAACTCACAAGCGTTTCCAACCAGCTTTTTAGCTTCTGATTTTGTATAGTATTTTTGTAACTCAAAACTGGCGGCTTCTGAGTAAATCAAACCGTTTAACATTTGAAGATTATGTTCAATTTTATCAGTTTGAAACGCCATATTTTGTCCAATAGTGACCGCATGATTTAATATTGTTCCGGTACTGACTATTAAATGAGGAATGCTCAGCCATTCGGCCATCCAAGCTACGGCATCTCGCTCATTCATGTTTATCATAGAAGCTTGAGATGCAGCATTTAGTTGGATGTTTTGATTGCCTAATGCTACTATCGCTTCACTTAAAATTGGATTGTTTTTATGTGGCATGGTGCTCGATTTACCGCCGCCATTTTTATTTTCAATCACTTCACCAATTTCTGTTTGACTAAGCGTTAAAATGTCTTTTGCAATTTTAGCAATCGTGGCAGATATAATCGTCAACCAATTGGTAAATTCAGCGATGGTGCTGCCATCATTATGCCAAGGGAAACTCACTTGTAATTGTAGTTCTTTCGCCATCAAATGATTTAAAGCTTGCCCTTGATCTTTTATGGTAGATAAAGAGCCAACAGCGCCACCTAATTGTACTCTTAAAACATTAGTTTTAATGTGTTCAAGATGATGATATTGATGAATGAGTGGGTTGATCCAATTGGCTATTTTAATGCCGAGCGTTAAAGGCACGGCTTGTTGTGTTCTTGTTCTGCCGACAATGACAATATCTTTATTGGCTTGCAATTGTTTCCCAAATGCCTGTATGGCCACCTTAAGTCGAGCTTCTAACACCTCAATACTTTCTTTGATCATCAATACATATGCGGTGTCAATCACATCTTGTGAAGTGGCACCATAATGTAAATAGCTTGCTGAAGATGCAGATAGTTTAGCTTTTATTTGATTTAAAAGTTCGATGGTTGGAATACCATTGTTACGTGTGCTTTCTGCTAAACTTTCCGGTTGAATTTGAATAGAAGAAACAACCGTAATAATTTCTTGAGCTGCTGTTTTTGGAATGATGTCTAATTCGGCTTGACACTTGGCTAAAGCCATTTCAAACTGCAACATTTTTTGAATAAAGCTTTCTCCGGAAACAATATTGGCTAATGTATTATCGGACAAATAGCTTTGAAAAATGGATGATATGTAGTTCTTTTTTTGCATTAATAGTCCAAAAATACAGTTTCGTTATCACCTTGCATGTGAATATTAAACTCATATACATTTTCTTCTCCTCCTCCGGGTAATTTATTGGCGATTAAAGTATGTTTTCTGTTGTCGTCAATTTGATTCAGAAAATTATCTTCACTGTTGGCACTTGCTTCATCAGAAAAATACATTCTTGTGTACATGTGCGATAAAATTCCTCGCATAAAAACAATGACGTTAACATAGGGTGCTCCGTTTAAGCTGCCGGGTTTAATGGTTTTAAATTCAAACTGATTAACTTCAGTAGTGCCGGTTCCACATCTTCCAAAACTGACAAATCCATCTTTCTTTTCATGAATAAATTCTCCTTTGGAATTAGGTTGCCAAATCTCAATCATAGCATCATTAACCGGTTGATTATTGCCATCTAAGACAATGCCTTTGATGATAATGTGTTCCCCTTTAGCTGATTTGTCGGCTAACTCAGGACTGCAAATATTGCCATGGTCGTAATTGTATTGCTTCGGAGTTAAGCCGTATGCAAAGTAGGGGCCAATGGTTTGTGATGGTGTTTGTTTCATAATCTACTATACTATTTTTGTCTTGCTAATTTGAATTTTGATTATAGAATGAAGATCAACGAATTTAGAATTCAAAAATCAACATTCGTTAATCGTTATTCGAAATTAATTTTGTTTATGTCATCAGTGTTCTCTACGAGAGACTCTGGTGAGGAATTATTGTAGCTAAAAGCTATTTTATTATTATTCACTCGGCTAGAGCCGAGCGAATTTGTTTGATATTTTTTATTGATTTTCAAAAGGTGTTGAATTTTTTCCTCTAAGAACGATGTTGAATTCGTAACCTAAGCAAATGCCCGATTCGGTGAGATCTAAATTAAAATCAGACACTAACAAATGTCTGGCGTGCTCAGGCACACTTTGAAAAATTGGATCGTATTTGAATAAAGGATCGTTAGGGAAATACATTTGAGTGACTAATCGGCTACAAATGTTACTTCCAAACAAAGAGAAATGAATATGCGCCGGACGCCATGCATTTTCGTGATTGCCCCAAGGATAAGCACCGGGTTTGATGGTGTAGAATTTATAATTTCCATCTTTGTCCGTCAACACTCTTCCACCACCTAAAAAATTGGGATCTAATGGAGCATCGTGTGTATCTGCTTTATGGATATATTTTCCAGCCGAATTCGCTTGCCAAATTTCTACTAATGTATTTGGAATAGGTTTGCCATTGTCGTCTAATACCTTGCCTGCTACAACAATTTTTTCACCTAAAGGTGGTCCGGTTTTTATCGCATTTTTTGTTAAATCGTGGTCGAATTCACCAATAACAGATGTTCCATAAGCCGGACCGGTTAACTCTGCTAAACTATGTTTAACAGGAATCAAAGGTTGTTTAGGTGTTCTTAAAACAGTGGATTTATAGTCGGGATAAAATAGTGGATTAACTTTCCAATCTCGTTTGTTCATTTTTTATTTTTATTCATTTCTTCAAAAGTTTCTTTTGCTACTTTAATGGCGCTATTGGCAGCCGGAATGCCCGCATAAACAGCAGTATGTAGCAAAACTTCTTTAATATCTTCTTCTGTAGCACCTGTATTTTTGGTGGCTCTAATATGCATGGCTAGCTCAGATTCATGGCCTAAAGCTGCTAAAAGTGCAATGGTCAACATGCTTCTTTCACGCTTCGTTAATCCGGGTCTCGACCAAACATCTCCCCAAGCATTTTTGGTGATGTAAGTTTGAAAGTCCTTATCGAAATCTGTTTTATTAGCTTCCGCTCTATCAACATGTGCATCTCCCAAAACTGATCTTCTGGTTGTCATGGCTTTTTTCAAATCATCATTGTCCATTATCAAAAAAGTTTAAAATAGCGTTTGTAAATTCTTCCGGTTTTTCTACACAAGGCAGATGTCCGGTATCCTCAATTTCAATGTATGTTCCATTTTTTAAATAGCTCGCCATATTTTTCACAAGACTAGTTGGTGTCGATTGGTCTTCACCACCACAAACACACAAAGTGGGTTGTTGAATTTGTTTTAAGTTGTTATTTAAATCAGCATCTCTTATCGCTCCACAGGCTGCACTATATCCTTTTGTTGTTGTTCTTTCCAACATATTTTGATAGCCTTTAGTTGCAATTGGGAACGATTTAATGAAATTTGGAGCAAACCATCTCTCAATAATACCGGAGGATAAAAAAGGAATGCCTTTCGCTTCAATAATTCTTATTCGGGCATTCCAATCTTTTTCGTTACCTATTACTGGAGCAGTATCGCTTAATACTAATTTATCTATTCTTTCAGGATATAAACTGGTAAAAAGCACGCTTATCATTCCTCCAATGGATAAGCCTACCAAATGCGTTTTTTCAATCGCTAATTGGTCCATTAAGCTTAAAAGGTCATTGGCATAATCTTGCATAGAAGTGGCTTCATGAGGAATTTCAGACAAGCCATGCCCTCTTTTATTAAACCTTAGAATGCTATAGTTTTGACCTAAATGGTTGACCACATCATCCCAAATACTAAAATCTGTGCCCAATGAATTAACAAATGCAATAGTTTTTGCGCCTTCCTTTGGAAGATATTCGTAATGAATGATATGATCGTTGCATTTTAAGAATGCCATTAGATAGTTTTTAGTCCAACGTAATTTTCTGCCACGGTTGTTTTCATAGCTGTTGACATCGCAATGTAATCGAAATTGGCTTTTTGTAACAAGTATTCGTAAGAGCCATGTGGATATTGCTTATGGAATTGGGTCGTCATAAAGTTTGAGAAACCTTGTGCTCTCCAAACTCTTCTCATACAATCAGTAGAATAATTATCTAATTTTTCGCTGGAATTGTTTTTATAAAAATCTTCAAAAGCTTTTGACATGATTTTAACATCTGCCACCGCTAAGTTCAATCCTTTTCCGCCGGTTGGCGGCACAATATGAGCAGCATCACCGGCAACAAATAATTTTTTATGTTGCATGTGATCAATCATATAGCTTCGCATTGGTGTGATACTTTTTTGAGTAATTTCTCCTTCATTTAGTTTCCAATCGGTATACGCTAATCTTTTGTGCAGGTTATCCCAAATTCTGTCATCTGACCAATTGTCGATATCATCATCATTGTCCACTTGTAAATACAATCGACTAACGGTGGGAGATCGATAACTCAATAGGGCAAATCCATCTTTATGATAGGAATAGATTAACTCATCTGAGGAAGGGGCAGCATTGGCCATAATTCCTAGCCAACTAAATGGATAATGAATGTCGTGTCTTCTATAAGATTCTGTCGGAAGTGTTTCTCTACCAATGCCATGATAGCCATCGCAACCAGCTATAAAATCACACTCTAAAATTTTTTCTTCTCCGTTTTCAGTAAAATGAATTTTTGGTTGAGCGCCATCAATATCTGTTATCTTATTCGCTTCTGCTTCAAATCTAATTTCTCCTCCTCTTTCTAGGCGAGTTCTTATTAGGTCTCTCACGACAAATCGCTGGCCATAAATTGTGATGTTTCTTCCGCCGGTTAATTCACCAAATGGAATATGAATTCTTTCTCCATCAAAGCTGAAATTTACGCCTTCATGTAAAAGTCCCTTTTCAAGCATGTTGTCGGCAACGTCAATTTCTTTTAGATAATCAACGGTGTTTTGTTCTAGCAAACCTGCACGGATTCTGTTTTCTACATAATCCCTACTTTTATTTTCTAGAACAATACTTTCTATGCCCATTTTGTCTAAGAAGTGAGCTAACATTAAACCGGCTGGTCCGGCACCAATAATTCCTATTTGAGTTTTTATTTTTTGACTCATCTTTAGTCTATTAAAGTTTTTAATTTAAAATCTAGGTCTTCTATTTGTTCTTCAGTAGGAGTAACGCCAGCTTGAATTAATTTTCTAGCAGCCATATGATCCGAGGCGCGATTGATAGAATCCACACCGATTAATTTCTCATCTTTGATATAAAAGATTGAAAATTTTTCTTCTTCAATAGATCCTCTAGTGAAATACTCATCATAGCCTTGGTTACATCCGGCCATTTGTAATTTTAATTCAAATTGATGCGTCCAAAACCAAGGCACTAAATAATAAGCCTCTTCTTTTCCTAAAATATGAAGCGCTGAAATTTTTCCTTGATCCATTGCATTTTGAACGGATTCTAATCGTAAAGTAGATTGCATGAAATCATTATAATGACAAGCGACATCACCAATGGCATAAATATCTTCGACGTTTGTTCTGGTAAAATCATCTACTTCAATTCCATTGCTGCATTTAATGCCTCCTGACGCAGCGAAGTCATCATTTGGCACTACACCAATTCCTACTACTACCAAATCGGCAGAGATGATTGATTCATCATCTAGCTGTACACCGGTAACGTGGTTGTTTTCTCCAATAAAAGCGGTAGCCGACTTTTGTAATTGAATGTCAACACCTTTATCTCTATGTTTGGCTTCAAAAATATCAGAAATGATGGGAGGCAATACTCTAGCCATTAATCGATCTTGAACTTCTAAAACGGTTACTTCAAGTCCTTTTTCTTTGGCTGCTGCTGCAATTTCTAAACCTATAAATCCACCGCCAATAACTACTAATTTTTTGCTAGTGGCTAATTTTTGCTTTAGAGATTTGGCATCTTCTAGAGATCTTAAATAGTGGATACCTTCTAGTTCACTTCCTAGAATATTTAAAATTCTATTTCTTGTGCCTGTTGCGATGATGAGAGAATCATAATCGTAAACATTGCCTTTGTTGGTTTTGATAGCTTTGTTTACTTGAAAGATTTCTGTGACTTTTTCTCCTAAGGCCAACTGCACATTTTTTTCTTCAAAAAACTTTTCAGTTTTAAACAGCAGATTTTTTTCTTGCAGTTTATCCATTAAAAACCCTTTTGACAAAGGAGGTTTTTGATAAGGTAAATCCAATTCGTCTGCTACCATTAAAATTTCGCCTTCAAAGCCTTCCGACCTTAAGGTGGTAGCAGCTTGAATGGCTGCCTGTCCAGCACCGGCTATAACTACTCTTTTACTCATACTTGTGTTTCGGGAAGTCTAACAATTAAGCCTTCTAAGTCTTCTGTCATTCTAATCTGACAACCTAAACGACTGTTACTTTTTCTTTCACTGGCAGCATCCTCCAACATTTCATCTTCCTCTTCTTCCATTTCCGGTAATTTGTCTAGAAATGCTTCATCTACATAGCAGTGGCAAGTAGCGCACATGCAAGATCCACCGCATTCTGCAACGATGCCTTCAATGTCGTTTTGTACTGCTCCTTCTACAAGGCTGTGTCCAATGGGAAGGTCTATTTCAGTTGTTTCTCCTTCGTGATTGATGTAAGTTATTTTTGGCATTTTTTTAATTTTAATGATATAATGAGTTAATTAATGCGTGAATGCTAAAATGAGTTAATGCGACAATGTTAGCTATACGTTGAATTTTTCGCTTTCGACATAATTTTAGTGAGTTCGTTTGCTTCTATAATTAAATCATTTAATATTTTTTCTTCGTTAGATAATTTTGTTTCTTTTATTAACTCAAGCCAGTATTCAGATTCATCTATTTCTTCAACCACTATACAGACCTTGCTAAAAAACTCATTTTTAGATCGGGCCCTACATGCTGCTCGATAATTTGCCCCTGTTGATGTAGCGGATTTGATGAGTTGATATGTGATAACAGATGTTGCTTTTGTTGACTGTAATGAATTGCAAAAATTAATTACTTCAACTGCGAACTTCTTCGTTCTTTGCCTCATTTGTTGAACAAAAATCTCTTTTTCTGTCATTCTTTTTTATTTACTCAATCACACATTATCGCATTCACTCATTAAATAAATTGTCTCCCACCGTCTACAACTAAGGTTTGACCTGTAATAAAATTCGCTTCTTCTGAAGCAAAAAACACAACTGCTCCAACAATATCTTCGGACTGTGACGATCTTTTAATTGCTCCTCTATTTACGCCATACGAGGCAGCATCATCCATTAAGGATAAACTGGCTTCTGTTAAGGTAAATCCAGGCGCTACTGCATTAACATTGATGTTGTAGTCGCCAATTTCTCTTGCCATTGATCTGGTTAAACCAATAACACCACCTTTGGAAGCGACATAATGTGCCCAATTTGGAGAACCACTCATAAAGGTGGCAGAGGAAATATTGATGATGGAGCCGCCTTTTTCTTTCATCATATTAAACAACGCTTTCGATGTTAGCCATGTTCCTTTTAAATTGACATCTATTACTCTATTCCATTCTTCTACTTCCATTTCGTAAAAAGGACTTCTTTTGATTCCGTTGTAGATAGCTGCATTATTGATGATAACATTTACTTGACCCCATTTTTGTTCAATGATGTTAGCCATTGCTTGGGTAGAAGTTTCATCTGTTACATTTACTTTAATGGCAATTACTTCTACTTGATAATTGTGTTCTAGATGATTAGCTACTTCTTTAGCTTTATCTAAATTGATATCGCAGACGGCTATTTTTGCACCGAGTGAAGCAAATCGTTTGGCGAATGCTTCTCCTAAACCACCAGCTGCTCCGGTGATAACAACCACTTTATTTTGTAAACTATTTTTCAATCTTTATTTCATTTAAGTAGGTTGACATATTTTCTTTTAGCTTGGCGATGCTGATTAAACTATCCGCTAAAAATCGCGAATCATCTCTTAATAAAGTAGGTCGAACAAAGTTGATTAAGATTTCTATTACACCTTTATTATCGATACCAAACCAACTAGAGATAATACCAATTCCATGTGGTGTGTATCTCCACAATTTATCTGAATCCTTCATAATTCCATCATTGATGGAACGCTGTTCGGCTGTTGTATCATGTCCGTCAATAATGGCGTTAATCTGTTGAATGTCAGCCTCAGGATAATTTAATTTTGTTAAAATATTTTCGGCAATTTTTACACTTTCTAATTCGTGTTGTCTTTGCAATTCAGGATATTTTCTATTGGGTCCAAAGGCTTGTAAGACTTTATCTTGAGGGATCATTTTCCATCCGGTATCATGCAAAAGAATAGATGGTAAAATAATATCTGCATTAGCTTTTGGCTCTATTTCAATCAATTTTTGTCCTAAGGCATAAACATGCAAGGTATGTTCATCGTTGTTTCGAACATCCAAATAGGGCCTTGCTGCCTCCCAAATTGCTATGTCTTTTTCTCTAAACATTTTTGTTGTCATTGTTTCATCATCAACGTCCTCTTTGAGAGACATTGATGGGGCTTTATGTTTTGTGGCCAAAGGCTACTTAAATAATACTTGCTCGGCACATGGCCGAGCAAGCGGGGGAATTTAGTAATTCAAATAAATTGTTTTTAATTCTGTGTATTCTTCTAATCCATGAGCAGATTTTTCTCTTCCCATACCACTTTGTTTGACGCCACCAAACGGAGCCAAATGGTAGGAACGTTGAATCTTGTTTACCCAAACAGAACCAGCTTCTAGTTCTTCTGATAGGCGAATGCAATTGCCAATATCTTTTGAAAAAACATAAGCAGCTAATCCGAAAATACTGTCATTCGCTAATTCGATGGCTTGGTCTATTGAATCAAATTTCATTACGCCTAAAACCGGACCGAAAGTTTCTTCTGTCATGATTTGCATATCGTGATTAGTATTCCCAATAACAGTAGGAGGGAAATAAAAGCCTTTATCAAATTCTCCTCCTGTTAATCTATCTCCACCTAGCTTTATATCTGCTCCTTTTGAACGGGCGTCAATGGATTGTTCTTCACTCGTTTTATAAATTTTTTCGTTTACCAATGGACCATGCGTGCAAGACCTGTCTGCCACATCACCCATTTTAAATTTTGCTACTTCAGCACATAACAATGCCATGAAATCTTCATAAATGTTTTGATGTGCATACACTCTATTCACTCGATAACAAAACTGACCGCTGTTAGCGAAAGCATGTTTGGCAATAGCTTTTGATGCTTCTACAATGTCTGCATCTTCACAAACAATTGCAGGAGATTGACCACCTAATTCTAGGGTAACTCTTTTGTTGGTATCAGCGGCTAGTTTCGCAATTCTTTGTCCAACAGATGTGCCACCCGTAAAAGTGATTTTGCGAGGAATTTTATGAGCCACCAATGCATCGCCAATTTCTCTTCCTTTTCCTGTAATGACATTAAAAGCACCATCGGGGAATCCAACAGAATGGAAAAGTTGAGCTAATTTTAAAGTAGATAATGGCGTGTCTTCCGCAGGTTTTGCTGTAACAGTACAACCAACCACTAATGCTGCTCCAATCTTTAAAATTAAAAGCGTAATGGGATAATTAAATGGTGTGATAGAAACGACAACACCAACCGGCTGACGAATGATAAGCACTTTTTCGCCTTCCACATTCATCATAGGAATCTCACCTTTAAGTCTCAAAGCTTCTTCAGCATAATAATCTAATAGGTCTGCGCTGCGTTCAATTTCACGTTGGCAACCTTCAAATGGTCGGCCTAATTCGCTTGAAATAGTTTGTGCTAATTCATCCCTATTTTCACGCATGGCGTTGGCAGCTTTATGTTGTAAAGCCACACGCTCTGCCATTGTCTTTTTGCTCCAAGACTTAAATGCTTTTTCAGAACTTTTTAATGCTGCATCTACATCGGTTTCATTTCCTCTAGCAATAGCAGCTATCTGCTCTCCATTGCATGGGTTGAGAACCTTTAGATATTCTCCATTATTTGGAGATGTATTTTTACCATTTATAAAATGATCGTATTGTTGCATTTAATTTTTTGTTTAAACCTTCTAGGTATTTAAAACCTAGAAGGTTTGTAGTTTATATTTTTCTAAATAACGTGGCACATTAACATTTGACGAGTATTTTCTAAGTCTTCTTTGGCCATTCTTTTTGAAGCTTCCAAATGTAATTGAGTATAGCTGTTTTGCTCTAGATGAGCAATGTATTCGGTTGGTGTATATTTAAACCAATCGCAAGCTACACTTACACCTGTTACTGAAAATCGCCATAGTTTATCGGCATCTCTAACGATTTCATCTTCTAAAGATTGAGCAAATTTTCTGGTATCGTGTCCATCAATTATTTCTCCTACTTTTTGAATGAATTCATTCGAATAATTCAACTTTGATAAAACTTCAGCGGATAATCTAACCCCTTCTTTTTCATGCAAAAATCGAACATCGCTTTCCATCATATTAGGTCCGAAACCTTTGGAAAAAATTTCTTCTTCATCGATAGAATACCATCCTGTATCGTGCAAGATTATAGCAGCAGATACAATGTCTTTATCAGCATTAGGATACTCTTTTAGCAATCTCAATGCATAATGAAATGACAAAGGAATGTGCACGTCATTTTTTCTTACTCGCATATAAGGCTCGGCAGTCTTGTATATTAATTCATATTTTTTAATATCAGACTGCTGAACACCTATATTTACTACTTTGTCAATCATTATAATATTGTTACTTCACCTGTTGATCCGTTTACTCTAATTCTTTGTCCGGTTTTAATAGTTGTGGTTCCCGAACCGGTTCCCGTTACTGCCGGCAAACCATATTCTCTACAAACAATGGCGGCATGCGACATCATTCCTCCAATATCGGTAACGGTGGCTTTAATTTTACCAAAAACCGGCGCCCAACTTGGAGCGGTTACTCTAGTTACTAGAATTTCATCTTGTTGTAATAAATCTAGATCGTCAGTAGTATTTATAATTCTAGCAATGCCTTCCACATCTCCTGGAGAAGCAGCCATACCTGTTAATTTATTTGGGTCGTCATTTCCTTTTAACCAGTTGTTTACACTGTCGGTTGTAATTCCCCAAAGCATAATTGTAAATGGCTCGGTAATTACTTCCGGTGGTTTGTTGAATGCCGGCTCAGGAGCAACAGCGTTTAATTTCTCCACCATTTTTTTACGTCGAGCGATTAATTCAGGAAGATAATGCGGTCCAATTGGCGTTACGCCCACTGCCCAAGCATTTCCATAATCGAATAACACTTCTGAGATTTCATTTCTTTTTAAATAGAACATATCATCTCTTTCAGCCCAAAATCCTGCATCTTTTAATACAGTTGCTAATTGACGCATTTTTCTCCAAAACACTCCCATTGACCAATGTTCAATATAGAAGTTATGATCTTCCACATAAGGGAAAACCACTCTAGCTAAGCCTAGTTTTCCTTCAAAAGCAGCTTTTGCTTCATCATCGAAAATTAGATCTCTGTATTCAGCTGTAATTCTTTCTCTTTCTGCTGCAATTTTTTCAGTTGGACGTTCAATGGTTTCTCCATTTTGAACACGAACGATGTAATCCTTCAAATATTTGTAAGGAATATCTAAATGCTCGATCCAATATTTATCTGAAGAATAAAATCCGTTGCCGGAAGTATAATTGAACCAAGGATCTTTAGCGGCTTCCCAAGCATCTGCCCAAGTTCTGCCTTCTTCCGTTCCGTTTAACACCACTAATGCGCCTTCGATCGTTTCTTTTTGGAAAGCATCTGTTACACCTAATTTTACTGCTAAACGAGCTAATTTTTGAATTTCTTCATCCGGCTTAAATAAATCTACATCTACTCCTTGAACCATTTTAGAAATAGAAAGGTCTGGAATATCAGGAAAGGTTTCTTTGCAAAATCCAAAGAAATCTAGATAAGCTGCATATCCTAAGTTCAAAAACTCAAAATGATATTGCCACGCTTTGTAGCACATTTCAATCATTTTGTTGTAGTTGTTCATCAAATCGAATGTTGGATCTAAACCTTTTCCAGATTTGATGTCTTCCATTGGCACAACTTCCGGTAAAGCTTCAAAATTGATGCTTTCCATCGTGTCGATGACACCTTTTACTTTCGTTCTCCAATTGTCTACTAAGTCATTCCAGTTGGCAAAATAGTGACCCGCTCTTTCCATAAATTGTGGCACTCTGTCTGGAATTTTTTCCGGTTCAACACCTACTGGACTCATATATACATAACCATTATGAATCTTGTAATCTACACCGTTAGCAGGAGGAATCAAATAATGTCTTGTATTATATTGACCTAAACATTTTACTGCAAATTCAACTGTCATGGCATCAAATGGCTTGAAAACATTTGGCCAGTGTTGGGAATCACAAAACCAGAATTTAGCTTCTTCTCTCTCTTTAAGATTGTCGTGAAAGTGAAGAAAATAAGGATACATTTCTTCCCATCCTTCGGCTCCTTCAGGTGTTTTTAGTTCGTAAGGGCTAATGAATTTAGTTTTTACTTGTGTCATTGGTTTGAGTTTAATTTTTCAAAATGGATAATAGGTTAGATTAATTCTTTTTTTTGTTGATTGGATTGAGCAAGGAGCCAACAAGTCCTTCCATGCCCATAGTAAATCCTGTAGGTTTTTCTTTTTTCTTTTGACTCCAAACGGTTTCTGGGCGACTTTGTAATAAGGTTAGGTTTTCGCCATCCGGTAAATCTCCGTCTAGTGCCCACTCAATATCTTGTGGAGATTGATAGTGTTTCTCTATTGTTTTGCATAACTGACCAAGTGCTTTTAATTGAGTCAATGATAAGCACTCTTTACCAGCGTATTCTTCTCCTAACATCTTTTTTGTAACACATCTGTTTTCAAAATCCGGTACTAGGGCAAATTCTTGATCGTGAATTTGTTGTTTTACGATTTCTAAAATCACTTTATCAATCATATAATTATCGGGGGTTACTTCACCCGAAACAACACTTTCCCCTAATCCCCAACCGGCATCAATAACAATTTTAGAACGATCGCCATTCATGGGATTTAATGTCATGGCTACGCCGGAAACTTTAGAGTTAACCATTTTCTGAACAACTACACTCATCAATACATCTTCTTCTTTGATGTTGTGATCGTGTCTATATCGAATGGCTCTGGCAGTAAATAAACTGGCCCAACATTTTCTAACATTTTTCAGCATTTCTTCTTCACCAACTACCCATAAATAGGTGTCTTGTTGGCCTGCAAAACTTGCATCAGGAAGATCTTCTGCAGTAGCACTTGAACGAACAGCTACCGGTAAATCTTTTTCGAAACCACATTCTTTGCATAGCCTTTGATAAGCTAAACGAATGTCATTTTCAACAGCTTCCGGCATGGAAATACTTTCTACTAATTTCCGCTCTTCTAATGCTAAACTTGCGAGCTGATTCATATCATTTACATTGATATTGTTTACTCTATCAATAACGTCTTCTAAATGAGATTTCATCACATCTGAATACGCTGTAGTGGTAACACAAAAGCCGTTGGGTACGGGAAAATTGGCAACACTCATGCTGGCTAAGCTTTTGCCTTTTCCGCCTAATAATTCGTAATCAGCTTCTGTAGCATCATTAAAAAAAAGTGTGTATTTCATATTTTTATTTTAGAATCAAGAGTTTAGATATAAGACACAAGACTTCAAGTTTGTTATAATCTTTTGATTTTAGACTTCCCATTCTACCTCTACAGCAACTGGCGCTCTAAAAGAGGTGTTAGGGGCAAATTCAAAGCTTTGATCTTCTTTTAATTGTAAATTTGGTATCGCCTTGGTTAGCTCTTCTAAAACTATTTTAGCTTCTAATTTTGCTAAAGCTGAACCGATACAAAAGTGAATGCCATATCCAAATGAAAGGTGATTTCTTGCACCTTTTCTTTCAATTTGAAAAGTTTCGCCATCTTCAAAAACTTCTTCATCTCTATTTCCGGAACCCATCACTAAAAGAAAATTAGAGTCTTTGGGAATTTTTATTCCTCCAATCACAGCATCTTCCGTAGATTTTCTTCTCCACGCAACAATTGACGGGCTGTATCTTAAAACTTCTTCTACGGCTTTAGTGATTAATTTGGGATCTTCACAAATCTTTTCCCAACTTTCTCGGTGTAGCAATAACTCACGAACGCTGTTTCCAATTAAAGTGGTTGTGGTTTCATGTCCGGCAAATAAAACACTGTAGCAGATAGTAGCAATTTCATGGTCGGTAATTTCATTGCCTTCTAATTGATACCTAACCAAATCTCCCGGAAGATCGTCAGTTGGATTTTCGTGGCGTAATGCCACTAAATTTTTACAATAATTGAAATATCTAACGATGTTTTCAGCATGAAAAATTTGCTCTTCAGGCGTTAAATTTCCCCAAGTAATCATTAATCTACTAACTGCCCAATCTTTTACTTTGTCAACATCTTCATCAGGCACTCCAAGCAACTTAAATATTACTAAAGCCGGTAAATCATAAGCTAATTGCTTGACGATTTCAGCTTTACCATCATTTTTAAAACTATTAATTTGTTTTTGTGCTAAAGCTCTGATTTCCGGTTCTAATTTTTTGAATCTACTGATGTTGAAACCCATACCCACAATTCTACGGATACGCGTATGGTCTGGTGGAATTCTTCCCGATAATCCTGAAAGGCCAATCATACCGGCATCATCCATGATTTTCTTTGCTCTCGGATCTAATGTTTGAAGTGGAGATTGTGCGTTTTCTGAAGTAAATGTTTTCCAATCCGTAAAAATGGCTTTAATATCTTCGTGGCGAGTAACTACCCAATAATCTAATTCTTCATTATAAAAAACAGGTTCTTCTTCTCTTGCTTTTTTATAAAGGGGAAATGGATTTTTTAGATTATACGGCTCAAATTCTTTGGCTACCGCTCCTGCATGATAAGGACATCCTGTACTAACATTCTCCATAGTAATATCAATAATTTATTGAAAGGTTAATTGATTTTCTAAGATAGGAGATTAATCTTTGGTTTTTCTTTGGTTTTGGTTGTTTATTAAAATTTATTTAAATAATTGTAATAAATATTTCGAATATTAGAAGAAGGCTCTCCCATGTCGAATTTTTTTAAGGTTTTTGAATAGACTTCGAACTGTCTTTTAAAGGCATCCTTACGATTTGCTTCATGGAAAACAAGTAACTTTTCAATGTTAGCATTTTCAGAGTAAGGAGCTATCGCTAGTGCTCTGTCGCAGCATGCTAATGCATCAGTTATATTGCTTAGACTTCGATATATCGTTGCGGATTCTAACAATAATTTTTGATGCATTTCTTTATACCATTGCCGTCGACTGTAACACCAATCATGCTCCATATTGTCAATATATTTATTAGGAATATCTTGCAATAATTCTCCTAAATAAAGTCGTTCGGCAGATTGATAACAGATTAATGCTTCTTTGTAATTTCCGTTTTTATAATGAACATTACCACGAAAGCAAAGTTCTTGAAACATGGATAAATCAATCCACGAATTAGGTGGCAAAGCTAAATGATAGTGCTTTTCTTCTCTGATGATGAATGGAGATGACTCTTTATTGTCTTTTAATTGTGGACTTAAGGCTAGTTTCAGAAAACGGATGTTGTGGTATAATCTGTTCATGGAAACTTCAATGTCATCATCGGGCCAAAGCATATCGGCCAATTCTTCGGCACTTGCTCCTTTTTCACCTTTATAGAGTAGATAAGCAAAAATGGTTTTAATTTTTCTGGTTGATCCATGAGTTGTATTCCATTTTATCAACTCACCATACTCTCTATAAACTTTTAATTTTCCCAGGCATCTAATTTTCCAACGGCCTTCTTCAGAATTATAGGCAACGGCAGTTTTTGGCGCGCTGTTTAAATTGTAAATGGGTTGAATAGCGCCAGAAATATTTGATCGAACTTTTGATTTTTGAGTAGTAAAATTTGGATTTAGATTGGATATCCAATAATTAAATTGTGCTCTATCATCTCTTTTTACTAATGCATTGATTGGAACGTAATAATGATTTTTTACCAACTGATTATTGGCCCAAATAAAGGGATGTGCTTTTAAACCCATTAGTAATTGTTCATCTAGAAGAATATTACAATTGTATAAAAAACAAATAGAGAAGTTATGCTTTTCTTTTAGTGCCAACAGCATGGCGTAGAATTCTTTAACATAAATTGCTGAGGATGGGGACCGAATAACCCAAGTCATTTCAATTAGAATTAAAGTAGGTAGTTTGTTTTTTTTGTTTTGATTTTTTAAATGAGCTATAAATGACTTTTCTATATCACTTAAATTGATGAGTTGACTTCTGAAAAGATATTCAGATGAAGCATCAACTTTATATTTGCCTGGATGTTTTTTTAATTGTAGATGCTCTATTATTTCTTCCACTGAATGTTCGTCGCAGATGTATTGCCAATTATAATTTTTGAGAAGATATTTTTTTTGGAGAGCAAGGCCGTCTTGCCAAAGTGCTTCTGAGGATTGATAAAATATGCTAAAGTGGTTTAGATGTGAATTCATGCTATTCAAATATACCCAAGCCAATTTGATTTAGAATAGAAAATAATTATCGCCATTTTTAGAATTATCAACTTAAAGAATTTCGAAAATATTGCCACCAGAATATTCTAAAAAAAAAGCCAATCTTTTCAGATTAGCTTTCCCAAAACAAGTTTGTTCATTATAATATTTAGTACAAGCAGATATTAGTGACTTACTGACACTTCCATGTTTGCAGCTTGCTCTTGTTCTTCTAATTTGTCTAAAACAGGTTGAAAAGCAATTGTAAAATCACTGTAGTCATAAACAGGATCTTCTTCATTAATGGTTTCATTGATCCAATTAATAGTTTCTTTTAAAACCGGTGGTTCGTATCCTAATTTATTGGTGAATACCAAAAGTTCGATATATAAGTTTCTCCAGCTCGATACCAATTCAACAAATGTGTGAAAAGGAACCATAAAAACTAAAAGAATTTTTTTGCCTAATGGAGCTTTTTTCATGAAGTCCATCATTGCTGTCCAGTTGCCTTTAATACTCCAAGGTCTTGGAATAAAAGGTTCTAAACTATGTGTTACATATTGTACGAATGGCCAAAACACAAAATGAAAAATTGGGTTTAAATACCATATAGAATCAACAAAAACATAAGGTTCAAAAACGAAGAATGCTAAACCAGCAAATATGGAATGGAATAAAACCAAAATAGGAATCATTACATATAACTTGTATTTGATAGTCATTGTTAAATGATGTGCAAAAACCACTCCAATAGCAGCTACTGCTAACCAAGTATTAATTGGAATAAAAATGCAATACAATGCTATTAAGTTTAAAGGAATACCAATAAAATGCGACCATCTATTTGCTCCAATCTTATGAAACAAATCGAATGAATACATCTGATAAGGCAAATCAAAAATATTTGTTTGTGCTCTTGGAATAATAAAAATTGCTTTTATAAACAATTTAATGATTCCTAAAATAGATGTTGTTTCTTTTTGAATTGTTTGTGCCATGCTAATTCCTTTTAATGGTAACTAATTATAATTACAAATATAGTAATTTGTCTAACTAAAAACAGTTAGATGGCATTAAAAATTGTTTAACCGGCTAAAAAAAATAAATATTAATTCATAACTAGTTGAAAATGAGCAAAATAATTTATAAATAATTTGTGTTTATGATACCGATTCTAACTAAAAACTAGTATATGAGATGGAAATTTTGAAGAAATGAGTCACTTTTATAGGTAAAAAACGAGTGCTTAATAACTATAATGGTGTAGTTTGAAATAGTCTTCCAAAATTGGAATATTAAAGTGGCAATTAGAATTTGATTTGTTAAAATTTATTTTCTTTTTTCAATTCAATTCCAGTAATAATAGCACCTAACAAATCAAGTAATCCAAAAAGAAGTATTATCGGTGGTCCGAGTTTTACAAGTACCACTGCCGTTAATGCTAAAAATCCAAATGTTCTTCCAAATACAGAAGCTTTAAAAAACCCGATGGATTCAGTTTTTCCCGTAAACATATAGTAAAAGCCAACCACTATCATCAAAATGGACATGCAATATGGATATACTTCATCAGTTAATGGAAGACCAAATGTTTTAAAAATAAAATTGGGACTTATTAAAATTGCAATACCAGTTAAAAACACATAAACGCCAAAAAAGAAGATAGTTTTTGCTGAGCGACTCATTCTTGTATTTATCTAAAGTAGATTGAAAGTTGCAAATTACTATTATTTAAAATTCAAAAGAAATTTGTACGTTCATGTTTTTTTCAGCATTAGAATTTTATGTTCTAGGAAAATTTATATTTGAAAAGGTATCTTTCCAAAATGATCAACTTCAAAAAATATGATATCACCAAATAAAAACTTGACCGTAGCGGTTATTGGTTCAGAAGGATTTTTAGGAAATAATGTATGTAGGAAACTATTGGCAAGTGGCTATAAGGTAAAGGGGTTAGTGTTTTCAGATCCTAAAGCTTTAGAGGGTTTAGGGATGGAGCAAATAGTGGGTGATATTAATAATCCTGAGGATTTATCAAGTTTAATAACAGATGCAGATATAGTTATTAATTGTGTTAGTGATGTTTTGAAGCCCGGTCAGATGGCGATAGACACATCTTACGCTGATTTAGCTAAAACGAATATTGACGGTGTGACGAACATAGTAAATAGTTGTATTCAATTTAAAGTGAAAAGATTAATACATTGTTCAACCATCCAAGCATTGCAACAACATCCTAAAGATGTTAAGCTAAATGAAAATAGGAGTTATGTAGATAAATCAGGCTATGACTATGATAGATGTAAAGCAGATGGAGATAAGATTGTAATTGCCGCTAGAGAAAGAGGATTAGATGCAATTATAATGATAATTGGAGGTATGTTAGGTCCTAACGATTTCAAACCAACTGTAAGTGGACAATTTATAATTGATTATAGCAGAGAAAAAAAGCCAGTTCCAAATAAAGGAGGTTACGATTGGGTAGATGTACGAGATGTAGCAGAAGCAATAGTTAACTCTATTGACAAAGGAGGAAAGAACGAAACTTATATTCTTAATGGTAAATTTTATTCGATGATTGAACTTTGCACTATCATGGAAGAAGTGCTTGGAAAGCCTGTTGTAAAATCTAAAATTTCAGTTGGATTTATAAAAGCTATTTTGCCATTATTGTCTTTTATAAGTAAAGTTTCAGGGAAACCGCCTTTGTATACTAAGGCCCGATTAGAATCATTATTTATCAATGAACAGATAAGTCATGAGAAGGCTCAAAAGGAGTTAGATTATCAACCAAGACCGATAAAAACTACTTTAACACATGCTTATAAATGGTTTGAAGCGAAAGGGATGCTGTGAAAAGTCTCAAGGTTCAAATTCAAGCGCAAACTCAAACTCAAACACAAATTCAAGATTCAAATTCAAACGCAAGTAAAAATTTGCTGGCGCAAAATTATATTGTATGCTTCGTCAAAAACTATATTGCATTTCGTTTTCTCCTCGCAAAATTGATTTAGGATGAGATTTTGTCAAATTTTTTGAGACTTGAATCTTGAATTTGTGTCTTAAACTCTACTTCCCCTTTTTCCTAAAATTCTTTTGCCCGCGCGTTTTGGGCTTTTTGTATTTTAGTTTCATCTGTTCTTTGCGGCGAATTTTGTTGTTGACCTTTTTATTTTTGGCTTTTTTCTCGTGGAAAGCCGGTCCGGAGGGTTCTACTTTTTTTACTTTATGATTGTCAAAAGGAACATGCTCTGTTGGTTTTTCTAAGTCGATTAACTCATCGGTTAATTCTAAATTTTCTGGCAATGGAATCAAAGGAATTTCCATTCCCATTAATTCTTCAATGGCCAATTTATACAACAAATCGTCTTCTGTAACAAAAGCAATCGCTACGCCTTTTTCTTCTGCTCTGCCTGTTCTTCCAATTCTATGAATATATTTTTCTGCAATATCCGGTAAATCAAAATTGATCACATGACTGACAGATTCGATATCCAAACCTCTAGCAATAATATCTGTAGCAATTAAAAAACGATAACTTTCATCTTGAAAGGCATTCACCGCATCAAATCTATTGTTCTGTGATTTGGAAGAATGTATGACGCCAAATTCATCTGGAAAGTAAGGATACATTCTTTCATACAAGGCATCTGCCATCTTCTTGGTACTCACAAATACCAATACTTTATTCATTTTGGAATGCTCATTTAAGAGCAGTTGTAATAAATTGGCTTTCGAGTTGAAGTTGGGTAATTCGTAGGCTTGTTGTTCAATATTTTCTAATGGCGCTCCGGATGGGGCTGCCTCAATTTTTTCATAATATTGAGTCACTAAGTCAATAACCTGTTCTACTTCATCCGTCATGGTGGCAGAGAACATCAGATTTTGTCTCTTTTCCGGCAAAAGATCGATGATGTTTTTTATTTGAGTTCTAAAACCCAAATTCAGCATTTCATCCACTTCATCAATGATTAATCGATTGATAGACTTAGTTTTTAAAACGCCATCTAACATTAAATCCATTAATCTGCCGGGCGTTCCCACAATCACATCCAAACCTTCTTGAACTTTAGCTTTTTGCGTTTTTATATTGGTTCCACCATAAACACCGACAACTCTAACATTCATGTAAACGGTTAGTTTTTCAATCTCTTCCACCACTTGAGCTACTAATTCTCTTGTTGGCACCACGACTAGAATTTGAGGTAAACCAGCTTTATTGTATTTCCATAATGATAAAGAAGGCAGTAAATACGCAAATGTTTTTCCGGTTCCGGTTTGTGCAATACCAACGATGTCTTTGCCAGCCATTACTGGTGCACAGACTTTTTCTTGAATAACGGTAGGCGATTCTAAGCCCAGATCATCTAGTGCTCTATGAAGAAATTTATTGAGATTTAAATCGGTAAAGGTCATACGAATAGGATATAGACCACAAAGAAACGGAATATAATTTGGTTTAACTCATTTCTCTTAACCACAAAGGGCACAAAGGCTTTCACTAAGCACACAAAGTTTAGAATGCGGAAATCCATTGTGATCTTTGTGGTTTTTCCTTAGTGAACTTAGTGGTTAAAATTATAGGCTATTTTTTATTCGCCCATCCGGCTTCACGCAACCAATTAATGGTATTGTTTAAACCTTCCTCATAAGTGTAAATGGGCTGATAGCCCAAGTCCTTGGTAATCTTATCGTGATTAAAATAAAGATCCAAACAAGTGGCTTTTGCACCATAAATAGTAAGCAAAGGCGGCTTTTTGGCTTTGGTCCATTTAGCAATGGTTTCCCCAATGACGGCAATAGTAATGATAAGCCAATAAGGCACTTTCCCTTTTGGCATTTTATAACCTAAACGATCACCCATTTCTTCTATAATATCAAAAAAGTTTTGAGGTTCATGATCGGTCAGAAAGTATGAATTTCCGGCAGCAACAGAATTGGGTGTTAAACTTTCTGCTGCTAAAATGTGCGCATGAGCAGCATTGCCGGCATATAAATTACTGAACAAAGATTTACCGCTTCCCATTCTTCGCATTTTACCATCTCGGTAAGTTTGCATGATGATTGGATATTTCACGGTATCGTGCTCGCCATATATTCCGGTTACTCTTAGCGAACAAGTAGTTAATTCTACTTCTCCATCTTTTCTACCATTGGCTTTTAATACTAATTTTTCAGCCTTGGTTTTGGATTCGGAATAAGGATCTAAATGGTGCTCTGGATAGGGAAGAGATTCGTCCCCGTTTTTAATAGGCTTGCCACCATAAACTACATCCATTGAGCTAGTATATACCAATTTTGGAACTCCGTTTCTTACACAAGCATCTATCACATTTTGTGTACCTTGTACATTTACTTTTTCCAATAAAGGCGAGCCATTGGGATTCCAATCAATAACCGAAGCATTATGATAAACTACTTCTACATTTTGAAAAGCTTTATCTAAATCTGCAGCTACTGTTAAATCGCCTTGAACATTATCTGTATTGGGATGGTCATAAGGTCGGATATCAAAAACACGAACTTTTTTTCCTTGTTTCAATAGTTCCTTTACAATTGCCTTACCCAAAAGACCGGCTCCTAGCACTAAATGTATATTTCTTTCTGACATTTTATTTTGCTTCTTTTAAAAATTTCACCATTTCGTTTTTCAATTTTTCTACCTTTTCAGGAACTAACCAAAGGTCGTTATGATTGCCGTCTAGCCCTACTAATTTTGAGTTAGGCATGATGGCATGCATTGCTTTGGCATATTTAAAAGGTGCAATTTTATCATTATCACCCCAAACCAATAAAACTTTACGTGGATGAGTAGCAATAGATTTAACGATGTCTTTAGTTTTTCGAGTAAAGTTTTTAAAAGTTCCTAAAATTGCTTTTTTAAGATTGCCTTCTGATCTTGACATAATCTCTTTTTCAACCTTCAGCATATTATCAATGATGGCTTGATCGGGCTCATTGAAACCTTTTTTAAGTGCTCCCGGCATGGCATTCCAATAGGCTTTGTATAGGAAATTCGATAAGCCAAATTTAGTCATGTAATAAGTAGCGGCAGGAAATGGCTCCCAAGTTCCCCAAGCACCTGAAAGAATTAATCTATCAACTTTTTTAGGATGTCTGTAGCAGAAATGTGTAGCTATGGATCCACCAAAGGAATAGCCAATAACATCATAAGATCTATGATTTTTATCGATCTTATCAATCAACTCTTCTACTTGTTTCATATAAAAATTCTCGTCGTATAAGCCATCAGGAGCATCTGATTCACCTCTGCCGAAATAGTCGTATAGTATGATGCCGTAGTCGTAGCCTAAAGCATCGCTTAAATCATTAAAGAAAGCATCGCAGTTTCTTGGGAAATGATAACCTCCAAAAACCAAGATCAAATGCTTGGCATTTCTATTGCCTAAAAACGTATAGGAAGTTTTGCCATTCGATAATTGAACTGTTTGAGTACTCATAATCTTAAATTTTAGATTTTCTACTGTGATTCCATTCCCAAAGGATTAGAAAAATAAATATGCTGAAAAACATTACTTGAAAGGTTATTTCCTCCATTAAGCATTGGCGCTCATAAGGAATCCATTTGTTTAGGTAGCCTCTCCAAAAGTTGCCGGCCATAAAAAGATAAGCAATTATGTTGGAAGCGATGGCAATTCGAAACACTTTTCTAATATTGGTTCTCGCCGCTAAAAAATTAAAAACACCTAAGCCGATAAAAGGTCCCATCCATTGGGAAGCATAGTAGCGGTGTGTTTCAGAGAATCTTCCATCGGCAAAACATCTCGATAAAACCATATCGGTGTTAAAGCCAAGGCATAAGCCACCTACAATAAAGGTTAGGGCAAAAAAGAATAGAATGTATTTCGTGGTTTTCATTGTGGTTAGATTGAAGTAAGCAAATATATTCTAAAAGTATTTTGTTATGCCGTTGCAGAAGCTTTCGCTTGATCTTTAACTTTTGAAGCGACTTCATGAGCAGCAACATAACCAAAAATCATAGTGGCACCAATAGTTGCTCCTGCGCCAGGATAGGTATTTCCCATCACTGAAGCAGTTGTATTTCCGGTGGCATATAATCCTTCAATTACACTACCATCTGTTTTTAAAACTTCTGCTTTTTCATTGGTTACCAATCCTCCTTTTGTACCAAGGTCGCCAGGATATAACTTCACACAATAAAAAGGTGGTTTTAAAATTGGTAACATGCATGGATTAGGCTCTACTGATGGATCTCCATAATATTTATCATAAGCGCTATCTCCTTTTCCAAATTCAGTGTCTTTCCCTACTTCTGCCATTTTGTTGTAATTCAAAACAGTTTCATGAAGGTTGTCAGCATCCAAACCTAGTTTTTCTCCTAGCTCTTTAATGGTGTTAGCCCGAGTAAAATAACCGCTTTCCAAATCTTTTTTAGGAACAATTCCTGCCGGTTTAATTCCAAACGAATATTTTTTTCTGAATTTAGAATCGAAGATGATGTAGCATGGTATCGTTGATCCTTCTTCTTCCTTATTCTTTTCATAAAGAATATGCACCATCTCTGCATACGGTTTAGCTTCGTTGGTAAATCTTTTCCCTTTTTTATTCACTACAATAGAGCCTGGCTGTGCTCTTTCTGACACGTGAAAAAATGGCGTTCCATCAGTTAAAATACTGGCAGGCCCCCACCAAGCATCTTCCATAATATCGATAGCTGCATCTAATTTTAAACCAATATTGATGCCGTCGCCTTCATTTGTTTTGTTGGCTAACGACCATTCCGATTTAACCGGCTGTTGCATGTATTTGTCTCTCATAGCTTGATTATGAGGGAAGCCTCCTGTCGCGAGTAAAACGCCTTTATTCGCTTTAACACGAACAATTTTGCCTTCTTTTTCTACCATTGCGCCCACTACTTTTCCATTCTCAACTACAAGATCTTTAATAGGAGAATTTAGCCATAAAGGAATATTTCTATTCTTAACCGACAATGCTAACATGCCAATTAAAGCTTGTCCCATAGAACAAGTTTTTTGTCCTTTTACCTTAGCTTTTATCAATCGTCCTAAAGTTTTGGCTAATTGTTTTTTACCGGCACTTGTGGTGCGCATCATCGACATTTTATGATATTCTTTTCCAGTTACCGGAAATTTTTCCATCAATGGCCAGATGGGAGGATTCATTTTTACTCTCCAATCGCCTAATCTTTTTTTATTAAAAGGAACCGGCTCTAATGTTCTTCCAATGGCATTTCCACCGGGCAATTCAGGATAATAATCGGAATATCCGGGAATTCTTTGAAATTCAACTTCTGTATGTTTTTCAATATAGTCGATCATTTCCGGACCAACTTTAACATAAGTCTCTTGACGAGCTTTTGTGGTTCTATCACCAATGGCGGAATTCATGTATTTAATGCCTTCTTCTTCGGAATCAGAAATGCCTTCTGACTTCATGAAAGAATTGTTTGGGATCCATAAAGCACCACCAGATAATGACGTTGAACCACCAAAGGTTTTGTTTTTTTCAACGATTAAAGTTTTTAATCCCTTATCATGGGCGGCAATAGCTGCCATCATTCCGCCACCGCCGGAACCAGCAATTACAAAGTCATAAGTTTCATCCCAATTTTGCATTTGTATAAGTTTTGCTTATTTAGATTGATTAAAGATAAAACTAATTATAAATAATTATATAAAGTCACCATAAATGGTTAGATAGAATTAATGTAGTAATTGAAATATTGAATTTAGATGTCTTTTTTAACCACAATGGTCACGAAGGTTGTTGCACAAAGTTCACAAAAAAAATATTGAGACTGAATTCTCAATTTGCGTAGCAAATTTTATTTGAACCTTGTGTTTGAGTTTGCATCTTGAGACTTTCCTACCCGCCGCAGCCAATAAATTTATTGGGATTGCCTTTGATTTTTTCTGAGAGTTCTTCATTCAAAGAAGTTGGAAGATTAGGCACAACAGTCTCATTGTCGAGCGCCTCATATGTAGCTTCTAAATCTTTTGATTTAGGAGTTGCTTTCTTGATTTCCTTTTTTTCTTTCGGCATGATAATTCTAATTTCATCTAAATTAAGATAAATGCCATTAATTTAGTTCCCAAATTTAGACTTTGAAATGGATTAACCAATATACTGGAATATTAAGGCAAATCAGGTTACTGCATTGGATGAATAATGTTTTTAATCGGAAATACTTAAAGAACAACCAATCTATTTATAAAAAATATGGTTTCAATAGATCTGTTCTAAGAAGTATTGATAGTAGAACATTAGAAAAGTACGTTGGCGATATTAGAAGCTTTCAACCCAAAGATAAAAAAGAGAAAAGAGCGTCTTGGCGGTTGTCTGATTTTTCTCCTGAAATACAAAATGCATTAAAAGATTGGGATGAAAAAGGCTATTTATTTTTGCCCGGATTTTTGAGTTCAAGTGAAGTAAAAGAGATTAACAAGTCGATAGAAGTAGGTTTGAATACTGGAGAGCTTCATTATAATTATACCGGTAGAAAGATCTTCAATGCCCATCATAAAATTGCAGAAATTGGCGCGGTAGCTAAACACAATTTACTCTTAGAAATTTTGGAATATCTTTTTCAAGGCGAACCGATTCATT
Source organism: Chitinophagales bacterium (assembly GCA_041393015.1). Taxonomy (GTDB): domain Bacteria; phylum Bacteroidota; class Bacteroidia; order Chitinophagales; family JADIYW01; genus JAGQYH01. Next base: position 29,005 of record JAWKKV010000011.1, on the reverse strand, counting down.
TTCAAACCATCAATTTTAACAAAGGAAGCGAACAAGCAGCACACTCTGATTCCATACATATGACGACTTTTCCGCTTGGAAATTTAGTTGGTGTTTGGGTAGCGTTAGAGGAAATTACAGATGATAATGGTCCGCTAACTTATTATTCTGGCTCCCATAAATTACCTTATATTTTAAATGCTGATTATGGCAATAGCAGCAATGCTTTTTTGCTGGATGGGAACGCCAATGAAAAGTATGAACGTAAGGTAAGTGAGTTAGTGAAACAATCAGGTTTGGAAGAATCTAGGATAAAAGCTAAGGCCGGAGATGTTTTCATTTGGCATGCTAATTTATTGCATGGCGGTGCGCCCATTAACGATCCAAATTCTACCAGAAAAAGCATGGTGTTTCATTATTTTGCTAAAGATGTTTTGTGTTTTCATGAGATCAGCGAACGGCCGGCGGTGGTGAAGTAAGGGTGTTTTAGCGAGAGGCTAAGACTAGGTATATTTCAAATTTATTCAACATTGATTGCCTCGGTCAACTCTCTTAAAACAATTCTGGCGTTAGTAATAGTAGGCACATTTTCATACGTCAAAATCAAAAAGTGGTTTGATTGTTTGATGCTGCATTTACCCACTTGCTTTTGAACATATCCCATGATCTGACCAAAAATAGGAGAGTCGTAGAAAGCAGATTCAGGGTTTTGAATAAAATAACATCTTAACTTTTTCTTTTTCAAAATGATGCGTTCAAAACCAAGTTGAAGCGCCAACCATCTTAGTCGCAAAGCATTGAATAATTCTTCTACTGTTCTTGGCAATGGTCCGAATCTATCGATCAATTTTACTTTGAAGGCTTCCAGCTCTTCGTCGTTTTTGATGTCGTCTAATTCGGTGTAAAGTTTTAATCGTTCTTCCGTACTTTTTACATACGGCTCCGGAATCATCAGTTCCACATCGGTATCAATTTGGCAGTCGCTAACGTATTCTCTTTTATTGGCAATTTCTTCTTTAAAAAGATCTTTAAACTCGGTATGTTTTAATTCTTGAATGGTTTCATCCAAAATTTTGTGATACATTTCAAAACCAATATCTGCAATAAAACCACTTTGCTCGCCACCCAATAAATTACCGGCTCCTCTAATGTCTAAATCTCGCATGGCAATATTAAAGCCACTGCCTAATTCAGAAAATTCTTCCAGCGTTTGTAATCTTCTTCTGGCATCTTTGGTTAAAGTACTTAACGGCGGACTTAATAAGTAACAAAATGCTTTTTTATTCGACCGACCGACTCTGCCTCTTAACTGATGTAAATCACTTAAGCCAAAATTTTGAGCATTATTGATGATGATGGTATTCGCATTAGGAATATCTAAACCAGATTCAACGATGTTGGTGCTGAGTAAAACATCAGCTTTCCCATCCATGAAATCCATCATTTTTTGTTCTAACACCTTGCCTTCCATTTGACCATGCGCCACTGTAATTTCAATATTCGGAATTTGTTGATGCAGTAAAGTTTTGATGTTGGCAATGTCTTTTACTCGGTTGTGTACAAAGAAAACTTGACCGCCCCGATACACTTCATATTCAATTGCTTCTTTGATCAATTCAGGATCGAAAGGATGCACTTCTGTTGTAACCGGTTGTCTGTTCGGTGGAGGCGTTTGCATGATGGACAAATCACGAGCGCCCATCAATGAAAACTTTAAGGTTCGTGGAATTGGCGTAGCGGTTAAGGTTAAAGTATCCACCTCTGTGGCCAAACTTCGCAGTTTTTCTTTGGCTGCAACACCAAATTTTTGTTCTTCATCAATAATCAATAAACCAAGATCTTTAAAGATTACTTTTTTGCCTAAAATGGCGTGCGTACCAATGATGATATCGACCTTACCTTCTTTTAACTGCTTTAACGTTTCGCTTTTTTCTTTGGCGGTTTTAAAACGGTTTACATAATCTACCTTGCAAGGAAAATCCGATAAACGCTCTGCAAATGTTTTGTGATGTTGCATAGCCAAAATTGTAGTAGGCACTAAAATACCAACCTGTTTGCTATCGGCTACCGCTTTAAAAGCTGCTCTAACCGCAATTTCAGTCTTACCAAATCCCACGTCGCCACAAACCAAACGATCCATTGGAACGGGCTTTTCCATATCGGTTTTTACATCTATGGTAGCTTTTTCTTGATCGGGTGTGTCTTCATAAATAAAAGAGGCTTCCAACTCGTGTTGCATGTAAGTATCCGGCGAAAACTGAAAGCCCATTTGCGCTTTTCTTTTGGCATACAAAGCGATTAATTCTTTTGCAATATCCTTGATCTTGCTTTTGGTTTTTCGCTTCAAATTTTGCCAAGCATCCGAGCCTAATTTACTTACACTTGGCTTGCTGCCTTCTTTGCCCGAATAGCGCGAAATTTTGTGAAGTGAATTGATATTGACGTAGAGTAGATCGTTGTCTTTGTATTTGATCCGCACCATTTCTTGCATTTGGCCGCCAATATCTACCCTTTCTAAACCCGAAAAAACACCCACACCATGATCCATGTGTGTTACAAAATCACCGGGTTGTAACTCTCGCAAGGCTTTAATAGTTATCGCTTTCGAACGTGAAAAACCATGACGAGCTTTGTATTTATGAAAGCGCTTGAAAATTTGGTGATCGGTATAGCACGCCATTTTGCTTACCGGATCGATATAGCCTTTTGAAATGGCTTTGATGATGGGTGTAAACTCAACTTCTGCTTTTAGGTCGGCAAAAATGTGGTGGAAACGCTCAATTTGCCTTGGATTTTCCGAGAAGATAAAATTCTCTATTCCATCTTTTGTGTTCTGCTGTAGGTTTTCAATCAACAACTCAAAATTTCTATTGAAATCAGGTTGTGGAGAGCTATTAAACTCTACGATGTCTAAATCAATGGATTGCTTTTTACTACTAAAAACAACCAAATTGTATTTTGAAAACTCCTCAATAAGGCTGTCTGTTGCCGTAAAAAATTGCTCAAATGTTTTATTGTTAAATGGATGTTTGGCATTGACATCCACTACTTGCAATCTTTCAAATTCATCTAATGCACTGGTAGAATAAGTTTGAAGAATATCTTTAAAGCTTTCAATATCTTCTATCCAAATCGTTAAGTCTTTGGGCAAAAATTCAAATATATCTGCATAAGCATCTCTGTCAAATTGCTCATTGATATTGGGAATAATATTGAGTGATGTAATCTTTTTTTGTGAGATCTGACTTTCTGGATCAAAAGTTCTTAAACTTTCTACCTCATCTCCCATCAATTCAATTCTGTAAGGAAATTCATTGCCGAATGAATACACATCTACGATGCCGCCTCTAATGGAAAATTCGCCCGGCTCATAAACAAAATCTTCTCTATGAAAGCCATATTCCAAAAGCAACTCCAGCATGAAATCAACATCTACTTTTTCGCCCACTTTTAAGCGAATGGTGTTTTCTTTTAGCTTTTTAACACCAACTACTTTTTCAATAATAGCTTCGGGATGTGTAACGGCTAAAATGGTTTTTTCTCTTGGATTAATGAGTTTATTCAACGTTTCTGCACGAAGCTGAATACTGGAACTATTGCCTTCTTCAAATTTTCCAAGGCGCTTGAAACTATCCGGCAAAAAAAGAATTTCCTTCTTCTCTAAAAAGTTTTGAAGGTCATTCTCGAAAAAGATGGCTTCTGTTTTATCATTCAGAATAAAAAGATGAGAACCGCCAACTTTGGTATGTAAGGCCGCTGCTAGAATAGCTGCTTGCGATCCTATTAATCCTTTAATCTGGAAATTGGACTTCTTTGATGTAAGATATTCTTCAATAGTGCTGAAAGCACTTGAATCAACTATTAGCTCATGGAATTTTTCTATATCCATGATTTAAAGGTCCGAACTGGTTTGGTTAAAAAAATAGTCGGCTTTTGGACTGTAAATACTTTTGCGTTTTCCTTTCACTAAAAATTGATAAAGCGTATCATCCACTCTAATTAAATGCAATCGGTAAAATCGTATTCCTTTTGAGAAGACATATTGTTTTCCGTTATTAGTTTCAATTGTCTTCAATTTCTTCAAATGTTTGTTCGCAACAACTCTATCCGTTAAAAAAGCAAATAAGGCATCATCTGTTAATTGGCCTTCATCGCTATTGTAAACTCTTTTAGTAGCCACATAATTTAAACGATCTTCTAATGCTGTATAAGCAAATGAAGTAACAAGTAAGTCGCTTTTTCCTCTTTCAATAAAGCTTTCTTTTTTAAATGGCTTACCAGGAAATTTAGTTGAAATACCATCGCCTAATTCAACACTTATCCAGTTTAATTGTTCTAAAACTTCTTCATCTATTTCAACGGCTTCTGTTTTTGTTTCTACTACTGAGGTTTCTACAATATTGGGAAGGCTCCAACTGGCTAAATAATAATTAGCATCAATATCAAAGATGGCATCGATACTGCCTTTCATATAAATGTGAATCAATCGCTCATTGTAGACAAATGCCACACTTCGAATTAGCTTGCCGGTTACTAAAGGTGTTTCAACATAATGATAGGTAAAATCATCTTTTTTAAGCTTTTGCTTTTTGCCGGGCGTTCCTTGATTTTGAATGGCAATTAACTTAAAAGCTTTGTTGATGGCTTCATCGTGAGCTTTTTTCGCATCAGATAAGATGGGTTGAACTTCGAAATATAATTTAACGCCATTGTGTTCGGTTGAAAAAATCTCCTTTACAATGCTGCCATCGGCGGTAAAAAGTTCTTCTTGCTCATATTTTGGAAGCTGCGGCATTTTAACGGCAACGCCAGAAATCATATCTTTTACAGGAACCCATACTTCGTTCTGAGCAAAAGCAATGGATAGTTGACAAACAACCAAAATATGGAGGAAGATTAATTTCATTGTGCCGCAAATATAAGTTGTTCCAATAGAAGCTTCATATAAGCTGTTTTATTTAATTAATTATTTTTTCAAATCTCCCTTTTCCAATTTGTAAACGATAGCAACAAAGGAAGCCACCAAAAGAATTGAAATTAAACTTAAGTAGTAGAATGGAAGCTGTTGGCTAACAAAATAAATTCCAAAGCCAATTAAAGCAATAAACAGATAGAGCGATAAACGCTTAAATTGGTACGGTATAGGATAGAATTTTTGACCTAACCAAAGTCCCACACCTGTCATAGCCAAATAACAGATTAAGGTTGTCCAGGCAGAGGCTTGGATCTCAAACATTGGAACAAAAATTAAATTAAGAGCAATGGTGATGGCAGCGCCAAAAAATGCAATATAGGCGCCATACATGGTTTTGTCTGACACTTTGTACCAAGTAGCCACATTAAAATAAATGCCTAAAAATGCATTGGCCGCCAAGAGAATCGGCACCAATTTAAAAGCCGCCCTGTAGTCTTCGCTTAATGGACTAATTTTATATAGTAAGTGTTCAATCAATGGCAGGTTGAAAATCATAAAGACAAACAGAATACAAACCGCAACTAAATAATACTTCATGATTTTAGCATAAGTAGACGGTGCATTTTTGTTGGTTGCTTCAGAAAATAAAATAGGTTCTACAGCAAATTTGTACGCTTGTAAAAACATCGCCATAATCATAGAAATTTTATAGGCAAAGCCGTAAATGCCTAGTTGTCTTAGGTTTTCTGCATCATCGTATGGCAGATAAAATCTCAATATTTTTCTATCGAACATTTCATTGATGGTGCCGGCAAAGCCTAAAAGCATTATGGGAAGCCCATAGTAAAGCATCTTTTTATAAACTTCCTTATCTATCTTAAATGAGATTTTTGAAATTTCAGGGAGCATTAAAAGTAAGTTCACTCCGCTGGCCATTAAGTTAGCTACGAAAACGTACATCACTTTACTATCTTGCTGATACCAACTCGAGATCCAATTCGAAAAAGTGGAGTGACCATCTATCATTTTAGGACAAAGCCACAAGAAGAAAATATTTAAACCAATGGTTAGTAGTACATTAAAAATCTTAATGATAGCGAACTTTTTGGCTTTGCCTAGATGCCTTAAGTTTGCAAATGGAACAGCGGTTAAAACATCAAAAAAGACAATAAAAGCAAAGATCAATATATAGTTTTGCTGGTCGGGATATTTCAATCCAACAGCTATAGGTTTGATAAATAATACGCTGAGTAAAAGAAAAAAGGAAGCAAAAGTTGCCACCGATAAAAAAGCTGTTCCAAATACATTTTTTCTTTCATCTAAAATATTGATATGCCGAAAAAAGGCCGTTTCCATACCATGTGTCAGAATGACCAAAAGAAACGCCACCATCGCATATAGGTCAGTAAAAACACCAAAATCTTTAGTAGCAATTAGAGTGGCAATGAAAAAAGTCAATAGATAGTTAAGCATCCTTGCTAGAATGCTACTGGTGCCGTAAATGGCGGTGTCAGATATTAACCGTTTTAGGATGCTCATGGAATATCTAAGCTATTTATTTAGGTCTTGAAGAATAGTTTCCATCCATTTTCTGTAAGGAATGTTTTGGTTATCAATAAATTGATTTTCCAATTTTTTATAGCGCAATTGAAAGTCGCTTTTATTGAGATAAGGTTTTCTATGTTTCAATATGGCAGTTTTTCTCAATAATTTTAAAAAAGTAATAATCAACTCTCGGGTATCAATATTAAAATCCTTGTTTCTCTTCAAATACAATTTAAATGCATCAATATAATAGAGCAATGATTCGTGTTCATCCGTTTCATAAAAGATTTTCAGCAGTAAATATCGTGCATCTATTTGATAATAATCGTCTTCGTAATGCACAGATTGTAATAACTGAACTGCTTCGTCAATTAAACCAACCTCATAATTGTATTTTGCCAAGTTATAACTGTAAGCACTTTCTCTAACATCTTCTTTTAAATTGGCTTTATGGCTTTCAATAAAATTTTGAACCCATTCATTTTCTTCAATATTTAAAGCTACTGTTACCACATTTTTATAAGTGGTATGCGGAATAAATCCATCCACCATCAGCAAATTGTTACTAATCAGTTTTTGGAAAATATTAAACATATCATTGAAATATTCCTTGTTGCCTTTATTGATGTTTCTAGTGCAGAAATTCTGAGCATGAATGTATAATTCTCGCACTTGCTCTGCCGGAATATCTTCTGTATCTGTCTCCAATAAATTTAGTAAGTACTCAAAATCGCTTCTTTCATTCGACTTCAACATTTTGTAAGTAGCGTAATAAATCCGAATAGTTGAATTGTATAAATCAAGTGGTTCGTTGGCTAAAAAGTCATCTAAAAATTTAGATAAACCAAGTTGATATTGTTTTTGATAGATGGCATTTCTATTGAGCATTTCACAAGCTTCTCTCAGTTTTACGGTGAGATAGTAGCTGTCTAAAGCATCCATTTTTAACTGTAAATTTTCATCGTAAACTCTTGTTCGTTTACTTAGAAAAAATTTATCTAATTCATCGTAAAATTGGAATTGATAAAGGTCTTTTTGCGGTTCTTTTGATTCAGAAAGTGTTGACTTTATATGATCACTTTCTTTTTCAAAAAGCGTATTCATTTCCTTGTTTTGGAGGGCGCTTAATAGGGCAAGATCTGTTTGGATGTCAGAGGCGCGAATTTCTTCAAAAGCCATAAATTGTTTGAGGTGCTTAAAGATCAACGTCATATCATTTCTTAGTCGATCGATTTTTCTGTTCTCTTTAGAATAAACCGATTTCATCACATAATCATGTGTCAGTTTTGGATCGTCAAAATTGGTTTTAAAAGACAGTATGACTTCTACAATGTTGAAGAGGATAGTATTCTTATTAAAATAAGGAGAAGCTAAATATGCTGAAAAGTCACCGAGTTCTTTGTTAGAAAGTTTGGAGATGATCTTAATTACTTTACTGTTGTTCATACCAATTGATAAAAAATTAAGCGTAAGTGATTGAATTTCAACAATTATATGGGTTTGAGAAGTAAATGTATAAATATTTTAGTGTTATTATGTCTTAATTTATCCAAACTATCTTAACTACATTTATAACGTGAACAAAAATGTATTAAAATATTGGGCAATTATCTGTCTCTTATTGGTTATTGGATGTCATCCATTAGCTGGTCAGGATTTAAACCAGAGGTATTATTACGATGGTCCTTTATGGCAAGATTTTAAGAAAGTGATTCCTTTAACGGATAGCACCTTAATAGTGGCTACTCAATCATGGGCGCCTGCTGCACAAGAAGGATATCAAACACAAGTGAGTATCGTGGAAAGTGATGGTTCCTTATTGACGCAATCTACCGCGATAGTTAATATCATTCAAAATTTTATGAATGTTGGAGATATCGGCTACGATACGGATGGTGAGTTAATTGTTAGTGGTTCTATTTTGGCCAATAATATGATGCTAAAAATTGTTAGTGGAAGCGTGGTATGGAGTAAGGTTTTAAATGTTGCACCGCTGAACAATACCATTAATGATTATTTGGAAGCTGTAGATGAAAATGAATATGTAATGGCCGGACACAGAGTGACGGGCGATTATGGATTTATCACCAAACTTGATGAAACAGCACTAACAGATACTATTGTAAAAGTGAATGCCGGAGATAGCATTTCCAGCATCAAGTCTTTTAAAATCTTTCCTTCAGAGCAATACGGCTACTATATTATAACCAATCAAAATAGAGGTGATTTACTCACTTTTGCTGACAGTTATTTTAATATTTTAAGACTAGACAATAATCTTAAAGTAGTTTGGAATAGAAGTTATTCGGTAGTAGATACATCGGAATATACCGAAGTATATGGTTTTTTAGAAACGGAAAATGGTTTTATTGCTACTGGGCGATACAATGATCAAATCACTTTTTTAGAGTTTGACACATTAGGAAACAACACCAGTGCGAAAACATATACGGTAGGCAGTGATGAACAAGCTGGCTGGGGATCATGCATCATTTCGGATAATCAAGGAGGATATTTAATGACAACGGGTGTGCCGAATCCCACTATTAGCAATGAATACCAATCGCTCTTAATGAATGTAGATGCTAGTGGAAATGTAATTTGGGTAAAGCGATATAATCCTGGTAGAAAAGCTTCATTTAAAGGAATTCAATGGTACAACGATAATTTGATTGGCTATGGTAGAGTGGTTGAGAATAGTGCTAATTTAGGTTTTTGGATATCCACTGCTTTTGGATATGAAGATTGCAATTATGAAGATATCACCACTATTACGCAAGCGTCTAACACTGTTGTCGTTAACCATTCTTTACCAACTATAGTGGCAAAAATAACACCCAAGCAAGGGTCAGATGCTTTTTTATCTACTAAATCAGATTCTAATCCATTAGATAGCTCCTGTGTTTTTGTAAATGATGTTGTTTATCCGGGAGATGCTAATTTTAATCAAGTGGCTAACATTTATGACCTTTTATCCATCGGTATTTTTTATAATCAAAACGGCCCGGTAAGGCCTAATGCCACGTTAGAATGGAAAGGTCAATGGGCAGAAGATTGGGGTATTACTCAAGCTTCCGGCGCTGATATTAAACACGTTGATACAGATGGAAACGGAACGATTGATATTGGTGATGTAATTGCTATTGAAAATAATTATGGATTGACGCATAATAGTTCCGGTCGATTTCCATCGAATATGAGTTTGTTAGATGCACCGGAATTATTTGTTGATTTACCTCAAAATGTTCCAGAAGGAATTGAGTTTACCGCAGATGTTATTTTGGGAACGGATGATAATCCGGCAGAAGATATTTATGGAATTTGTTTTGTGATTGATTATTCCAATTCACCCATTCCTATTGCGGATATAAGCTTTGAACCGGAGCCTTCCTGGCTAGGAACTTCCGATAGCGTGCTTTTTATTTCCAAACATTTAGAAGAAGAGAAAAGATTAGAAATTGGATTGGTAAAAAGCACCGGACATAATGAGCGGAGAGGCATCGGGCCTATTGGTGCGGTGTATATTGTAACGGAAGATAACGTGTTAGGAAGGCCGGTTTCAAATGAAGTGATTTTAGATATAGTGGATGTATTGGCGATTGATGTGGACGAGAATATCATTGCTGTCGATGCGCAATCAAGAGAGGCTATTGTTACGGGATTGAAAGAAAATATTTTAAATAGTCATTTTAGCATTTATCCTAATCCGGCACAAGACAGAATTTCTGTTTCAAATATTGGGCAGCAAACTTTCCAGATCATTAACATTCAAATTTTAGATATTGCTGGACAGTTAATTTCCACTTATCAAGCAACTCAAAATATTGCGATTGATCATTTAGCGCCTGGGATTTATTGGTTGAAGATTGAAACCAATGAAGGAAATGGGTATTATAAGTGGGTGAAGCAATAGATGTAAAATCAAGTTCAAGTTCAAACACAAATTCAAATTCTAAATGGATGCTTATTCCCGTTCCATCCTATAATGTCCGGGCACTTTAACGTTGTATTTTTTTCTTTGAAGCTTAGATTCCTTTTTCTTGGTGACTTTGAACCCTAATCGCTCATATAGTTTTTGTGCTTTGGGGTTGATAAAGGAAACATCTAAGATGGTTTTTTCATCGGGTTTAATGGAAACGGAATCAATTAAATAATGGATTAATTTTGTACCTAAGCCTTTTCCTGTAATGGTCGAATCGATTGCTAAATGCGCTATCACCCATTCCTTCTTTTTGGGTGGTGGAATTAACATTTCCACTTTTAAGGCGCGAAATAAAATCATCAAACCTTTAAAAAAACCAAAGAAGGCAAATATCTTTTTGATATCGGCGAGCATAAAACTAAAGGTCTTTTTGCCATTCCAAATGGCGCCAATACCAACTACTTTATTGTCTATTAAAATACAAGTATGATTGTCGTAGCCTAATTCGCCGCCCGATCTTGTAAAACCATAAGCAAAGAAATTTTGGGCACTTCCTTTTTTAGCATCGTAAAACATAAACTCGCAAACATCAGGTCCGGAAGAATAAATTAACGGCACTGCTTGAGCAACATCTGAAGGTGTAGCTGACCGAAAGGAGATATTGTTATTTGATGAAGGCACAATTTTATAAACTTCTTAAATCTCCAATCGTTAATCTATATTCGTTAGTTAATCACACTAAATGAATAACGATTAACGAATGCAGAACAACGAATTTCGAATAATTTTAATGATGATGACCACCTGGTCCATGAACGTGACCATGTTCTAATTCAACGGCTTCAGCATCTCTTACGCCCATCACTTCAACAGCAAAATACAATGTAACACCAGCTAATGGGTGATTTAAATCTAAGGTTACATTTTCACCTTCAATTTTAGAAACTAATGCAATTTGTTGTCCTTGACTAGACTCTACTTGCACCCTCATGCCTTCTTGTAGTTCTTCACTTCCATCGCTTTGAAATCCAGATTTTGGAACCACGTGAACTGCTTGCGGATTGAATTCACCGTAGGCTTCTTCCGGAGCAATTACAACTGATAATTTGTCGCCAGTTTTCTTTCCTTCTAACTCCTTTTCTAAGCCTGGAATTAAATTACCAATGCCATGAATATATCCTAATGGCTCACGTCCTGCTGAGCTATCTAATATTTCGCCTTTTTCATTCTTTAACTCGTAGTGAATGAAACCTACTTTGTTTTTTGCAATCTGCATGCTTTAAATTTTTATGGCGGCAAAGGTAGCGCTTATCTTATGGCTTCCGCTACAAAGCACTTCATCTAAATGTAAAGAAATGAAATTTCAAGTGACTAGTGTTTCAAGTGACTAAAGTTGAAAATGATGCATTCAACAAATTTTTAACGGAATCCCTTTGTGATCCTTGTGGTAAAAATAGGAACCACAAAAAACATTAAGAAGCCACCAAGGTCACAAAGGAATCAAGAAATAATTATAGAATCACTTTTGAGAAACAATCTCTTTTAAACTATTGATATAAGCTTCTGTAGAGGATTTTGGATGTGGCACATATCCAACTATGTCGCCATTCCAATCCACAATAACCATTACAGGAAAACTTACTTTAACAAGATTAAATTGGAAGTAGCAAAAGAGAATGCCTTTGTGAACTTTGTGAAACGGCCTTTGTGATCCTTGTGGTAAAAATAGGAACCACAAAAAACAATAAGAAGCCACCAAGGTCACAAGTGAATCAAGAAATAATTATAGAATCACTTTTGAGAAACAATCTCTTTTAAACTATTGATGTAAGCTTCTGTGGAGGATTTTGGATGTGACACATAGCCAATGATTTTCCCTTGGTCATTTACAATAACCATTACAGGAAAGCTACCTTTGGGATTATAGATTTCGGCTAAAGCTTCGTTGTGTTTTTGCTGTTCTTCAGATAAAAGGTTCTTTTTTCTTACCGGGAAATCTGCCTTTAACAAGATTAAATTGGAAGCAACAAAAGAAGCAAATTCCTCTGTAGTAAATAAATCGCGTTCTAATTTAGCACAGGGCACGCACCAATCTGAACCGGAAAAACTGATTAGAATATATTTGTTTTCCTGTGCCGATATTGATTTAGCATCATCAAATGAAGTGAGCCAATTTACTTCTTGAGCGGCAGAAATATGAATCCCTAATCCAATAAGGAGTATAAAAAGTAATGATCGCAAAGCGTTATTTTTTTACCAGTTTCATGGTCATAATTACATTTTCAACCGGAACATCTCCGGGTTTTGTTTTTACGGCCGCAATTTTATCTATCACCCAAAGTCCTTCAATAACCTCGCCAAAAACAGTATAATTCTGATCTAAATGCGGTGTGCCACCAATAGTTTTATAAATAGCTTTTTGATCTTCAGGTATAGTGATACCAGCTCTTACTTCTGCACTGGCTAACGAGGCATCATTAAATACTTGGCCTTGTACAATGTAAAATTGTGATCCGGAAGATTTTTTCTCAGGATTTACATTGTCGCCCATTCTTGCTGCTGAAAGCGCTCCTTTTTTATGAAAAAGATCAGGACGAAATTCAGCCGGTAACGTTTCTCCTTCCGGAAATTTTTCTCCTGCAGATAATTTAGTTGCAGGGTTGCCACCTTGAATCATAAACTTATTGATGACTCTATGGAAGGTCAAACTATCGTAAAATCCTTGTTCTACTAATTTTATAAAATTATCGCGATGAATAGGTGTTTCGTTGTATAATTTAACTTTCATGTCGCCATAATTGGTACTGATTAACACCAATTGTTCTTTGCCCTTTTTGGTTGAAACTTTACCGGTTTTGCTTGAACTACAGCTCGAAAAAATAAATGTTGTAAGAATAGCTAAAAGGATAATTCGTGATTTCATATGGAGTGATACTATATTTTATAATGTTTCAAAATAATCTAAAACCAATCGTTTTAGCAATTTTTCTTGTTCATCGCCCGATAATTTTCGGTGCTCGCGAGTTAACTCAAAATGTGGCCAGCCATCTTCATCTCTTCCTACAAAAGTGTAAAAACCAACTTTTTCTAAAAGTGTACAAACGGCAATATGCAGCACGTCCTGCTTTTCTTCTTTTGTAAACTCTGATCGTAATTGACCTAACTCTCGATGTCCAATTAAAAACAAAATGCCCTGTAAATCGGGCCGTCTGTTAAATTGACTTTTTAATTTAATTCTTAGCCGATTCCAACGCCTAATGTCATATTCAAAAATTAACTCTGTCATATAAATTTGAATTGGTCTGCGTCATCTAAAAATGGGAAATGATCTCGAAACTTATTGAGGTCAAATTTACTAATTGAAACGGTATGAATTTTATGATCGTGTTTAACGCTGTATAATTCCTTGCCGGCATAATCAAAAACAGAACTATCACCGGAATGATAAACATCATTATTGTCGTTGCCAATTCTGTTAACGCCGGCCACATAACAAACGTTTTCAATGGCTCTGGCTTTTAATAATGTTTTCCAATGATCACTTCTTTTCTCCGGCCAATTGGCTACATAAATTTGAAGGTCAACATTGTGCTTGTTTCGGCACCAAACAGGGAAACGAAGATCATAACAAACGAAAGGTTGAATGGTCCAATCTTTATATTGAATAATCAAATGTTCGTTGCCTTGCTGATAGTTTTCAAATTCATTCACCAATCCAAACAAATGGTGTTTATCGTAAGTTTTTAGTTGACCTTCCGGTTCCGCCCAAATAAATTTATTGACGTACGGATAAGGTAGATTGGGATTGCCATGAATAATTAAGCTGCCACAAATTACCGCTCCACTTTTTTGAGCCATCTGCTTCATCCAAACAACGCTTTTTCCACCCAAATCTTCTGCTAATTTTTCGGGTTTCATACTAAAACCGGTAGAAAACATTTCCGGTAAAATAATGATATCCGTTTCTCCAACAATTGAATCAATTGCTTCTTCAAAATGAGCAAGATTGTAAGCTTTATCTTGCCATTTTAGATCAGATTGAATCAATGTAATTTTTAAATCTTGCATAATTTTTCAGCAGCAGCAATTAGTATATCAGGTGTTTTAGCAAAACATATACGAATCAATTTTTGTTCCGACGGCTTTTCATAAAATGGACTTAATGGAATAGTGGCTACGCCATGTTTTTGCGTTAATTCAATGGCAAAGTCTAAATCCTTTTTATTACTAATTTCCTCATAATTTAGAAGTTGGAAATAAGTACCGCTTGTAGGAATAAATTTAAATCGAGAATCTTTTATTAATTCTAAGAAATGATCTCTTTTAGTTTGATACTCTTTGGCTAGATGACTGTAGTGATAATCGTCAGCTAAAAAATCTGCCAAAGCATATTGCACTGGTGTGTTGACAGAAAACACAATAAATTGGTGGAGTTTTTTAAACTCATTCATCATATAATCTGGCGCAATGGCATAGCCCATTTTCCAGCCAGTATTGTGAAAGGTTTTGCCAAAAGAAAAGGTGACAATACTTCTATTATACAGTACACTACTTCCTAAAATAGAATGATGTTTTCTATCGTCGAAAACCATATGTTCGTATACTTCATCACTTAAAATATAGAGATCGTTTTGTTTCACTATATTTTCTAAAGCGATAATGTCGTCGAGATATAAGATTTTTCCCGTCGGATTGTTTGGGGAATTAAGAATGATCAATTGAGTTTTGCTATTGATCTCATCATTTACTCTATCCCAATTGATGTCGAAATTGGGATATTTAGATGGAATTCTCACCACTTTTCCTCCTGCCAGTTTTACAGCAGGTGCGTAGATGTCAAAAGCAGGGTCAAAAATGATTACCTCATCACCGGGATGAACAATAGTTTGTATAGCGGTATAAACCGCTTGTGTAGCACCGGCAGTAATACATATTTCCTTGTCAATGTTGAGCTTTCGATTATATAAGGTACTCACTTTATTCGCTATGGCTTGCCGTAAAGGCTCAACTCCACTGTATGGGGCGTATTGATTAAAGCCATTGTCCATATAGTTTTTAACGAGTTCAAAAAGCTTTGGACTAGAGGAGAAATTGGGAAAGCCTTGAGAAAGATTGATGGCATTATATTCCTTCGCCATCTCGCTCATCGTAGCAAAAATAGTTGTGTTAATTTTTGGGAGTTTCGATCTCAATTTTAGTACTTAAATAACAATCAATAATGGAATTTATTCTTACTAAAAATAGGCAATTATTATTGAGCGATAAGTCTATTGAGCTAAATATATTCGCTGCCTTTTTTATCTTTCTTTAAATCCAAAGTCATTTGTTTAATGCTTTGCTCTTTAGATTTATCGCAAATAAGAAGAACATCTCCGGTATCTACCACAATAAAATTATCTAATCCCTGAACAACCACTAGTTTACCTTTCGGAACACTAATCATATTGTTAGAAGCTTCATAGGTTTTTATTTCATTGCTAGATAAAGCATTGTTGTTGTCATCTTTTGCATACTCAGCATGAAGAGACGCCCAAGTTCCAAGATCTGACCAACCAAATTCAGATGGAATTACAAATACATTGGAAGCTTTCTCCATAATACCAAAATCTACAGAAATATTTGGACATTGCGTGAATGCTCTTTCTATGGCTAAAGATTCGTTAGGGGTATTTAGATCGGATTCAATTTCTAAAAAGGCATCGCTTACGTCGGGTAAAAGTTCTTCGAAAGCAGTAACAATAGTTTTTACATTCCAAATAAAAATTCCGGCATTCCATAAAAACTCACCTGTGGCAATAAAACGCTCAGCTGTCGCTAAGTTTGGTTTCTCCGTAAATGTTTTCACTTTAAAAACATCTTTTTCTACTTCCGGTTCTAAAAACTGAATGTAACCATATCCCGTATCCGGTCGAGTAGGAACAATACCAAGCGTTACTAATGCATCATTCTTAGCTACAAAATCTAATGCCCTATTGGTAATTGCTACATAATTGTCTTCATTTAAAATAATATGATCTGAAGGCGCAACAATTATATTAGCGTTCTTATTTTTTTGTTGAATTTTATATGAAACATACGCAATGCAAGGAGCCGTATTTTTTCTTGCAGGTTCTCCTAAAATTTGATCATCAGTTAATTCTGGTAATTGTTCCCGAACTAAGTCTATATAATCAATATTGGTTAAGATATAGATGTTTTCAACCGGACAAATTCTTAGAAAGCGCTCAAATGTGCTTCTAATCAATGTTTTTCCGGTATTTAAAATATCTAAGAATTGCTTAGGTTTCGTTGTTCTAGAAGCCGGCCAAAAGCGGCTACCTATTCCTCCGGCCATTATAGCCACATAGTTGTTTTTGTTCATCAGTTTAATTCTCTACTGTTTATGCAAATGTGCAAATATTCTTTTGTATAGTAAACCTTTAAGAGGAAATTATGGTGTGATTGAGCATAAAATAAGGCTTCCAACTCACCTAAATAATGTTAATTTGTATTTAGATGTCCATGAATTTCGTTTTTTCTAATGATTTTAGATGATTAGAATTTATTTCTTAATAAGAATTTGGCTTGAATGAAAATTTTCCTTTTTAAAGAATGTTTGTTTGCTTTATTATTTTTTGCTTTCACAGCAATTCAAGCTCAACAGCAGTATAGTGCTACAATTGATCTAACTAAAGTTGAAAATGATCAATTAAAAGTTGATTTAGATGTGCCGGAATTGGAAGGCAGAGATTTACTATTTGTTTTTCCAAAAGTAGTTCCAGGCACATATGATGAGCATAACTATGGGAGATTCATTTCGCATTTTAAGGCATATACCGCTTCAGGAAAAAAAGTAAGAGTGAAGAAAAATGATGCCACTAGTTTTCTGATAAAGAAAGCAGGGAAGGTGGATCGAATTAGTTATTTGGTGGATGATACATGGGATGATTTTGATGGCGTAAAGTATGTTTTTCAACCCGGAGGCACGAATATTAATGCAGGGAAGCAATTTGTATTGAACAATTTTGGTTTTTTTGGATATTTTCAAGACTATCCCAAATTGCCTTACGAGCTGAGAATAACCAAGCCGGAAAATTTTTATGGTGCCACTTCTTTAGATAGAACCGCTTCTTCAGATAACCAAGATGTTTTTTTAGCAGAGAATTATGTAGAGTTGGTAGATCAACCAATTATGTATGCGAAACCGGATACTTCAAGTTATTATGAAGGAGGAGCAAAGATTGGAATTGCGGTGTATTCCCCTAATGAATCTATCAATGCTGCTGCTATTCAAGAAGTTTTAAAACCCTTAACTGCTGCTACATCATTTATATTAGGAAAGATTCCAACAGACGAATATTGGTTCATTTTTCACTTTTTTGATTTAACAGATGAAATTTTTCGAAAAGGTGGAGGAGCCTATGGAGCATTAGAGCATAAGAAGAGCTCGTTTTACTATTTACCACTAATACCAAGTGAGGATGGTGTAAATGTTGATTTGGCACTCGAAACAGTAAGTGATGTAGCATCGCATGAATTTTTACATGTGTTGGTGCCTTTAAACTTACATAGTGAGGAGATCGCTTATTTTGATTTTTACGACACGAAAATGTCCAAACACCTTTGGTTGTATGAAGGTGTAACAGAATATTTATCAATCAAAAGCAGATTGATTGGAGGGTTGTTAACCATGGATGATTTTACTACCGAAATGCAAGGTAAGATTGCTTCGGCAGATGCTTATAAAGACATTTCTTTTACGCAAATGAGTAAAAACATTTTGGACAAAGAAGTGAATAAAGAATATGGAAATGTTTATTTAAAAGGAGCATTGATTGCCATGTTATTAGATATAAAAATCGCTAAAGAAACTAATGGCAAACATGATTTGATTGATCTAGTATTAGAGTTAATTACAGATTATGGAATGAATAAGCCCTTTAAAGATGATGAGTTGTTTGATGCAATAGCTGCTAAAACTACTCTAGAGATAAGACAGTTTTTTGCTAAATATGTAGAAGGCGATATCCCACTTCCTTACGACGAAATACTTAATTTATGCGGATTGGAGTATACTCAAGAATATCTCTCTTTTGAATACACCTTTGGAAATCTTAAAATGAAGTTTGATTCAGATTCCGATTTGCTAATTATAACGCCGGAGATTGACAACAAGATTATTACAGAAAAATTGGCAATTTCTAAGCTTAACGGCGAATCTTTAAGCTTTAAATTAGTAAGGAGTTTATTGTTAAATCCAACCAATAATGAACCGTTAACTATTGAGCATATAGTTGATGGCAAAACTAGAGAACAGGTATTAATCCCAGAAATAGAAAAGGGAAGTTTAGAGTATGTCATTAAGGTTAAAGATGATATGACGCCAGAACAACAAATGTTGTTCAATCGATTGTTTACAAAAACGAAGTGAGTAGATTTTAATTAGTCTTATGATTACAACCTTATAATTTTTATTCGACTAGTCCATTAATCACTAATTCTTCTTCCCACCATTAAGAATGTGAATTTGTATTTGTTCAATTTTTCCATCAAATGCAACATTTTATGCGTTTTATCCAATAAACATTGGAAAAAATTTAGTGTACATTCTAATTTTCTATTATTTTATGAATAATCAGCTATGGCCAAGTTATGCTAAAAGGCATACCTTAATAGTATAAAAGCGATTAAGGGGGCAAATGCCGTATAACCAGTTAGTTAGGTCAAAAAATATTTTTTTAAAAACACACTAATTACATAAATAAAGTTTATATTTACACTTTAAGAACACATTTGGTACATCTTTTGTACATAAAACAGTAAAAACTTATAGTGATGGCGAAAATGATATATAGAACAGAACAACGGTATAGAAGACCGGAAGTAGTGGGTTTGTTAGCTTTATTTACAGTACTATTGGCTTATAAGGCATTATCTTCCTTATGGATGTCCAATGCTACAATTGGTACTACAGAATTTCTTTTGTTAGCAGCATTATTCTGCTTAGGATGGTTTTTTCTGTATTCTTTTAAAATGGGCATTAAAATCAGTCAAAATTCTTTAAAAGTGAAGTATAATCTTTTTAAGATGAGATCGAAATTCGAGAAAAAGGATATTGATTTCTTAGAATTTGTTGAAATTCCTGAAACACAACTTTGGAACGGAATGTCAGTACACTTTGAAGGAAGTTACAAATCGCACGGATTAGGTGATAATTCAGGATTGCATATTCGTTTAAATTCAGGCGAAGATGTATATGTTTATTCTAATGATTTATATGATGACAGAGCAGCAATTTCAAATCAATTGAAAGCTGCTGGTTGGAGTGTTAAGTAAAAAGAGTTAGAACAGATTATAAATTGAGAGGTTGTCATTTGGCAACCTCTTTTTTTTTTATGCATCTATTGTTGTCATTTTAAGTGTCCTTATGCCGGCAATTACTAAATTGGATGGGTGATGCAGCAAAATCTTGCTTTAGGTATTGGATCGTCAGTTTTTTCATCGAGACATATTTATCTTTATGTATTGAACTTTACAATGTAAAGATGAGTTCTTAACCATTCATTGAATATTACAGCAGTTACTTAAGTTTCACATATGGCCATTTGGGACGGTTTATCAACCAGGCAAAAGAAAAATCAGAAAACGAATTTTAAGGAGACATTTCAAGCATTGAAATATTTACCTCCTTTTTTCAAATTAATATGGCAAACCAGCAAAGGCTTAACAATCGGGAACATTGTTTTAAGAGTTAGTCAAGCAGTTTTCCCATTGGCGATGCTATTCGTTGGTAAATTGATTATTGATGAGATTATTTTACAAATTGCAGCAGATGAAAAATCATTTGTTTACTTATGGCAATTGGTAGCGATTGAATTTGGTTTGGCGATCTTATCGAGTTTGTTTACCAGAGTGATTAATTTGTTAGATGCCTTATTAGGGGATCTTTTTTCTATAAAAACAAGCGAACAATTAATTGAAAAAGCGGCCACATTGGATCTTCGTCAATTTGAAGATGCTAATTTTTATGATAAGTTGGAGCGTGCAAGACGACAAACGACCAATAGAGTGGTATTGATGTCGCAGGTGTTGACGCAGATGCAAGAAATTATTACCGTGGGGTTTCTAGCAGCCGGTTTGGTTTATTTTGAACCGTGGTTAATTTTACTATTGATAATAGCCGTTTTGCCAACCTTTTTAAGCGAAACGTACTTTAACCAAAGCGGTTATTCGTTGGTTAGAAGTTGGACACCTGAGCGGAGAGAGTTAGATTATCTGCGATTTATAGGAGCGTCTGATGAAACGGCTAAAGAGATCAAAATCTTTGGATTGGCGGATTTTATCAAAGAACGGTTTTCAACTTTATCCCAAAAATATTATCAAGCCAATAAAAGTTTAGCCATTAAAAGATCGCTTTGGGGAAGTGTTTTCAATACATTAGGTGATGTGGCCTATTATGGAACGTATGTGTTTATCATCATTAGAACAGTGGCCGGTGTTTTATCGGTAGGTGATTTAACCTTCTTGTCGGGTTCTTTTAATCGACTTAGAAATCTGTTACAATCTATTCTGACTCGATTTTCATCTATTACAGAAAGCGCTTTGTATTTGCAAGATTATTTTGACTTTATGGAAATGGAACCGTTGATCAAAAGTGATGCGGATGCACTAGCGATTCCATCGCAAATTAAAACAGGTTTTCAATTTGAAAATGTTGGGTTTAAATATCCCGGCACTGAAAAATGGGCGGTAAGGAATTTATCTTTTGAGTTGAAAGAAGGTGAAAAGTTAGCGTTAGTAGGTGAGAATGGAGCAGGAAAAACGACATTGGTGAAATTATTGGCGAGGTTATATGATCCATCGGAAGGGAGAATATTATTGGATGGAATAGATTTGAAGGCATATGATCTCATTGAATTACGAAAAACAATTGGAGTCATCTTCCAAGATTTTGTAAAGTTTTACTTTAAAGCGTCTGAAAATATAGCCATTGGGAGTATTAATGAAAGAGGAGAAATGGGCAAAATACTAGAAGCTGCAGAAGATAGTTTAGCAGATTCCGTTATTGAGAAATTACCTAAAAAATACGACCAAATGTTAGGGAGAAGATTCGCAGATGGCGTGGACCTTTCTGGTGGCGAATGGCAAAAAGTAGCTTTAGCTAGAGCGTATATGAGAGATGCGAAGTTATTGATCTTAGATGAACCCACTGCTGCTTTAGATGCTCGTGCAGAGTTCGAAGCCTTTCAACGGTTTGCCGAGTTAACCAAAGGAAAAACAGCCGTCTTAATCTCGCATAGGTTTAGTACCGTTAGAATGGCTGATAGAATTTTAGTTTTAAAAAATGGACAGAAAGAAGAAATTGGAAGCCATGAAGAATTGCTAAAAAGCAATGGATTATATGCTGAGTTGTTTAATCTACAAGCGAAAGGGTATCAGTAGGAAAGGATTCAAGATTCAAACACAAACACAAACACAAACACAAATTCAAAAAGATGAATAATATGAAATTGCGAGGAACTGTCCCTTTAGGGACAAAATATCGGTAGCCAATTTTAATTGGCGAAAATGTGCCTTTAGGAACAGAATATTTTTTCGTATTGAAAATACCTACGGTAATTTTAATATCTGCACATCGATAAATCTGCACATCATCTAATCAATCGCTCCAACTTCTCAATTCTTTCTTTCAATTGCCTATTCTCTTCTTCCAATTTATTTACCTTTTCATCAAGCTCTTGAGTCGCTTTGGTAAGGAACGGAATGATAGAAGTATAATCCATAAACAATGCTTGTTCTGGTCTTATATTTTGATAGATGCTTCGAGTTTCATTTGCGCCGACCAATTTGGGTTGTGGAAGATTCTTTTTCCTTACCAATTCGGGAATCACTTGCTGTACTTCTTGCGATAAGAATCCATATTTTTTACCTTCTGGAAAACCGATGCCATCAATAAAAGTATATGAAACAGGATGTAGCTGGTGAATAATAGACAAACCTGTTGGAATACCTTTGATATCCTTTTTTAAATTTTTATCTGATGGTGTCCAAGCATTGGAAGTAGTTCCAGCATCGCCTTCCGCAAATAATGCCCATCCAGTTATATCTGTATTGTTGCCATAAATTGCCATTCCATCATCATCCGAATGGCCAGCAACGCCATTTTTAAAACCAGAGTTTATATAAACTGGAACACCAGTACCATTTACTTCTGTAGTGCCAACCACACCAACTCTATCAGCATCTGTTCCAATGGCACCAAAATATCCTCCGGCAGATACATAACCATTACTTCCATTATTATAAGAAATGCCAAAAACACCTAAATAATTATCGCTAATAGCGGTAATACCTGTTGGACCTCTGCCACTACCAATCGCTCCCTGACTGTGTACAAAAATACCATTGTCGCCATTCGTGGTTGCTAATATTTGCATTTTGGCATTGGAGCCAACGGCAGGTGTGCTGGCCGGGGCATTACCAGTATAGCCGATTCTTACATCGCCGACCACTCTTAAGCCATTATTGGGTGCAGCATTGGTATTGTTGCCAATGGTAGCACCGCCTAAGGTGTAAATGTTATCGTTGATACTCGTTGGTGCATTAACACCACCAATGGTAAACCAATCTGCATCGGAACTTCCCGAACCTGCTGCCCAACTTAAAATGCCATTGCCATCCGTAGTTAATACTTCTCCATTGTTGCCATCTGTATTGGGTAAAGTAAGATTGACCGCACCGGAAATAGCATTTGGTGCTCTTAATCTAATATAATCAGAGCCATTGGTTTCTAACTCTCTAAAACGAATGCCTCCTGTTTCTCCGGTGCCTGTTCCATACGGGTAGACTAAAGGGGTTTGATCTTCAGGAACGGCAAATAAGGTATTCACTGCAGCTGTGCCATCATCGTTTCTTTTAATAGTGAAAACAGCTCCGGTGGAGGAATTATCTCTATCTAAAACCATATCAATACCTCCTTGACTTTCAATATCCAATCCGGCATTATTATCACCAGTATTTAAAAATATATCTACCGGACTAGAACCTTCAAAGCGAATCTGATTTCCTGTGCTTTCAAAAACCAAATCGTTATCAATAGTGGTTAATCCACTATGATCGACTCGGAATACATTTTGATCTGCATTATTTCTAATTCTAAAATAACCGGATGATCCGCCATCATCTTCTAAATCTATAGCTAGACCACTATTGGTTCGTATAAAAATAGAGCCAGTAGCACCGCCATAAATATTATGTCCTGATGCGCCACCTTCAACTCTTAAATCACCAAAAATGTCAAGCGTATGTTGTGGATCATTGGTGCCGATTCCAACATTTCCGCTCGTGTAAATATTATCTCCTATGCTAGCAGGAGGAGTTAAAGTGAGTGCTTCAAACCAATCATTATCACTTCCACCAATCAAAGATGGGAAACTCACCCATTGTATTCCATCCCAATAATTAAAAGCCGAATCATCTAAGTTGTAAATAAATAAACCTTCATCTGTTGTATTGATTAAAGGTGTAATGTTTACATCTCGTTGAGTAGTTGTCATTCTTGGAATAAGAATACCACGATTGGTTGAATAGATATCTAAAATGGCTTGAGCATCAGGATAATCTGTTCCTATACCAATACTTTGTCCAGTACTTGAAAGGCTGATTCCAATAAACAAATAGAGCAATAGATGTTTAATCATTAGTGATGGTTAAGCAAAAAAATGGTAATAAACACAGGGGATAATAAATTTAGGAAATTTATCTGGGATGATAGATTAAAAGTTGATTACTGGAATACCTTAGATGTGTTTAATTAGTATTAATCTAACTTTTCTATTTCTAGAATGGTAAATGTGTTATTCGTTCCGGGTGATGAGAAAGGGAAACCATTATAGCTTGCTAGTGTGCAGAATGATCGCAATTCAACAGTGGTGGCAGTGGCTATAGTAATAATGCCTTTTACGGGCGTTAAATTGTCGAAATCGGAGCCAGATAAAGAACGCATAGCAATACCTTCTAGTAATGTTGTAGAAGCGGTGATATTATACAGAATACTTTGCATAGTGCCGTCACCCGATTGCCGAATAGGACAAGTGGCATTGATAAGGTAACTGCCTGGTTGCAATGTGATTTGGTTGCCAGATAAGCTAGCAAATGTAGCGCTACCTTCAGTAGTGTTTAAAGGTCTGGTTGACCAAGTTGCCGGTGGTAAAACAGGAGGAAGGGTGGCGCTCGGTTGTACATCCTTAAAAATTACTTTTTGAACTCTTGCTGCCCAGTTGCTTTGCCCGCTGCCATCAGTGGAAATTACCTCTCCATTGTTTCCATCTGTGGAAGGTAAAAGATAACCATTTGTGGTATTGGTGCCGATATAAATATTACCTAAAAGATACGCCGCATAACTGCCTGATTTTAAAACCTCCGAATGCAATCCATAATGCGTTCCGCCGGCATTATTATCAATAAATATTTTACTGCCATATTTATCTCCTAATCCGGTTCCCGTCATTTGAATATTACTACCGTAATGTGTTCCACCACCTATATTGCTTATTAAGCTGCCAATACCCGTAATATCTCCGCTGCCGTTGTTAGATATTTCATTATAAACGCCATATCTATCTCCAATTCCATTGCTTAAAATAAGTGTTTGAACGCCATAATGACTATTGCTGCCATTGTCACCAATTTCGTTTTTTACGCCAATTTTTGGACCGGAAGAATTGCCCCCTAAATCATTGAAGACGCCAATACTATTGTTGCTGCCGGTGTTGTTAATTGGATTGTTAACGCCAATTTGCAAACCTGTACCACTTGAACTCATGGCATTCATCATACCAAACTGTGTTCCAGCGCCATTGGTGGTCATATCATTCCAAAAACCATAATGATTGACATTATTGGTAGAGAAAAATTGATTTTCAACGCCATATAAAGAAGTAGTTCCACTAAGCGCAAATGAATTTTGCATGCCGTATTGTATTCCTGTAGTTCCAAATTCAAAGGTGTTTTTTACACCCGTTTTACTGCCATTGCCGGTATTGTTAAAGTAACTCTCTACGCCAACTATTTGACCGGTTCCGTTGCCTTCAAATGTGGTAAATAGGCCAGAACGATTACCACTTCCATTGGCCGAAACATTTTGACTGATAGCATTTAACTTTTGAGTGGATATTCCTGAAACGCTGGTAGAAATAGCATTGGCTCCGGTACCTAACGTTCCGGTAAAATTTGCACTAACATACATTCCATTGCCTTTGTTACTAGCATTTATGGTTAAGGGAAAAATAGGAGATGTTGTTCCGATGCCAACATTATCGGCTAAGTTAAATGGAAATAGATAACCATTGCCGGTATCTCTGTCCCAGTCATTATCATTAGCGGCCGCAGCAGCTGTACCAGGAAAATCTATCCATTGAATTCCATTCCAATAATTAAAAACACTATCGGTAGTATTGTAAATAAGTAATCCAACATCACTTGCATTAAGACCAGCTAAATTGGTATTTCTTTCTACTAAAGTTAATCTTGAGAGTAAAACACCTTTGTTATTCGATTTGATGTCTAAAATAGCTTGTGGGTCGGGATAGTCTGTACCAAGACCTAATGATTGTGAAAATGCAGTATTGAAAGAGCCAAGCAATAGGAGCGTACAACTTAAGGAAGCTATAAATTGATATATGCTATTGATTTTGAATAGGCTCACAAATTAGTATCCGTTGAATTTTTAGGTTTCTTGGAAAATTGGGATCAATTATTTTGCCCTTCTAATGCTTGAACACGCTTAAGCAGTTCGTTATACTTGGTGTTTAGCTTTTTAATCACATCATTTTGTCGATCGATAATAGCTTGTTGCTCTTGTGTTGCTTTAATTAAAACAGGAACCAACTGCATATATTCCACTCCCATATAAGGTGCTTCATATCTTTCATAAGTATTGGTTGATTCGTCTACTAGTCTGTGGTTGTGCGTTTTAATGGCTTCCTTTACGTAAGGCAATGCTTGTTGTGCTAAAATTCCTAGTTTTCTTTCTTGAAATGGATCATCGGTTCTGATGTAAGAAACGGCTTTAATATGCATAATCTCATCTAAACCATATTCAATGTTTTTGACATCTCTTTTTAAACGTTCATCAGAAGCAACAATAAAAGCATCGGCATACACATCATCCCAAGCTAGCATGGAGTCTCGTCCAATATCTTGTGTTAAATGATATACAGGAAAAATACTAGCATTGGTTGCTAAAATATCGCTGCCCGCATCATATATAAACTCTCTTGAGCCAATACCAATAGCCGTTCCGCCAATTCCGGTGCCTGCTTGAAAATCGGCAACATAATCTAACGTCGTGCCATTAACAGCCGTACCATTAAAAAGTGTCGTTCCAACATCATTGTTACCAATTCTAACCATATTGTCGTCGCCATCTACATATAGAGCAAAACGTTTCAAAGCAGTTTCCACCCTAAAATCAATAGATGCTCCACGCTCATTAAATACTGTTTCCCCATTTCCATGCAATCTAATACTGACCGCATTGTCTCTGTAAATATCTAATACACCATCGTCAGATTCATCATACCATCTGCCTAAAATATCTCCTGTGGTGACGCCACCTTCTCTTAAATAAAGATCATTAGAAAAATAGGATTCTCCGGTAACGTTAAAAGCTCCTTGCGCTAAAGCACTTCCAACGGCTACTTTGCCATCATTCCTTACTAATAATTTCGTTTGTCCTAAGTCGTTAACATAAAAATTTCCCGTACCGGTTAAGTCGTACGTCATGCTAAAATTACCATTCTCAATAGTGGTGTTTTGTATCAATGCACCGCCTAACCTTACTTGATTGCCGTTTAAATGTAAACCGTTATCGGCACTAGTGATGGCACTGCCGGGAAAAGGTACCCATTTGGTTCCGTCCCAATAATTGAATTGAAGATCTGTTGTGTTGTAGATTAATAAACCTTCTTCAGATAAACCTAAGCTTCCTAAATTAGTACTCCGTTGAGCAGTAGTAAGTCTTGGTAATAAAACACCTTTGGATATGGATTTTACATCTAAAATGGCATTTGGATTCGGATAATCTGTTCCAATGCCTATGGATTGTGCTTGTACTAACGAACTACCTAAAGTCAGTAACAGTACTAAATATAAAAAGTACTTCATTCTTTTCTCTTTTAGCAATATACTATCGCACAGAATTTCTCAGTTCTGTAACATAATCAGGGGAGATCGTTTCGCTTCCAGATAATGGAATTATGTCTATTGGGGTTTAGACGAATCAAAGATCATAAAGGGTACACAAATATATGTTAAAATTAAATTAAATGCATATTTTATTTGGTGTTGAAAATCAAACAGTTAGGGATGGCTTCGCATTTTTATTAGGAGATTGAACAATATTATATAAAAAAATGACTTTATTTTTTGTATATGAAAGGCATCGAAGGAAGGTTGTAGCTGTTTGTTTTTAAGGTAGATAGCCATTTTATCTACATTAACAAGCTCCTTTAGCATCCTAAATCAATAATTATTTATTTGCAAATAGAATTCATATTTCGGAAATCCAATAGAAGCGTTTATTTTCGTGACATTAAAGCAGCGATCGCTTATAAACTATATGGCCAATCAAAAAATTGAATCACCACTACAAAAAGCATGGAAGCGTTTAAAAACGAACTATCCGGCCATGTTCAGTATTGTCGTTATTGGAGTGGCGATATTTTTAGCCATCACTGCTTCGATGATTGCGCCCGACAAAACACCCAATGGCAACGATCAAATTTTAGAGATTGCTAATGAAAATCCGGGTTTTAAAGTTGATATTTTAAAAGTTAGGAGAAACCGACCGGTACGGAAAGCCAATTTTTTAGTGAAGGCATTTTCAGGCAAGGATAATCCTTATGAAATGGTGCCCATCAATAGTTTTACCTTTGATTCTATTTATGTGATTGCCGATGTCTACAGAGGGTCAATGTACGAATCAGAGAATGACACATTTCACATTTTAGATGTATTAAATGCTTTTGATGGCAAGGACCAAAATGTGCAGTTTGACGGTCAAACGGTTACTTTCAATTTGCCTGATGGAACTACTCAAAACTCAGCCATACTCGATTTGCAAAAGCAAGTAGAAACACAAGCCACTTATACCAAAACCTATAAATTAGGAACGGACAAATTCGGTCGTGATATTTTAAGCAGATTATTGTTTGGTTTACGAGTGTCTTTATCGGTTGGATTAGTTGCTGTAATGATTTCCTTAACCATTGGTATTGCCATAGGTGCTACGGCTGGTTATTTCAGAAATGATAAAATTAAAGTGTCCAATGCTTCAAAGTTAGCAGTGATCATCACTTTAATCACTCTTTTCCTCTTAATGGTTTTTGGCGTGAATTTATCCTTAACCAGTAATGCTATGCTTTCATTTGTGATAGGATTAGCCATTTTTGTTGGCGTTATTGCATTGCTTCGCTTTGTTTTAAAACTCATTGGACGGCCATTTTCTACTAAAAGCTTTTTAAATTACGATGACTTAGCTACTTGGCTCATCAATGTAGTTTGGAGTATTCCGACCATTTTGTTAGCGATGGCATTATCCTTTGCCTTAGGCAAATGGATCAAAAGTTTTTGGGTCATCTACATTGCGGTAGGTTTATCCATGT
>JAWKKV010000010.1:0-158191 GCA_041393015.1 Chitinophagales bacterium | reverse complement strand
TTTATTTCTTTTTTCGTCTTGGCTATCTAAGTCACGACCACTTTCCTGCATGTCTTCAATAATTCTGCCGGAAAGCTCACCGTAGTTATGTTGTTTGCTGTACTTTTCTACATCAAAATAAACAGAGCCATTGACCTCATAAGCATAACCATTGTCAATGATTCGCTTAACCATTTCAATTTGATCAATTATATGACCTGTTGCAGTAGGTTCAATACTTGGATCGATGATATTCATCAACCGCATGATATGGTGAAAGCCATTGGTGTATTTTTGAACAATCTCCATCGGTTCCAAAGACTCGATCCTTGCTTTTTTAGCAATTTTATCTTCTCCTTCATCGGCATCGTCTACCAAATGCCCTACATCAGTGATGTTTCTTACATATCTTACCTTATAGCCTAAATGGCATAAATATCTATATACAATATCAAACGACATAAAAGATCGAACATTTCCTAAATGAACATCGCTGTAAACTGTTGGACCACAAACATATAATCCTACATGATTAGGATTTATGGGAACAAACAATTCCTTCTTTCTGGTTAAGCTATTGTATATGTGTAATTGGTCAGGCATAGCACGAAGATAGTTACTTTGTTTTCAAAAATATTGTTCGAAATTGAAAAATTAGTTAATTATTACAATGATAGTTTTTGAATTTGGAGCCATTCTTTTTTAACCACAGACAGCCGTCGGCCATAGCTTATGGCGGCGGACGATGTACGGATAATTGCTTTAAATATTAGATTTTTTAATGAAACAACAAATTTATTACTAACTAATTTTTAAGAATAGTGAAAAGGAATATAAGTTCAAGCTTATAGCTAAAAACTCTGCAACAGTTTGAATAATCATTCCCCAAGATTCAATGTAACCAGTAATGGTAAGTGGTCAGAAATCCTTAAATCGATAATCTCCGATGCGGCAATATTTAGTTTTTTATCAATCAGCATGAAATCAATTCTCATTGCAGGAATTAAACCATTATAAGTAGCACCGGTTCCCCAATTTGTTTTTAAAAATGCATCTTGAAAATTTTTAGAAAGTGAGTTGTAAGCATAAGATGTTGGAAGATCGTTAAAATCGCCTGAAATGATAATTGGATGAGGTTGATCTTGGTTGTTTAAGAAGTCTTTTAGTTTTGTTACTTGCTTTCCTCTTTTTGTATAGGCTTTTCTCAATTTTGCTATAATTGGTTTTGACTTTTCGTAACTGATTTTTTCTTGCTCTGAAAGCTTTTCAATGGTTACATAATCATCTTGATTTAAGTAAATGGAAGCCAGATGTGTGTTGATGAATCGGATAGTATCAGTAGGAAGGGCAATATCTGTGAATATGGCTTTACTAGGATAATTACCGTGTTTATTGGCATCATCGCTTTTTACCATTTCATCATAACGTATGATAGGAAATTTTGAAAAAGTAGCAATTCCCCATTGTCTACCTTCTTTTAGTACTAATTCTCTAGTGAAATAGTAATATTTAAGACCTAGTTCTTCTTTGAGTTGTGCAATATTGTCCCAATCACTATTGGTTTCAGAATAAAACTCTTGGAAGCAGATCACATCAGGATCGGCAGTTTTAATGGCACTGAAAATCTCTGCTCTAGAATCATTGTTCTTACTCCAGTTGTAGAGGTCGAAGTTGCGAACATTGAAGGTTAAAATTTTAAGGGAGTTACTAGCAATTGTTGTTTGCTTTGGTGAAATATGCATGCCCCAAAGATTTTTGATTTGGGGTATAGATAAGAGAAGAATAACAAATGTTAAGTAGCCAATTGTTTTTTTTCTGAGTAATGCATAAAAGAGGGAAACTAAGTTGAGTAGAATTAAAGGGGCAATTAGTAGACTTAACAGTCCTAGAATAGGTAAACGAGAAGGGTTGATATAGCTACCCAATAAACTGATACCTAAAGCAATAGCTATGGTCCAAATAATGAAACCGGTTATGGTTGATATACCTTTTTTTACACCCATGAATGATTGATAAACGAATACTGCGAATAATTCGTCTATTTGAGTTCAAAATTAGTAATCTAAAGACAGGTTAAAATCTAATTTGTTCAACAATTGGGGATTATGCAAACATTTCTGATTGACGGGTATGATGAGCAGTGATGTAAAAATTTAATTTGCTCGGGCTCACCATTTTTATCAGACCTGCCGGCCGAGCAGGCGAGCACGAATGACGCGAATTTTACTAATTATTATTTTGATTTTATGGAAATAGTCATTTTTAAGACTCTTATCATAAAGATGAATCGAAGTTATGCTAATTTATAAAAATGAGTCCTTTAACATAATTGGCGCTTGTATGGAAGTTCATAATGCTTTAGGCAAAGGGCATAAAGAGATTATTTATGGTGATGCACTAGAATATGAATTTGGATTAAGAAATATTCTTTATTCAAGAGAAAATAGATATGAAATGAGCTATAAAGGCTTTGTTCTTCCACATGTTTATTGCGCAGATTTTGTCGTTTACGACAAAATAATCTTAGAAATAAAAGCTTTAGAAAGTTTGACTGATGGTCATATTAAGCAAACACTTAATTATTTGGCAGCTTCTAAAAATAAATTAGGACTGGTAATCAACTTTGGAGCTGATAGTTTAGAATATAGGAGAGTAGTTTTTACCTAAAAAATGATTCACAATCATTTGTGAAATCAGCGAAATTAGTGTCTCTTATAACTTTTTAAAACCGTTAAGGGGAATTTGGGTTGTAGGCAAAAGATTGACAATAAAAAAAGCCATCCTGAATTTTCAGGATGGCTCTATATTTTTTTGAATTGAAGTAAATTCTATTCTTCTATCACTTCAAAATCAATTTCTGTTGTCAATTCTTTGTGCAAAACAACACTTGCTTTATAAGTGCCTAATTCTTTGATATCACCAGCAATTTTGATTTTTCTTCTATCGATATCTAAATCAAATTGTTTTTTCATGGCTTCTGCCAATTGGATATTGTTTACACTACCAAATAACTTACCACTTGCACCAGCTTTCGCACCTACTTTCAATACTTTTTCTTGTAAGCTTGCAGCAATCGCAGTCATATCTTCCAACAATTTCTTAGCTTTCGCTGATTGTTGAATAGCAATTTCTTGCGCATGTTTCTTAAGTGATTTATTAGCTATGATGGCCATACCTTGTGGGATCAGGTAGTTTCTACCGTATCCGTTCTTCACGGTAACAACTTCGTTCTTATCGCCAAGGTTCTCTACATTTTTCAATAATAATACTTCCATGGATTCTTACTATTTAAAAAGGTCAGTTACATAAGGTAATAAGGCAATTTGTCTTGCTTTTTTAATAGCAGTAGACACTTTTCTTTGGTATTTTAAAGAGTTGCCGGTTAATCTTCTTGGAAGAATTTTACCTTGTTCATTCAAAAATCGAGATAAAAAATCAGGATCTTTATAATCGATATACTTAATGCCCATTTTTTTGAATCGGCAGTATTTCTTTTTCTGATGTCCAATCTGAGGAGCATTCAGAAATTTAATGTCGCTTTTCTGTGCCATCTTATGCTTCCTGTTTTTCTTCTTTCTTGTTGTTAGATAATCTGATTCTTCTTGAATCATTGTACTTCAGTGCGTACTTATTCAATCGAGTCGACAGGAATCGCATAATGTTCTCATCTCTTTTGAATTCTATTTCCAACTTTTTAAGGTTTTCGGTAGGTAAATCAAATTCGATAAGCGTGTAGAATCCTGTAGTCTTCTTCTCAATTGGATAAGCTAATTGACGCAAACCCCAGTCTTCCTTCGACGTTACTTCACCACCATTGTTGGCAATGAAATTTGTGTACTTAGCAACTACATTTTTATATTCTTCGTTGCTGAGAACAGGGGTGGAGATAAAAACTACTTCGTAATTGTTCATATTTTAATTAAAATTTTCGGACTGCAAAGGTAATAAATTAATGTAGAATGGCATAGTCTGTTAATAAAGAGATAATTTCAGAACAGTTTTTATTTGTTCGAACATGAAATGCATAGCCTAATTTGCAGAGAAATAATAGGGTAAAAAGCTTTGAAAAGGATGGTTTTTAACTATTAAACCACAAAGATACCTATCACTACAGCAGCTACTAATAGTCCGATAGCTAGATATAAAAGTACTTTTTTACCATTCTGTTCTTCTAATTTTTGCTTCACTCTTGCTTTTCTGCCTAATTTGCTCATAACCGCTTATTTTAACTCCTGTAAAGTACAAATGATTAAGTGAATATTCAAACAAACAAGGTGATAAACGAAGGAAATTTTAAGCTGTTATACATTCAAAAATTCAACTTTGGATTTGAGCAAGCTATATAAATGATTGACTACTAATATCATTTTACCACGGATGCACGGATATCGTATCGAGATACATTGTCCTTTCTTCCAAATTTCAGTTATAATAATTGAATTCAATTATTTTTTAGCGATTGCGCCGTGGCGCATCCTGATTTAAACGATAAATACTAAGGAGTAACATTCAATAATATCGTAGTCATAGCTTTACCAAGACCATATCTGCGCATTTGTATCTGTGGTTTAAAAAAATAACCCAAACGTATAAGAGGTATCCTCTATTTAACAGACAATCAATTTTGGAATCTTTCTACTGCAGTGATTCGACCACATACTCAATGTGTTAGCACCCATTTCTTGGATGACGAATTTGTCGCCTTCTTTTATTTCAGGAATACTTAACTGGTGATAAAGAAAGTCACCGGCAAAACACAATGGGCCGGCTATATTGTAAAGTTTTTCAGGGAGTTGCCTATTGATTTTATCTTTTCTAATTATTGACCAAGGATAATTGATGGGTAAATTGGAGTAAACTTTTCTTAGAAAAAGGTCTGCACCCACATGAATAAATGCTGTATAAGGATCATTTTCACTTGATCCCTCTACAATATATTCAATATCCGATACTACAAAAGCAGCATCATTATGGATAAATTTGCCGTATTCAGTAATCACTTTATACTTGTCAAATATTTCAAGCTTGTTCAATTGCTGCACAAATCCGGCCATAGAGAAATTCTCATCGGCTTCATCAAATTGAATCCCGCCACCAATGTCAATAAATTCAATTTGGCTATCAATATTGGCTTGTTTTCTTAACAGGTTGATTCGATCCGCTAAGTCCACTACTTTTTTAACAGCTTCAATATTAGCTTGGTAATTTTTTATACTCGATCCAATATGAAGATGGAGGCCTTTAATTTGAGGATAGTTGAGGCATGCATCGACAATCGCTTTTTCATGACTGATCGGCACGCCAAATTTGGAAGCTTTTTTAGAAACATTTAAAAAGTCAGGTGCATCTGCATTCACCAAAGGATTAATCCTTAAACCCAATTGTCCTGAAAAATCTTTAGGATAACGTTCTAACTCCACTAAAGAATTGGCATTCACAATAATACCAGGCAAACTATTATGGCACAACTCAATTTCTGCCCTTGTCTTTACCGGAGAATCAAAAACAATTTGATCATTCGTTGCACCAGCTTGGATGGCTAAAGCCACTTCTTCAATGGAGGCAGCTTCTAATCCAAATCCTTCTTTTATAATCGCTTCTAATATTTCAGGAGACGAATTGGATTTTATAGCAATAGCATGTAAAACAGACTTTGGAAAGTGTTGTTGTAAAAGTTGAAGTCTATCCTTCAGTATATCTAAGGAAAAGAAAATGACAGCGGTATCACTAGAATCAATTGTACCATCTTGATGTGCTTGATGATATATTGTTTCAATTTCTTGATTACTAGTTTTCTTCAATACTATTCAACTTTAATTTTATGATGGATAAGATCCGATTATCTTCTTCAAATTCCGTTTCGTCATGCTCAACAAATGCTCTGATATTCATTGATCCAATGGCCACTCGAAGAAAAGATTTCTCACCATACGCTACCGGCTGACCAATAAAAACCTTTTGATTACCTAAACCTTCTTTATCGCCTTCACAGACCACCAAGCGATGTAATTCTTTTAAAGTTTCATGATCTAAGAATTGCCCATTTTTTTTCACTCTGAATGAAATAATGGTGTTGTTGGTCATGCTTTGATCCGGCATCAACTCGAAAATATCGGAGGCATTCATCTTTTTATTGATAAATGTATTCCAAGCTTTTATTTTGGCTCTTACTTGTTCTTTCGGAATTTGTTTAAATTTCTTGATCTCATCGAGGGAGCAAGCCCATCTCAAGCGCAAACCAATATTTTTCTTAAAAGGAATGTTTACTTGATGGCGAATTGATTTAGGGAAGTCATACGCCGATAAGACAGTTTTTAATTTAGAGAATTGAGTGAGATCGCCAGCCTTTAACTTGTCCATCAATTTTTGGTTGATTAACAAACTGCCACAAAAAGGCGGCGCTTGATAAAATTTGGAACCGGTAATCATCACACATCCATTTTTACTTAATAAATTATGGATGAATTCTCTGCTATGACGGAATTGACACATGTCAATGGTCCAAATAATATCTTCTCTATCAATTTTATTAATGATGTCTAAATTATCTTCAATACCTGATTTACTGCCATACACCAAGCTTACAATAATAGAATGATCGGGATGTTGATTGATCTGTTCTTTGATGTAAGCTTCATGGTTGATGATTTTTCCATTATCACTTCTCGCCGTAAGCGATACCACTTTTATGTTGAAATCAGGATGAACTTTAGCGCCTTTTTTTATAGGTTCTTCAAACTGATTGAAGTTCGCATGATATTCTCCTTTGACAGCATGTAACGTGCCGGAACCCAATTCTTCAGGGCAAGAAAGAATATTTAACATGGGTCTTTCAGGATGTAGAATTTGGCAGAATGAAATAGGAAAGTAAACTAAATCACTACCGGAAGGCGCATAAAAAACTTCAAATTCATCTAAACCTTCATAGTTAATCAATGACTTTAAGGTATCCGTTTGCTCGTCTAAAAGTGCTTCGTATTTTTCCGTTTTGTCAAGATCTTGATGAATCAAATGTTCCATCAGTGCCTCAGTTTCGGGATTTAACGTGCCGCATGTACAAGACCCACGATGCACCATATTTCTGTAATCTAATGGATCAATCCAATATTTGGTTAGACCATCTTTATTCAAATAAATTCTCTCATCACAGCCTGAAGTAAGGTATTGTTCTAATTGAATTTTTTGATCAGTAAGTAACTCCATTCGTAGTTTTTAGTAAAACAATTTGCCTTAGCAGACAATTTTCGCCACTCTTCTGCTGTGTCTTCCACCTTCAAATTCTGTAGTAAAAAATGTATGCACACATTTGATGGCTTCTTCTTCCTCAATAAATCGAGCGGGCAAACAAATGATATTAGCATTATTATGCGCTCTAGCCATTTTTGCAATTTCTTCATTCCATGCTATAGCTGCTCTAATACCATCGTGTTTGTTAGCCGACATGGCAATCCCATTGGCCGTTCCACAAATTAATATTCCAAAATCAAAAGCATTGTTTTCCATAGCCGACGCTACAGCGTGCGCAAAATCAGGATAATCAACACTTTCGTGAGAATGAGTGCCATAATCATGGATCTCAATATTTAATCCTTCTAAGTAAATCTTGATTTGTTCTTTTAATTCAAATCCGGCATGATCGGCGCCAATGGCTATTTTTTTAGGAAGTTTCATGGTTATCAGCTTTTTATTAAGCAATGATCAAAATTAGTTTCTTATTGTTCAGAAGCCAATTTTTTCATTCGATTTTTATGCACGCGTGCACTTACACCAATACTCATTTCATATAAAAAGATAACCGGTATAGATACCAATATCTGTGTGCCCACATCGGCAGGTGTTATAATGGCGGCAATAATTAGATTAACAACAAGAGCGTGTTTACGATGCGTTCTCATAATTGATGGCGTTAACAAGCCTACTTTGGAAAGGAAATACACCACCATTGGTAATTCAAACAAAATACCACTGGCTAAAACAATCATGGTAACAGTGGAAACGTAATTGGTTAATTTCCATTGATTAGCCACCATATCAGACACACCGTAATTACTAAAGAAGTTGATACTGAAAGGCGTTAAAACATAATAGCCAAAAAGTATTCCAATCATAAAAAGTAAAGAAGAAAAGAATACCACTCCTTTCGTGGTTTTGGCTTCGTTGTCATATAATGCAGGACTGATAAATCGCCAAAATTCCCAAAAAACGTAAGGAAATGCTACTATTATTCCTAAAATAAAGGAGACTTTTAAATGAACCAAAAACTGTCCTGCTACTTCAATATTGATAATGATGAAATTAAATTTTTCAAAGCAGAATGCCTTCCCAAAACCTATTTTAGCAGAAATGTCACATAATAGCTTATAGGTAGGGAAATCTGGACGAGAAGGTCCAAAAATTAAATAATCAAACACAAATCCTTTTAAGATAAAAACAGCTACAGCAATGATAAAAATAGCGGTAACCGATCTAAAGATGTGCCATCTCAATTCTTCAAGATGCTCAATAAAGGACATTTCTTTTTCCCTTTTTGGTTTATCGTCTTCAAAATGTTGATCTAATGGTGGCATTTTTTCTAAGAATTCAGTGCGAAATTAGTAATAGAAGTCCATTGATTGTAATTTGCACTTTTAATTATTCAATAACTATCATTTGTCTAAAGTAAAATCAACATACGTTTGTCAAAGTTGTGGCGCCCAAACCTCAAAATGGATGGGTAAATGTACCACATGCGGAGAATGGAATACCATTGAAGAGGAGATTATCAGCAATGAAAAGCCATCATTAGTGAATACTGTTTTGGAGAAAGATCCAAGATTGGAAGCACCGGTTTATGTGAGTGATGTAGAAGTCGGCAAAATTAAGCGACTCATTTCCAGCGATAAAGAATTAAATAGAGTGCTAGGTGGCGGAATTGTGCCCGGATCGTTGGTTTTAGTAGGCGGAGAACCTGGCATTGGAAAATCTACTTTGCTCCTTCAAATGGCATTGAAGACGAAAGGCATGCGCTTTTTATATGTATCAGGTGAGGAAAGCGGAGAGCAAATTAAAATGCGAGCGGATAGAATTGGACAAGAGAACCATGAAGTATTGCTTTATTCCGGTACTAAGGTGGAAGATATTTTAGCGCAAACGAAAAAGGTCTCGGCCAATTTTTTAATTGTTGATTCCATACAAACCATAAGAACAGCCTTGATTGATTCTGCTCCGGGCACCATCACTCAAATTCGAGAGTGCACGCATTTGTTGCAGCAGTTTGCGAAGCAGAGTAATATTCCGGTGTTTATTATTGGTCATATTACTAAAGAAGGCGTGATAGCCGGACCGAAATTATTGGAACATATTGTTGATGTGGTGTTGCAATTTGAGGGCGATAGCAATTACGATAACAGAATTATACGAAGTATTAAAAATAGATTTGGTTCGATAGCAGAATTAGGGATTTACGAAATGAATCCCAATGGTTTGACAGAAGTGGAAAATCCTTCAGAGATTTTGTTTACCAAACGAGATGAGCCCGTAGCCGGTGTAGCCATTGCCAGCATGGTAGAAGGTGCAAGAGCCTTCATCATTGAAATTCAAGCCTTGGTCACTTCTTCGGTGTATGGTAATCCACAACGATCGGCAACCGGATTTGATGCCAAGCGTTTAAATATGTTGTTGGCGGTATTGGAAAAACGGTGTGGCTTTCAAATAGGAGATAAGGATATTTTCTTGAACGTGGCAGGAGGATTAAAATTAAAAGACACCGCCACTGATTTAGCTGTTTTAGCCGCTTTGATCTCCAGTTTTAATAGTTACCCTTTGCCTTTAAAAGTGGCGTTCTGTGGAGAAGTAAGTCTCACCGGAGAAATCAGACCGGTGAATAGTATTGATTTGCGCATCAATGAAGTGCAAAAATTGGGCTTTGAAAAAATCTATTGCTCAAAAAATGTTTCTTCCAAATGGGAAGGCGTGAAGCACGTTCATAATATTGGCGATCTGGTATATCAGATGAAGAATATGTGATAACTAAATAGAAGTCGTCGTTTCAAAATTAGATAGGGAGACACGAATTTCACCAATTTCGCTTATGTCATTGATGATTTGAACTGCTAATTTTTCTTGTTCTTGTAATGCCACGAATTAACTTACCGCTTAAGCGGCAAAAATCCAATTAATTTTAATAAAAATCGAGGGATTGTTTTTTTTATCACTAAAACTTAGTGCAGAATTTCTTCAAATTTTTCTCCAATATTTATCAGCGAAATTCGTGGAATTCGTGTCCGCCTGCTCGGCCTGCAGGTCAAAAATATTTAGAGGGACTCTATGTTTACCTAAAATTGAGGTTCTTTTTTTACAAATTTTATGGAAAAATGATAAGATCGGACTCTTATTAATATGATTAAGCAGATTAAAAGTTTTATTACCTCATTTGTTTATCTATTCTATCCAAGAATTTGCCACGGCTGTGGAGGAGATTTGGTTACCGGAGAAAAATTCATTTGTCTGTCTTGCCGACAATTACTGGAACCAACTGATTATTCATCTAAAAAGGAGAATAGAATTTATAACAATATGGTGGCGAGAATCCCAATGGAAGAAGCCACTTCTTTCTACTATTTTACCAAAGGAGGTGTCATTCAAAATTTGTTACACGATTTAAAATACAAAGGGAAACGAGATGTAGGTGTTTATTTAGGCGAATTGTTTGGGCAGCATTTATTGCAATTTGATAGATATAGAAAGGTTGATGTCATTATTCCTGTGCCATTACACGATAAAAAATTTAAGAAAAGAGGCTTTAATCAAAGTGAGCGATTAGGAAAAGGCTTGAGCCATGAAATGACAAAACCGCTTTTAACCAATGTGCTGGTAAGAAGTCAGTTTACAGCAACACAAACGAATAAAAGTAGGGTAGAGCGTTGGGAAAATGTGGAAGCAGCTTTTGACATCAAAAATGAAAATATGCTCAAAGGCAAACATATTTTGTTGGTCGATGATGTCATGACCACCGGTGCTACCTTAGAAGCTTGTGCCAGAAAATTGATGATGATTGAAGGGGTGACGATAAGTTTAGCGACGCTGGCTTATACGGATGAGTTGTAATTAGTGATGAGTAATGAGTGATCAGAAATCAGTTTTGTTTTTATTAGTTAGTTTTTTGAACGCTGATAAAAAACTGATAACGCTAACATTCGCAGATTTTAGCAATTATTCTGTTTATTTTAAAATCAGCGAAAAACCGCGTTATCGTTGGTAATCTGCAAAGGGAAAGTCAAATTTTATCTAGATAAGCATATATGAACAAAATCAGCGTTCTTATTTATTTTATAGATTAAAATATAAAAGCAGATATGGCAAGCCATAGATTGATTTACGCGAATATTTTTTATCGTTGAGAAGGGATAATAATTTCCTTAGAAAATCAATAACCTCATTTCCCCTTAATCGCCTTCCAAACCTTTAACACTAATTTGAAAACAATTAAACTAGCTAAACCTACAGCAAGACCCACTAAAAAATCACGCAACATAGATGGCAAGCCGGGAAATAGATGATGAAAGAAGTCGATTTTATGGACAAAGATGCCACCGGACACTAACAATAAGGCAATGGTGCCAATAACACCTAAACTTTTGATCACTTTTGGTAGCGCTGCCACCAATATTTTACCAATGGTTTTTGAAAAGCTTTTTTCCTTTTTACTATTTTTTATAAGGTAAAATCCCGCCTCATCCATTCTGACGATCAATGCGACAATACCATACACTCCAACAGTGGCAATAATGGCGATGAGTGTAACGACCAAAATTTGTTTTACAATAGGTTGTCCTACCACCGTTCCTAAGGCGATGATGATAATTTCTACCGACAAAATAAAGTCGGTGACAATGGCTGATTTTACACGATCTTTCTCAATGGCTAAAATTTCGCTTTTGGTTGTAGCTTCCTTTTTAAGTTCAATCTTAGATTGTTGATGTGGAACGAAAAATTCATATATTTTTTCGGCACCTTCATAAGCTAGATAAACTCCTCCAATCAATAAAGCAATGGTGACACCAATTGGCAAGAAAGCACTTAATAGAAAAGCGAGAGGAAGGATGATTAATTTATTTAAAAACGACCCTTTGGAGATCGCCCATAAAACAGGTAATTCTCTTGATGACATAAAACCGGATGCTTTTTCAGCATTTACGGCTAAATCATCCCCTAAGATCCCGGCGGTTTTTTTAGCGGCGACCTTGCTCATGACGGCCACATCGTCCATCAACGTAGCGATATCATCCAATAATGCAAAAAAACCTGATGGCATAAATTTGTTTTAATTTTAGTTTGAGTCGAAAGTAGTTTTACTTTCAAGGCGCAAATATAAAGTGAAACCTAGGGATTCTATAATAATTTAGTGGCAGGCTAGAAATCAATTGGAAATCCATTATTTGTTTAATACTTTTTACAATTGGCATGTTATTGGCAGAGAATGTATTTTTGATTAAAATTAAAGATAGATGAGATTATTTCCATTTTTACTTGCTTTTTTGATGGCTTCTCTTGGTTTCGCGCAAGATGCCGCTTGGGATACCTTAACCACAGAAGATTTTACCATTAGGTATCCATCAACTTGGACGGTGGATCAATCCGGCACCATGGGTACGGAGCTGTTTATTTATGATGCACCCAACCACGACGATGATCTTTTTAGTGAAAATGTGAATTTGATGTTGAGTGATTTGATGAGCGATACCATTGCTTTAATGGATTATGGTGAAAGTCAAAGAGAATTGTTGCCGAAGTATATTACCGACTATGAATATATTGGCACTACTTACATAGAGCAAGATGGAAAGGCATTCTACCAGATAGAATACAACGGTAGACAAGGGTCATTTAATCTTTATTTTAACCAACTAATGGCTTTCAAAGGAGACGTTATTTATATATTGACTTTTACAGCAGAACAAGATCAAGTGGAGGCGTATCGAAATATTGCAGAGCAGATGTTACTTAGTTTTGAGTTGGTGGAGTAGGGCTAATCTAACAAATCCTCAGAAGTATGAAAAGAAGCCTCTGAGGATTTGAAAATTATCATTATTGGTTACTGTTGTGACTTAGCAACATCCGCTATTCGGAGAGCAAGAAGGTGCCGCTTGAATATTAGCTATTTTTATTTTCGGTTTATCTACTTTCTGACCTGCTTTTTCGGCATAAACGGTAATGCTAAAAATGCCTGTTGCTCCTTTATTGAAGTCTTTGATTGCTTCTTCTGACAAATATTTACTCAAAATATCATCCGGAATAATAATCGGTTTTTCTTTTTG
This sequence comes from Chitinophagales bacterium, assembly GCA_041393015.1. GTDB lineage: Bacteria > Bacteroidota > Bacteroidia > Chitinophagales > JADIYW01 > JAGQYH01. Next base: position 144,917 of record JAWKKV010000010.1, on the reverse strand, counting down.
GATCTGAATATTTTGAAAACCTTGGTCTTTGATCATTTGTAGATAGTCTGCTTTTTGAATGGCACCTGCCACGCAGCCGGCGTACATTTCAGCGTCTTCGCGCAAAGCTTCAGGCAATTCGCCTACTAAAACAATATCGGATATACTAAAATGACCGCCCGGTTTCAATACTCTGGCAATTTCTGCAATCACTTTTTTCTTATTCGGAACGAGGTTCAACACGCAATTGCTGACGACTACATCAGCCACGTCATTGCTCACCGGCATAGCTTCAATATCGCCTTCTCTAAATTCCACATTATTGTAGCCTGATTTTTCTGCATTGATACGGGCTTTCTCGATCATAATCGGCGTGAAGTCAATACCAATTACTTTGCCTTCACTGCCTGTTTCATGTCGAGCGACAAAGCAATCATTTCCCGCACCGGAACCTAAGTCAATAACGGTATCGCCTTTTTTGATTTTGGCAAATTGAGTGGGTAATCCGCAGCCCAAACCTAAATCGGCGTCTTCTACATATCCTCCTGTGTCGGTATAATCGTCCATCATAATATTATAAACTTTATTGGATGGCGTGGTGGCGCCACAGCAAGAGGATGCATTTTCGGCTTTTCCTTGTTCTGCAATTTTTGCGTAGCGTTCTTTTACGATGCTTTTTAATTCTTGTTCTTTTTTCATTTTCTTATTTTTTGTGATGAAGAGATTTGTCTTTTATGCTTTAACAGCAGCTGGCTTTAGTAACATCTTGATCTAGAAACTCCAATATCACTGCTTTCATTTTTGTCCAATTGGCCTCGTCGATGCAATAGCAAACGCTAGTGCCTTCCACATTGCCTTTTATTAATCCTAACTGTTTTAATTCTTTTAAATGCTGGGAAATGGTCGGTTGTGCCAATCCAATCTCGTTGACTAGATCGCCGCAGACACAAGTATTTATCTTAAACAGGTGTTGTAGAATAGCGATTCTTGCCGGATGTCCGAGTACTTTGGCCAATAAGGCAATTTCATTTTGCTGTTCGGTAAATATTTCTGATTTGGTGATGCCCATTTCTTATTAATTGTATGATTGCAATATTACGATTAAATATTTTAAACTCAAAATGTTTTAACTTTTTTTGTGGAATGGGTGATTGGAATTGTTTTGTTGAATTGATTTTAACTATAAGTAAAATGTTTGTAAGGCTTTTTTTAACACGAATTCCACAGATTAATGAGATTAGTAAAACTTGTTTAATCGGTTTGCTACTTATGAGTTAGAACTATTAAAGTTATAAATATTGGTGTTTAAATTGTTTTGAAAAAGATTACATGGATTTTGCCGCTAAAGCGGCAAACTAATCTGTGCAATTGCAGAACTTAAAGATTTGCAGATCAAATGATTAATGATATCTGTGAGCATTAGTGCAATCTGTGTCTGTCTGAGATAGCTCTAGTTAAAGCGTCTAACATAGGCTATTGGCTTTAACCTTTATTATGGGATTTTTAGAATTGGTAGGGTAAGTTGTTTTCGCAGGATGTGAAGGAGTAGGAACACTCGCGGGACGCGAGCGATTGGGGAAATGGATGATTGGAATTATTTTGTTGTATGAAATTCTTTCATTTTTTCTTGATTGATCCTTCGCTTTGCTCGGGAGAAAAAAGCACTTGTTGCCAACGCTTTAGTGCATGTAGTAAGTTTTAACTTATCATTTAACTGGACTAATAAAGATTTACTTTTGTTGCACACTATCGCTCTCCAAAATAATCTGGTTACTGGTACTGTCTTCTAAAATCGTTGTAGAATCTGATTCTAGCGGTAAATACTGCGCTTCTTCTGCTGGCATATAGCTATGGGCCACGCAGTTAAATTCCGGTATAGTATATTGAAAATCAGTTAAAATAGGAGTCCGCCACATACTTAGATCGCTGAACATTCTTGCCACGATTGGCATAGCAGTATTGGCTCCGGCACCCAATGGACCAGATCTAAAGTGTACTCGTTTATCTAGCGTTCCCACCCAAGAACCAATGGTGATTTCCGGAGAGCAACCAATAAACCAACCATCGGCATTGTTTTGGGTTGTTCCGGTTTTACCAATTACATTGTAAGGAATATTGTAGCCTTGAAATCTTCCGCCTGTGCCTTGTGTCACTACTGCTCGCATCATTTTTTGAATTTGCTGAATAGCTTCCGGTTTTTCAGCTATTGCTTTTGAATAGTGTTTTGATTCATATAATACTTTACCGTTTTCGTCTTCAATTTTTAGGATGGAAAAAGCATCTATTTTGCCGCCGCCGTTGGCGATATAAGCATACGCTCTTACCATATCCATTAAACTAATATCTGCCGTTCCTAAAACTAAAGATGGTACTTTTGGTAGCTCCGATTCTATGCCCATTCTTTTGGATAAGTTGATCACTTTTGGAATACCTGTTTTGATCATGATTTCGGCTGAAATGGTATTGATAGAATTCGCTAAAGCGCCCCACATGGAATAACTGCCGTCATATTTAGCATCTGAATTTCTAGGGCTCCAACCTTCATATTGAGGATAGGTTTTTAGGGAATTGTCATAGAAGTCGCAAGGTTGTAAACCATTTTCTAATCCTGCTAAGTATGCGATGGGTTTAAAAGTAGAGCCTACTTGTCGCGGTGTTTGAATTTGGTCGTATTGGCTGTAATTGTAATCGTTTCCGCCAACATAGGCCATAACCTTCCCGGTTTTATTATCTATGGCCACAAGTCCCGAATGAAGACGAGTTAACTCGTAAGTGATGTATTCTTGAAAAGTCATGGAAACGGTTTTAAATCCGTCCCAAGTCCAAATTCTTTTATCGCCTTTCTTTTTAAAATGTTGTAAAATCTCTTCCTGGGACATGCCTTTTTCTTTTAACTCTTTGGCATATTTATCTTGGAGCATGATTTTCATCACAAAGCTATCGCGAGGCATTTGTGAAGGTTTGGCGTCCCAATTGGTATCGAATAGCGTTTGGATGTAGGTTAAATGTTCTTTCATCGCCTTTTCTGCCGAACGCTGAATACTTGGATGAACAGAGGTGTAAATTTTTAAGCCATCAATATTTAGATCGTATAAGGATCCATTGGATTTTGGGTTTTTCTTAGCCCAAATAGCAAATTCTTTTTTCAAGTATTCTTTGTAAAAGGCGGCATAAGCAGCAGTGTTTTTGGGTTGTTGATAATTGAGTACGACTTTTTTCTCTTTCGCTGCCAAATAAGTGGCTTCGTCTATTTTTTCATATTTATACATTTGAGCCAACACCACATTTCTCCGCATCAATGCTTTTTCAGGATAATTTTTTGGATTATAGCCATTGGGTGCTTTCAATAAACCTATAATTAGGGCTGACTCTTCTAGGTTGAGTTCTTTGGGTTTTTTATTAAAATATCGATGAGCCACTTTTTCGATACCATAAAGATTTTCTCCTAACATAACGGTGTTTAAGTATAACAGTAGAATTTCATCCTTGCTATATACTTTTTCCATTCTCTTGGCAATCATCATTTCTCTAATCTTGCTTACCAACATACCAATGATTGGAATGTCTTTTCTGCCATATACATTTTTTGCCAATTGCTGCGTGATGGTGCTACCACCACCACTACTTTCATTAGACAGTAAGATGGTTTTAACAAGTACTCTGCCTAAACTTCTATTATCAATCCCATTGTGTTCGTAGAATCGAATATCTTCCACTGCCACTAAAGCATCTTTTATGTAATCATTTAACTCGGTGGAGTCGACATTAGAGCGGTTTTGAATGTAATAGTGGCTGATGACTTCTTGATTAGAACCGATAATGGTGCTGGCGACAGGATTTTTGTAATGTTTTAAGGCCTCCTTCGATGGTAATTTACCAAATGCACCAAAGTAGATTAATCCTAAAAACAGTAGAAATGAGGCAATGCCAATTACAACTAAGTAGAATAGGGTTTTTAGCTTATGATGAATCAGCCAGTTCAAAAAGTTTTTGACCTTATGTTTAGTTTTTGAGAGAAATGCTGATTTATTCATAGTTTGAGTGAATTGTGATTGACTTCCACGATTAAAATTAAGTAAAAAGCGATGAAGTATATTTTGATTTTTAAAGGAGTAGATTTTACAATTTCTATAAGAATCCCTCGAATGCCTTCCAATAATCTGTTTGAGGCAGTTTTGCTTGTAGCTTTATTTTTTCTTTTTGTACAGGATGTATTAGCTCAATTGATAAAGCATGTAAGGCAATATTACCATCGGTATTAGATTTAGGCGCACCATATTTTAAATCGCCTACAATTGGGCAACCGATATGACTGAGCATTACTCTAATTTGGTGATGACGACCCGAAATGGGTTTTACTTCTAAAAGATGGCCTTCTTTTGTACTAGCGATCCATTTATATGTTAGCTCTGAGAATTTTGCTTTTTTCTGATCGGTGGTAACAAATGATTTGTTTTTGTTGCTGTCTTTTAAAAGGAATTGTTTTAGATGATCTTCTTTCTTGGGCGGTTTATTAGTTACAATGGCCCAATAGGTTTTATCAATTTTATTGTCTTTAAAAGCTTGATTCAGGCGAGTGGTTGCTTTTGAAGTCCTTGCAAACAATACCAATCCGGAAACAGGTCTATCGATACGATGAACCACTCCTAAAAACACCTCACCTGGCTTGTTGTACTTTTCTTTAATGTAAGCTTTAACATCAACGGGTAATGGAGCATCTTTAGTTTTATCTCCTTGCACTAATACGCCACCTTTTTTGTTTACGGCGATTAAGTGATTGTCTTCGTAAATAATTTCAGAGTAATTCATGTAGTGTAAAAATAAAAAAAAGGGATGCTTAACAGGCATCCCTTTTTTACTGATCACATATTTATATTATTTATCGCTTCCAGCTTTAATGCCAGGATGTGGTGCTGGTGGATTGCTTTCGCCTTCCTCACCATCTTCAGCGAATCTAAATTCAACTCTTCTGTTTTGGTATTTACCAGCAGCCGTTTCATCACCTGTTAATGGTGATCTTTCACCACTGTATTTAACGATGAATCTATCTCTAGAAATACCATATTTCTGAACTAAATAGTTAATTGAAGCATTCACTCTATTCCAAGATAACTGCTCATTGTATTTAATATCAGCTCTAGTATCTGTATGTCCATTAGACACTACTTTTAGGTCCGGACAATCTTGCATTTTTCTTGCTACTTCGTGTAAGTGAGCATAGAATTCAGGCTTCACATAGTATTTGTTATCATCAAAGTGAATGCTTGGTAACTGAATCTCTTTACAAGGAACTGCTGCAATTACAGTAGCCTTTTCATCACAACATTCTTTAGTTGCAAAATCGTATACGTTTTTACAATCAACAATTGGTAGAATAGGAGTTGAGAAAGGTTCTGGATCTTCGTGATCCGGGCAACCGTCACCATCGCTATCTAATGTTTCACCTTTGCTGTTAACAATTGCATCAGCAGGAGTGTTTGGTTCTTTATCTTGTTTGTCTGGTACACCATCACCATCTTCATCATTTGGAATAGCTTCTCTAACTACTTTAGCTACATCAGGTTGTTGTTGTAACATAAACATAGTTCTATCATTTGGATTCATCCACCACATTGGTAATTCAGATTTCTCTTTCTTTTTACCGATGTTGAAACCTAATGTAATATTGGTTTGGTTGTAGGTATCGTAATCTCTTGTTAAATCACCTTGAACAGTCCATCTTTGACCATCAACAAGGTCATCGTTAGTGAAAGTTTGCTTCGTTTCAATACCAATAGTAATTCTTGGATGAACTAAAAAGTCTACAGCAGCACCAACATGGAATGTTGGGTTGAATACTCTTTCTAAGAAATTTTCTTCGTTTTTATGTCCTTCGGCAGCAGTTTCATATGATCTTTTCAATGCTTTTCCACCATAAAGATCTTGAAGGGCGTCTCTTACAGTTCCTCTTTCACCAGCTGAAACAACTCCATCAGCAAATACATCTGCCAACTCTTGATTGTTAACGTTTAGGACTCCATCATTTTCTGTATCTCCTTTCAAGAAGTTGTTATACTCGTAAACATTTCCATTTTCATCTAAAGCATCAACCCATGTTTTATACAACATACCACCAATACCTAAGAAGGTATAGAAATTAAAAAATGTTTTTTCTCTGTGATATTTGATGTTATTTAAATGAAACATCAAGGATACACTTGCATCTGTAATTTCATTTTTATAATTATCAAAAGCTAAATATTCACCTGAATTGGCATAATTCACTCCACCGGTATTTCCGGCATAAGCTTGATTATGTATGTTGGTTAATTGATTTTCTTCTAATGAACCTACTAAATCTTTGGCTTCATAATTTTGACCATAAGATCTTCCATGATGTAAATCAACTCTCATAGATACTATGTAGCCTAAGTTCCAACGATAGTTTAAACCAACGTTCCAGCCCATTCTTGCTTTAACATCACCACTGGTCATCATTGAACCACCAGTAATACTTAAAGTACTCCAATGTCTAGGTTTTGCAGGATAAGGATATTCCATATTGATATAATCTCTATGTTGGTCCAATTTTCTTTTCTTGATCTTATTCGAATCAGGCTGCATAAATGCAGGAAGTTCATCTAGGTACCAATTAGTAGTATCTGGAAGGATTTGGGCCTTCAAGTTCCCTAAATTAGAACATAAGAATAGTGTAATTAATAAAACTGTAAATTTTCTCACGTTAATATATTTTGGTTTTAGTGCACTCTAAGCCAACAAATATAGATTAAAATTCTATTTTTATTTATAAAATTTAGTAGGCAATTTTAATTTTCACTAAAAATTTAGTTGACATTATAAATTGTTGTTATTCATTGAGTTGGTGAATTTTATGTAGCGATTGTAGCTTTTAATATCATCAATATCTTCCAATATTTTTAATATTCTAGGCTCTATTTTTAGGTTAGAACAGTTTTTTAAGTATGTTGATAATACCGTATTGGTGCTCCAGGTAATGTTTGAGAAGTTTAAATGGTCGGTATTTTTAACTCCTAATAAATAAAACCCTCCATCTTTAGAAGGTCCTACAACTATTTCATTGTCAGATAGTTGAGTGAATGAATTATTGATTGTTTGACTAGTTAAATAAGGGCAATCTGTACCGATAATAACTACGTTTTTGTACCCTATCTTAAATAATTTTAGAAAAGCATCAATCATTCTTTCTCCAAGATCTTTTGAAGGAAGTTGAAGGTGTTTGGTGATTTTATTTTCTGTCCAAATGTCATTTTGAATGACTTCATCACTGTAAAATAAATGAATATCAGCCTCTACTTTAAGACATTCATTTCTTGTCATCTTCATTAAATCTTGATAAAATTTTAATGTAGGTTCATCGCCAAGATCTACCGCTAATCTAGTTTTTACTTTTCCTAAAGTGGCATTTTTAGCAAAAACGATTAAGGCATTTTTCATAGATTGAAAATAATTAAGCGATTGCTCCTCCACAGCTAGAGCCCGCACCGGCTGTGCATCCAAAACAATGTTGATTTACTTCAATTGATCTTTTAGACAGCACAGAAGCGTTAAAATTACTGATATGATTGTTTTGTTCAATAGCGATATCTAACATTTGATTAAAATCGCAATCGTACATATAGCCATCCCAACTTACTGAGATTGTATTACGACACATTAGCGAATCGATTGCGTTAGGATTATAGGCAGCAACTAATTTATCCATATAATTTTCTAAGTTATCAGAGGCCATAAGGTAATCTAAATAGCGACTAATAGGCATATTGGTGATGGTAAACAAGCTATTAAAATTGATGTTAAAATTATCTTGAAGCTTGGTTTTGTATTGTTGCTCTAAAGCTGCTTGATCGCCGGGTAAAAAACTTCCAATTGGGTTATAAACCAGATTCAATTTCAGGTCGGAACCTTTCATGCCATAACCTATTGCATTTAACATTTTAATGGCTTTGATGGAGGCATTAAAAACGCCGTCTCCTCTTTGAGCATCTGTTCTTGATGCGGTATAAAAGGGTAAAGAAGAAACAACTTCTACTTTATTGTTTTTGAAGAATTCAGGAAGGTCGTAATATTTTTTATTGGCAACGATGATGGTTAAATTGCTTCTCACAATTACATGAACGCCTAGTTGACTGGCTTGTTCTACAAAGTATCTAAAATCAGGATTCATTTCAGGCGCTCCGCCTGTAAGATCAAGGGTATGGAAATCTCCTTGTTGTAAAACTGTTAGACATTGATCCATCGTCGATTGAGTCATAATTTCCTTTCTATCAGGACCGGCATCAACATGGCAATGTTTACAGGTTTGATTACACATTTTACCAACATTCACTTGTAGAATGCCTAATTCTTTTGCTTTTAATGGAAATTCTCCTTGACTCCTTAACTTATCTTGAAATAAAGGAATATCTCCTGCTAATTCTGAATTTAGTATATCTAATTGAATAGCCGATGATTGGAGCTTGTGCCCTTGATATTTTAGCGTTTTTGTTGTTTTCATACGCGTTACATGCTCAGGTCTTTTACCTTGTCCATCATTTGTACGCTGTGCACCAATGCTGCACCACTTTTAATGGCTGCCCCAACATGTACTGCTTCCATCATTTGAGCTTCATCAGCGCCGTTTTGTAAGCTACTTTCAGTGTAAGCATCAATACAATAAGGACATTGAGTAACATGGGCAACGGCCAAAGCAATTAAACATTTTTCTCTTTTGGTAAGCGCTCCTTCTTCAAAAACGGCGTTATAATACTCAAAAAACTTGTCTCCTAATGGTTTCTGAAACTCCTTGATCTTACTGAATTTCTTTAAATCTTTAGGATCGTAATAAGTGTCTTTCATATAAATGATTTATTGAGCTTAAAAAGCTTTACAAAGTTAATTGACGAGTTAAACGAAAAGCCTTAATCTAGTATTTTAATATCTAATAGGCTCTAACATTGTTGCCCTCATAAAAGTTCTTGAAAGCCCTTAATACTACTCTATTACCTCCCGGAGTGGGGTAGTTACCGGTAAAATACCAATCACCTAAATTAAGTGGACAAGCAATATGTAGATTTTCGACCGATTGGTAGATGACGCTTACTTGTGAAAATATATGATTAGGTCTTACTATCTCTGCAATTTTTTGAGAAATTTGCTCCGGTGTATAAGGATCGTAGATTTGCTTCACTAAATTTTCCATTTCTTCCGGTGGTTTAGTTAACTCATCGAGGCAATCTTCATAGATTTTCTTTAAGCCGTCTTCTTTACTTTCTTCTTTCCACAAAGCAATAGCAGCTCTAAAGGCTACAAAGTTGCCTAATTTCGACATGTCAATTCCATAGCAATCAGGATATCTAATTTGTGGAGCGGAAGAAACAACGATAATTCTTTTAGGCGCCAATCTGTCTAAAATACTTAGAATACTTTCTTCTAAAGTGGTTCCTCTAACAATAGAATCATCTAATACTACTAAAGTATCGATGTTGTTTTTTACCAAACCATATGTGACATCATATACATGTGAGACTAAGCTGTTTCTTGAATTGTCACCAGTGATAAAGGTTCTGAGTTTTGCATCTTTAATGGCAATTTTCTCAATTCTTGGTTCAAAAGATAAGTTGTCTTTAAAATCTTCATAAGAAATTTCCTTCGCCTCAAATTTTTCTAGGTTTGAATTGATGAATACTTTTCTTACCTCTTCGACCATTCCCAAAAATGCAATCTCTGCGGTGTTCGGGATGTAGGAAAAAACAGTGTCTTTTAAATTATAATCAACTGCTTTGAGCACTTTATCAACCAGGAGTCTTCCCAGCGCTTTTCGTTCTTTATATATTTCAAAATCATTTCCTCTTGAAAAATAGATTCTTTCAAAAGAACATGATTTTCTTTCTCTTGGTTCTTGAAAATTAACTTCACCAACACTGCCATCCATTTTTACAATTAGGGCATTGCCTAGGCCAATCTCTTTGATTTTACTTCGATGAACATTAAATGCAGATTGTATAGCTGGTCTTTCTGAAGCTACTACAACAATTTCGTCATCGTTATAATAATATGCCGGGCGAATACCGTTTGGGTCGCGCATCACAAAAGCATCACCATGGCCAATCATGCCTGCCATTACATAACCGCCATCAAAATCATTTGAAGATGGTTTCAAAATCTTATTAAAATTTAGCTTGGTAGCAATAATAGGAGTGATATCTCTTTTCTTGATGCCTCTTTTCTTATATTTTTTATAGAGACGATCATTTTCTACATCTAAAAAATGGCCTATTTTTTCTAATACTGTCATGGTATCAGATTTCTCGCGAGGATATTGGCCTAGTTTCACGAGGGTATCAAACAGTTCGTTTACATTGGTGAGGTTGAAATTTCCGGCTACCACCAAATTCCTTGTTTTCCAGTTATTGGCTCTAATTCTTGGGTGTAAATTGGCAAATTGATTGTCGCCATGCGTGGCATACCTTAAATGGCCTAAATAAATATCGCCCATAAAAGCATATTTATTTTGAAGGTATTCAGCATCTTCTATTTGTCGAGTTTCAGTTTCTGTTAAATGATCAAACTGTCTGTAAATGGTTTCAAAAATCTCTTGAATGGACTCTTTTCCACTTTTTCGAACTCTATCAATATAAGGCATTCCTTGAGGGACATTGATTTTAAGCGTTGCTAAACCCGCTCCGTCTTGGCCTCTGTTTTTCTGCTTCTCCATGAGGATATACATTTTTTTGAGGCCGTAAAATTTATCACCATATTTTTCTTGGAAATAGCTTAATGGTTTCAAAAGCCTAACAAATGCGATGCCGCACTCATGTTTAATGATATCACTCATTGTTTGGTAGTAAGTTGTGAATTGCCAAAAGACAAAAGAAGTAATTTAATTGCCAAATCAGTGACAAAGATTTCCTCATGTTTCATTAGTGTTGATTATGTAAGGTTTTCAATGCTAATGAATTCATAAAAGTTCATTATAATATTTTTGTAATAATATCTTCTATGCTTAAGCCTTCTGCTTCGGCTTTAAAGTTTCTAATCAGTCTATGTCTCAATATAGGTAAGGCTACTGCTTGAACATCTTCAATATCCGGCGCATATTTTTTATTGATGGCCGCATGCGCTTTTGCCCCTAATATTAAGGCTTGTGATGCTCTTGGACCTGCTCCCCAAGAAATGTAGTCTTTTACTATTTGAGGAGCTTCTTTAGATTCATTTCTAGTGCTACCCACTAATCTAACGGCATATTCTACCACATTGGATGGAGCAGGAATTTTTCTGATCAATTGTTGAAAGCCAATGATCTGTTCTTTTGTTAAAATAGTTTGTAACTGAATATTTGAACTGCCTGTTGTGCTTTTTACAATAGCTACTTCTTCTTCAAATGAAGGGTAATCTAATTTTATATTGAATATAAATCTATCTAATTGTGCTTCCGGTAATGGGTAAGTTCCTTCTTGTTCAATTGGGTTTTGTGTTGCTAAAACGAAGAAAGGTAAGTTTAATTGATGAGGAACACCGCTTACTGTAACCGTCTTTTCTTGCATCGCTTCCAATAAAGCTGCTTGTGTTTTTGGAGGCGTTCTGTTGATTTCATCCGCTAAAACAATATTCGCAAAAATAGGTCCTTTGGTAAATTTGAAATGTCTTGTTTCGTCTAATATTTCTGTGCCGATAATATCAGAAGGCATTAAATCGGGTGTAAATTGAATTCTTTTAAACGAAAGATCCAACACTTCTGCAATGGTGTTAATCAATAAGGTTTTAGCTAATCCTGGCACACCAACTAATAAACTATGACCGTTGCAAAAAATGGAAAGCAAGGTAAACTTAACTACTTCTTTTTGTCCTACAATTACTTTTCCTATTTCTGATTGTAGTTTGGTATAAGACTCATAAAGAGCATCTACTGCGGCAACATCATTATCAAATTGGCTCATATTTATTTATTCGTTTGAGATGTGAATATCATATTTTTTTGGCGAATACGCTTGACTAGAATGAAATTACTTAGAAGTCACCCAACTGGCTACAGCTGCGCAGCTTTTGTAACGGTCATCAATCATGATATAAGTCTTTCTAGCCTTCTTTTTAATATATCTTTCTAGCGTCTCATTTTGTTTGAAATTTTTAGCCACCTCATAAATTTTATCCCAATCATCTTCTAAGTTGGCGATATGTGGAGGTGTTTTGCCATCAACTTTTATTAATCTATAAGCTTCTTTACCATCTTGTGTCATAAAAAGTAATGGTTCTGTAATTTGTCCTACTTTCATTGTATCTACAATAAAGAAGTCGCTTGGTTCCAAATCATCTGCTTCCAATGTAGTGCCACCGGTTGTTTGACTTAAGATAACACCACCATTGTCTTTTGAATATTTATCATCAGAAAAATCTTTTACTGCCATAAAAAAGGAAAGCGTATCATTTAAGATTAGATTTCTGAGAGAGTCTAATTTGTTTTTGGCAAGTGCTAGATCTTCAGAAGTTGTTTTGGCTTGTATTAAAATATGTCTGATATTGATCAATTCGCCTTTTCTTTCAACTAATTGAAGTATGTGATAACCGTATTGTGTTTCTACTACTTGTGAGGTTTCGCCTTCTTTTAAATTCCAAGCAGCAGCTTCGAACTCCGATACGAACGTACCTCTTGGTTGTAAACCTAACTCACAATTATCTGCTACAGACGCTAAATCTTCACTATAAAGCCTGCAAAATGTATTAAAGTCTTCTCCAGCAATAATTCTATTTCTAATATCTTCTGCTTTCTGTTTAGTTTCTTCCCTTTGAATTGGGTTTACCTTTGCAGTAATAACAATTTGTGAGAGTTCTAATTCTGTATTGAAATAAGGCAAACTGTCTTTTGGGATACCATTAAAGTATGTTCTAACTTCAGAAGGCGTAATTTCTATATCACCAACAATAGTTTGTCTCATTCTTGCCGCTACTAACTGATCTTTAATATCACCTCTAAAGTCATCTTTAATTTGATCTACAGATTTACCATAATATTCTTCAAACTCCTTTTTGCCACCTATAATGGAGATGTAGTAATTGATTTTTCGGTCTAATTCAGATTCTACTTCTTCCTCTGCAACAATTATACTATCAATAGCAGCTTGAGCAACTAAAAGTTTACCCATTAGCATTTGATCGAATACTTCGCAATATAAATTCTCGCTTTTTTCACCTTGATTGATCAATAGCTGGATTTGACTTTCTACTTCTGATCTAAGAATAATATTCTTGTCAACTATTCCATCAATCTGATCAACAACTTGGGCATTTGAAATACCATATAATGACATTGATAACCCTATAATTAATAAATACCTCATATTTCTTATTTACTCAAATATCTTCACATTCCCATTGTCTAACTCTTTTTTGAGCAGTTTTTGTTTTAAGGAATTAAAGAAATCTACTTTCTTTTTGTTTAATAAAATAGTTTGTATATCATTCTTAACAAATGATAACGGAGCAGGTTCTCCTTTGTCTTTATACTCTAAAACTCTAAGCAGATAGTGCACATTGTCTTCTTTTATTTTGAAGTATGCATTGCCACTTCTCACTTTATTCATATCCAGCTTAACCTCGCTTAATTTAGCATCAAATTGTTTTAACGATACCCATTTTTCAGGGTAAAGATGGCAAACTTGAAGTTCTTCGGTACAGAAATCTTCCAAATTGTGAATATCGATACTATCTTTTATCCATTCCTCAATTTCTTTAACAAACGCTTTTTTATCACATTTTACATAAACAAATCGGAGATAGGGCGCATCTAAAAGATAGTTAGAAATGTATTTTTCGTAATAGGCAGAAATAATGGTGTCTGCAATAACAGTGTCCATTTTTTGCCTTGTAATCTCTTTTTGATAGGCAAAAGCATACAATTCATTTTGATAAGCTTCTACTTTGGCTTCAATTTCTCTTTGAATGTCAGAAGGCAATTGGTTTTTACTTTGCTCATTAATTATTTGACCGATTAGCCAGTTATTAACTTGATCATTTACGGAATTGATACTGTCTGCACTATTGGTGCCTTTAGGTGGAATATCTATGGAATTAGCAAATAGATAGTGATCATACGCTTTGGCAATAGCTCCTTTATTGGCATTCTTCTTCTCTTCGTTAGAACAACTATTTAGTCCAACAAGTAAAATGAAAAATATTAAAAGCTTGTAATTTACCAACCCAATTATTTTATTAATCCTTTTAAAACGGCTTCGTCAATTACTACATTGTATTTTTGACGTAACTCTTTTAACCATTGTTTTTCTAAAAATTCTTGATAGCCGGCAATAGCAAAACCTTTTGACTCATCGAAAGAACGCTCTCTCACCGGAAATATTTGAAAGGTTTGGTAAACCGCATAGTTATTATCATCTGTAACTACTTTTAAACCATTGTCTTTCCAAATTACTTTTTTAGATAACTCATCAGTTTTTTCGGCAGACAATTGTTCGTACGAGCTAGTTACGCCTTTACTTTCTAATTTCTTTAGGTATTTGGTGTTGATCATATCCGGATCTAATTTCAAATACTTCACTAAAAGATTAGCCGCTTTTTCGTTAGGAGCACTGTATTTCCTAATATCTGCTTTTTCTTTCGTAAGAAACTTAGATTTGTTATTGTTATAGTAGTCCTTTAAACCTATTGAGTCTTCAACTGCTTTAGACCAAACCTTTTTTTCCATCAAATCAAAAAGTAGGATACCATCTCTGTATTCTTTTAATAGAGAGCCATATTCTTCATTTTCATTACCATAGGCAAGAATATGAAAATCGATGGTTTTTTCTTCTAGGAAATCATGATACAATCTGTCGAACTTTTGATTGGCATCTAATTTTCTATACTTTAAATGGTAATTGCTAAGGTATGTTGCTAAGTCAGCATTTGTATAAGTAACGCCCACTATTTCCATAATTGGAACTGGGTTATCAATAGTGAATTTGTAATCGTGAATTTTAAATTGATCGATAGCTTTAGCTCTAAAGTTTTTAAAGCCCGGATCTTTAAGCGAAAAGCCATGTCGGTTTAAAACATCTAAAATATAAGCTTCTCTTTTTATAGTGTATCGATCACTTTTTTTGATTTTGCTAACCAATTCATCTTTAAAATCAGGGTATTCTCCCGGTAATTTTTTATCTATCAATTTTAGAATATACCAAGCATTTTGCGTTTCAAATGGTTGACTAATGTCGCCTTTCGTACTTAAAGCAAAGGCATTTTCTTCAAAAATTGGATCGTATTGAGAAATAGCAAAAAAGTCTAACTCGCCACCTTTCCCTTTTGTATTGGCATCTTCACTTTCTAGAGTAGCCAATGCTTTGAAGTCTCCGCCATCTTTTAATGATTGATAGATGGTATTAATCTTAGTTTTTACTGCATTGTTTGCCTTATCATCACTAGATTTATTTAGTTTTATCAATGCTACTTTTACCTCACCACGGGCTGGACGTTTATCGTTGACTTTTACAATGTGGAAACCAATAGGTGTTTCAATTGGTTTTGAATAGCTGCCGACAGGTGTATTGTAAGCCGTATTTTCTAGATTGTAAAAGGCAATTTGTAATGCAGTAAAATAACCGAGTAAACCGCCATTTTCCTTGGTGTATCTATCGTCTGACAATTTTTTAGCTACATCGCTGAAAGAATTACCCGATTGCAATAATTCATATGCGTTTTGAATCTTACGTTCAGCTTCAGTTTTTTCTTGCAGACTAGCATCAACTGGAACACTGATAAAAATATGGCTAATGGAAACGTCATATTTTGATCTTTCGATGGCTTCGTCAATTAAACTTTTTAGCGTGTTTTTATCGTAAAATGAATTGTACAATTGTTCTTGGTAAACTTTTAACTCACTTTGTAACTTGGAATCTTTATCCAAGCCTAAAGATTCAGCTTCTTTTACTTTTAGTCTGAAATTGATGTATAACTCTAAATATTCTCGGATAGATTTTTCACTGTAATCCGCTTTATTATCAAAGTTATTCTTGTTATAGATGTATTCAAATTCGGACACTTTAACCGGTGTATTATCAATTTTGAATAAGACATCATCGCCGGAAGCATTGGCTTGAAAAATAAAGCCTAAACTCAATAATAGAATCATTAAATTATTAACCATGCTAATGAATTTTTTTGCGGGTGCAAAGCTAATCAATATAATAGTGTGAAGGAAAAAAGCTAGCTAATTTTAAATATTAATAACTAAGCTATAATTTCCATCCCTGCGTTATTCTATTCACAGCTTTAAACCCTATTTTGTGCCACAATTGTTGAATTAGAGATTTTATTGATAAAAACATGGGAAGAAGTAGAAGGAATAGAAAGGAATTACAAGGTCTAGAAATTACAGCTATTGCTGCTGAAGGGCGCGGATTAGGGCGTCAAGAAGGGAAAGTTGTTTTTGTTGATTACGGCATTCCCGGTGATGTTGTTGATGTGAGATTGACCAAGAATAAAAAGGATTACGCAGAAGGCAACATTACCAATTTGGTTTCACCTTCTGAATTGAGGCAAGAAAGTTTTTGTGAGCTTTTTGGTTTGTGTGGTGGCTGTAGATGGCAACACATCTCTTATGAACAACAAATTAGCTATAAACATAATATTGTTGAGGAGTCTTTTAGGCGAATTGGGAAATTGACCGATTATGAGTTGCAGCCTATTTTAGGATGCTCATTGACAAGAGGTTACCGAAACAAGATGGAATATACTTTCAGCAACCAATGTTGGTTAACAGAAGAGCAAATTAAATCGGGAGCCGAAATTGATAGGAGAGCAGTTGGTTTTCATGTGTCAGGACAGGCTAGGAGAGTGATAAACATTGAAAAGTGTTATTTACAGGACGATTTTGGCAATAAGATTCGAAATAGTATTTATGAATTTTCTACCGCTAATGACATCAGTTTTTATGATCATTACAATCACGAAGGCTTTTTGAGAAATCTTATTCTTAGAAACACGACTTTAGGAGAAATCATGTTGCTGTTATGTGTTGGAAGTAACGATCAAGAATGGATTGATATAATAATGAATTTTGTACAAGAGCGCTTTCCGGAGCTTACTTCCATCAATTATGTGGTCAATGAGAAATTAAACGATACGATTTATGATTTGGAGGTCGTAAATTTTGCCGGTAAAGATCATATTATTGAACAATTAGGAGATATTAAGTATCGAATAGGCCCAAAGTCATTTTTTCAAACCAATTCACATCAAGCTAAAAATTTATTTGACCTTATCGTTGAGTATGCTGCTATTGAGTCCACCGATTTAGTATATGATTTGTATTGCGGGATTGGCAGTATTGGTTTGTATGTGGCTCATTTGGCTAAAGAAGTGGTGGGCGTTGAGACGGTTCCCGAAGCGATTGAAGATGCGAAGTTAAACATGAACTTAAATGGCATTGTCAATACCAAATTTCATGCTGGATCATCAGAGCGACTTTTATCCAACGAGTTTTTAAATGAAAACGGACGGCCCGATATTGTGATCACCGATCCTCCAAGAGCAGGCATGCATAAGGATGTGGTGGAGTTTTTGTTGAGAGCGGAGCCGAAGAAAATTGTTTATGTGAGTTGTAATCCGGTGACACAAGCCAGAGATATTCAGTTGTTACAAGAAAAGTATACATTGGTAAAAGCTCGCCCGGTAGATATGTTTCCGCATACGTATCATGTGGAGAATGTGGCGTTGTTGGTGAGGAAGTGACACGAGCTATAAGCTCACGCCAACCAGGGTTGGTTGAAAAGTGACACGAGCTATAAGCTCGCGCCAGCCGGGATTCAAATTCAAACTTTCTGTTAATCTGTTAGGTTTAACATTGATGCCTAAATTTAACTAGTAGATCTACTGTTGATTTGAATTTGTTATTGTTTCAATTTAGTCAACTTAACCGCTGTTATTTCGATATTTTTTTGGAGCTATTTTTTTTAATGATCTTAACGATACGTCCATATTCAACATCTGCTAGATTCCAATAATACAATTTACGATCGGTTGTACTTGTAAATTGAACAACTACTGTGTTGATGTCTTTGTGGTATTTTGCAATGCTTTGATATCCTGGAACCCATCCCTTATGCTCATATTTGTAAATTGAAGCATAAATTTCTTTTTCTTCTCCATCAAATATGCTTTCATCATTTAATGCTCTTAAAAATATTCCCACATCTTCAGCTGTTGCCACCATACCGATATCATCAGTCTTTAAATCAAAAGGATAGCCTTTGTGATACCCGCTCATGACATCATCTATATTGACATTATTAATTGATTGAAAGGTGTTTTTTAGATTTAGACGGTTTAATATTTCTTCCTGAATGAATTCAAAATGAGGGTATCCCAAAATTTTATCCATAATTTCGGAAAGCAATAAATAGTTGGTGTTGCAATATTCGTACTTTTTATCAGGCTCAAAATTGGCGGGTAAATCAAGAATCAATTCGAGATTTTCTTTGTTGCTTACTTTAGGAGCTGCCCAATAATTCTTTGTATCTGTAAAATTGGGAATACCGCTTCGATGCTGCACCAACATTTTTATTGTAATCTTATCTGCGTTTTCAATTCGTCCTGAAAGTTCTGGGAGATAGTTGGCTAATGTTTTGTCTAAAGATAGTTGACCATCATTAACCAATTTCGCTATTGAAACAGCGGTATAGAGTTTACTAATACTGCCAATTTTAAAATAAGCATTTGGATTGGCGGGTATATTATTGATTTTTTCATGCCATCCAGCGGCATAAAATTCAGGTGGTTGGTTGACTTGATCTACATAAATTACTATACCATCAAAACCATTTTTTACAGCTTCGTTCGCCTGCTCTTGAATGGTTTCCGGTAATGGTAATATCCATGCTTTTACAACTATCCATGGAACAAAAAATAAAGAGATAAGTGTCCCTGAAAGTAAAATTATTCTAATTATTAGTTTGGATTTCTTCTTTGTCACGATAATAAAAAATGATTGTATCTAGTAAATTTGAACGGTTACGTGTATGAGTAGTGGCGGATTACGGAGCACTTTCCTGTCAAGATACGATGAACTTGATGCGAGGTAGAACGCCTGAATACGCTACAGCCCCCGCCATTACTTATACACGATGTGTGTGCCCAGCATGCACTACTATCGCAAGATAGTTAAATTTTCTAGAGGGTGAAAGTCCCTTGCAGGCAAGTTGGGATTAGCCTGTTAGCAAGCTGCAAGGTTGTTAACCGTGAGGTTTAGACTGAAGGAAGCAGGACTGCAAAATCTGGTACTGACGAATAGAATTAAGCGAAGCGAATCTCGAATTCCAATAAAAATATAAGATAATGAGTAAATAGCATACAGAGGCTATTTGGAGAGGGTAAGCAAGCACATCTTTGTAAAGCCCAAGCTCAACAATCTCCATTTAGTAGATGCTACAGTCATCAGAGGAAAGAGAAAGTGCTTACCTGGGGAGAGCTTTGTAATCATTAATTGATAGAGCAAAGCAGTCAGCAGACGTCATAGTACTTGATAGGAAATGAGCAGTCATTAAACGACTGAGGACTCACCACCAAGGAAGGACTGAACACTTTAATCACGTCTTAATTCGATTAGGAGTCCGTCAGCGGATAGCCTAACCTTAAGCAGACAGAACAGAACATTTTTTTTTACTATGATTGCCAAAGTATTACGACCAAAGAATCTTTACAAAGCCTACCGTCAGGTGGTGCAGAACAAAGGAGCTGCTGGTGTAGATAGAATGACAGTTGATGAACTATCCAATTTTATAGACAGTCATCGAAAAGATTTGTTGTACTCTATCGCCAATTGGAAGTATATACCACAAGCAATCTTAGGGGTTTTAATACCCAAAAGCAAAGGTAAAACTAGATTATTAGGGATACCAACAGTAGTAGATAGATGGCTACAACAAGCGGTAAGTCAAATGCTAATGACGAAATTCGAGTTAGAATTTGAAGATTTTAGCTACGGCTTCCGTCCAAAGAAGAATATCCAAAAAGCAGTATTACAAGCACAGAAATACATCAATGATGGCTTTCAAGATATTGTAGATATTGACTTAAAGGGTTTCTTCGATGAAGTAGATCACTCAATTTTACTACAATTGATTTACAACAAAGTTAAATGCCCGATCACTTTGCGGTTAATCCGAAAATGGCTTCGAGCACCCATTTTAATTAATGGGAAGCTAGTAAAACGCCGAAAGGGAATACCACAAGGCAGTCCATTAAGTCCACTATTATCCAATATAATGTTGGATGTGTTAGACAAAGAACTTGAAAGTAAAGGATTGCGATATGTTCGCTATGCAGATGATTTTAGTATTTATACTAAATCGAAAGCAAAAGCAAAAGCGACAGGTAATGAAGTTTTTCTCTTCTTACGAGATAAACTAAAGTTACCTATCAATAGAGCTAAAAGTGGTATCTGCAGACCATCTAACTTCGAGTTACTTGGGCATGGATTTTTACCGATCTATCAGAAAGGTATAAAAGGGCAATATCAGCTAGTTGTAAAGAAACAAAGTTGGGATTCTTTAAAACGCAAACTCAAAAGCATTACCAAGAAAACCAAGCCAATATCCTTAATTGAAAGGCTTAATTCACTATCTCAAGTTTGGCGAGGATGGTTGAATAATTACCGATTGGCAAATATTCAATCTAAACTCAAAAAGCTAGATGAATGGTTAAGAAATAGATTGAGATACTGCATTTGGCATGACTGGAAAAAGCCGGAGAGGAAGCGAAAAAATCTTATTCGTTTAGGCATTACGAAAGGACAAGCTTATGCTTGGAGTAGAACAAGAATGGGAGGATGGGCAGTAGCACAAAGCCCTATTCTAGGGACTACTATTACTCTGGCTAAACTTAGACGAAAAGGTTATGAATCAATGCTAGAGTATTATAAGAAAATGCAAACTTCGATTTGGTGAACCGCTTAGTACGAGACCCGTACGCTAAGTGGTGTGAGAGGCGCACTGACGATCATTCGTTCGTCAGCCGTCTACTCGATTGGCAACCGTATTTATTTTATCGACATATAGTCATTCGTTAAATTAATTATCATCTTTTTCGTCAACTCGATTATTCTTTTGATGTCTCCACTTCTCAATCTTACAAGTTGATTGACTTTCATTGAAGTGTCTCCGGTATTTTGAATGTACTCTTCATCTACTTGTCCGTTGTTATGTGTAAATAAATGACGAATATTAAACATCTTGTTTACAAAAGTTTTTTCTTCTTCTGCAATTCCTTTGAAGATATCTATACCAAACCATTTTTCTAATTTTTCACTTGAACCAAGAATTCTTTGAAAACTAACACTACTTAATTCATGTCTTCTTTTTTCTGTCAGAGGTAATAGTAAAAGATGTTTTCTTATTTCATTCGCCAACCCTTCGAATTCAGACACACAGCGTAGTAATTTTTCCCATTCAGATTCTCTTTGATGCCTGTCATCAATATTCTCATCAACATCCTTGAATTTTTCTTCTAAAAACTCGATCTTTTTTAATGCAATTTCTTCACAATTATGTTTCCCACAACTTGAACATTTTCCGTATTCTCCAAGGATATCATTCTCATTTCCACAATTTGTGCATTTGAATTTATTTTGTTGAGTTTCTTCTTTATAAACCCAAGGCGAAACTTTATTTAGCGGAAGTGAATTAGCGATTTCATCCAAGTCAATTTTTGCAGAAATACCTTTTGAAAATGTGTCTATTTGTTGCTTGACAAAATTTTTGACAAAGTCCTTTTGATTCTGTGTCATAAATTTTTTAAAATTATCTTTGTGTCCACAATAAGGACAAAAGTTACTTTTATTAACTGAACTTGTCCGAAAATAAGAATCACATTCAGGACATTTTTTTCCAAAAAAACCTTCGTCATCTGAAAACAAACTAACCAACACAGATGGTTGTTTATATACCATTTGTTGTCCCATTCCAGCAAAATTGACTATTTCAAGTATATTGCCTTCTTGGTCAGCACAAACTTGATAAATTTTAATACAGGTAGAACTACTGTTTATTATTCGTTGTGAATATTGTCCACCTCGATTTATAAATTCAATTGTTGTTCCTGTTCTTCCTATTTCTGAAAATTCTCTCATTAAGTTTGCTGTTTTTCATATGGTTGCCAACAACCGTATAAAGGTAATTACCTTTATACTTATTAAATACAACTAATATATAAAAACAAAGTAACAAATAACGATGAGATTTAGAGTACTCACTCCCTCACCCAAACCACAAATTCTACATATTCATTTATCCCTGCTTTCCAATATACCTCTCCAATAAAAGGTTGTTCTACTTTTTTATAAGGAGGAATAGCTTCCGGCACCGGATATAAATGCGGCTTTGGGAAAATGAGCATATCGTGGTTTCGATTTAAAACCGTTTCTAAGTCGTCGGCATATTCATTTTCTATATTCCAAACCCAAAAAGCATTGTTGTTAAAGTATCTGGAATCGGTGTAGATATTCTGCTCAAAATAAGGTTGAATGGCCACCGGCCAAAAGTGATAAGCAAATATGTTTTTATCTTGATAATTATTGTCTTGAATATAATTGGCTAAGGCTTTGCTGGCAGAATACTGTCCTTTGTAATCGTTTTTAAGTGCCGCTATATTCCAATAGATGTGAAAACCTAAAGTAATGATGATGGCTAAATTGATGACAGGTTTAAAGAAAAAGGATAACTCGAAAAAGTGACTTTCATCAAAACTCAACCACAACACAAATAGCCAAAATAGAAACAGTGTGCCTTGGTGCCAAACATTGTAATAGAAGGAGTAAAGCACTAAAAGTAAAATACTTCCTACCAGAAAGAGTGTGAGTCTGCGTGTGATATAAAACCAAACAATGGAGAGAAAAATAATGGGATAGGAGAGCCAAGATTTCTCGGTAAAAACACTGATTAAAATATCCTTGCTTTGTTCTTTAAAATGCAACCAATCAAATTCAAAACCATTGGGTGAAAAGGATAAATTGCTGGGTGGTTTTAATTGATAAATGATAAATAATCCGCAAGCCAAGAATAGTAGATAATTAAAGCATTGTGTCAGCCATTGCTTTTGACTGAGTGATTTTCTTTTTTTGATCAGATCGATGAAAGTATCCAACATAATAGCCAATGCCATTAAACTGCCATGTAAAGAAACATTAGCGAGTAATAGAATGAGCAGGATAAATAAGAAAGGCTTTTGAAATTTTCGTTCGTAGATACTGGCTATTCCAAAAAGTAATGGAATCAATAATACATAACTTCTTGCCACTATTCCGTATTGAAAACATAAAAAATAGGAGAAGGGAAGCAGCACTTTTATCCAAACCGGAAAGGGAGATTTGAATAATAAAAGATAGATGCCAATAGAAGCAATTAAGCCGGATATATAGCTAAGACTATTGTAGTCAAATATTCTAGAGGGAATCATTAACAACACTTGCCACAAGCCCGGTGTGCCTTCGTATCGAAGGTTTTGCCAAAGTAACTCGTATAAGCCGGAATCTCTTGCTAATAGCCACGATTGTGCTTCATCTGCCCAATGTTCGTGGTGCGGAATAAAGAAGAGTAAACTAGTTACATACAGTATAATAACTGATAGTAAAAATTTCTGCTCTTTACTTTTTTTGAACATATTCTAATGAGTTACAGTTTTTGAGTTTCAAGTTACGAGTTACGAGTTACGAGTTTCAAGTTTAGCGTGATTTTTTACTTAATGAGAAACTTCGCTCACGCTCAGTATGACAATAATTTTATGAAATAGCCTTGCTGATTGACAGAGAAGGATTTTGTTTTATAACAGAACTTTCATACTTAACTCAATAACCGAATTTCCAAACAATCAAACATCCAAATCTCCGAACAACCGACATCCGAACATCCATTTACTTCCCCACATACCCTTCATCCACCAACAAATCTCCCGATTCAGCTGCTTGTACTGCCAAAACATCACAACGCTCATTTTCTATATTATTGGCATGACCTTTTACCCATTGAAAAGTAACTTTGTGCTTTCTGTAAATAGCTAAGAAACGTTTCCAAAGATCTGGATTGGCTTTTTTTGCAAAGTCTTTTTTCTCCCATCCAAATACCCATTTTTTTTCAACGGCATCTACTACATATTTTGAATCGGAGTATACCTTAACTTGCATCGGGCGCTTTAAGCTTTCTAAACCAACAATAACTGCCAATAACTCCATGCGGTTGTTGGTGGTCTTTACAAATCCTTGAGATAATTCTTTACGATGCTTGCCATCAGCCGTCATTAACACCACTCCATAACCGCCTTTTCCGGGATTTCCTTTCGCTGCACCATCCGTATACATTATGACCATTTGGCGAAGATAGGATTTATAGCTGCGTTGTACAACAGATTGTTTCCACCAAAGATAAAAGGATGGGTATTCAATAAGACGAGTCTTGAATGATCTTTTCTAATTGTTTGATATATTTCGCGTTAGAATTGGTTGGACAGTCAATATTCCAATAGTAAGTTGCCTTCGATCTATTATTGATTAAACCATATTCCACCACAATTTTAAAAGACTTTTTAACGCTACAGTCCAAACTAACTTGCTCATCTTCAATACTATTATAATCGCTAATTGTTAACTCGTACAATTCTAAAAGAGTTTTGTTGTTTTTTAGCTCTCTCAGTAATTTAGAATCATCACAAGGGTGAAGTTCCGTTTCATTTTTCATCAATTTTATTGTAACCTCCTGACAATTAGCATTTTCAATAGGATAGTAGATATAGATAATTTTTTCTGGAACGGCATCTGCACCACCGTAGTGAAGGCTAACGGCTTCTTCATTGGCTGAAACACCATCTTCATCACTGTTTATCTCATTGATATAGCCTTTGTTTTTATCTTTTGATTCATAAGCATAGGCAGCTTTTGGAGCTGATTGATCAGTTTTCTTTTGTTGTTTGGCGGAAGCTGCTCGTTCTGCTTTTTCTTTTTGAATGCCGACATAATTGGCGACCACAGTTTGATCTCTATCCAACAAGAGTTTATCCTCTAAATCATCTTGAACAATTACTTCATCTAAATATTGAGGAATAGACTCTTCTACCATATAGGATACCTCTCCTGCTTTGTCTGGAATACCATCGTTTTCAAAACTATTTAATGCGTCATTTGTGGTTTGTTGCTTAGTGGCAGCAGCATTTATTTGTTGAGGGGAATTTTTAGTTGGAGTATTAGCATGATCGGCTAAAAAGCCATTTCCATTAGTTGTTTTAGATGCAATAGTACCATTTGTTGTTTCTTCATTTTCAATAGCAGTTACATTTTCTACAAATGCATTGGTATTAATTTCAGTTGCTTCTTGCTCTGTTTCTTTTGGGTATATTTTTGAAATATCTTCAGGTGCATTTACTTTTTCAGTTTCAGCTAGTTGACCATCATAATTTTTTGGTGAAATATTTAAAAAAAAATAGGAGAGTCCAAGTATAACGACAACAGACGCTGCAATAGACCATCTCATGATCGTTTTGTTAGCGTGTGCTTTTTGAACAGCATGCGTTCCCAATCTATCCGAAAGTTTATCCCAAGCTGCATTAGAAGGCATTTCGTTCCAATCGCCTTGACTTTCTTTGAAGAGATCATCTATATTATTAAAGTCAGTCATCCTGCTTTTATTTTAGTTTCATTGACTAATATTTGCAATCTTTTTCTAGCTTTTATCAGTTGTGATTTTGATGTATTGATACTAATATTTAGTTGTTCTGCAATTTCGTTATGCTTGTAACCTTCAATAACAAAAAGATTGAAAATGGTTCTATAACCCGTTGGTAACCTATCTAACAATTCTAAAATACTGTTCGCATTAGCAAGATCATCTGCTTGATTACTGGCGGTTAGTTGCAAGTTGGATGATTCCAATGCTAGGTTGAAATCATTTCTCTTTCTCAAATGCATTAAAGATTCATTAACCATAATTCTTCTCAGCCATCCTTCAAAACTGCCGCTAAAAGTGAATTGTTTAATCTTCGTAAATGCCTTGTAGAATCCTTCCGATAAAACATCTTCTGCTTCCATCCAATCTCTCACATATCTTCTGCACACCCCAAGCATAGCAGGGGCATAGCGATCATAAATCACTTTTTGCGCGCCGCTGTCAAACTGTTGGCACTTTTTGATTAATATGTCATCACTTATGGGCAATTAGTAAATAGCCTTTTTAGTTAAGATGCAAGAAGAATTGGTTTTGGTGTCTGCGCTTTGAAAAAAAAGTTTTACTCTTCCGGTAAGATAGCATCATTAGGGTTTTTATTCTTTTCCTTTTTTCTATCTTCTCTATCGTCTCGTCGATTGCTCCTTTTGAGTTGTCGTCTTTTTTTCTTGTTGGCATCAGGTTTAAATATTTCATCAATTGTATCAAAGTCTTTTTGATAAGAAATACTTACGCCTGTTCTACTTCTATCTTGATTGAAAATGTCGTAATCTGCAGTTCTATGAAATGCTTTCCCACGCAATCTACCATCTTCAGTTAATAATCCTTCCACTTCAAAATCTCCGGCAATGGTATTGCCTTGCGTACTTTGATCATCTACAAATTCAAAGTTACCGCCAATGTTTACAATTAGACGATTATTGATGAATTTTTGAGAGTAATCTAATTGAACGGTGGTGGTTTGTCCAGGTTCTTCTAAACTATAATCTTCTCTTTGAATAATGTTGAAACTTAATTCTACTTCAGTTATTAATTTTGAAATAGCATCAGTTAAATAGTTAGATACTTGATTAGAAACCAATTCTAAAGCAGTGGTTCTGCCAAATTCTGAAGCACTAAAATTAGTGCCCGTAAATACGGTGGAGTTAGAAGGTAAAAACCGCTTTACCAATAACAGAGATATGGCTTGAGTGGTTACTTCGCCTTCGTCATTTTTAATTTCTTGTAAAAAGCTTTCTACTTCATTTAAAGCGGCTGTAATATTTGTTCTAGCAGGTTCAATACCAAATGATACATCCGTTTCATTTAAGGTGCCGCCAATATGAATAATTACATCCATTGGCACAATTTGACTGGCTCTACTGGAATCTTGTAAAATATTATCTACTCTTGCATCTACATGATAAATGGCATCCACATCTAAAGCGGCTTCAAATGGTTTTCCATTCCAAACAATTTCACTACCATTTTCAATTTTAAATTGTTTGTTGAGTAGGTTTTGTGGACTGAATACATAATCTCCTTCTATGAGTCGATAGGTGCCATACATACTCAATTGTTTATTTTGATCGATGCGAAGATTTAGATTTCCTTGACCGGATGCTCTCATATTATTGTCAGATTCCGTATTCAATACCAATTCCAATTCTGCTTCCGGCGTTACTTCCAAATTAAAATTCATATTGATGCCCTTGATCTCTATGATTTCTTCAATTTCTATTACATTTGAATCTTTCTCAAATGGATTGATAAACTTGAAGTTGTAATCTTTCGTATCGCCGGCACTAGCTAATGGAATACTTAGCTTGGTAAACTGTTTGGTCTTCATATTAATATCCATATTGATATTTCTAGTCAAGCCAGAGAAAACCACAGTGCCCTCACCAAAAGCTCTACCGTAAAAGTCTTCATTGTCGTTATACGTCGTATTAAGCATTAAAAAATTGTCCGTAAACAATCTGGCATCTACCGACATGTCTTTAAAATTGAAATGGGTCAGTTTCCCTTCCATGTATGCTCTATTGCCAAATGGGTCTCTCACATTCATAGAACCGAAATCCATGGTGTTGTCTGTGAAAATCACTTTTTCCTTAACTCCATTTTCCGGCATAACAATTAAATCGATTCCCAAGAAATCAATGCCAATGGCAGCGGTATCCAAAACATAAGCTTCTCCCACTAAAACGGGTTCTTTAAAAGAGCCTTTAAATTGCAATTTGCCTTCTCCATATACATCAAAGTGAGCTTCGTTTTTCAAAATTCGATCTAAAAAGTCGAGGTATAATCGATTGACATCAATATCTAACAATACCGGATCTTTTACACCTTTTGCCAAATCGTAATAACCAACGGCAGAAAGATCGTAGTTAGGGTCATCAAAAACAGCAGCAATATTGACGATTTGGTCATCCTTACTATAATTGGCATCAATGCTGATGGAGTCGCAGTAGTAATCAAATACTTGCAAGGAATTGAACACCAAATCAATGTCTGCCGAAAAATTCTTTAATGGATCTCCAACTCTTACCAAACCTGTTAAATTTCCTTTTTGGATAACACTATCTAACTGAAAGATATTGGCTAATGCCGGAAGGCTTAACTCGTGAAATTCGATTAAAGCTTCAGATAAATCGGAAGAAGCGTTAACGATCTGCAAGTATTGATTGTCATTAAAAATGGCAAAGTTTTGAGCATTTATGGAGCCTTCTTTTAAAACAATTAGATTGTCTTTATTAAAAGGCCACATTACTTTATTTATCTTAAAATAAGAGTCTTGAAAGTGGATATCTATACTGTCGCCATCAAAATTAATTCTTGGTTTGAGTTCTATTTTGTTAGGCGCATCATCTAATTCAACCGAAAAATTACCGTCAATGCTATTTTTAGTAGAGATAGCGGATAGGTCGATATAATTGATACTTACTTTTGGTTTCTCTATTGAAATTTTATCGATCACCGCTTCGGTAATTAACTCTCCGTTTAGTGTTCTTGCAGCTAAATTAAAATTGTCTAAACCATATTTTTGATAGCCAATTAAATTGGAATGAGTTTGTATATTGAAAATGTCTTCGGTATTGTGAAACTCAAAATCAGCTTCTAAATTATCGGGTATATTTACTTTTCCAAGAAAAAATTCAACCAATCCAAATCCTTCTTCTACAATAATATTTCCTTTAATATGTTGTTCTACAATTTTAGAGGTATCAGTGTAATTGATGTAGTAGACATAATTACTTAAATATCTTAACAACTCATTTGGTAACGCTATCGGATCAAAATTTCCTTCCACATTAGCTACCATTTTATCGTTCACTACTCTATAAGATTTAAATCCATCACCACTTTCAACAATAAATGTTGTGGTATCAAATGCTACTTCAGAAGTGGCATTTTTAAGGTAAAGAGATGATAAATTGAATTTACCATTGATATTATCCAAAGTATTTCCGGTCAATTGCACATTTCCTTCAAGTGCCAATTCAAAAGGTTGTTCTGAAAGTTTCAACGCTTGAAGATCAATATGTTTAATCTTCATTTGGCTGTTAATCGATGGGATAGAGTCGGAAAGGTCCAACATACCATCAAAAACCAAATCAATATTTTCATCATTTATGGTAATGTCGCCATTGAATACTTTATTGGCTAGTGTTCCATTAAAATAGACATCCTTATAGATATAATCTTGTAATTCAAGACTAAACAATTTTCCGCTTACATTTCCATCTAACGTTTCAAACGAATTGCCTAATCCTTCCACATGGAGCGTACCACCAACATTACCAACCGGTAAATCCGGTAAAAATTGTTGAACATTTATATTGGGTAAGGTAATGTCACCATTATACACTAGTTGACCGTTGACGGTAGTTACTTCAATAGTAGAAGCTAAATTTCCAGAAGAGGATTCAATATTTAAATCTGTTTTTACTTGCTTTGATGTTCCTGTAACATTTCCTGAAGCCACAACATTGCCAAGTGTGCTAACTTGTTCGGGTAATATTATCCAAGGCAAAATTTTATTAATGGTTTCTGTTGAACCTTGTAGTTTAGATATGTTAAGATTATAGCTTACCCTGTTAAAATCAGTAATGTTTTTAATGTTTCCATTCGCTATCAATTTAGCCTTATCCGATTGAATATTAAGGGAACGAATAGATAAATTATTGAGAGAACCACTACTACTTAAGTTAAGTGAAACAGGTTGACTAATTTTTTTGTCAAACGGTAAGAACAAATTGACATCAGAAGGAGTAAGGTATGCAGAAATAGTACTCGTTTGGTAGCTCCCATTCAGTATGTTATTGAAGTCTTCAATTTTAATTTCAGCATTCGATTGTAAAGTGCTGTTGTTTAAGGCAATTTTTAAATCCTCGGTTTTGATGGTATTAGCAGTGACCGTAAATTTTCCTTCCAATTTTTTTAGATCAATTTTTTCTCCATCTGTTAGCGATATATTTTTGATATTTAGCGATAATGTAGAGTCCAGTTGAACGTCTTTAATTTCAAGATTGATTTGTTGTAGATCGAGTGCCGCTAAATTAATAGGGAGAGAAGTAGGGGAACTAAAATCATTTAAAGCTAAAAAATGACCGTCTTTCATTTCGATATCATCAACTTTGACTTTATAACCCAAATCGGGAAGTAATTCAGTGAGCGTTAATTTTTGCTTTTCTTCATTTTTGCCCAATAGCTCATAAGTGATGTTAGGAGAATCGAGGAGAAGTTTATCGATATGTGCGGATTGATTAGAAAGATCAAGTGACTTTACATCAATGTTTAATCGCTTTAGGTGAGTATTTTTGATGGCTAGTTTGCCTTCATCAATCATTTGAAAGCTAACATCATTAAACTGAACATTATTAAGTTTAAAGTCTAATGGATTTTTCCCTTCCTTATCAGTGGTACTAATTCCATCCTTGTTGGCTTTTATTAAAAAACTAAAATTGAAATCTTCTTCGCCTTCTTTTCTAAGTAAGTTGACTTTAGCACCATCTAATTTTAAATTGGCTACGTGAACTTGTTTTTTTAAAGGTTTTAATAAGTTGAAATTAATAGTGAGTTTTTGCGCGTATAGTAAGGTGTCGCCTGCTTCATCTCCTTGATAAAAACCATCTATTACTAAGCTTTTAGGAAATTTTAGATGAACTCTATCAATGGATGCTTCACCATCATTATTACTTTCAATTCTATCTAGAATTTTATTGGATACGTAAGTTTGGACATTGGGTTGTTGAATGAGAATAATGGCTAGCCCAAATACAATTAGGAACAAAAGGAACAAAATTCCAATTATTTTAATTAATCTTCGCAGGTACTTATTTTTCAAAATTCTATTCCCTTATTTTTGTAAAATTATTCATTAAACGAGATAAATACGTTTTAGATGCACGAAGTTACGATTTTAGGTATTGAAAGTTCATGTGATGATACAAGTGCAGCTGTGTATAAAAATGGCAAAATGCTTGCCAACATCATAGCTACACAAGAAATTCATCGACAATACGGGGGAGTTGTGCCTGAATTAGCGTCTAGAGCGCATCAAGAACAGATCATTCCGGTTGTGGATACTGCCCTAAAAAAAGCAAATGTTAAAAAAGAAGAAATAGATGCTATTGCATTTACTCGCGGCCCTGGTCTGTTAGGTTCACTTTTAGTAGGCGTTAGTTTTGCTAAATCACTTTCCATGGCGCTAAACATTCCAATGGTAGAAGTAAATCATATGCAGGCGCATATTTTGGCTCATTTTATTGATGAACCACAACCTAAGTTTCCATTTATATGCTTAACGGTTTCTGGTGGACATACTCAATTGGTTTTGGTGAAAGATTACTTAGATATGGAAGTAATTGGTAGTACAAAAGATGATGCTGCGGGGGAGGCATTTGATAAAATTGCTAAAATGCTAGGGTTAGGATATCCTGGTGGCCCCTTGTTAGATAAGAAAGCACAACTTGGAGATAGCAATAAATTTGATTTTCCTGAGCCTAAAATGCAAGGATTGGATTATAGTTTTAGCGGATTAAAAACATCTGTTCTATATTTTTTAAATGATACTACGGCAAAAGATCCTTCATTCATTGAAAACAACATCAATGATATTTGTGCCTCAGTACAAAAGCGAATTATTTCCATTCTACTGAGTAAGCTAAAGCGAGCATCCAAAGAATACAAAATTAATGAAATTGCGATTGCCGGTGGTGTTTCAGCTAATTCTGAGTTTAGAAGCACATTGCTTTCATTAGCAGAAAAAATGAAATGGAATACATACATTCCAAAATTTGAATATTGCACTGATAATGCTGCTATGATTGCAATGGCAGGTTATTATAAATTTCTCAATAAAGACATTGTTGGTTTAGACGTTCACCCAAGCGCACGACTTAAATTTTAGCTATTCCTTAGTCAACAAGAAGTATTGCTTCAAAACCAATAGGCGATAAAAGAATGTTTTATTTTATTCTGTTCAATAGGTTATTATTTTATGGTTTCTAACCTATGTAATTTTTGAATATTATGTGTTTTTTTTGTAATCTAGGTGTTCAAAATTATAACCATGAAGCGCTTACTAGTTTTACTTTTATTATTACCACTATTTACTTTCGGTCAAGGCAAATATTTAGGGCCTTATTTGCAAGATGTAACCACCAATTCTGTCATTATTATGTGGGAAACAACTGCTTCAACGGATTCTAAATTGTCATACGGTTTAACAACAGCTTTGGGCATTGAGGCAACAGGAACTGCATCGCCAGGATTTACCTTGTTTAATTTAACTCGAATTCATACAGTAAAAATTGAAGGGCTACAATCGGATACCAAGTATTATTACAGCGTCAATTTCGGAAATAAATATTCTGATACAATTAGATTTAAAACAGCACCATTGCCGAGTGCGGAGAAATCTTTTGGTATGGTTGCCTTTTCGGATATGCAACGAGATCTCACTAAACCATCAAAATTTAAAGAAGTGGTGGAAGATGGTGTTTTAGATTATACAGAAGGTTTAGCAGGTGAAGATCTCACAGATAAATTGGCATACGTATTAGTGCCGGGCGATTTAGTTGATTTTAGCTATATCCCTGTGGTTTCTGATGCTTCTTTTAAGAATCAATTTTTTGATCCGGGCAGCAAGTTGTTTGAAATGGTGCCGGTTTATCCTGTATTAGGGAACCATGAGTATATTGGAGCACCTGATCCTTTCTTTAAGTATTTCGATTTACCTAAGAATGGAACGGATGGGTATTATGAACAATGGTGGTATAAGGATTATTCTAATACTAGGATTATTGGTTTAGAATCTAACGTTAGTCAAATTGGTGGCAATGGCGTACAAGCACAATTAGATTGGTTACAAGGTGTTTTAGATGATGCTTGTGCCAACGATGATATCGATTTCGTATTTGCACAAATTCACCATCCTTTTCATTCGGAAATGTGGCCACCAGGCAATGAGCCCTTTACCGGTGATGTAATCACCTATTTAGAAAATTTTTCAACTGCTTGTAATAAGCCTAGTATTCATTTCTTTGGCCACACACACAGTTATGCAAGAGGTCAATCTAAAAATCATAACCATTTGATGATTAATGTAGCTTCAGCCGGCGGTGCTTTGGATAATTGGGACGGGGGAGATCAAGATTACGAGGAATTTTCAAAAGGGATTAGCGATTATGGTTTTGTTTATTTAGAAGTAGAAGCGGGTGATGAACCAAAATTTACTTTAAAAAGACTGAGTAGAGGAAAGCCTTCTAACCCGGTTGATAATGAGCTGAGAGATAGTATTGTAATTTATAAAAATGGACAAAACCCTAATAAACCGAATCCGATTCAGCCTATTGAAGAAGAGTTAAATCCTCAATGTGTTGTTTTAGAAGCAGGTTTATTTTCATCCAATAGTGTTAATACAGAACATGGCGCAAGTAATTGGCAAATAGCTTCTGATTGTGGTAGTTTCGATACTCCAATATTAGATATCTGGAAGAATTATGAAAATCAGTATTTCAATAATGATACTCAAGCTGGAGATGATCTAACAGATCAGGATATTGAAGGTTTAAGTCCAAATTCAAGTTACTGCTGGAGAGTGAGATACAGAGATAAAAATTTAAGATGGAGTGAATGGTCGGATCCAAGATCGTTTACCACAAGAGGAACGGGAACAGTTGTGGGTGAAATTGATACTACAATATGCGCCGGTAATAGTGTGGTGATTTTCGATCAAGAACTGACAGAGTCAGGTACTTACACTATCGCCAATCCAAACAGTGGAGATTGTGAAGAAGAGTATATTGTTATTGTAACGGTAAATGAGGTCAACTCCGTTGAAGTTTCGGGCACTATTTGTCCTGAAGATTCTTTCCAAGTAGGAGATCAATATTTTACAGAAGAAGGTGCATATACTATTGTATTACAAAATAGTGCAGGCTGCGATAGTACAGTAGAGTTAAATCTGATAGTTTTAACAGCCACCGATGCGGGCTGCACAACAGGTTTAAATGACAATTTAATTGCTGATTTGGTGGAATTATATCCTAATCCATTCACTACTGAAGCCATTTTAAGACTAAAGTTTTTACCGGAGAATAATTTGCAATTACAAATTTTTAATGAAGCTGGAGAATTGATGAATAGTCAATCGAACATCAACTCGAATGAAGTAAGAATTAATAGAGCTCAATTAGCATCAGGCGTATATTTTTATGTTTTGGGTAAGAATGATAAAGTTTATGCTAGAGGAAATTTTGTTATAAAAGACTAAGTTGAAAAGTGCCTAAAATACTTGGAGTGACGAGTGTCTAAAGTTTCTTAAAGACGGTAAGTTTCGTTCCATAAAACAGTTAAAGGTTTTTATAAATGCTGCAAGGAGTATTGAGAAGTAAAAGAATAAAAATATGAAAAGAGTTTTTAAATTATTGGGGCTTGTCATTTTTGTTTTATTAGCGTTTTCGAGTTGTAAGGAAGAAAATTTTGATATAAATTTTTATGATGATTACAATGATAAGCCTTACGACAAAGTAGCTTTTTTGATGGCTCATAATGCATTTGCATCTGCGGCTCACAATATTGGAGGTTTGTTTAAGAATCAAGATATCAGTATTCCCAAGCAACTTGAGTTTGGGGTTCGTGGATTAATGATGGATGTGTATTACAAAAGCAGTTATGAAGGAGCAGATCAGATATTTATGTGTCACGGGTCGAACTGTGGAGAAAATGGAGGTTTACAAGATGAGGCATTTCCGAGAGCATTTGTTCACTACTTGAATATGATTAAAACATTTATGGATGAAAATCCAGAGGCTGTTATCACCATTATTTTGCAAGACGGCGCTATTCCAAGTTCTAAAATGGGATTGGTTTGGCAACAAGTGGTTGATGCTGGATTAGATGAACAATACTTCAATCCGGCAGGAAGTGATTGGAATGTAATGAGTAATGGTAGTTGGCCGACTATTCAATGGATGATTGATAATCAAAAAAGATTAGTAATATTTTCTAATACGACAGAAAATCAATTTTTTCCTTATCAATGGACGTACTCTGTTGAAAATGATTATGGTTCTGTCGGATTTCAACAATGTCCTAAAAGAGATGAATCTGATGCTTTAGACAATACCGCAAAGCTTTTATTTGTAATGAATCATTTTAGATCGTTTTTATTAGGAGTAGATGCTACCGCTGATAACAACTACAATCAGTTAATTAAAAAGGTAGATAACTATTGCAAACCTGAAGCTTTTCGTTATCCTAATTTTGTTGCGGTGGATTTTGTAGAACAAGGAAAAAATGGTGGCGCTCTTAAAGTTGTGAACGAGCTCAATATGAGAGATGATTGGTAGGGGAGTTAAGTGCCTAAAGTACTTAGAGTTACAAGTGCCTAAAGTTTAATAATTATTCGATACAGGAATCTTATAGTGATTTAAATAACAAACTTGAGAGTAATCTTAAATGTTTCCTTATTTATTACAATGATTTTTATAATCATTTTAATTCTCATGTTTTTTAAAATTTCAGGACAAATAAATTGTGAAAATTTTGGTTGTGTCCATTTATTATTTGTTTACCCACTTTTCCTGATGATTTTGATTAAGTTCATTTATGACATCATAATGATTATTAAGAAATTAAGCGTATCAGAAAATAAATTAGTTTCTTTTATTGAAAATAAAAATTTGATTTTAGATTCATTTTTGATTGTTTTATTCTTTCTTCTATGCGGAATAATCGAATATCTGGGATTAATTGGACCCTTATATGCACTATGAGTTACAATATAAACTGTGTCCTTAGTGCCTTTTCTTAGTGATTTTTGTGGTTAATACAATCAACCTTACTTATTCAACTCAATAGCAGTATTCTCCTTAAGTAACTTCAAAATGACTTTACCGGAAAGAGTAATCATATCTTCTACATGTTTCAAGTCCAAGGCTTCAATTTCATCATCTACATGATGGTAATAATCATAGTTTTCAAAAGCAAAAGTAGAAATGGTATGTGAAGGGACATTAAACTGCTGATAAAATGGATAATTATCCGATCGAGTAAACAAGTTCAAACGTTCTGAATTCTCATCCAAAATGATAAATTCTTGTCCTAATGTGGTATTAATTTTACTTGGCATGTTAGACATGTTAAAGCCCGTAAGCAACGCCTTTTGATTACCAATAGCTAAAGGAACGCCAATCATTTCAAAATTAATGACATAAGCTAAATTGAAATTTTCTGCTTTCAATTTTGCCGCTAAATGTTTCGATCCTTTTAAAACAACTTCTTCTCCACTAAATAAAACTAATAGTACATTTTTTTGAATGTCCTCTCTATTTTTTTGTAGCATTCTACCAATTTCTAAAACAGCAGCCACACCACTAGCATTATCATTCGCACCGTTATAAATGGAATCATTGTTGTTGGGTAATTCTTGTACATGATCGTAATGCGCACTTATAATGATGTATTCATTAGTAGCTTTATTGCTCTTTATTTCTGCTACAATATTATATGCTTCTTTAGATTGATAAATAAAAGTATCTCTATAACTATTCGAAAAATAAGGACTGATGCCCATAGCAGCAAGTTGTTGCTCTAAATAGCTGGCGGCTAGTTCAATACCTTCAGTGCCAATTACTCTACCATGCATTTTATCAGAAGATAAGTCAGCAATGTATTGCGCACCAAGCGTATTGTTAGAATGCGATTTTGAAGCTACAGTGGCTTCTTTAGTAGCAGAACAACTTGAAATAATTATAGTAAGAAAGAGAACAATGACAACTCTTACATTCATGGGAATAGGATTTTAGAAACTTCTAACCACTAAAGCATCTACTAAGGCTTCTAAAGGTTCAGCAGGCTTGTTGATTGATTGTAATGCATTTAATGCTTTCTCAACGTAGGCATCCCTTTTGGTCTGCGCATATTTTAACACATCGTACTGTTCAAAGATGCTTTTAACCGATTCTATTTTTTCATTGTCAGAAAATTCGGTTTTCTCAAGCCAATTACTAAGATTCGAGTCGTTATTTTGCTTTGACTTTTCTTGAGCTCTTATCAATAAAAGCGTTTTTTTATTTTGAAGAATGTCGCCACCAATTTGTTTTCCAACTTGATCGCCACCAAAAGTGTCTAAAATGTCATCTTGAATTTGAAAAGCAATACCAAGATTTTCGCCATAAGTATATAATCCATCGGCTTCTTCTTTAGTAGCTCCACCAATTAATGCACCCATTCTCAAAGAAGCGGCTAACAATACAGCGGTTTTTAGACGAATCATTTCAATATATTCATCCTCCGTTACATCATTTCTTGTTTCAAAAGAAGTGTCCATGCTTTGCCCTTCACAAACTTCAATGGCCGTATCTGTTAGATCAGTAATCAATACTTTTTGAAGTGCTGCCTCGTAAGAAGTCAAATACTTATAAGCATATATCAATAAAACATCTCCTGAAAGAATAGCATCATTGGTGTTATATTTCATGTGAACAGTAGGTTTTCCGCGCCTTAAAGACGCTTCATCCATAATGTCATCGTGTATTAAACTGAAATTATGAAAATATTCAACTGTTAATGCAGCGGGCAAGGCAACACTAGCATTTTTACCAAAGAGTTCGCATGCCATTAATACTAAAGTTGGTCGAAGCCTTTTTCCGCCAAGCTCAAGTATATAATTATTAGGTTCATACAAAGCAGCCGGAGCCTTTGTAAATCGTTGTTCTTCTAAATATTTATCGAAGATTTCTTTTAAGCTGTTTAATGATTTATTCATGTTTTGACTGTCATTCTTTACGATAGAATGCGTATAATATTATAATGTTCAACAATTAAGAATGCGAAGTTGTAATAATTTTTCTTAATAGGTCTTAATTTTTGAAAATAGCATGCTTTTCATGAGTAATTTAGCTTAAATAAAACACTTAAGAACCAATAATTTTAAAATAGATGTACGACAAAGAGAGATTAATAAGCGCTTATATAGAGTTTTATGATAAGAATCAAAGATTTCCGGACGATGCCGATGAGTT
Organism: Chitinophagales bacterium; assembly: GCA_041393015.1. Taxonomy (GTDB): domain Bacteria; phylum Bacteroidota; class Bacteroidia; order Chitinophagales; family JADIYW01; genus JAGQYH01. The sequence goes on along the minus strand of JAWKKV010000010.1, from coordinate 106,738 downwards.
TGCTAATTATTTAGGAAGTGATGCTTTTGAGTTCCTAAAAACATTCAATCCTCTAGTTTCATTAAAGGCATTTATTTGGGAAGAATATTTTGACAAAGCTTTGGAGCAGTGTCAGCAAGACCCAAGTTTTGAGCAGTATGCTTGTAGAGAAGTATATTTATCCATCTTATATAATATTGTAAATGTTTTGAATGAGAGAAGGGAAATGAACAAATCAATGATCTCGTTTACAAAATCATTGCCATCATTCCCTAAAGAATTAAAAAGAATGAAGGTAAATGCTACCGGATTTTACAAAGAAATGATCAGTGCCGGACAAAATTCCGGTGAAATTGCTACTCGACCGCTAGTGGATTACCAATACAATAAATGGTGTTGGTATGGCACTATCTTTGTCATTTATTTTTGGATAAAAGATACCAGTGAACAGAATGAGCAAACTGATGTTGCTATAGAAAAGGTAGCGCATTTAATATTCGACATTTTGAACCCCAACGCAGTAGATTCATCAATAGAGTTTTTTACATTTCTCTTTAAACAAGGTTTCAAATGAGTAAGGATAAACAAGAAAATATTCCTTCCAGCAAAGTACAACGCGCCGGAAGATTTTTTAAAACAGGAATGAAGGTTAGTGGAAACTATCTAAAGCATTATTCAAAAAAAGTGGTTAATAGTAATGTTGATCGCAAAGATTTGGATAAGAAAAATGCGGAAGAGATTTTCAAAATGTTGACGCAGCTCAAGGGAACCGCTCTTAAGATCGCTCAGATTATGAGTATGGATCATGGTTTGTTGCCGGAAGAGTATACAGAGAAATTTAAAGAAGCTCACTTCAATAATAAAGCGCTTTCAGGACCATTAATTGTTAATACGTTTAAAAAGTATTCAGGAAAACTACCAACAGAGTTGTTTGATGAATTTAATCCTGAATCTGTAAGAGCAGCTTCTATTGGGCAAGTACACGAAGCATGGAAAGATGGTCAGAAATTGGCGGTTAAAATTCAATATCCGGGTGTTGCTGATAGTATTCATTCTGATATTAATATGGCGAAACCTTTGGTATTGAATCTATTTGGAATCAAAGAAAAGGATATTGAACAGTACCTAGAAGAAGTGGTGTCAAAGTTAGTTGAAGAAACAGACTACGAGCACGAGTTGGCTAATGGAGAGGAAATTGCTAAAAAGTGTGCGGCTTTAGATTATATCACTATTCCTAAGTATCACGCGGATTTAAGTAGTAAAAGATTTTTAACTATGGATTGGTTAGAAGGTCAGCCATTAACTGATTTTTTAGCTAAAAAAGAAGAGTTTAGTCAAGAAGATAGAGATAAAGTTGGACAGCAACTTTTAGATTTTGTTCATTTTCAAGTACATACCTTACATCAGTTTCATGCAGATTTGCATCCAGGAAACTTCTTTGTGATGCCTGATGGAAAACTAGGTGTTTTAGATTTTGGTTGTGTAAAGGAGTTACCTTTGGATTTTTACAATAACTACTTTTTAATGTTGAAAGCCGGATTAGATAACGACGTGCCAAAACTTAGAAAATACATGTACAAAATGGATTTTTTGAGAGAAAGCGATGATGAAGAAACGGATCAATTATTTTTCGATGTCACTTTAAAAACTATCAATCTAGTAGCGCAACCTTTAGTGCATGATACTTTCTATTTTGGTAATAAAGAGCTATTTGATGAATTGGCGAAACATGGCACTGAGGTAAGTAAGAAAAGTGAGTTTAGAAGTTCAAAAGCGATTAGAGGACCACAAGATGCCATCTTTTTGCATAGAACCTTCTTTGGATTGTACAATATTTTGCATGATTTAAACGCCACTGTAAAATTAGATAGAAGTTTTTTTGATAGGTTAGAGGAGGCGTAGCTTTTAAATCTCCCAGCCGGAAAAACCAAAAGGCACTTTGGTGTTATTGGTTACCACAAAACTGCTTTTAGACTTCCATTTAATTTCTGTTTCAGCGGAAGCGGTAATTTTATTAGCTATTTCAGCTTTTAGGTCAAAATTACCTTCTCTTTCAAAATCAAAAGTTACTTTAGAAGCGTAATAAGTATAATCTACTACACACTTATTGTTGATGAGCTTCCATATCTTTTTATTGCTCTTTTTTAACTCGTGTGAGTCAGCGATAAGGTTTAGTCTCATAGGTTTTAGAAATCCCATGGCTTTAACTTCTTCAATATAAAACTTAACGCTTTTAGCTTTTCCTAAACCACCTTGAATACCAACACCAAACTCATTTAAAGAAGCTCTTCCGCCTAAACTTAGTTCTCTCTCAACAGTGCCATACACCATGCTGGCTTCTTTCATTTCTGTTGTCCAATCTAAGTTTGGATTGTCTAAGTAATCGCTTAAATGTCCAACAGGGAAATAACCTTTTTTGTCTTTTGATATTAGGCTACCCGGTATAGTGTCTTCAACAGAAGAAAAGAATAACCTTATATCGTATCGACGTAGGAATTGTGTAAATTTAAGCGCTGCCATTTAATCTTTCTTTAGTTGAATAATTTTATTAGGAATCACTTCTTCTTCTTCTTCTTCTTCTTCTTCCACTTTTAATTTTTCTTTTGTAGAGGAAATAACTTCATCTTCCTTCGGCTCAATATCTTTTCCTTTGCCTAAATATTGCAAAAAATATTCATATAATGGTCTGTATCTTACAATATCGTCTACATTTTTTGGTTTTTTCTCAAATTGCCAACTAAAACCTTCTAGTTTATAGGAAGCCAAATTAATCATCCTAAAAGGAGTGAAGGTAGCTTCCGGTTTGGTAATGAAAGTGATATAATCTACATCATTTTCGCCTGGTTTCATGGTGATTACCATTCTGCTACAAATAGATTTATTGCCTCCAACAAATGCTGATGAATCATCTTTTATAAAATAGATACTTTCGCCGTTGCCCTTAATTTCCATTTTTGTCATTTTCTCATCTTTGAAAAAACCTTCTACTTCTTTTCCTTTCGTTTGATCATAAATGGTGGGCATATTTTCATGAATAATCATCGCATTTTTATAGATCAAAATTCTATCTAATACTTTATTTTTTAGCACGATATGCATGCTGTCACCTGAAAATTGTGTGGTATCTACCCAAACCAAAGGGTCTTGATGAAATCTAAAAATAGAGTCACCTGTAGAAAAATAAAGCGAATCACAAACACCAGACATTCTACCTTGCAATACTTTGGCATTTTTATAAGCATGAAAAATTCTAATACTGTCTGGCGGCGGTCCCGGTAAAACAGTAACGGTGTCTATTATAACATCATAAGTTATTGTATCTTTTAATGTGTCTATTGATGAATCTACATGGACACTGTCAATATCAATTGATGCTGGAATGGAGTCGACTTTGCTTTCTATAGAATCGACAATAATTTTATTTGTATCAATTGGTGCTGAAAAAGAATCAATGGAGGTTGTCATAGAATCACTTACCACATCAATAAGCACTGAATCTTTCGGCAAAGAAACAGTTGTGTCTGTCATAGTAGAATCGGGAGTGATTTTGTCAATCTTTACGACAGTAGAAGGATGAGGAAGTTTATAGGTAATTAATGTATCGGCACTCAAATACATGGTGTCTCCGTCAGTAATATCAATTAACAAAGGATCGTCTGTAGCCATTACATAGCTTAGTGAATCCCAATACTCTGAATAGTTAGCAATGATAGTAATTTGTTCAACGGTATCTTCCCAAATTACATTTCCAGTGGCTTCACCATATCCTATATTTTTGTCGTAATTCAATTCGTCTGCTGATATTTTGGTACTACCACTTTTCATTTGTGTGCTGCCACCAAATTGTGCTCTATTGGTTTTTGTATCATAAAACCCGGAATTACAATAGATGACATCCTTACCATTAACAATTTTGGTTGCTGCAATAAAGTAGGCTACTCTTTCTTTAGTATCGTACCGCATGGAGTCGGAGTAGAGATCAAAATCCGGATTGGTAAGATGAACGTTTTTATAAAAATAGGCTTCTCTTTTTCTATGATAGTAAACACCTTCCTCACTAGAAAGTGTGCTGCTATCCGTAATTAATTTCCCGCCACCCCAAAAATAACCAACATCTTTATTCATATCGTAGTCTAAAGTATCGGTAATTAATTTAGCCGATGAATCTTGAAAAATGACATTGCCTCTCAATTTGGCAAACTTTTTATTGCTATAATAGACTAGATAATCAGCCCAAACATCAAAGGAGTCGGGCTTTTGAATATGAACATCACCACTGGCTACCACAATAGAAGAATCCATATATTGAATCGCTTTATTGCTGTAAAAATCTGTGCCTTTGTGTTCAAAGAGAACATTGCCAGTAAATTTTCTAATGGTTGTTTTGGTAGTTGTGTCTGTTTTAAACTCAAACACATCTGTATTAATAATTTTAATACGTTTAATCTTAGTGGTATCTTCTATTTGATACGTTTGATTACCATTAATTTGAGTGCTGGTTTGACCATGTAGTCGAGTGCTTATAACAAGTGAAAGCAAAAGAATCAACTTGAAATAAGACGTATATTTTAAAATCGGTTCAATAGAGATTTTATTAATCAAGCTTAATAGCTTTTACGTTATCACTTTCTGCCAATCAAAGAAAAACTTACGTATTTTTTTGGATTCGACTTTACATCAAGTAATAACGCATTTAAACTTCCTAAAGTACTATCTAATGAAGTATAAATTCCATCTTCATTTAGCAATTTACCTAATGTTCCGTCAGCATTTTTCAAACTTGCAGTAAGGGCTTCAATATCATCAACAATATTATTGGCACTAGACACAATATTTTCAAAATCCATTTCACTTAATTTACCTGAAAGCGTATTGAAATTGCCGATGATACTATCTATTTTACCAGAATTGTCGGCTAAAGAGGTAACCAATTTATTGGCTCCGGATAAAACGCCATCGATGTTCTCTGTTTGACTTGTCATCAGAACATCTACCTTTTTAGTGATACCTTCAACATTACTCAATGATCTTCTTAAAGAGCCGAGCATATCATCTAATGATCCTTCTCCACCTTCCATTAAAGAGGAGTTTAAATTCATTACTAATGTATCTACTCTACTAATTAATGGAACAGTACTTTCAATTAATGGACCTAATTTGTCATCTAACTGCTCAGTAATCATGGCCATCATGCCGCCTTGTACAAAACCAATTATGGTGTCGCCGCTTGCTAAGTTTTCGGTGGATTTACTAGGTGTAATTCTCAATTCTTTAGTACCTAACAAATCTAATTCTACAATTTGTACAATACTCTCTTTAGGAATTTTTGCGTCTTTATTGATGCTTAAGTAGAACACAACGTTAAAACTATCGTGTTTTTCTTGAACAACACTATTAACCTTGCCAATTTTGATGCCATGCATTGCTACAGGACTTGCAGGGCTTACGCTAGCAGCATCTTCTAATAAAACATATACTTTTAAATCTTTAGCAAATATTGTTGCGCCTTTTAAATAATTGAAACCAATTATAAAAACGGCAATTGCTAAAACTGTTAATCCTCCAACCTTTAATTCGTCTGTTACTGAAAACTTCAATGTCTAATTATTTGCGGCTAATATAATAAGATGTTGCTATAGATGCTGCTTTAACTTGTAAAAACAATATCATATTCGGAATTTTATTTCGATTTCAGGATTTGTACTCGCTCATTTCCCTTATATAAGGAGATAAATGAGTCGGTAAAGCCATTTTGCTTTAAATCTCTTAACGCATTAACTGCATCTGTTTCATTTTTAAACGGTCCTGAGGAATATCGATATAATCCATTAGGTAGATTTTCTACTATCAAATGGTCTACCTTTTTAAATTTCTTTGCAAAATTTTCAATCCCTTTAGACGAAACAAATAATTGCACCCTATAAGAAGTCTCATCGGAATTTACAGCGGGTAATTTATTAACTTCTACCATGGCCGCATTTTCTTCTTTTTGAATCACTTCTACTTTAGGTACTTTATTGCTATTCAATACTTCTAAGCTAGAATTTGATTTTTCTATTTCGCCTTTATAATCTTTAAATGCTCTATAAATAGCAGAAGCGATATAATCTTGTCCTTGGCTAGAATTTAAGAATTTTTCTTCTGCAGCATTCGTTAGAAAGCCGGTTTCTATTAAAACCGATGGCATAGCCGTTCTCCAAAGTACCCAAAATCCGGCAGCTTTAACGCCTCTATCATGTCTGCCAACTCGATCTCTAAATTGATCTTGCACCTTATCAGCAAAGTTGATACTTTGTCCAATGAAGGCATTTTGAGTCAACGACATTATAATATAGGCTTCGTCAGAATTTAGATCTAAACCTTCATATCTATTCTCATGATTGTCCTCTAAAGCAATTACCGAGTTTTCTCTTTTGGCAACGTTTAAGTTTCCTTCCGTTTTATGTAAGCCCATCACATAGGTTTCGGTACCATAAGCCGCAGGTGATGCAGCATTGCAATGTATACTGATAAAAAGATCAGCGTTGTTTCTATTGGCAATTGCAGCTCGTTCTTCTAATTCAACAAAAACATCTGTCTTTCTTGTATAGACAACTTTTACATCCTTGAAATTTTCTTCAATGTAAGCACCTAATTTTAAAGCTATGTTTAAAGCCACTACTTTTTCATTTACTCTAGAATGACCCAAACAACCGGTATCATGCCCTCCATGACCGGCATCTATCACTATAGTTTTTACTTCTGTGCCATTTTTATAAATATTTGCTTTATTTGTGCCTATTGGAAATAATAAGAAGCAAAAAAAAACGCTACCTATTATTAAATGAAATGCTTTAATAGGAAACTTTATTAATGTAGCTTTGAAGCATTTGTTTAAAAAACTATTCATCTTTTGCCTTTGTTATATAGGTTCATAATATTCGTTTCGTTGATTTGTCTATCATTTGATATGAACGGACAATCATCTGAATTTATTTCCAATAATGATACCAGTTTTATTCAGGACACTATTATTGTAGATACAAATAGCGTTAATGAATTGGAAATTGACACCTCTGTTTTTCAACAAAAGGCCATTTTTGGTGGAAATGTGCCTAGCAATAAGATAAAAGTCTCTCCCGATAGCCTTGATGCTCCAATTTCTTACAATGCAATTGATAGTTTTCGTGTAAATCTTTCAGAAAAAGTGATACACTTATACGGAAGTTCAGTTGTAAAGTATAAAAATATTGAATTGTCAGCAGAACGAATTGACTTCTATTTTGAATCTAATGAAGTAGAAGCTTTTGGAGTATATGATAGTTTACAAAAAAAATGGATAGGCAATCCTGTATTTAAGGAAGGCAGTAATATTTACATTGCGGAACACTTTCGATATAATTTCAAAACCAAGAAGGGGAAAAGTAAAGGAATGGTTTTAAAAGAATCTGAAGGTTACTTGCATGGTATGGAGATTAAGTCAATTGGGGAAGATGTGATATTTGGTAAAAAGGCAAGATATACCACTTGCAATATGGAGCATCCACATTTCTATATTGAGATTGATAAAGTGAAGATATTAAAGGATAAAATTATTGTTGGGAAGCCGGCTAACTTAGTGATTGAAGATGTTAGAACGCCATTATGGATGCCTTTCGGTTTATTTCCCATGATGAAGAATAGAAATTCGGGATTGATTCAACCGCAGTTTATTTTTACTTATTCTGATCAAGTGGGCTATGGATTAAGGGATTTAGGTGTGTTTTGGGCAATTAACGATAAGCTAGGGTTAACCACAAAAGCCGATGTTTTTACTCATGGAAACTATAGTTTGTATACTTTTTTGGATTATAGAAAAAGATATGGTTTTAGCGGTAATTTAGATATAACCTATTTAAGTAGGATAGAAGGCGAAAGAAGGGATCCTGATTATGGAGGACCTTCGAGAAGTTTAAGTTTTAGATGGAATCTAACAGTTGATCCTAAGAAACTAAACAACAGTAGTTTTACCATTAGTACTAATATTCAAACTACAGGATTCAATAAGAATTTAATTGGTGAAGGAGACACTTATCTAAATAATTCATTGAGTTCTTCCATTTCTTTTTCCAAGAATTGGCCCGGGAAACCTTATCGTTTGAATTTAAGTGCTAACCACAACCAGAATACGTCTACGGGAAAGATCAATTTAACGGTGCCAAGTATTAACTTTAATGTAAATAATATCAATCCTTTTGAAGGTTTGTCGAAAACAGGAAATAGAAAGTGGTACGAAGATATATTCTTTAATTATTCAGTTCGATCAGAAACTAGAATTTCTGCCGTTGATTCCACTTTCTTTAAGCAAGAAACGATTGATAACTTAAGAACAGGGATAAAGCAAACAGCTGCTGTTGGTACGCAAATAAAACTATTCAAGTATATCAATATTAATCCATCATTTAATTACAATGAGTTTTGGTATCCTGATGCAGTGAGTAAAAGTTTTACAGATACATTAATTGTTGATGGAGATACTACTTTTAATAGAATAACCGAGGATAGAGATTATGGTTTTAAAACAGCTAGAGATTTTGGCTTTAACACTTCTGTAAGTTGGACGTTATTTGGTACTTGGTATTTTAAAAGAACTAAAAATGTGGAAGCCTTTCGACATGTTATGCGACCTAATATAAATTTTAACTACAGACCGGATTTTAGCGAAGATAGATGGGGTTTTTACGATAATGTACAAACGGACACGGCCGGAAATGAAGTGTTGTATTCTAGATTTGAAGATGGGATTTTGGGTGGTCCGACGAGTGGTAAAAGTATGAGTCTAAACTTTTCATTAATCAATGATTTTGAAATGAAATTGAGACCGAAACGGGATACGACAACCACTCAAAATTCGAGAAAAATAAAGCTGTTAAATGGGTTTGGTATTAGTGGGTCTTACAATTTTGCAAGGGATTCTTTAAAGCTAAGTGATATATCTTTTAGCAGTGGAAGTACCGAGATATACAAAGGTATTCGAATTAATTTTAGAGGGGTTATATCGCCATATTATACAGATCCCAATACCAATAGAACAGTAGATAAATGGTTGGTAAAAGAAACTGGAAGGTTGTTTAGGTTAAAGACATTTACAGCCAATGTCACGGGAAGCTTTCAATCTAAAAAAACAACTGGAAATGGTAACTCTGCTTACCAATCAAATAGTTTATATGAACCTTGGTATCAAGATCAATACTTTGGTAATCGGACCGATTATGTAAATTTTGAACTACCTTGGCGTATGAATTTTGATTACAGTTTGACTTTGAATAAGTCATTTTCAAGTGGTCAAGACACTTTAATAATTACTCACTCCTCTAACTTTAATGTAGATTTTAGTTTGACGCCTAAGTGGCAAATTCAAGCTTCTATGCGTGTAAATTGGACGGATTTGGAGATTAATACAGCTTCTATTAGAATCAATAGAGATTTGCATTGCTGGTATCTTTTTATGGAATGGTATCCTATTGGTCGACAATTCGTAAATTTTGGGGTGAGGGTTAAAGCTAGTCAATTAGGCTTCTTAAATAAATTAGAGAAGAGTATTCCTGCGAATAGTAATGTTTTCTCCTCCGGGTTTTAAAGATCAAATTAGGCTTGCCGTTAGGTTATAAATAATGAAATTAGTAAGTCAGAATAAAAAAAAGGATAATACTGGGCTGACAGTAATGAAAGCTGTGCTATCACATTTCTTTGAGACTAAAACTTTTGAGAAAGGTGCTGCATTGTCGTATTACGCTGTCTTTTCATTTTTACCCATTATCATCATCGTTATTTCGGTATCTGGACTTTTCTTCGGTGAACAAGCAGTAAAGGGAGAAATATTTCTTGAAATAAAGGGAGTTTTAGGAAAGGACATTGCAGAGCAAATTCAACAATTTTTAAAGAATCAATATCGATATGGCTCTAATGTAGCAATGACTATAATAGGTTTAATTACTTTGGTGTTAAGTGCCACAGCCGTTTTTTATCAGTTACAAAATTCGCTCAATGATATTTGGTTGATAAAATCTAAGCCAAAGAGTAATGTTATAAAGTATTTTACTAGTCAGTTTATCTCGTTTTTAATCATTATAACAACAGGATTTATTCTTTTGGCTAGTATTACTTTAAATAGCTTTTTTTACAAGTTTGCCGAAAAATTTAATCAATCAGCTTATTTTTCTAAGGTATATTTTCTATTTGAATTATTTATTTCATTAGTGTTTGTTAGTTTTCTTTTTACATTAATGTTTAAGTATTTAGGAGATGCCATTGTACGTTGGAAAGCAGCTTTAGCGGGAGGTATATTTACAGCTATTCTATTTTCAATAGGTAAGCTATTATTTAGTATCTATTTTGGCAACAGCAACACGCTCACCACTTTTGGTTCTGCTAGTGTAATTGCTTTGCTTTTAGTATGGATTTATTATACCGCACAAATTATATATTTAGGCGCCTCTTTTACTTATGTATGGTCAGAAATGAAAGAGTATCCAATTTTGCCGGATGAGGATGCTGTAAATATTGTTTTAAAGGAAATAAACCGAAAAAAGTGATGTTTCGTAACATAGCTTGATAGGTGTCGTATATAAGCTTAATGAAACGGTCTTTCTTACAACGAGTACTTCGTAGGGTCTTATATTTTATGACGGCAGATCATTCCTTATATGAGGATACTGATGATAAACACTATTACTACAATAAATATACAGCTAAAGATTCACCGCCTTATCGAGTTAGAAAGACTCTTTTTCATAAGTGGAAACATAAAAGGAATAGTTGAAAATATTATCAAAGAAACGGCTTCAATGCAAAGCCGATCTAATTTCTAATTGACCAATAATTTCGCTTTCTTTTTGAAGTAACTCTTCTAATCTTGGGTAGACTTCCTCTTCAGAAAAATAATGTAACGCCATTTTAACAAAAATATGCCCGTGCTTTGCTTCAGATGTCCAGAGTTTTTTATAAAATTTTGCCAAATCTTCATCTTGTAAATTATCAGCTACCATTTTAAATCTTTCTGCGCCTCTGGTTTCTGCAATGGATGCAATCAGTAAACGATCCATAAATCTATTGTCTCTATCACTTCTGCAGTAGGGGAGCAGAGCTTGTAAATATGGGTCTTTTGCCATACTTGCCGGTAAGTTAATATTTCGTTTCTCCATAATGGCATAGACTTCTTGGAAATGCTCCAATTCCTCCAATGCGGTTTCAATTAACTCAGGAATGATCTCTTTTCTATCCGGATATTTGGCGACAAAACTCATCGCCATGGCAGATGCTTTGCGTTCACAATCGGCATGATCTTGCAAAAAGGTGTCAAAATGATTCAGAACGGCATGTAACCAATCTTGTGAACTAGGTACTTTTATATCCAAATTTAACTTCATAATGCTTTATTCTTCTAAAAGAGTATTGATGAATTTATCTGTAGACCTTTTATAATTTCGGTAAATTTCGCCGGTTCCCGGTCCATCAAATCCTGTATGTATTTTTCTAACTTGACCCTTTTTATCAATAAATAATGTAGTTGGGAAAGCCTTCACTTGATCTAACATTGGAAAGGCTAAACTAGCAGATTCCTTAGTAGAGTTGCCGCCATACAATATGGTATAGTCCACTGCTAGGTCTTCCATATATTTCGTCAATCGAGAAGTGATTTTTGCTTTGTCTTGCGAGTGCTCAAACGCCACTCCAATGATTTCAAAATCATCATTTTCGTGTTGTTTGTATAGCTTAGTTAAGTATTTAGTTTCGTCCATGCAATTAGGGCACCACGAGCCAAATATTTGAATAATCACTACTTTATTATCATATAATTCAGAAGGGAAAGTGGTCTCATTTATAAAGTCGTAATTTGGAAAAGTAAATTCAAATTTTTCGTTCTCCACTAGTTGTGTTAGACTTTCCGGATTACTTAGTTCAATATTTTTATTCTTATATGCAATCCAATTGGTTTCGTAATGTTTGCCGGAGTAAAACATCCCATCATCCATACTTTCTCCATCATCTTTAACAACAGCAGTAAACAAGTAGGCATTGGCACCATCAAAAGTAGATACTGAAAAATTATTGTCGTTTAACGTGCCACTTAAGTATCGGTAATCGCCTGTTTCTGTTCTAAAAGTGCCTATCAATTCATCGTTCTCATTCTGATCAAACAATCCTATAGCTGGCCACTCTTGTTCACTACCTTCTGCAAAATGAACTTCCCATTGACCCGTTACATTTTCTAATGAATTAGAAGTAATATATTTGTTAATATCATAATTGGCATAAACAGGCATGGTATAGTCATCTTTATCATAATTATACCATTTGCCTTCTAATCTGCCTCTATTTTTAATCTTTAATCTTAACTCAGAATCAAACGCGGGAAATTTTAAAAATAGAGAATCCTTTAGCTGGGTAGCATCCAATTGAATAGTTTCATTGGCATTATAAACACTAACATCCCAATAAACCTTGCTTTCATTAATATTTAAAACAAATGGAATTTCTAAGGTATCATTGATTTTAAGTGCAGCATACCAATCTCCCTCCAATACACCTTTCTTTTTGCAAGAGGTGATGGCAATAACTATTAGTAGAAGTACTAGTGATTTTTTCATGTATGATAGATTATAGTATATCAAGTACTTTTTCAGGAGGTCTACCTAAAGCAGCTTTTTTACCATTGATAACTATAGGTCGTTCAATTAATTTTGGATGCTCAATCATTGCCTCAATCCATTGGTCTTCCGTTAGATCTTTGCCTTTATATTCTTCTTTAAAAATGGCTTCATTTCGTCTTAAAAGGTCATAGGCTTTAATACCTAATTTTTTCAAAATTTCTTTTAACTCCTTCTCCGTTGGAATATCTTTTAAATATTCAATTACTTTTGGCTCGATTCCTTTAGATTCTAATAATTGTAAAGTCTCTCTACTTTTTGTACATCTTGGATTGTGATAAATTTCTATCATAATTTAATGTGTTTTATGTAACAATAAAGCTTTGATAAATGGCTCTAATTCACCATCTAACACAGCATTAGCATTGTTGGTTTCGTAATTGGTTCTTACATCTTTTACCAATTTGTATGGATGTAAAACATAGTTTCTAATTTGCGATCCCCATTCAATATTCATTTTGCCGGCTTCTTCCTCGTCTCTAATAGCATTTCTTCTTTCTAATTCTTGCTGATAAAGTCTAGATTTTAGCATTTTTAATGCAGTTTCTCTATTGCCGTGTTGAGATCTACTTTCTTGACATTCTACTACAATTCCTGAAGGTAAATGTCTTACCCTTACGGCGGTTTCAACCTTGTTTACATGTTGGCCACCTGCTCCACTTGATCTAAAAGTATCCCATTCTATATCTGCTGGATTTATTTCAATTTCAATGGTGTCGTCAATCACCGGATAAACAAATACAGAGGCAAAACTTGTTTGTCGCTTTCCTTGTGCGTTAAATGGGCTGATTCTTACCAATCGATGCACACCGCTTTCACCTTTTAATAATCCATAACCAAATGAACCTGTAAATTCTAATGTAACGGATTTGAATCCGGCAACATCACCTTCAACAGCATCTAATTCTTTAATCTTAAGTTTGTTTTTTTCGCCCCACATCAAATACATTCTCATCAGCATTGCCGCCCAATCACAACTTTCTGTGCCACCGGCTCCGGCATTAATAGTTAAAATTGCTCCCAAGCCATCTTCTTCACCATTTAAAGTGGCTTTGAACTCAAGTTCATCTACTGCATCAACAGCTTTTTTATATTGCTGATCAACTTCTTCTTCACTACTTTCTCCTTCTTGGAAAAATTCATTTAGAACAGCAAGATCATCAAAAACTGATTGGGCGGATTGGTAAAGGGCAACCCAGTCTTTATTGACTTTTATTTGCTTTAGTAAAACCTGTGCTGATTTCGGATCGTCCCAAAAATTACTTGATAGCGTTTTGGCTTCGTCGTCTTTTATTTCTTCTACTTTGGCGAGAATGTCAAAGATAGTCCCTTAAGCTAATCAGCCTTTCTTCCAGGGATTTATATTGTTCGTTTGTCATAACATTGGCAAATGTATGCATTCAACTTTAAAGGATAAATTAATTTGAAATATTTTAACGTAAGTTGCTACTAATGATGTAACTAGTAGATGTTGTATTTATGGAATTTGTAGTGAATTTGTCTCTTATGTATTGAAAAAGATAAACAGATGGCCAACACCTATACTCAAATCCATATTCAAGTTGTTTTTACAGTGAAAAATAGAGAGTCGTTTATAAGGGATAAATGGAAAGACGAATTATATAAATATATAACTGGTATCATTCAAAATCATGGACATAAGCTATTACAGATTAATGGTACATCAGATGATATTCATATTTTAATAGGAATGCGTCCAACACAATCTTTGTCTGATTTAATCAAACAGGTGAAACAAGATTCATCTTTATGGATTAATAAAAAGAGGTTAATCAAATCTAAATTTTCTTGGCAAGCCGGTTATGGCGCATTTTCTTACAGTCGAGATGCTATTCCTAACGTTATAAGATATATTAAAAATCAAGAACAGCATCACAAGCAAACATCATTTCTAGAAGAATACAAAAAGATACTTAATGAGTTTAATGTCGAATATAATGAGGATTATCTTTTTAAGCCTATTGAATAGAATTGTCCATATGCTGTACCTAAAGGCACAGTAAAATTTCGTTTAATATTTCTACCTTGATGTAATCCCTAAAGGGATTTAACATCCAATATTTATATTGGCATTGTGCCTTTAGGTACAAAATAAAACGCATCAATCCTCCAACAAAGATTCTCCATTTAAATTCGTGGTTAGAATCTCACTCATGTAATCAAAAAATGGACGAATTGCTAAAAATGTTTTTAAAGCCTCTTTTGAGAAATTCTCATCTAAAACTTCTTTATCTGTAAATTCTCTGAAAGCAAAGAATTGTTTATATCGCAAAAGGTCGATGGCAGGATGATCTACAGAATAACCTCTGGGAGCAGATTTCAACTGTTCTCCTTGCATTTTACCAAATAATTTTTTAAAATTTTTATCGTCTAAAATTTCTTTTAAGCGCTCTGGTTCTTGTGCAAAGTGACTTCTAATTAATGCCATATCATTACTGTTAGGTCCCCAGAAACCGCCACCAATGCCAGATTTATTCCCGCTTTCAATTCTAAAGTAATAACTGCCTCTTAATGCTTTGCCTGATCTGCTAAAACCGCCACTCCAATGTACATTATAAGGTGTTTTGTCTTTTGAAAAACGCACGTCTCTATAAATTCTATACAGTGATTTTTTACCGGATGGCGTTTCAATATTGTCGTAATGATTTAATCCTAGCAACATTTCATCTGCGAAATCAATAATGTTTTCCCTGGCTGTATCATATTGCTTTTTATGATCTTTAAACCACTCTCTGTTATTATTCTTTTTAAGATCTGTTAAGAAGCTAAAGCTGGATTTTAATATTTTTGTGCTCATCTTTGCGAAAATAATGAATAATAAAATATGCTTAAGTATAGAAGACTAACTAATGAAGAACTAAATATCTTAGAACAAGATTTTGTTCAATTTTTAGTTACGAATAGTGTAATGGCAACAGATTGGGAACTTCTGAAAGTTGAAGAACCTGAGAAAGCTAATGATTTGATCGATATTTTTAGCGATATAGTGATGGAAAAAGCGTTGTCTAGAATTGAATATTTAAGAAAAAATGATAGAACGTCAATCATCTGTATCAGATTTTTGGCAGAAACCATTGAAATACATGGATTAGTAGCCGACGAAGGAGCTAATATTGATTTTACAGATAATGAAGCAATTAAAAATGCGATCTTGAGTCCTCCAAAAGGATTAAAAGTAATTTCAGATCAACAGAGTTATGTTAAATCGAAGAACGAAGATGTCTTTGCATTTATGCAACAAGGATTTGAATTAGATAATGGTAAATTCTTTCATGTATTAGCACTTTCGCAAAAACAAACCTTAAACTAGAATTAAATGTCAGATTACAAATATTTTATTGTAGAAGTAGCAGAAGGAGTAGCTCAAGTTAAAATCAATAGACCTGATAAAGCGAATGCTTTTAATCAAGGATGCTGGGAAGAAATGCAAGCAATTTTTGAGTCATTGTCAGATGATAATAATGTAAGAGCAATTGTACTAAGTGGGGAAGGTAAACACTTCACTGCTGGTATTGATTTAGAATTACTGATGTCAGTAAGCAGTTTAACGAGCATGAAATGTGGCGGCAGAAAAGGAGAGAAGCTTAGAAAACTAGTGAAACAATTACAAGCGCCTATCAATGCGATTGAGGCTTGTCCAAAACCTGTTTTGGCGGCTATACACAGTGGATGTATTGGTGGCGGTGTAGATATTACTTGCGCTTGCGATATGCGCTATGCCACTAAAGATTCCTTTTTTACCATTAAGGAAATTGATATGGGAATGGTGGCTGATTTAGGTACGCTCCAAAGGTTACCCAAAATTATTCCTCAAGGAGTGGTGTCAGAATTAGCATTTACAGGAAGAAAAATGTTTGGTGAAGAAGCTAAAGCAGTTGGATTTGTCAATACAGTTTACGAATCAAAAGAAGAAATGTTAGAAGGCGTAATGGCAATTGCACAAACTATTGCATCGAAATCTCCATTATCAATAAGAGGTAGCAAAGAGATGCTTCAATATTCTAGAGATCATAGTGTGGCAGATGGCTTAAATTATATTGCTACATGGAATGCAGGAATGTTATTGTCTACAGATTTAATGGAGGCTTTTCAAGCTTCAATGGAAAAGCGAAATCCGGAATTTAAAGAGTAATCTTTTCTCAATTTAATTTAACCTACGCAAAAAGATTGCGTTCTTATAGTTCAAATTTGTTTACGAATAATTAGTAAACGAACTATACCTTTGTGGCAATAAGTGAAATACTTAAAAAAATATATCAATACTTTTAGCGGACTTAGAAAACAAGTTTGGTTTTTGGCATTCGTCACATTTGTGAATCGTGCAGGAACAATGGTTATTCCTTTTTTGGTGTTGTATTTAAGCGAAGACCTTGATTTTACTAAGCCTCAAGTAGGGTGGATATTAACTAGTTTTGGATTAGGATCATTAATAGGTTCATGGTTAGGCGGCAAGCTTACCGATAAAATTGGCTATTATCCAATTATGTTCGTAAGTCTTTTTACGACAGGTGTTGGTTTTATTTTTTTACAATATTTTAGATCATTTGAATCCTTCTTTATTGGAATATTTCTAATTATGGTGGTGGCTGATACTTTTAGACCGGCTAATTTTACCGCCATTACTGTCTATAGCAAACCTGAAAATAGAACACGATCAATTACTTTAATCAGATTAGCTATAAACTTAGGTTTCTCATTTGGACCTGCTGCCGGTGGTTTTATTATTGTCACCTTAGGCTATGGCGGACTTTTCTGGATTGATGGCATTACTTGTATTTTAGGTGCACTGCTTATTTTAATCTTACTGAAACCCAAAGAAATTAAACAAAAGGCAGCTGATAAATTGGCATTAGCAGCCGAACGTGTTAAAAGCTTACCGGCGCATAGAGACCATGTTTATATGCTATTTCTATTGGTTCTCTTTTTAATTGGCGTAGTTTTTATGCAACTGTTTTCATCCTTACCACTTTATTACCGTGAGGAACATTTGTTAAGCGAAAGCACAATTGGTTGGTTGATGGCTTTAAATGGATTATTAATTTTCTTTTTTGAAATGCCTTTGGTCAGTTTTTTTGAAGGCAGAAAGACCAGGAAATTGACAATTCTTCAATATTCAATCGTGTTGTTAGGCTTAAGCTACTTGGTGTTAATTTTTGATGCTTGGTTAGCTGTAATTGTGATAGGAGTGTTATTGATTACCATCGGTGAAATGTTAGCTTTCCCTTTTGCCAATGCTTATGCCATGAATTGGGCGCCCAATGGACGATCGGGAGAATATCTTGGAATGTTTACCATGACTTTTTCACTAGCCCATATTGTTGGACCCAATATGGGCGTACAAGTAGCTGATAGATTCGGTTATGATGCTTGTTGGATTTTAATGGCAGCTATCAGTATAATCGCATTGGTTTTACTGGTTTATTTGAAAAAACTTATGGTAACAAAACCGCGACAAGCATTGGCTTAAAGCCAAGCCTGCAAATGTCTTTTTATGGAATGATTAATATCATTATTTCAACTAAACATTTAGCTTAAAATTACCTTAATCAATATAAGTATGCTTATCCGTAATTTTGTTGGATATTGGCTCAACTGTAGTCGAGTGAATGATATTATATCGCCTTTCGCGATTAAAAAAATAAAGTATGATTTCTACTGAAAATAATATAGAAACGCTAATCCAGTCGTTAAAACTTTCGCCTGAATTAAAGAAAATTGGAGAAAAGGTTTTAAATGATGAAAGAATCACTTTTGACGAAGGTGTATTACTTTTTGAAAAAGCGGAGTTAGGATATGTGGGTGCTCTAGCGAATCACATTCGAAACAAAAGGCACGGCGACATTACTTATTTCAATAGAAATTTTCATATTGAACCTACGAATATTTGTGTGTTCGACTGTAAATTTTGTTCCTATTCTAGATTGTTAAAGCATAAAATGGAAGGTTGGGAATATTCTGCAGAGCAAATGTTAGATATCGTAAAAGGGTATGAAGGTAAACCTGTAACTGAAGTGCATATCGTAGGTGGCGTGCATCCAAAAATGGGATTACACTTCTTTGGAGATTTGATTAAGGAAATTAAAAAGCTAAGGCCAGACATGCACGTGAAGGCATTTACTGCAGTAGAATTGGAGTACATGTGCCGAAAAGCTAAAATGTCTTACAAAGAAGGATTGCAATATTTAAAAGATTGCGGTCAGAATTCATTGCCAGGTGGTGGTGCAGAAATTTTTGATGAAGAAATTAGAGCCCAAATTTGTGAGGATAAATGTTCAACAGCGCAATGGTTAGAAATTCATGAAACGGCTCATAGCTTAGGTATGCCGAGTAACGCCACTATGCTTTACGGTCATGTGGAATCTTATGCGCACAGAATTGATCATATGGATAGATTGAGGACTTTACAAGATAAAACCGGTGGTTTCAATACTTTTATTCCTTTAAAATTCAGAAATAAAGACAATCAAATGTCTGATGTGCCTGAGGTAACGATGATTGAGGATTTAAAGTGTTATGCGATTAGTAGAATTTATATGGATAACTTCCCACATTTAAAAGCATATTGGCCAATGATCGGCAGAACAACGGCTCAAATTCTTCTTAATTATGGTGTAAATGATATTGATGGA
The DNA here is from genome assembly GCA_041393015.1 of Chitinophagales bacterium. Lineage (GTDB taxonomy): Bacteria > Bacteroidota > Bacteroidia > Chitinophagales > JADIYW01 > JAGQYH01. Next base: position 87,441 of record JAWKKV010000010.1, on the reverse strand, counting down.
ACCATTGATGATTCGACTAAAATTTACTCTATGGCAGGATCTGAAGAGCAATCTCCGGTGTTAACCACACGTCAAATTGTTAATCTAATAAGAGAAATTGGAAGAACACCAATTGAAAGAGATACGGTTTACAATCATTTGAAGGATTATACCAACGAAGTGTTCGAAGAAGATAATTTGGATAAGGCAAGATTGTACAATTGAATAATGCGTTGTTAAGATTAGTTGTTGTCTAATAAAAGAGACAAAATTCTGACATTGTAACGTGGCATTGGTTTTACAGTTAAAAGTGGTGGATTCTGATAGTAACTTAAGCTTTCAATGGCAAAGCAGACAGATTACATCAAAGGAAGAGGCGCTCAAATTCAGGTTCACAATCGTTTTCATAAACAAATCAATGAACCATTAGCAGAATATTTTGATGCATCGGAAGATCTTCCCAAAACGCAATACCTTAAAGTTTTTCCTAAAACGATAGTTAACAAGGTTACGAGTCCCGATATAAGCATGATGTTTTCAATGAATCCTTATCAAGGATGTGAGCATGGATGCATTTACTGCTATGCTAGAACAACTCATGAGTTTTGGGGCTACAATGCAGGGTTAGACTTTGAAAGAGTTGTTTTATTGAAAGAAAATTCAGCTGAGCTATTAGAAAAGAAAATCCAAAGCAAAAGTTGGGAAGTTTGTCCAATTATGCTTTCGGGTAATACAGATTGCTATCAACCGGTTGAGCAAAAGTTGGGCATCACACGTAACATTTTAAAGGTTTTTCAAAAATATCGTCATCCGGTGGGCATCATCACAAAAAACGCTTTAATCTTAAGAGATTTAGATATTTTGACTGATTTAGCTAAGGACAATCTTATTAAAGTAAGTATTTCTTTAACTGGTTTGAATGAAGAATTACGGCAAAAGTTAGAACCAAGAACTTCTTCATACGCAAAACGATTGAAAGCAATTGAAACACTTTCTTCCAAAGGAATTCCTGTAAATATTATGATGGCGCCCATTATACCTGCTTTAAATAGCGATGAAATAATGAAAGTGGCAAAAGCTACAGCCAATGCAGGAGCTTTAAGTTTAAACTATACAATGGTTCGCTTAAATGGTCAAATTGCTGTTGTTTTTAAAGATTGGATTGAAAGGAATTTTCCTGACCGAGCAAAAAAAGTAATTAGTCAAATTGAATCTATGCATGGCGGTCATTTAAGTGATAGTCGATTTGGGACTCGCATGAAAGGCGAGGGCAAGATTGCGAATATTATTAGACAGCAATTTGATGTAGCTAGAAATCTACATTTTGCCAATAGAAAAATGCCTGAGTATAATCTTAGTGCTTTTAGAAAACAGCAACTGACTTTGTTCTAAAGTTTCGAAAGATAAAGTCTCTTTCTTGGAGGAGTAGATTTTTTAAGTCCCTGCCTTTGTTGGCAGGTTTGATTTGATTTGAAAATTAGAGGTGGGTTATTTCGAGTTTTAACAATGATGTTTTCTAGGCTTAAAAATTATCAAGTCATTTAAATGGCATAATGATTATCTTCACAGTCATTTTATGATTGCTAGCATACCAGAAAAGTCAAGAATATTTAAAAAGGAAGGCGAATTTGAACCTTATTTAGAACCTAAACCGGGTTCTACATTTAGAAGGTTTATCTATACTATTCGCAACTTGATGGGAATGGCTGTTGATGGTAGCAGAGCCTATCTTACTTATAGAAAAAAGGAGAAATTACCTAGTAAATTCAAATTTCGTGTATTAGCTGTATTGGTATTCTTTTTAAGAATTTTTAAAAGTAAACGATACGCCAATAAATCTTTTGGGGTTCAGTTAAGATCGCGACTATCCGACATGGGCGCTACTTATATTAAATTAGGCCAAATTTTAGCGCTACGTTCCGATCTTTTACCTAAATCTATTACAGATGAATTGGCGCTGTTGTTTGATAAGTTGACAGTAATAGATTATGAACACTATGAAAAGCTAGTGGAAGAGAATCTCAAAGTTCCGGTGAGTGTAGTGTTTAACAAAATTGTAACCACACCATTAGCATCTGCTTCTATTGCTCAAGTTCATTTGGCTACACTAAAAAATGGAGATGATGTAGTCATAAAACTTTTAAAGCCAGGAACACGAGAGTTAATTATTACTGATAGTAAGATTATTCGTAAGGTTGGAAGATTTTTAGAGTATTTTATTCCAAGGACTCAGCCGAAAGAAATGCTGAATGAGTTCTGTGAATACACTATCAAAGAAGTAGACTTTAGATTAGAAGCCGATAATGCCATAGAATTTGCCAATAATTTTAGTAAATATCCATCAGTTGTTTTTCCGAAAATCTACAAGCAATATTCTAATGAGAACATGATTGTAATGGAGTTTCTTAAAGGAGCAAAACCCGATAGTTATGCAAAAAATATTGACATCACTGATGAAATGCGTACAAAAGTAGCGGATATTGGTGCTTTTGCTATTATAAAAATGATCTACAATGATGGCTTTTTTCATGCTGATTTACATCCAGGAAATTTATTGATATTAGGAGAAGATAAATGTGCTTTTATCGATTTAGGAATGGTCGGTAGATTTAGCGAAGCCACTAGAAAAAATCTATTGTATTATTTCAACGCCTTAGTATTAGGCAATAGTGAAGCTGCAGCAAGGTATATGACTCTAGTGGCAAGACCTGGTAAAAAGGCAGATATTCAAGGTTTTAGAAAGGAGTTTGTAGAAGTGGTGAAAGCCTATCAAAAGAATGCTAGCTTTAATGAATTTTCTGTCGGTAAATTAATTATGGTGACCACAGAATTAGGCGCTAAATACGATATGTACTATCCAATGGAATTGATTTTGATGTCCAAAGCAATGGTGACATTTGAAGGCGTTGGAGAAATGGTAAAACCGGGTTTAGATATTGTAGAAGTATCAAAAAAACATGTTCGAAGACTTTTGATTAGTGAAGTAAATCCAAAAGAGCTTGTGAAAGCAAGCTTACAGAATGCACCTGAATTTATCGATACATTTACGAGAGGACCTGGTTTGTTTGTAGAAGTATTAAACAGATTAGAGCAAGAGTTAAATGCTAAGCCACGTAATAAAATGGATGGCATTAAAGGAGTTATCTTAGCAGGTTTCTTTATCCTTTCGGCAGCTGTAGTATATGGAACTGGTGGTGATGCCGCTATTTATATAGCACTTTTTGTAATTGGTGTTGTGCTGGCTTTAAAGTCTTAGCATGCTTTCATATCCACTTTTAGAATTCATCCAAGCATTCACTATCTTTGTATCAAAGCACTAAAGTGGATATATCAAGCATCAGTTTAGACTCATTTTATGAAAGTTTGAAAGGCATTATATCGCCGCCTTTACAGCAAATAGAAAAAGTTGTAGAAGAGCCTATTGTTTTGGAAGCTGTTAAGGAGTTTTCTTATTGGTTCTCAAAAGCTTTGGGCTGGTCGTTTAAAGGCGATATTCCAAAGGAAATTACTCGTGCTGTTGTGATTGTTGCGCCACATACTTCCACATGGGATTTTGTTTATGGCATGGCTGCTTACAGATATTACAAAGATATGAAGGGCTATTATTTAGCCAAAAAGGAATTGTTTAGTGGACCATTAAAATTCTTGTATTCTAAAACGGGAGGCATTCCTGTAGATCGTTCTGCAAGTCATAATATGGTAGATGAAGTAGCTGAATTTTTTAAAAATAAATCTTCTTTCTTTTTAACATTGGCTCCTGAAGGAACTCGCTCCAAAACTAAACGTTGGAAATCTGGTTTTTATAGAATTGCTTTAAAAGCAAATGTACCAATTTTACTAGCGTATTTAGATTATGATAAAAAGGAAGCCGGCATTGGGAAAGTAATTTATCCATCGGGAAACTATGAAGAAGATGCTAAGTTAATAGAAGACTTTTATAAAAATGTAAGTCCTAAAAACAAAGAAAATTGGAGTTGGAAATTGCTATAATACTTTGAGTAGATAAGCTAAGCCCAATCCGGTAAAATTACTAATCGCAATACCAAGCATACTGGCAATCATTCCGGAAAAAATAATCTCCTTATTTTTCATTGACATACCCACTTGGCCAATAAAAGCCGGACCGAAAATAGTAGCCGTAGAAGCAATGATGGTGGTATCTGCATCAACTTTAAAAATGTAGGCTAAAAGCACATTGAAAAATAGTGTAAAAATCATTACAACAGATGTGTAGAACAATACGAAACTTCCTTCATTAAATATAGAAGCTACATCAATATGACTGCCCAATGCTACACAAAAGACAAGTAATAAATATTGTCCAATTCTATAAGATGATTTTAAATTTCTGATTTTAGTAACGAATGACATTAAAATTCCTAAAGTGGTCACCGATAAAATAACAAATGTACCATTCATACCTTCAGCTGGGTAGAGTAGCATTTCCAATCCAATGCTAATGCCTAATGTAACAACAGTTAATAAAATAGGTAGCACATAGATACCGAACTTACTCATTTTGTATGCAGACATATAGCTGAAATCTTCTTTTTCATTTTTGTCTAAGTCCGGTGCAATTCTTTCATCAACAAATAAAAGTCCGGTGCTATATTTCTTATATTTTGGCAATATTTTAGAAAGCAAGGGATGGGCAATTGATGTTAAAATAATTAAGTAAATAGCACCCGTAAAAATATCGCCCAAATTAACTAAAAGCATTAATTCTTCTGGGCAGTCTAATGCAATGCCTAATGAGTTTAAATTGGCATTTGTACCCGTAAATCCGGCGAACAACATACTGCTAATAATCCATCCATTATCTGTCATCCCTCTATAAATAAAGAAGGCAGCAACAGCGCCAATCAATACACTTACCCAAGATACCAAAAAAGCTTTTAAAACACTTTTAGCTTTAGGCAGCCATTTCATAAAATTGGAAGTCATTAACAACAATGGAATCGCCAACACAATAACAATTCCTTCAATTTCTTTGGATAGATTTTTTACCCGTTCACCAACTTCTGGATCTAGTTTCGGCACCAATATACTGCCAATGCCTACACCAATGATGTAACAAGCCACTACAGGACTTATCCAACGAGAAATAGAACGGTCTCGCAACGCATTATGGATAAAAATGGGTACTATAAAAATTATTGCTATTTGGAGTATAATCATTGTCATCACCATAAATATAGATGGAATATTTAGTTAATCAAGTTTTGTGGATGTCCATCTATAAAAGATTGTATATTTTCTTCCAAAAGTGTCATTAGTCTTTGACGAGCGGCTAAACTAGCCCAAGCGTTATGAGGTGTGATGATGCAATTGTCCAATTTTAAAAGCGGATGGTTGGCCGATGCAGGCTCTTCCTTCAATACATCTAAACCTGCTCCTGCAATGCTTTCATTTTTTAAAGCAGTTGCTAAATCTACTTCATTAACTAAACCACCTCTAGAAGTATTAATCAAATAAGCAGTGGGCTTCATCTTCTTTAAAAAGGCACTGTCAATCATGTTGTATTTATCATCTGTAAGGTGTGTGTTTAAAGAAATTACATCTGATGTTGTAACTAATTGATCAAGATCTACCGCTTCGGCAAAACTAGATTGATGTTTTTGGGAGGAATGATATATTACTTTCATGCCAAAACCATTGGCAATTTGTCCAACTTTTTGACCAATATTACCCCAGCCAATTACCCCCAATGTTTTGCCTTCTAAATCAATAATAGAATTCGTCCAAAATGAAAACACATTGCGTCGTTTCCATTCTCCTTCTTTCACTAATTGATGATGTTTTTCTGCTCTATTGGTTAGTGCCAAAAGCAACGCAAAAACATGTTGGGCAACGGCACTAGAACCGTAATTGGAAATATTGGAGACTAAAATACCTTTCTCTGCACAAGCCGGAATATCAATATTATTATATCCGGTGGCTGATACCGCAACATATTTTAAGTTGGGAAGCTGATCAATGACTGCTTTATCAATCACCACTTTATTAATAACCAAAATGTCAGCTTTTATAGAGCGCTCAACAATTTTATCATTTGGCGTTTGATCAAAGGTTGTAATCTCACCAAAATGCTTTTTCATACTGCTCCAAGAAAGATCCCCCGGATTCAGTGTGCCTCCATCTAAAACTACAATTTTCATAGGTACACAAAGTAACATTTTATTGAGTTATACACCAAGTTTTGTGCATAAGCTGTTGATTCTTTGTGTATAAATTTCAGTATAAAAAAATTGGAAATTTCACTTCAATATCTACCTTTATACCATCGAGTTCATTGACAGTTATTGATAACACGAAAGTGTTATGAAAGTTTAGCAAGCAAATTGATTAAAAGCACAGTGAACTTCACTTAAAGGATATTTTTAAGACTTCCGTGGTCATGGAAAATATTGAAATAGCGCAAGCTACAGAAAGCGAAAAAGCACCTTGCATGAGGAAAAGTGTAAATTAGTTTGAACACAAATGCAAAAGGCTAATATTCTTCGGAAAATTAGTTGAAACCTTCGGGCAAAGCATAGTGGGTAGTATGGTTTAAATTATACGAACGCTAAAAAAGTACTAGTTGATAGATAGTTTACGGGGCTAGATATCACATAACAGCATAACTGAAAAGAACAAGACGCTAAATGCAGCCTACGGGATGCAAATAGGAAAGAGGGAGTTTATGAGAATATCATAGCTCCCTCTTGTTTTTTATACCTTCCCTGTGGAAAAATGATTCCTTACTCAGCGTATCTTTAATTGAAATCTTACTACTTTGCGGTGTTTTAACTGATTTAAGGAAAATAATACTTATGGCGGGTAAAGTTAGTGCTAGAGAAAAGATATTTGTATTAGACACTTCCGTCATCTTGTTTGACCACAACGCAATTCGAAGTTTTGAAGAACATAATGTGGCAATTCCAATACACGTATTAGAAGAATTAGACAACTTTAAAAAAGGAAACGACACTATCCATTTTGAAGCTCGGGAGTTTATAAGAAATTTTGATAAGGTAGCTAAAAGCGATTTGATCAATGATTGGATTCCTTTAAATGGTGCTAAGTCAGGTAAAATTAAAGTGGTTCACGATAATCACGAAAAGAAAATCAACGCAGAGCATGTTTTTGGAGACAGGAAATACGATCATAAGATTCTAAATGCTGCATTGAGTCTTCAATCTGAGTTTCCTAAGAAAAAGGTAATTCTAGTAACCAAAGATATTTGTCTTCGACTCAAGGCTAAAGCTTTAAATTTATTTGCAGAAGACTACGAAACAGGTAAGATAAAAGACCTTCAACATCTTTATACAGGTAAAACGACAATCAAGAATGTAGATGAAAGCTTAATCGATGATCTTTTTAAAGATAAATCATTCCCAATTTCGAATCTAGATGTTGAGAATGTTCACGATAATCAGTATTTCATACTTAAGAATCGAAAAAAATCTGCGCTAGCATATTATAATCCCTATTCTAAGGAAGTGGAGCACGTACATAAGAAAGTGGTATCGGGTATCCATCCACGAAATGCTGAACAAACCTTTAGTATTCATGCTTTATTGAATCCCAATATAAAATTGGTGACGCTACAAGGGATAGCCGGTACAGGAAAGACATTATTAGCATTAGCTTCGGCTTTAGAGCAAAGAAAAAATTACAGACAAATTTTTGTCACTCGTCCGATTGTGCCTTTAAGTAATAAAGATATTGGGTATTTACCTGGAGATGTTAAATCTAAATTGGATCCTTATATGGAGCCATTGTGGGATAATTTGAAATTTATCAAAGGATTGTTTAGTGGCGATCAAAAGCAATATAAAAAGTTTGATGAGATGCTAGAGAATGAAAAGATTGCTATTGCTCCGCTGTCTTTTATAAGAGGAAGAAGTTTGTCTCACGTTTATTTTATTGTTGATGAGGCTCAAAACTTAACACCACACGAAATTAAAACTATTATTTCAAGAGCAGGTGATAATACCAAAATTGTGTTTACTGGCGATGTGCATCAGATTGACACCCCTTATTTAGATGCCCAAAGTAATGGTTTGTCATATTTAATAGATAAAATAAAGAGCAATCCATTATTTGCTCATATTACTCTTGAAAAGGGTGAAAGAAGTGAATTAGCTAACTTAGCTAGCGAAATATTGTAAAATTAGTTCGAAAGAGCATTGATATATGGCCAAGAAGCAAGAGGAAGAATATGAAGTAAGTGATCACCAATTGTCGGTATCGTCGGTCAAATCGTTGTATAAACTGATTAAAGACAATAAAGTTGATAAGAAGTATAGAGGAAGACTGTATAAAATTTTGGCTTGGACCATTTTAACACAGCCATTGCATTTAGTACAAAAGGCATTTATTTATCCAAAATTAAAATCAGTTAATTTTGAAAAAACACCTCCAATATTTGTCTTAGGTCATTGGAGAAGTGGAACGACTCATTTGCATTATTTATTAGCTCGAGATCCTCAGTTAGGTTACCTAACAAATTACCAAGGACTTTTTATGCGGATGTCTTTTGTTGGTAAAGGCTGGATGGATAAAATTGTAGATCATTTTATGCCGGAGACGAGGCCGCAGGATAATATAATCATGACGGCTTACGAACCTGCTGAAGAAGAACAACCATTAACCAATCTTACTTATGCCAGTGGGATGCAGAGCTTCTTTTTTCCTCAAAATAGATCGTATCACGATAAATACAATCTTTTTCAAGGGATTTCAAAAGAAGAGAAGAAGGAATGGCAGAATAAGTATAGCTACATGCTTAAATTAATAAGCTTGGAAAATAAGCGAAAACCAATTTTGCTTAAAAATCCGCATAATACCGGCAGAGTTAAAGAATTATTGGAACTTTTCCCTAAAGCTCGTTTTGTTTTCTTACATCGAAATCCATATGATGTTTACTTATCGACCAATCATTTATATAAAAAAATGATTCAAACTCAGTTTCTTCAAGAATTTTCAGATGAGGAGGTAACAGAAAGAATAATGTATGCTTACACTAGCACGCTAAAAAAGTATTTGGAAGAAAGAAGTTTAATACCGAAAGGTCAATTGGTTGAAATTAGTTTTAATGAACTGGAAGAAGATGGATTGGCTACTACAGAGAAAATTTATAATGCATTAGGCTTGCCTAACTACCAAATAGCCAAAGGAGAATTTGAAAAATATCTCAAAGAATTGAAACACTACGAGAAAAATAAGTTTAAAACCATCGATCCTGAGATTGAAGCTAGAATTAAATCAGAATGGAAATTCGCTTTTGAAGAATGGAATTATCCCATTGATAGAGAGGAAAATGAATGATAAAATCTAACCTTACTCCAGTGATTCGGCAATATGTCTTGTAATAACCACCTTAGTTCACTTTCTATGCCACACTATCAACAATAGTGAAAAACCTTTTTAGTTGGAACAGAATGTTTTACTCAATTTCGCGTTAGATTTCTAAGTCTTTAAAGACAATAAATATCTGATTTGTCGTTTTAGGCACAAATTATGAAGGTATCATAAGAATTAGGAATCGCAAATCTAAGTTTACCAGTTTAAAAACAATCTCACCAAAGGAGATTAAAATATATAATAATATGAATATTGTCCTATCTAGAGTATTCACCCTGATATTTGCAATGTCTTGCTTGCTGTCGGTTCAAGCACAAAAAACAGCCAAATATTCTGACCCAGCAAGAGATTACAAAGAAGCATTAGAAATTTATGTTCAGGAGAAATACAATATTGCTTACAATCGATTTAATGACTTTATTGAAACTTACGAGGAGTTAAACGATAGTAGATCTAATCTGTTATTAGCAGATGCTTACTATTATAAAGCCTCTTCTGCCGCCAAACAAAAAGATCCCAAAACGGAAAGTTATTACTTAGAATATATCAATACCTTTAAAGGACATTCATTTGCCAATGTTGCATATTTTGATTTAGGCAACTGGTATTTTGAAGATCGCAATTTTAAAGATGCTTTGAACTATTACAGTAAAGTCAATGAGAGAGCATTAAACAAAAGAATGTACGATGAATTTGCCTTCAAAAAAGGTTTCTGTTATTTCTCTCTAAAGCAATTTGATAATGCCAAAATTACTTGGAGAGACATCATCAACAAAAGCGATAGTGATTATTATATTGATGTCAACTACTATTATGGTATGGCATCTTATTACGATAAAGAATATGAGGCTGCAATTGCTTCTTTTGAAAAAGTAAAAAATAACAGCAGGTATAAGAATGTAGTTCCGTATTACATCACTCAAATCAAATTTCTAGTAAAAGATTACCAAGGCGTAATCGATTATGCCGTACCAGTAGTAGAAAGTAAGTCCGTCAAAAATAAACCAGATATCAATCAGTTAATTGGTCAATCATATTTTGAGTTGAAAGATTACAAAGCGGCTGTTCAATATTTAACGGAGTTTGAAAAACAAGCTAAAACCTTAACGAAAGAAGATTATTATCAATTAGGCTATGCCCAATATCAAACCGGAGATTATAAAGGTGCAGTAGAAAATTTCAAGGAATTAAACCATTTGAACAATGCTTTGGCTCAAAATGCTTTATTTCTTACAGGAAATGCCTACTTAAAATTAAATGATAAAGAAAATGCTCGAAATGCTTTGCAAAGAGCATCCACCTTAGATTTTGACAAGTCGATTGTAGAAGAAGCCAAGTTTAATTATGCGAAGTTATCGTATGAATTAGGCTATAATAACGATGCATTAGTGACCATCAGAAGTTTTATCGAAACCTATCCATCTTCCAAATATACAGCAGAAGCCAATGTGGTGTTAGCGAATGTTTTGTTACAGACTAAAAATTATAATGAAGCGCTCCAAATAATTGAAGAGATTAAAAATCCGTCTCCTAAAATTCAAGAAGCTTATCAATTAATGGCGTATCATAAGGGAATTTCAGAATATAATGATGGAAAATTAAATGATGCACTAACGGCTTTCAATAAGGCAGAGCGTTACACGCCAGACAAAAGTTTATTGGCTTTAACAAAATATTGGAGAGGCGATATTTACCATTTAAAAGGCGATTACGAGAAAAGTATCGCTGAAATGAAGCAATTTTTAGCCAGTTCAGGTGCTGTAAAGGAAGAACATTCTTTAAAAGTAGAAAAGGCTACAGGAAATTATGTTCAAGGGTATAACTACTATAAGTTAAAAGATTATAGCAAAGCACAACAAGCCTTTGAGCAAGCTACTAACTTATTGGCTAATTCCGCCAATGCGGAAATCACTAACAATATCTTACCGGATGCCTTATTGAGAACCGCAGACTGTTACTTCTTACAAAGGAATTATAATTCTTCATTGACTTACTACGATAAGGTTATTACAAAAGGATACGATGCTTCCGATTATGCCTATTATCAAAAAGGAATCATCGAAGGCTTAAAAGGCAATGCTGATGCAAAAATTGAGCAGCTAAAGAGAATGATGTCTAGCTATCCAAAATCTGTTTTGGTGGATGATGCCCTTTATGAGATTGGGAACACCTATATCTTACAAGGCAAGAATGACGAAGCTTTAAATACATTTAAGATAATCATTAGAGATCATGGTAGCAGTGAATGGGTAGCACCGGCTTATTTAAGAATGGGTTTAGTGTATTATAATATTGATGATTACGAAGAGGCTTTAAAACGTTATAAAACGGTGGTGTCAAAGTATCCTAAAACGAGTGCATCTGCAGAAGCTTTAAACGCCATTAAAGATGTCTACATTGCTAAAGGAGATCCCAACGGATACATTAAATATTTAAATAGCGTACCGGATGCTAATGTTACGGTTTCTGCTCAGGATTCAGTGCTTTATCTATCGGCTGAAAATCAGTTTACAAAAGGACAGTATGAACAAGCCTTAAAATCGTTCAATGATTACTTACTTAGATTTCCAAATGGTTACTTTAATTTACCGGCTCATTTCTATAAAGCAGAATGTAATTTTAGCTTCCAAGAGTTTTTTAAAGCCTTAGAAGATTACAATTATGTATTGTCTCAACCGCAAAATAGATTTGTAGAGAAAAGTTTACAAAGAGCGTCCGGCATTAATTTTTATCATACCAAAGATTATGCTGCGGCCAGAGATCAATATTTAGATTTAATCAATATTGCTACTACCGAAGACAACAGACGAACGGCCATTTTAGGTATGTTGAGATCGAATTTTCAATTGAATGATTACGCTGTTACCATTGATTACGCTAATAGAGTAATTGGAGATGATGGCTATTCTGAATTGCAACAAACAGAAGCTTATTATTATAGAGCTAAATCGTTTTGGGAGAAAGGAAACAAATCTACCGCAATTGAAGACTATAAAGTAATTAAAACCAGAACTTCTAACCAATGGGCAGCAGAAGGAACTTATTACATCGCCAAAGATTATTACGATAATGGTGATTTACAAAAATCGGAAGAGACTTGCTTTGAGTTTGTTCGAAATTATCCTTCGTACGCCACATTTTTAGTAAGAACCTATTTAATTTTAGCAGATATCTATATAAAACAAGACAACTTGTTTAAAGCTAAAGCAACCATGCAAAGTATTTTAGATAATTATAAGCAAGATGATGAATGGCGCCTAGCAGCAGAAAAGAAGTTTGCTGAAATAGAAGCATTAGAAGCTAAAAATTCTAAGATTGCTTTACCGGACAAAGAGAATAACGAGCTAAAATTTGATGATAATTAAATTGAAAAGAATGTTTAAGCACATATATATAGTATTTATTTCGAGTTGTTTTTTAATCAATGGTGTGTGGGCGCAGACCGATACTGCCACTTTAGAAAACGAGACCATTGATATTGTCAAAGATTATGAACCGGTTGTAAAACGAGCGAATAAAAAGAATTTTGCTCCTAAAACACCTGAAATAGTGATTGATAAACCCAATAATCAAAACTATAACTTACCTATAAGTTATCAGGAAGTGGAGTACGAACCGTCTGAATTAAGACCATTAGGTTATCCAAAAGAAGATGAAGTGTCGCTACCGTTTATGTATCTAAAGGCTGGTTTTGGCAATTACATAACTCCTTTAATAGATTTTCAAGTCACCAATAAAAATACTGAGAATTTTAGAGTGGGATTGGGGCTGCAGCATCTTTCATCAAGAAGAAAGAAAATTGAGAACCAAAAGTTTGGGGAAACTGATATTAAACTTTTGGGAGAGTATTATTTAAATGGGATGACCATTGGTGCTCAACCTTACTTCAATATCAATACATATCATTACTATGGTTATGATCAAGAAGATACTACGTTCACTGCTGATGAAACTAGAAACCGATACAACAAAGGAGGTGTGAAATTTTTTCTTTTCAATCACGAAGAAAATAGAATTGGGTTAGATTATAATACAGCCGTAACGTTCCATTCCACTACCGATGACTACAACAATAAGGAGATCAATTTTAATTGGGACATGGGTGTTTCCAAAACTTTTAGAGAAATCTTTAAAGTGGGTGGAAATGTAATGATGAATGTTAACTCCTTTAAAGGAATCGCTAATGAAAATAGGTTTGCTTTAGGTATTAATCCTTATTTAGAAGTTGGGAAAGACAGATGGTTTGTTCGTGGTGGATTTTGGTTTTTAACGGATGAAGGAACTGTTTACGCTTTGCCGGATATCAAGCATCAAACAAAATTATACAAGGATTACATTGTAATCTATAACGAATGGATTGGAAATTTAGAGATCAACAATTTAAACACGTTATCAGAAACCAATCCATGGCTAGCGCAAAGTATTAACTATAACAATTATAGAGTTGAAGCAAGAAATTTCATTGGTTTCAAAGGAAATGTGCCGGTTGGAATTGATTACGATATTCGTTTCAGTCAGATGGTATATTACGATGTGCCATTGTTTGTAAACGATACGAGTACGGTTTTCAATAAGTTTATGGTTCAATACGACAATAAACTAAAAGCTTGGAATCCTCATATTTCATTAGGCTATCAGTTAGGTGAATTTTTGAAGATTAGAACATCTTTCGATTATTTCAGCTATAGCACTAGTGATTTGATCAACGAAGCGCCTTGGCATCTACCGGAGTTTAAAGCCAACGCATCAGCCATTTTTCAATATAATAACAAGTTTATTTTTAAAGCAGATGTGATTGGATTTAGTGGCGTAAAAGTGAAAAATGATGAAGGCGACGTAGAGAAATTAAAAGGTAATGTCGACTTAAATTTCTCGGCTAATTATCTACTGAACAAAAATATTTCATTTTTCGCAGAAGTGAATAATGCTTTATCACTAAAAAGCGAAAGATGGTATAAATATCCAGGGTACGGATTTTTAGCTTTAGGTGGCGTGATTGTTAGTTTTTAATTCATTTCTGTTAGTTAAGGATAGATAAAATTACATTTCCCTTTTTATGTCCACCATCAATATATCGATGCGCATTGGCTATTTGTTCTAATGGATATTGTCTGTCAATAATTGTTTTTAATTGACCTGCTTCAATAATCTCTTTTATTTCTTCCAATAGTAACTTAAGTTCAGGAATTGGTTTTAGTCCGGTAGCAGCAAACTTTGCTTTTTTCTTTGTAAATAAGCTTGTCCAAACCATTTGAAATAGCAGTGGCATTCCCAAAACAGGGGAAACATAGACACCATTTTCGGTTAAGGAGTTTTTACATTTCGAAAAGGAGAGTTGCCCAATTGTATCGTAAATAATATCATAAGTGTTATTGGTTTTTGAAAAATCTTGTTTTGTATAATCCATCACATGATCAGCACCTAATGATTTTACCAATTCTATATTGGAAGTACTGCAGATACCGGTTACTTCCGCGCCATAATGTTTCGCAAGTTGTACACCTGAGGTGCCTAAACTTCCGGAAGCACCATTGATCAACACTTTTTGACCCGGTTTGATTTTAGCCAATTCTTTCAGGAAATTAATAGACGTTAATGGACCGTCACAAACGGGTGCAGCTTCTTCAAAAGTATAACTGTCGGGTAGCGTGGTTATTACGCTATCTTCAGGAAGACATAGATATTCAGCCTGTGTGCCATAAGTTATAATGGATTCTCCGAAAACTTTGTCGCCTACTTTAAATTGCTTTACATCCTTTCCAATAAAGGTTATTGTTCCGGCAAATCCTGTTCCCGGAATCCTGTTTTTAGGTTTGCTAAGTCCTAAAAATAAACGACCAAAATATGGCTTTCCGGTTCGCATCATTGTGCCCGCTCTGGTAACGGCTGCTGCGTGCACTTTTATCAATACTTCATTATCCTTTGGCATTGGATTGGCTACTTCTTGTAATTGTAGAACGTCCGGTGATCCATATCCTGTACTTACGATTGCTTTCATTTTTTACGGTTTTGTGTTAAACGATGATGCAAATGTATAGGCAGTGCTTTATTAAAATGTTCGTAATTATAAATCCGAACCTATTCGCAAAAATAAATTATGACTGCTGCTGAAGGAATTGCTTAGGGGTTAAACCGGTCTCTTTTTTAAAGTAAGTATTGAAAACGGTTTTAGAATTGAATCCGCTGGCATACGCCAAACCCAACAGCGAGAGATGAGCATTATTGGGATATTTTGCTAACTCTTTAAAAGCTCTCACTCGATAGTGATTCACAAACTCGTTGAAGTTTTTATTGAAACTTTCGTTGAGCAACCACGAGAGTTTATTTGGATGTATTTCTAATTGTTCTGCTAAAGATCGCAATGATAAATCTGGATTTAAATAAGTTTGTTCCTCCTCAAAAAGATTCAATAACTGACTTCTGTAAATTCTTATAGATGAAACATCTAACAATGCTTTCTTAGTTGATGTAGAAGATGAAGGCTGGGTTTTAGGATAAAGTCGGCTATGATAGTGCATATATCTAGCATCTTTAGTTAATGCATCTGCCAATGGATCGGAATAGCGAAGCAGTACTAAAGAAGAATTGTTTTCAATGGCACTATCCACCCACTCGAAAGCCTTGTCGTATTCCCCTAATACAGTATACATTGAAAAAAGAAACGAATCAGCCGTAAATCCGTTGGGCGCTTTGCTTTGTTCCTTTAAAAGATTAAGATAAGTGGCTGTATTCACTTTATCTTTTTTCATGGCATAAGCCAATGCAATGCTTCCTGTTTTTTCTCCTTTAATTATAACATCTTTAGGAACATCGTCGAAATAGGAGAGCACCGTGTCGTATTCTCCTATTTTTAAAAGGCAAAGCGTTTTTATGGAATGAGCAGGAATGTTTTTTTGATTGATGGCTAAACAGTGATTGAGCATTTTTAAAGCGATGGAATAATCGCCAATCATATAATGGTAATATGCCTTGAAAAAACTTGTTTCCTCAGAAATGGGATTAATACTAAGCGCTATATCTAAATGATATTGGGCGCTCTCCTTTTCTCTGGCAATAATATATAAGAAAGATATAAATTGATGTGCATCGGCATAATTGGGATTAATCTCAATGGCCTTCTTCATATGTGAAAGCGATTTAGCATAATCACATTCTATAAAAAAGGCTTGATTGGATAATAGGTAATAGACGCCTGATGATTGATCATTGAGCGCAAATGCTTGATTGGTATATTCAATTGTTTTGCCCCAAGCTTCTTCAAACGACATAAATCCTGTAGTGCCTAAAAAGCTATAGCAATCGGCTTTTCCTACTATTGCATCCGTATAATTTGGATCAATTTTTAAAGCTTCGTCGTATAGTATAATCGCATTTTCTACCGCATTTGGATGCCATTTGTTTTTTTGAAATTGTGCCTTTAAACAATATTCATAGGCCGTAATGCTCTTGGTGGTTTGAGTAATGAGGTGTTCACTGATTTCAAAATGACCCAAATGCTCTCTTAACTTTTCGGCAATCAAAAGGCTGATTTCATCTTGAATTTCAAAAATATTCTCTAGTTTTCTGTCCCATGTTTCCGACCAAAAATGAAAATCTTCCTCCGCTTGAATCAACTGAGCCGTTATCCTCATGGTATCGCCCGAAAGCCTAACGCTGCCCTCCAGAATCGTAGTCACATTTAACTCATCGGCAATTTGTTTGATGGGAATATTTTTGTTTTTGAAGAAGAAAGAAGAAGTTCTAGAGGTAACTTTGAGGTTATTTATTTTTGCCAGCGCATTGATGATCTCTTCAGTAATACCATCACTAAAATATTCATTATCGACACTGGTGCTCATATTGGTAAAAGGGAGTACCGCAATTGTTTTGCAGTCTATTTTTGGTTTGTCTTTTAGCTCGTGAAGCTCAGGTACCTTGATGCCTTCATTGGAAATGGCAAATACTTCAACGGGTTGGTCAATATTTTTAAGTTCAAAACGTCCAAGCGTTTTTGTAGAAATAGAGGGATGGTTTTTTAATTCATCATTTAACTTTTTAGACAACAAAATGCCGCCGCCTATACTCATGCTTTCAATTCGAGAAGCGAAGTTGACACCGTCACCATAAACTTCAGTTTTACTATAAATGATGTCGCCCATGTGTAAACCAATTCGTACGGGTATGGGATCGGATTCTTGTAAAAGATTTTGAATGTTGATAGCACAATTAGCGGCTTCGATGGCACTGCTAAAAATACTAAGTGTGCCGTCTCCGTAATATTGAATAATTTCTCCGTGGTGATTTTTATGCTGACTTTCAAAGACTTCACGGTGTCGAACTCTTATGCGCATGGCTGCCGACTCGTCTTTTTGCATAATAGCTGTATAACCAACAATGTCGGTAAACATAATAGCTGCCAATTGACGTTTTGTCTGCTCTTTCATTAGCTATTGCTCATGGGGAATTAAAAATCTAATTGCAGTAATGGTTGTACAATTAATCTGCACTGCCATTTTTTTATGCCTCTAAAGTAATATAATCTTTTCTTTTAATGTTAAGAGGAGGGATACGTAAAACTAATTACAAACAGATTTTTTAAAATTCTTCTCTAAATGGAATGTTTTCATCCGTTAAAGAATGTAAGAAGTTAACCAAATCTTCTTTCTCTTGTTGGGTGAGATTTAAAGGTTCTGTCATCAATGGATCCATATTGATAGGCGCTTCAACGAAATCGTAAGGATTATTGTAATAGTCTATTACCTCTTCCAATGTTTGGAACATTCCATTGTGCATATAAGGAGCGGTGAGAGCAACATTTCTAAGCACAGGTACTTTAAATTTTCCTAAATCACTAGAATCTTTTGTAATCTCAAATCTTCCTTTATCTACTAAATTGATTCCATCATACAAGCCAATATTTCTAAACTCATCACCAGTAAAATCAGGACCAAAATGACAATCAAAACATTTAGATTTGTTAGAGATAAAAATTAATCTTCCCCTTAGTTGGCTTTCACTAAGTACCGTTTCATCGGTGTTTGTTGCCCACAAATCAAAAGGTGCACTTCCATCACTTTCTAAGCTACGTTGAAATTCAGCCAACGCATGGGTGATATTAAATTTGGTTGGTTCGGCATGATACAATTCGCTAAACAATTCAAAATATTCCTCGTTGGCTTTCACTTTTTCTACCGCTTCTTCCATAGATAAATTCATCTCTATTGGATTTTCAATGGGCATAACTGCTTGGCTTTCTAGACTTGAAGCTCTGCCATCGTGAAAGAAGATTGGACGGCTCGACATATTCATTACAGAAGGAGTATTTCTAACGCCAACACTATCGTTTACACCCAAAGAAAAAGGTTTATTATCACCATAAGCAAACTTAGGTTGATGACAACTGGCGCAAGAAATGGTATTGTCAGCAGAAAGAATAGGGTCAAAAAATAGCTTTTTACCTAATTCTACTCTTGTTTGCGGCTTTTCATCTATAATTATTGTACTCGCTATTTGTAATTGAGCAAAAGCAATTAAAAATAGAATAACACCGATAGAGCGAGCCATTTTCATGGCTCAATATTAATTATAATCCTTAAAATGGAATGTGACTTATATCACTTAGGAGTGGCAATAGAAGTGATTTGGATCATTTTAGTTTTTTAAAAAGGAATTGATATTGATTTGACAAATACACTTAGTTGATATTTAAGGATAACTTTAGGCACTTTAGCGCACCTGTAATCTACCTAAATCGGTAGACAGGCTTTAGACACTTAAAAAATAAAACTGTTGATATTTTCTTCACTTTTGATGGTATAAAAATCAACAAAGTTGGATAACTTTGCGGCACATGGTAGCATACATCAAAGATCTTTTACGCTTTCACGATTATGTGATTATCCCAACACTGGGTGGTTTCATTACACATTATGAGCCAGCGAAAAGAAGTATATCTACCGGAACTATTGCTGCGCCAAGTAAGAAAATCGCTTTTAATCAATCACTTAGAGAAGATGATGGTTTATTAATCAATTATTTGGTTACCCAAAAAGGGATTAGTCAAGCAAAAGCTAAAGCAAAAGTGTTAGACTTTATTGAAGAGATTCAAGAAGCTTTAAACGATCATGATTTCTATCTTTTTTCTGGCATTGGCAAACTTCAATTAGATGTTTCCGGCAACTATCAATTTTTACCCATTCTAAAAGAAAATTTACTTTTAGAAAGTTATGGTTTGGAAAGAGTGGTGGCGGAACCGATTCAGCGAATCAAAGAAGCTTTTGAAACAAACCAAGAAAAAGTAATTGATATTGCCACAGCGGAAACGGTAAATGTATTAAACGAGCCGGTTGAAGAACACGAATTAACAGTTGTCAAAGAAAAAGAATATCAACCTTGGTTTTTTAGAGCAGCAGCCGTAATCGGTATGGGTTTTATTATGACCACCGTAGGTATTAGTTTATTTAATGGCAATGTGAGTGGCGATCAATTATCATTGTTTCCGGTTCAGCAAAAGGTGGAAATTTTTGAAGGAGTAGCTGCTATTGAAAACAATATCGACTTAGCTCAACCTAAACTTAGCGATGTTCATTTATACGAAGCCCAAGTGGTAGAAGCTATTGCAGAAACAACTGATGTAGTAACGCAAGTAGAAGAAGCTGTAAGTGTTTTGGAATCATCACAATACCATATTATAGTAGGGTCATTTTTGGATGATATTAGAATGAATCGAGAAATTGCTAATATGGAAGCCAAAGGTTTTGCCGTACAAACGCTAGAGGGGCCAAATGGCTATACTAGAGTAGCCTTAGTGTTTGATGCCAACAATACCAATAAGGACACTAAACTTCAAGAAGTAAGAGCCAATGTTAATCCTGATGCTTGGATGGTTGGTGGTTGATTTTACATCAATTAAATTTCACCACTAAGGACTCAAAGGAGGCACTCAGGACACAAAGTAAATAATCAACTCATTCTATTATCATTAAAGTCATAGTGCCTTTTGTGGTTAAATTCCATAAATAGAAAATTTTATAGGACAAAGCCATCTGCCTTTCCTATTTTTGTAAGTAATGACACATAAGGCAGGATTTGTAAATATTTTAGGGAAACCCAATGTTGGGAAATCAACTTTAATGAATGAGTTAGTAGGCGAGAAGCTTTCTATCATCACTTCTAAAGCGCAAACCACGCGTCACCGAATTTTAGGTATTGTCAATGGCGATGATTTTCAAATCATATTTTCAGATACACCCGGCATCATTAAGCCCAATTATAAAATGCAAGAATCCATGATGTCTTTTGTAAGAACCTCTATGGAAGACGCCGATGTGTTTTTATATATGGCGGAAATAAAGGATAAGCCTGATAATCAGCCGGATGAGTTTTTGAAAATCTTAGAAAACAGCAAAATACCAACTTTAATTTTGATCAATAAGGTCGATACCATAAAGGATGCAGAAGAATTAGCGGTTTTAAAAAGCAGATGGGAAATGGATTTATCCAAATCTTCGAATATTGAACTGCGATTTATTTCAGCATTAAACCCTGAAGATGCGGCAGGTGTTTTTAACTGGATTGTAGATAAAGTGCCGGAATCGCCGGGTTATTATCCCAAAGATGCATTAACCGATAAGCCGGAAAGATTTTTTGTTGAAGAAATTATCAGGGAAAAAATTCTGTTGAATTACAAACAAGAAATTCCTTATTCCTGCGAAGTAGTGATTGAATCGTTCAAAGAGGAAGAAGCCATCATAAGAATTAGAGCGGAAATTTTTGTGAATAGAAAATCTCAAAAGTCAATTGTAATTGGGAAAGGCGGCAGCATGTTGAAAAAAGTAGGCACAGAAGCTAGAAAGGATGCTGAGGCATTTTTCGGGAAACAAATTTACTTGGAGTTGTTTGTTCGTGTGAAGGAGAATTGGCGAGACGATGACAATATGTTAAAACGATTGGGTTATCGATCTTAGTTATATTCTAATCTAAGAATTTCTTATAAAGCTATGCAATTAAACTCTCCTCCATGGAGGAGAAGATTTTTCCAAATCTATGATTTGGTTTAAAAATCAGAGGTGGGTTTTATGTAAGACACCGGTTTACTCATCATCAGATTAAAAAATTAACGAATGCAGATTAACGATTGGTGATTTTAGAAATTTTGAATTCCACTCATAACTATTAATCGTACATTTGCAGTATGAGCTTTACAGTAGCAATAGTAGGACGACCAAACGTAGGAAAATCAACTTTATTTAATAGGTTGGTTGGGGCGAGACAGGCCATTACCGACGATTTAAGTGGCGTAACCAGAGATAGACAATATGGAGTGACCATATGGAATGGTAAAACATTCAACGTAATTGATACAGGTGGATTTGTGCCTCATTCTGATGATATATTTGAAAAAGCTATCAAAGATCAAGTGCAAATAGCGGTAGACGAAGCCTCACTCATAATTTTTATGACAGATGCTTTAACAGGTATTACTGATTTAGATGACGAAATGGCAAAGGTTTTAAGACGTTCAGGTAAACCTGTGATCTTGGCCGTAAATAAAGTAGATAATCACAATAGGAGCCTTATGGCCAGTGAGTTCTATGGACTAGGTTTCGAGGAAACGTTGTTCTTATCGAGCATCAGTGGAACTGGAACTGGTGAAGTATTGGATAGAGTAGTGGAATTTATTCCGGAAGATGATGAATTTGAAGTAATTGATATTCCAAAAATTA
Source organism: Chitinophagales bacterium (assembly GCA_041393015.1). Lineage (GTDB taxonomy): Bacteria > Bacteroidota > Bacteroidia > Chitinophagales > JADIYW01 > JAGQYH01. The sequence continues at coordinate 65,410 of JAWKKV010000010.1, read as the reverse complement.
CCATTTTAGGTCAGCCAAATGTTGGAAAATCAACTTTGTTGAACGCTTTAGTCGGGCAAGAAAGAAATATTGTAACTGATATTGCTGGAACGACAAGAGATGCTATTCATACTCGTTACAACCTTTTCAATAAGGACTTTCTGTTAATTGATACTGCTGGTATTAGAAAGAAGGCCAAAGTCCATGAGAACTTAGAGTTTTATTCCGTAATCAGAGCTATTAAGTCAATTGATGATGCAGATGTTTGTATTCTAGTATTAGATGCAACTGTTGGAATTGAGGCGCAAGATATGCAGATCTTTAAATTGATAGAAGAGAAGCGTAAAGGTGTAGTAATTGTCGTTAATAAATGGGATTTAATTGAGAAAGAAACGATGACCTTAAAGAAATTTGAGGATACGATTCGCGCTAAGATTGAACCATTCAATGATGTTCCCATCATTTTTATCTCAGCTAAAGAGAAACAAAGAATATTTAAAGCCATTGAATTGGTTTTAAAAGTTTATGATGCTACTCAAATTAAGATTCCGACATCAGATCTTAATGAGAAGATGTTAAAAGTTATTGAGAAGTATCCGCCACCGGCTTACAGAGGAGAGTATATCAAAATTAAATACGTTACACAATTACCGACGAGAGCGATTTCCTTTGCTTTCTTTTGTAATCATCCAGAGTATGTAAAGAGACCTTACAAGAATTATCTAGAAAATAGATTAAGAGAATTGTATGATCTATCTGGTGTTCCAATTAATATTTATATGAGGAAGAAATAGAGAAAGCGACATCAAAAACATATTTAGTTAAAAAATATACGTTAATTAATTGTGAATTTAATCTGTTTTATATATATTTAAAATAGATAAGAAAGCGAAAAAGCACAGCAGTAAGGAATAGAAGGCTAATGTGCGAGAACGAGCATCTATCGAAACATAACTATCCCTGCTTACGAAAGTGAGTGGGGTTTTTTTATTCTCTATCTTATATTGTTTTCTCTATTGAAGTGATTTGCCTAAATAAAGCACCAATATCTTATGCTTAAAAGTAAAAGTTATGACGATTAACGAATGCAGCTAGTAGATTTTTGAAATTGTTTGTCTTTATTCTTCAATTGATAATTTTTAGATACGAGATACCAAATACTCACTACTCAATACTATACCCTCTTAAAAAATCTTCTACCGCCATTCTTTTCTTACCTTCTAATTGTAATTCTAAAAGGTCAATATAGCCATCACTGGTGTAAAATCGAATATAAGTTTTGTCGTCACTTTCTAAATGACCTGCAGTAAAATTATGAATGGTATGTTGGAAGCTCACTTCATAAACCTTTAAAACTTTATCATCTAAATAGGTAAATGCAGCTGGATATGGACTTAATCCTCTAATTTTATTAAAGATGTTTGTGGTGCTGTCTGTCCAATTAATCAAACAATCTTCTTTGAATATTTTGGGAGCATGTTTAATATCAACTACTTGTTTTTGAGAAATAGGATGAGTATCATTACTTTCTATCGCTACAACTGTTTTCAATACTAAAGCAGCTCCAACGGTCATTAGTTTATCATGTAGGTGACCTGCATTTTCTGTCGGTTGAATAGCTACCTTTTCTTGAAACAATAAATCTCCGGTATCTATTTTATGGTCGATAAAGAAAGTGGTTACTCCGGTTTCAGTTTCTCCGTTAATAATGGCCCAATTGATTGGAGCAGCGCCTCTATACTGAGGCAGGAGAGAAGCGTGTAAATTAAAAGTACCTTTTGGTGGCATATTCCAAACTACTTCAGGAAGCATTCTAAAAGCCACTACTATTTGAAGGTCTGCTTTTAAATTAGCTAGCTCTGTTAAGAATTCCTCGTTTTTAAGGTTGGTGGGTTGTAGAATATTTAAACCATGTTCGACAGCGTATTTCTTGACAGCAGATTCAGAAATTTGTCTCCCTCTGCCGGCTTTTCTATCAGGTGCTGTAATCACCCCAACAATGTTATAGTTGTTCTGAACTAATATATCTAAACTCGCCACAGCAAAGTCGGGCGTTCCCATAAATATTATTCGCATAGTTGTAATTTTATTGAATTGCAATTCTTAAGTAACTTATTATTTTTGGGTATAAAAAAAGCAGACACGAATTTCGCTAATTCCCACAAATATAATTGATGATTTATACTGCTAATTTTGTTTGCTTTTGAAATGTCACTAATCGTATTATCGCTTTGCGATAAAAAATCAATGGAAGCACTTAAAAAAAATAGAACCACCTAAATTGACGATAGATTTAATCTAATAAAAAAAATAATCTTTTTGAATAATTGAATTAAACAATCCTAAAATCCGTGAAATTAGTGTCTAAAAGTTTTAATCAATCCCTAGGAATGTCTCCATTAATATACTTTCCATGCACCGGTTTAAACAAACGCTTAAATCTGATTCTTTCAAATAAACCGGCATCATTACGAATTCCATTACCCCAAGTTGTTGGTTCTATCGATAACCATACAAACAATGGCTTTCCAACAATATGATCTTCCGGAACAAATCCCCAAAATCTAGAATCAATTGAGTTATGTCTATTATCACCCATCAAAAAGTAATAATCCATTTTAAAAGTATATTGATTGGTTTTTTCACCATTAATGCTCACCACTTCATTGTTTTCTATCACTAAGTCATTCTTTTCATATGCACTAATAGCACGTTTGTAGATCTTAATATTAGAAGAATCTAAAGTAACTGTCCAGCCTTTTTTCGGAATGATAATCTTACCGATATTATCTACATTCCATCCCATATAATCATATTGCCAATAAATATCTAGATTCTCATCGGGAGCTTCTAAATAAGGAACAACATCATTAATTACAGGATTGCTTTTTAATCCTTCTGCTTGTGATTGATTTAAAAAGTAAAAATACTGGCGATCTATTTTTTGATCATCCCCAATATTTTGCTTCTCAATTAAACGATCAATTTGTTTATTGGTCGCAATTCTATAAGGCATATACATATTCTTAGGCACCCAAGCTTTTTCACCATTGATCCATAACTCACCTCGTTTAACTTCTAATTCATCACCGGGAATACCTACACATCTTTTAATGAAATTTTCCTTTTTATCAACCGGTCGGTCGATGATATCGTAAGTCTCCCATACTTTTTTTCTAGCAGCGGCTAAATACGCCTCATCAGATCTAACTTTATTACCACTACTAATATCTCTTCTTTTTAAATTCTGCTGTGCATCTCGTACAATAGAATAGTAGCTTTGGTTAGATTGATGTTGAACACTTACTGTGTCGCCTTCCGGATAATTAAAAACGAGGGCATCGAATCTTTTAACCTTATTAATACCTGGAAGTCTTCTGTATTTAAGCTCAAGTCCGTCCCAGTAGGCTTTTGTGCCTAATACAGGCATCGTATGGTGAGCAAATGGAAATGCAATTGGTGTGTTTGGAATTCTTGGGCCGTAATGGAATTTACTGACAAAAAGAAAATCTCCGGTTAGTAGTGTGCCTTCCATAGAAGAAGATGGAATTTTATAGGCTTCCAACATAAACATTCTAATCAAAGCAGCTGCAAAAAAAGCATAAATGATAGCATCTGCCCATTCTCTACCGGCCGACTTTCTTATACCTTTCTTCTTATCCTCTATGGCACTTGGTCCTTCATAAACTACATCTTTAGAAGCGCCCCAAAATGGCAAAAAGAACAAACCAAAAAGTAGGCCTTTTAAATGATCTAAGAAGCTTCTTTTACCAAATGAGTTCAACATTTCTGCTACCCAAAGAATAGCTACAAAAAAGTTGATAAATGGAATTAGACTGAATACTGCTTGCCATTTGGCTTTGCCACATATTTCCAATAAGGTCATGTCTTGTAAAACAGGAACTAATGTATGCCAGCCGGGTTGATTCGCTTTTGTATAAAATCCCCACAAAAGAATATGAGATAACCAATATATAATTAGTATTGATATAATTGTGATCATAGTTTAAATATTGTTTTTGTTGAAACCAAGCACATCTTCCATGGTATAAGCGCCTTTTTTATCGACCAACCATTTAGCGGCTATTAAAGCACCTGTTGCAAAACCATTTCTATTTTTTGCGGTATGTTTAATCTCTATTTCATCAATTTCATTAAAATATTTTACGGTATGCGTTCCGGGCACGCTATCTTCTCTTTTACTAAAAATTTCTAAGGTAGCAGCATTAGAACTCTCTCTGTTCTTCCAACCGTCTTTTCTATGTAAACGATGAAGAATATCAAATGCAGCAAACAGAGCGGTACCACTTGGCGCATCTTTCTTTTCTGTATGATGAATCTCTTCCATGTTCACATCATATGAAGTGTGCTCATCCATAATAGTGGCGAGTTGTCGATTGATTTCAAAGAAAATATTGACTCCAATACTGAAATTAGGTGCATATAAAAACGACTTCTCATTTTCTGCAGCATAAATTTGAAATTCTCTCAAGCGCTTTGTCCAACCTGTACTTCCACACACCACCGGTACATTGGCGTCAAAACAAAACTGTATATTTTCAATTGCAGATTCGGGAGAAGTAAACTCAATGGCTACATCTGATTGTTGTAACTGCTCATGTGTTAATTCTGCTCGATTGTGTTGATCAACAATTAGGTTGATATTTACGCTGTCAGCGAAGGAGTTTTTAGCTATTTCATGAATGGTTCTACCCATTTTTCCATATCCTATTAATGCGATGTTTATCATAAACTACTTGAATTGTAAAGATAAATGTATAGAGGGGATAACACTGTTATTTCCTGTTAATAAATCGGGATGCCATTGAAAGCTGAGATCATCTGAAATATCGAATTTAAACAAATGCGCATCCACTACAGCATCCACTATATTTAAGCCCCAAAAAAGAGCTGTTAGTAATGCACTTAATTCTGTATTTTTTCTATAAAAATTACGAGAACGGGTGATTTGTGCTTCGGTCAATATCCCGGAAAATTGGTGTGTTTCACCTCTTAGCTCTGCGCTTAACGCAGTATTGTATTGTTTTAATTTTTGACTATTGGAAACAGTGAAATAAAGGGTAGTACCAATGGCGCCATAAACGATAGGTATTTTCCAATACTTTCTGTTATAAGCTTGCCCTAATCCCGGAAGCGCTAATGAATAAAAAGCAGCTTTTCTTCCAGGTCGATCATCATGATTGTAAAACGCTGGTGAATTGGCTAGTTTTAACTGATGATTAGCTCTTTTAGTTTCTTTCTTAGATGGCTGATAATATGAGGTATCAATATCGGCATTATAAATTGAATCTATCTCAAATTCTTGGGCATTCAAGGATAAACAAGAAAACACCAAAACACCTATGCTAATATGTATCAATAATTTTAAAATGGAATTTTCGATTTTGATTGAAGCATAAAGATATAATTGTAGCTACTATTTTTCTAGTAACTCCAAAATGCGTTCTAGATCACTATCAGAATAGTAGGGGATTACGATTTCACCTTTGTCACCCTGACCTTTTTTAATCCTCACTTTTGTTTCAAAGTGATCCATTAATTTATGCTCTATCTGTTTAAGTGCTGCTGGCATTGCAGTACTTTTCTTGGCCTTACTTTGAGTTGTTCCTTTGGTTAATAGCCTTACTAGTTCTTCTGTTTTTCTAACAGATAAACCCTTGGAAACTATCTCGTTATAAGCATACAATTGCTTTTCTACTTCAGGTATTGCAATCAAGGCCCTGGCATGTCCCATGGATACTGATCCGTCTTTTAAACCATCTTGTACTTTAGGCGGAAGTTTTAAAAGTCGAAGGTAATTGGTAACTGTTGTTCTGTTCTTTCCTAATCGGCCTCCTAAATTCTCATGCGTTAAAGAGCATTCGTCAATTAACCTTTGATAGTTTATAGCAATTTCCATGGCATTAAGATCTTCCCTTTGAATGTTTTCAATTAAGGCAATCTCTAATGCTTCTTGATCATTTACACTTCTAACATAGGCTGGAATATCGGTGAAACCTGCCATTTTAGAAGCTCTCAAACGTCTTTCTCCAGCAATCAACTGATACTTTCCAGGACCAATTTTTCTAACGGTAACCGGTTGAATAACGCCATGTACAGTAATTGATTCAGATAACTCTGCTAATGCATCACTATTAAAATCAACTCTCGGTTGAAATGGATTGACTTCAATTTGATCTAAATTGATCTTTGCTACGGTATTAATAATAGAATCTGCTTCATTATTATTAATTCTCGCAGTTTCCGTATCCTCATCAATGTTTTGCAGAAGAGCTCTTATTCCTTTTCCCAGTGCATCCTTACGCTTGCTCATTAGATAGATCTAAAATTTTATCGTTTTCGTCAATTTGTGTTAAGCCATTCAATTGAAGAATTTCTCTAGCCAAATTTAAATAGTTAACTGCACCAGTGCTGCTCGCATCGTGCAATATAATTGGTGTTCTAAAGCTCTGAGATTCTCCTAACGTTGTATTTCTATGGATGATGGTATTAAATACACTTTCTGAAAATCTTCTTCTTACTTCATGTACTACTTGATTAGAAAGGTTGAGCCTTTTGTCGTACATCGTCAACAAAATGCCTTCAATTTCTAATTCCTTGTTAAGTCTGTTTTGAACAATCTTAATGGTATTTAATAGCTTACCTAAACCTTCTAAAGCGAAATATTCGCATTGAACTGGTACTAGCACGCTGTCAGAACCTGACAAAGCATTTACGGTGATTAAGCCCAATGAAGGGGAGCAGTCAATTAATATGAAATCATAATCGGCTCTCAATTCCTCCAACACCCATTTCATGATCTTTTCTCTATTAGGATGATTGATCAATTCAATTTCAGCACCTACAAGATCAAGGTGTGAAGGTAAAATATGAAGGTTCGGCGTGTCTGTTTCAATAATGATATCTTTTGCCTTCGCTCCATCTACTAAACACTCATATAAACTTGTCTTTATACTTTTAGGATCAAAGCCACATCCACTGGTAGCATTCGCTTGTGGATCTGCATCAACAATTAGTACTTTGTACTCTAGCACTGCTAAACTGGCAGCTAAATTTACAGCCGTAGTGGTTTTTCCTACACCGCCTTTTTGATTTGCAATACTTATAATTTTCGCCATATTCCTTTTCTTAAATTAATCTGTCACTAATTCTAATGCCTCTCCAACCTCTAATAACGTCAATGCTTTCATCGCATTGTCAAATAAGAATGTTGCTGCCTCTTTATTTATTTTAATTGCTTCAAATGTATCGTAATGCATTCCAATTATATTGTTACACTGTATGAAATCGGAAGCAATGATAGCGTCTTCGACACCCATTGTGAAATTGTCTCCAATCGGTAAAAGTGCTACATCAATACTGAAAAAATCGCCTAAAAGTTTCATATCGTAACTTAAAGCTGTATCTCCTGCATGGTATAAAGTGATTTCTCCAATGATGACAAAACCTCCCGGATTACCACCGTAAGAGCCATCAGGCAATGAACTCGAATGTACCGCATTCACATATTTTAATCTACCAAATTCAAATTCTTTGGAACCGCCATGATTCATTGGATGGCAATTTTTAACTCCTTGGTTTTGAAGCCAAGTAACTACTTCAAAATTGGAGATAACCATTGCACCCGTTCGTTTAGCAATTTTTACAGCATCTGCTACGTGATCTGCATGACCATGAGTAATTAATATATAGTCAGCTTCAATACTATCTACATCAATATTCTCTGCTAAAGCATTTGGAGTAATAAAGGGATCAAAAAGTATTTTACAACCTTTTGTTTCCAATAAAAAACAGGAATGTCCGTAATACGTTAAAATCATAGGTAATTGTAATAGTTGATGGCTCCAAAGATAGAATCCAAACAATGAAAATGGTGAAAATGTGACAGGTATTTACAAACATTGCTGTGGATAAGGATATTGATAAGTGCCTAAAGTACTTCGAGTGTCTAGAGTGACTAAAGTTTAGGAAAGCAAATGATAAATTATATTTTTCTTAAAGCATCAATTGCTTTACACTTTAAGGTATTCTTTTGCTATTTGTTCCGCTTTTTTTCTTGCTGATTCCCCATTCTTATAATAGTTTTTATAATTATTAGAACTGTCTATTTGAATTTTACCGTTTAGGGCATCATAAACGCACCACCACCACCAATTATTTTCATTCATCCATTCTGCACGAAGTATTAAGCCAGCCCAATTAGCTATACAATCATCATCCAAATCTCCCTCCCAAACAATTTTCTCATTGGTGTTCCTTTTATAAAATTCTACCTTATTCATGATGATTAAGTATAAGAGTTGTGAATTGTAAATAACTTTTGTGCACTTTAAATTATTAAAACTTTAGACACTACTTTATGTTTATATCTTTGAATTAAAATTAAAAATCAATGATAACAATTTTTTGTGGAACGAATCGACCAGGGAGTTTTAGCTCAAAAGTGGCGAAATTTTATAGTAAACAACTAGAATTAAAAGGAATTGAGCATAACTATTTTACTTTAGAAGATATGCCTCAAGATTTATTGAATAATGCAATGTACAATAGTGATAGAAGTCAAGCAATGATTGATATCCAAGAAAAAGTTTTAAAACCAACATCAAAATTTATATTTGTTTATCCTGAATATAATGGCAGCTTCCCAGGTGTCCTAAAGGCATTTATTGATGCAAGTGACATTGCCGGTTGTTGGCACAATAAAAAAGCTTGCTTAGTAGGAGTTTCTGCCGGAAGAGCCGGTAACTTAAGAGGAATGGAGCATTTCACCAATATATTAAATCACTTACGAATCAATGTATTGCATTTAAAAATTCCAATGTCTGGAATTGGATCGGTAGTTAATGATGCAGGTGAAGTTATTGTTCCTGAAATGGTTAGTTTAATCCATCAACAAATAGATCTCTTACAAGCGTTTTAATAAATAATGATTAGAGAAATAGCTTTAAAAGATCTTGCTGCAGTTAATGAAATTTACAATCAAGCTGTTAAAGCTAGCTTTCAAACCGCTGATACAGAGCCAATAAGTGAATTAGATAGACTACAGTGGTTTGAATCTCATCCATTGGACAATTTTCCTATTTATGTTTTAGAAATAGATGGTAAAGTGATTGGGTGGATTTCTTTAAGTGCTTATAGAAAGGGTAGAAATGCTTTGCGATATAATGCAGAAGTAAGTTATTATATCCATCAGGATTTTCAACAGCAAGGTTTTGGGAGTCAATTACTAACGTTTATAATTAAAAAGGCAAAAACGCTTAATTTCAAAACACTATTTGCAATTTTGCTGGATAGAAATACCGCCAGCATTAAACTATTGGAAAAGTTTGGTTTTGAAAAGTGGGGTGTTTTACCAAATGTGGCTGATTTTGATGGTATGGAATGCAGTCATTTGTATTATGGACTTAGAATAAAAGAATGAAAACAATAAGATTAGTTTTTGCCGTTTGTTTGGTAATAATTGCTTTTAATAGTTGTAAAGAAAGATCGGTTTCAGGAGAAAAAACGATGGTTTTTAAATACAACCAATTTACTGGAATCTCTTCTTTGGACCCTGCGTTTTCTAGAGATCAAGCCACTATGTGGGCAACCCATCAAATATTTGATGGTTTAGTTGAAGTCAATGAACAATTAGAAGTAGTGCCTTGCATTGCTAAATCGTGGAAGCTCTCAGAAGACGGCATGCAATATCAATTCAATTTGAGAAGCGGCATTAAGTTTCATGATCATCAACTTTTTGATGGAGGAATGGGGAGAAATGTGACTGCCGCTGATTTTGTATACAGTTTTAATAGATTGTTAGATGAGAATGTTGCCTCAACAGGAGCGTGGCTAGTAAGAGGAAAGGTGACGGAAGAAAATCCGTTTGTTGCTTTGAATGATTCTACGCTTATTATCAATTTGGCTATTCCATATCGTCCTTTTTTAAGTGTATTGACTTTGCCTTATTTCTCTGTAGTACCTAAAGAAGTAGTGGAACATTATGGGAAAGACTTCAGAACCAATCCTGTTGGCTCAGGGCCATTTTCTTTTAAACTTTGGGATGAGCAAAAGGCGATGTTCTTGGAAAAGAACAAGGATTACTTCATGAAAGATGAAAAGGGTAATCAATTACCTTACTTAGATGGTGTAAAAATTTCTTTTATAAATGATCGTGCTTCTGAATTTGAGCAGTTTAGACAGGGTAATTTGGATTTCATGTCTGGCATTGATCCAGCATATAAGAATATGATTATTTCCCAAAACGGAAGCTTGTTAGAAGAGTTTCTACCAACCATAGATATGTTTACATTTCCCTATTTAAATACGGAATACCTAGGTTTCTCGCTAGGAAAGCAAAACAATAAAGCTATAGGTAATAAAAAGGTGCGGCAAGCTATCAATATGGGATTTGATCGTGAAAAGATGATCCAATATTTGCGAAATGGCATTGGTATTCCAGCCCATGCCGGAATGATTCCTGCCGGTTTACCATCTCATGACCCGGCAAAAGTGAAAGGCTATCAATATGATGTAAAACGAGCTAAAGAATTATTAAAAGAAGCCGGTTTTGAAAATGGAGAAGGAATAGGTGATATTACTCTGCACACTAGCAGTGGTTACATTGATATGTGTACTTTTATTTCAAAGGCATTGGAAGATATTGGCTTGACGGTGGAAGTTGAAATGATGGAAGCTGCTTTGCAAAGAGAACTCATGCGCAAAAATGATCTTGATTTCTTTAGAGGTTCTTGGATTGGTGATTTTCCGGATGGCGAGAATTACCTAGCCTTGTTTTACGGTAAAAATGGATTGCCGCCTAATTACACTATTTTCAAGAACGATCAATATGATGCATTGTATGAAAAAGCAGTGCAAACAGAAGATCCGGCGGAATACATTCCCATGTATCAAGAAATGGAAAGAATTATAATTGAAGAAGCTCCTGTAGTGCCTTTATATTATGATGAAGCCGTACGATTCGTGAATAAAAAGGTGAAAGGACTTCCCAACAATGCAATGAATCTATTGGATTTAAAGAAAGTCTATTTAGAAGACTAAGATATTTTACATCAGCAAAATTTCAATTGAGTCTTGAGTCTTGAGTCTTGAATTTGAATTTGAATTTGAATTTGAATTTGAGTTTGTGTTTGTGTTTGTGTTTGTGTCTTGAACCTTGCTTGCGGCAGGCAGCTCTTCCTAGGATTCTTTCAGTCCTCTACCTTCTTTTATAATTAGGCCTTTTTCGGCTAACTCTTTTGAAAGGTTATCTAAAATTCCATTGACGAATTCCTTACTCTTAGGCGTGCTGTATTCCTTAGCAATATCAATGTATTCGTTTATCGTAACTTTGGTTGGAATAGAAGGGAAATACATTAGTTCCGCTAAAGCCAATCTAAGAATATAAATATCAGTTGAAGCCAATCGTTCTACATCCCAATTTTTCAATTTGGATGAAATCATTTCCATTTGGTTCACCTTATTACTTGCCACTTGGGTAAAAAGATCATCTCCGAATGCAATCAATTCTTTTAGTTTATCGGCATAACTTTCTTTGGATGTCACTAAAATCAATCTATTTTTACTCTTCTCAATGGTGCTGGTAACACTCATTGAAAGCAATTGAGCATCATCTATCCAATTACTCCAGATATCTTGCATATGTGAATGAAAATCATCACTTTGTAAAAATATATCTTGGTATAAAAATTTGATTATTGCCAGATCTTCTTTTACATTGAAATTTTCATCAGAGGCCAAATACGCTTTGTATTCATCTGTTTGTTTAAATTGATTGTATAAGTTTTGAATTAAAATGTCATCGATTTTATCAATCAAGTTATACTTGCTTACTGCATCATTAAAAGTCTCATCATTATTTAGGAAAGCAATGAAGGTGTTACTTAAAAGTTTGGTGTTGAATGATTTGTCTTCAGCAGATTTTATATGCTTTGAATTAATCATTTCATTTTCATTTTCAACAGAATCACCAATGGATTTTATGAGCAATAGATTATATAAATAGATAGCACTAATGGAAGATACGCTAGCCTTTAACTGCTTGCTAAAATCATTAAGAGGTAATCCGTTACTGTGTTCAAAACCATATATAGCTTGAAATACCTTTATTCGAACGCTTCTTCTCTTTATCATGAGGGCGCAAAAATAGTAAGTTGATTTGGCTAATAGTAACTTTTTTAAATCTATTAATATTTATTTGGCATTAAATAGAACTATCGCACATGAAATGGGTTAGTAGTCTTATAACAAAATCATACCTTTGCGCCACGTTTTAATTATTTTATGAAACACCTCAAGTATCTCAATAAGTATTTTTGGAAGTATAAATACAGATTTATACTAGGAACCATCTTCGTGGTTGTTTCTAATATATTTGGCCTGTATCCTCCACAAATATTGAGAATTGCAGTAAATGTGGTTACTGAAAACGTAAACTTATTCAAATTATATAGAGGTTTTGATATTCAACAGAAGTACTTTTTTCTTCTAAATTCTATTTTATTGGTTTTGAGTGTCACCTTAATTGCGATGGCATTGATCAGAGGCATTTTTATGTTTTTTATGCGTCAAACCATTATAGTAATGTCGCGATTAATAGAATATGATCTTAAAAATGAAATGTACGATCATTACCAGCAACTGCATTCTAACTTTTATAAAGTTAACAGCACAGGAGATTTGATGTCGAGATTAACGGAAGATGTATCAAAGGTCAGAATGTATTTAGGACCCGCAGTGATGTATACTATTAATTTAATCACGCTATTTGTTTTGGTAATTTCCACTATGTTTCAGATCAATGCTTACTTGTCATTTGTTGTGCTGTTACCATTGCCTATTTTATCTTACTCTATTTATAAAGTAAGCAGTCTAATCAATAAAAAAAGTGAAGTTATACAGGGGAAGTTGTCAGGATTAACCACGATGGCTCAAGAGGTCTTTTCTGGTATTAGAGTTATCAAATCTTATGTGAGAGAACAAACCTACAACGATCATTTTGAAGATGCTTCTTTAGACTACAAGAAAAAATCTTTAGAATTGGCTAAAATTGAGGCATTTTTTGCGCCTTTAATGCTCCTGTTAATTGGTTTAAGCACTATTTTAACTGTTTATGTTGGTGGAATTGAAGTGAGTAAAGGTCGTTTTACTGCAGGAAATATAGCAGAGTTTGTCTTCTACATTAACATGTTAACTTGGCCGGTGGCTTCATTGGGTTGGGTTGCATCATTGGTGCAAAGAGCTGCAGCTTCTCAAAAAAGAATCAATCAATTTCTAAATACTAAGCCGGAAATATATAATACTAAGGCATTGCCGGTCCCAGCCATTGAAAAGTTAGCATTCAAGGAAGTTAGCTTTACCTATGACAATACCGGAATTGAAGCATTAAAAGATATTTCATTTGAAATTAAAAGAGGTGAACAGTTTGCTATTGTAGGTAAGACAGGAACAGGAAAGTCAACTATAGCGGAATTAATCTTAAGATCTTTTGATGCCACTAAAGGAAAGGTTGAGGTGAATGATGTGTTGTTACAAGATCTAGATGTCCATCAATTAAGAAATATTACCGGTTATGTTCCGCAAGATGTATTTCTTTTTTCCGCCACGGTTGGTGAGAATATTAGATTTGGATTAGAACATGCCAGTGAAAATGAAATTATACAAGCAGCGAAAGATGCAGAAATCCATAAAGATATAGAGTATTTAAAATATGGATATGAAACTATAGTAGGAGAGCGAGGCGTCACACTTTCTGGTGGTCAGAAACAGAGGATATCAATAGCTAGAGCATTAGTAAAACAACCGGAGTTACTGATTTTGGATGATTGTCTTTCAGCAGTTGATGCCAATACTGAACACAAGATTTTGAACAACTTCAAAAGGGCTTTTGAGAATAGAACGGTCATCTTTATAACCCATAGAATTTTCGCATTAATGGATTTTGATAAGATCTTAGTGTTAGATGAAGGAACAATAAAAGAGCAAGGTACACATGATGAATTGCTTGAAAAGAAAGGCTTGTATTGGGAAATGTATCAAATGCAACAACAAGAATCTACAGAATTGAAACAAAAATTTGTTTAATTAACGTGTTTTTGTTTTACTTTGTAGCATATTCTATTTGTTTAATAAAAAGAGGAAACAGTGGAGCACGACAATGACAACCATTCACAGAGAAATGACGTATTTTCAAAACGCATTAGAGCAGGAAAAAGAAGAACCTACTTTTTTGATGTAAGAACTACAAAGGCAAATGACTATTATTTGACGATTACGGAAAGCAAAAAGCGTTTCAACGACGATGGATATGATAGACATAAAGTGTTTATCTACAAAGAAGATTTTAATAAGTTTATCCATACTTTAGAAGAAGTGGTTGATCATATTAAGAACAATCTGATGCCAGAGTATGATTTTGATGAATTTACTCGTGATCCGGAAGATATCACTTTCGACTCTGATGATAACTATAATGATTATTCGAAAAATGGTGAGTCGGTTGAAAAAAAAGTAGAAGAAGTACCGTCAACATCATCTAATGATACGGCTTCTGAAAGCTCTTCATCAGAGAGTTTAGATGATGAAGAAGTAATGAAATGGGATTAACTATAAATCAATTATAAAATACAATGTAGAGGACTCCTTAACCTGGGAGTCCTTTCTTTTTAAATATTTAGTATGGCTTTAAAATGTGGAATTGTTGGACTACCAAACGTAGGGAAATCGACTTTATTTAATGCTTTAACCAATGCGAAAGCTTTGGCAGCGAATTTTCCTTTTGCAACAAAAGAACCAAATATTGGTATCATTTCCGTTCCGGACGATAGATTAAACAAGTTAGCTAACTTGGTGAAAACCCTTAAAATTATTCCAACTTCAGTTGAAATTGTGGATATAGCCGGTTTGATTAAAGGAGCGAGTAAAGGAGAAGGACTTGGGAACCAGTTTTTAGCCAATATTCGTGAGGTAGATGCCATTATTCATGTAGTGAGATGTTTTGAAGATCCAAATGTGGTACATGTTGATGGAAGTGTAAATTCTGTAAGAGATAAGGAAATTATCGATACGGAGTTAATCTTTAAGGATCTTGAAGTAGTGGAGAAAAGATTGGAGAAATTAAAGAGAGTGGTTAAAACAGGCGATAAAAGCGCTGTGAAGGCTTCTAATCTTATGACAAGGATGATTGAACATTTCGAAAAAGGTTTGCCTGCTCGTACATTAGAAATGGACGAAGATGAAGCTGAGATCGTAAAGGAAATGATGCTACTAACCAGTAAACCAATTTTGTACGTTTGTAATGTCAATGAAGATGCTGTTCACGAAGGGAATGCCCTTTCTGACGCATTAAAAGAAGCTGTTAAGGATGAAGATGCTGAAGTATTATTAATAAGTGCCGCTATTGAAGCTGAAATTGCAGAGTTGGATACTTTGGAAGATAGAATGGAATTTGTAAAGGAAATGGGACTAACAGAGCCTGGCGTCAATAGAGTGATTCATTCAGCGTACAAACTACTTCACCTAATTACCTATTTTACAGCAGGTGAAAAGGAAGTGCATGCTTGGACTATAGTTAACGGTTGGACGGCGCCACAAGCTGCAGGGGTAATTCATACAGATTTTGAGAAAGGTTTTATTAGAGCAGAAGTGATCAAATATGAAAACTTTGTCGCATTGGGATCTGAAAGTGCTTGCAGAGAAGCCGGTAAGTTACAAGTGGAAGGAAAAGAATATATCGTAAAAGATGGCGATGTTATGCATTTTAGGTTTAATGTATAGTTCTATTAATAAGAGCCATTTAAGTATTCATTTTACGTATAAGTTTTACTAATTTGTGCTAGTTCAGTGCAATTGTTTTACATTAAGACTTTTATTCATTTATTTTTATACAAATGATTCTTCGATCTTTTGTAATGATTCTTTTTTTATCACTTAGCTTCCAAACGGAGGCTCAAGAAGAATATATAAATGAAATTGAACAAGAAGAAAGAGAAGCTATCGCAACATATCTTCAAGATAGATATTGGAGTGAAGCATCTACAGCAGTTATCACCCAAAAAAGACTCACAGCAGATCAACTAAATGCCTCTGCCGTCATATTACAAAAGGATATTTTAAAGGAGTTTTTTAGAAATTCTAGAAATTTTTTGCGAAATGTTAGTGCAGAGCATACGGTAATAAAGATTTTAGATGAGAAAGGTTTGCTTGAAAATCTTATTTTTTTGTTTGAAGAAGTAAAAAATGACCATGTCATCAATTTATCAGCCATAAGAATCATAAAACCTAATGGAGAAGAAAAGATAATTGATATTGATAAGCAAGGTGTTACCATTCAAAGTGGCAAAGTCATTAAAAAACGCCTTGTAATTCCCAATCTAGAAATTGGTGATATCATTGACTATTACACATATTTGGAGTTTAGGGTGTTGTTTCCGCAGCAATACAGCAGAACTTATGATCCCGTTTATATTGTTCCTCAAACTAATTATCCAATAGTAGACTATAGTTTGGCCTTTTCACTAGGACCATCCGCCTTTATTAATGTTTCGGCTTATGATATGCCTAATTTTGAAAAAACAGCTTATAAGGTCAACAAACGAACTTTTACACGATTTACTTTGCAACAATATAATTTGTTGCCATATCCTAAAAACCTGCCTTATTCGTATCCTTTTCAAACTATCCCAAAACTAAAGTTTCAGATTTTTATTGGTCCATATTATGGCGATACAGATATTAAATACAACTTAGGAGGGACATCCAAAATGAATACATCTATTCTACCGGCCAAACTGCAAGATTATATGGTAGAGTTTACCAATGGAAGTAATAAGATGTTTTTTCAACAGTTTAAAAAGCAGTTTAAGTCAGAGAAGGTAAAAGTGAAAAGATCTAATGAAAAGGAAGTAGTGGATCTTCTATATAATTTCTATCGGCAGTATAAGACGATTTCAGACATTAGGAATGATAATCAATATGATGAGCATAATCATCAGTTTGCTAAAACTATACATTATACCTTAAATAAGTTGAATATAGAGCATGATGTCCTAGTGGCTTTCGATAGAAGAATGTCAAACATTAATCAGTTTATATTAACGGAGGAAATGGATTTGTTAGTGAGGATAAAAAATGATTCCACAATATTGGTAGATCCCAATCGATTTTCGGTCATAAATGATATTCCTTATCAATTAGAAGGGAGTGGAGTATATGTTTTTACGCCCAAGACCCGTCACTTGGATAAAAGCCAATTACCAATTTCTATAGCTTCTGATAATTTGATTTCCAAATCAATAGACATTAGTCTGGCAGAAAATCTAAATGATCTTGAGGTATCACAGACAACTTTTGCATTGGGGAATCAAAAGAAAAATCTTCAAACGTTGTTTCAATACGAAGCGCTTTTAGCCATTAAGAAAGATGAGGATGATAAAGATGCTGATTTGGGAATAATGTTCAAAAAAAAGGAGTTAAGCAAAATAGAAGCATTAATAGATCAGCAAATTGTATTAGAGCAGGCACAGGCCATCAATAGGAGAAAGGTGCAATTGATCGAAGAGATAGGGCAATTTAAAGAGAATAGCTATTCCTTAGAACTTAACCAGATAGGAAATCATCATAATCATGATACTTTTGAAATTAAGGAAGCTTTTACTTTGGATGACTTTGCAATTCCTATTCAAGATAACATTCAGATGACTGTTGGAAATCTACTTTTTAAATCTAATAAATGGGAAGAAAATAGACTATATGATATCAATTTCGACTATCCATGTAGTTTTGATTATACAATCAAATTATCCTTACCTAAAGGTTTTTCATTTGGTTCATTAGAAGGTTTTGTAATGAACGTTGCCAATACTGTTGGCCATTTTAAAAGTGAATCTATCATAAATAACGAGGAGCTTACAATCAAAGTATTGGGTTCATTCGACCATTATTTTTTATCTAAAGAGAGATGGAATGAAGTGGTTCAATTATTAGAAGCAGCTAATAAATTTAGTCAGCAAACCATATTATTAAGGAAAGTTGAAAAGTAGATTAATCCTGCAATACAGCAAAATTGTACTTATCAAAGATAAAATCTAATTCTTTGTACACTTGATCCTCAGTCATTCCAAACTGTTCTAATGAGTAATCGTGTGCACTAGAATAGCTTTTTTGTTTTTTAGTGATCGCTGCTAATTTTTTATCGTATTCGGCATCAATTACTAAATCAAAATGCTCATAAATCTCCTCAATAGTGCCTTTCGGATTGTTGACAAGATCCTCGTAGTTAATGGTAATTAAATTTTTAGGGTTGATTTTATCCTTAAATTGATTGAAATATTTGTAGTAATCAATTCCAATTTTCCCTACAGCTCTAAACTCCGGAGAATCATATTTTATCTCAGGACTATGAAAATTCCAAGGAATAGAAAACATGCTGATTAAAGAAGGGATAGCCTCCATTGGATTACGAACTAGGTAAATATATCGTGCATCTGGATAAGCTTCATTTAACGATTCTAATCTGCCCGTAGACATTACATTTTTAGAGAGAAAAACTTTGTTGTGTCCTTGTGCAAACATGACTCTTTGAACGCTATTGGTATAAAAGTTCATGATCTTTTTTCTCACTTTATCATTAACGTTATCAGGAAACACGATTTCATATACATCTTTGATAAATGGACTTAAAAAGAACATACCAGCGGAATAGCCCGTATAAACATACATGGCTTCATCTTCCTCAGACTTTCCCCATCCCATAGGGTGAATGTTTTCCCAACCTTTAAAGAACAGTCGATCAGAAGCTTTAATCATTTTCTCCATTGGATGACCAATCTTCTTATCCAACTTACTTAAAACGTTTACAATTTTAAATAAGGTGATGGAAGGAAATGTTGTGTGATAAAGACTAGTATAAGCGTATTTGTCTTCATCCATACACATTAAACGATGCGTAAATGTAGTACCACTTCTAGGATTACTAATAATAAAAATAGGCTGTTTAACTTCTTGAGTTCTATAACTGAAGAAAAATATCTCATCCAATAATCTAAAAGTAAAAACTAAAATAGCTGATAGAATAAGCACAAATAGAAATCCGAGCGTAATGACCGTTCTTCTAAAAGTGAAGTTTTTAATACACTGATAGTAAATCAGCTTGCCATATAGCTTAAAATGTATAAAAAATATAGACGAATGAAAAAAAGACATATCTACTTGTTTTTATCAGTATAGCCCAAAGTCCATACCGATTTTAACTGTTCACTATATGAAGTGAAAAAAATTAAAATTTCCCGAAGCAAAATTGGCAATTATTTAGTTGAAAACAGTCATTAATTCACGTTATTTATCAACTCACTAAATAAGGTTATAAAACACAGAGATAATTAAAATTGTGGTAACCATATAAATAAGCGTCAATGGTAATCCAACTTTAAAAAAGTCTTTAAAACTGTAACCTCCCGGACCGAAAACCATTAGGTTCGTTTGGTAGCCAATTGGCGTAATAAAACTAGCAGAAGCAGCAATAGCTACCACCAATATAAATGGTTTAACCGGATAGCCTCCATGTACTGAAAGTGCGATGGCTATTGGTAAAGAGAGGGAAGCCGCTGCAATATTGGTCATAAATTCTGTTAAAATATTAGTAACCAAATAGATGCCGGCTAAAATACCTATAACACCAAGTGGTGCAAAAACAAATATCAATTTATCTGCTAAAAGATCAGCAGTACCGGTTTTAGAAATAGCAGTTCCTAAGGCTAAAGCAAAGGCTGCTAATACCAATAAATTGGTATCTATTAAGTTCTTTAATTCTCTAAAGGAAATAATTTTACCCACAGTCATTATGCCTAATAGAATGATCAAACTACTAAATAAGCTCAATACACCAAAGGCTGACAATGCGATAGCGCCCAATAATCCGGAAAGGATAAACAATGACCGCTTTACGTCTAGTTTATTAAGATCTTTTACTTTAGATAAAACATAAAAGTTAGGTCTGTTGGCGGATCTTTTCTCAAAATCTTGTCCTGCTAACAACAATAGTACATCACCAGATTCAAGCACAATGTCACCGATTTTTCCATGAACACGGCTACCATGTCTATGTATAGCTACAACACTAGCATCAAATCTACTACGGAAATCAGTTTCCTTCACCGTATTGTCTACCATTACTGAATATGGAGCAATAATAACTTCAATGAGTTCAGTTTTTTCCTTATTGAAGTTGTCAGAAACCTTCGGTACACTTAAGCCGGGAAGGTCTTCTAAAAGATCAGAAATAGTATTTACATCACCAGCAAATAATAATATATCAGCCGATAAAATCACTTGATGTGGTGTTACAGGAGTTATTGTTCGTCCATCTCTAATGATCTCTACTAGGAATAAACTTTTAAGATGACGTAAATGAGCTTCCTCAACAGTTTTTCCTATTAATTCTGAATCTTCCTTTACCCTTAACTCAACGATATAATTTCTACTAGCTTCATTAAATTGATCCAATGGATCTTGTTTGTCGGGAAGAATTTTATTGCCGATAAATACCATATAAAAAGTGCCTAATACTATTAAAGGCAAGCCAACAATGGTAAAATCGAAAATTTTCAAGCTCTCAAAGCCTTGTTCAATAGCCAAACCGTTTACCAAAAGGTTGGTAGATGTTCCAACCAAAGTAGCAGTTCCACCCAAAATGGCAGCATAGGAGAGTGGAATCATTAGTTTACTTGGACTTACATTGTTGAGTTTACACCATTTGTATACATGAGCAATTAAAATGGCGACAATAGGTGTGTTATTTACAAAGGCAGAAACACCGGCTACTCCAAACATCATTCGCTTAAGAAAGGATGAATAGGAAGTGATAGGTTGAAACAACCTTTTAAAAAGTATATCCAGCACGGAACTTTTGTTTAAGACGCCACCAATCACTAATAAAAGCATAATTACAGCTATTTGCTCATTGGCAAAACCGGCTAAAACTTCTTTAGGCGTTAAAATATCAAAGACTACCAATACTACAACGGCTATAAAAAATGTTTTTGCAGGACTATAAAACTCTGTATATAAGCTTATGGTTAATAGCAACATTAAGCTTATCATTAAAATGATGGCACCAGGTGGGCTAAGTTCAATTAAGAGAAACATTGTTTCCATACGGACGGTGAAAATATGAGAAATTTACAACAACATCTAATAAAATATAAATGGTAAATAACTCGACTTTGAAATAGCAAAATTAATCACTAAGAAAACAAGCTACAAGAAAAACACTGCCGGTTATTAAAATGAGATCATTCTTTTGGGCTGAATTTAAAGCTTGTGCTAAGCATAGCTTTGGATCTTGGGATGCAAAGGAAATATTTAATCCATTCTGCAAAAACTCAGTTTTAGTATCCTCAAAAGATTTAGCTCTTTGTAAGGGAGGTTCTGTAATGTAATATTGAGCGCTTTTTGGCAGTAATGCTGTTATTTTCTTTAAATCCTTATCGGCCACACAGCCGTATATAATATGAAGTTGATCATACTTTTCTAATGCTAATTGATAACCAATCTCAACAATACCGTCTGCATTATGGGCACAATCTAAAATAACATTTGGTGATTGATCAATTTGTTGCCATCTACCCCAAAAATTAGTATTCAAAATGACATTTCGAAGCCCTTTTTCAACAGTATTTGTGTTGATTTTAAAATCAGTATAATAATTCACTAGATCAATAGTTTCTAAAACAGTAATGATGTTTTTAGATTGATACCTCGCTTTTAGATCGCATTTAACATCAATGGATTTATTTGTATAATTATTTAATATAGTGTGACTTGTGAAGCTTGATTCTACTTCTATTTGAATAGACTTGTAGTGGTTTTGTGCAAAATGGATAGATGCGTTTTCTGCTTTTGATTTATTTTCAAAGACGGGTTTAGTTTCATTTAGATAAGCGCCAATCACTACAGGTGTATTCCTTTTAATGATCCCGGCTTTTTCAAATGCTATCTCCGCTAATGTTTCTCCCAAAATGTCTTGATGTTCCAAACCAATGTTGGTAATAACAGAAAGCAATGGTTGAATAATGTTGGTTGAATCTAATCTGCCACCCAATCCGGTTTCTATGATGGCAATATCAACTTTTTGTCTTGCAAAAGCATAAAATGCCATTGCAACGGTTATTTCAAAAAATGATGGTTGCACTTCATCAATTATCGGCTTTATTTTTTTTACAAAACTGATAACCGAATTCTTATGAATATACTGTCCGTTTATTTTAATCCTTTCTCTAAAATCAATGAGGTGTGGAGAAGTGTACAATCCGGTTTTATAGCCTGCTGTTTGAAAAATGGAGGAAAGCATATGAGCCGTAGATCCTTTGCCATTCGTACCAGCAATATGTATGGATTTAAATTTGTTTTGAGGATGATCTAAATAGCTACAAAGCTTGATGATATTAGTGAGATCTTTTTTAAACGCACTTTTCCCAACTCTTTGATAAGCCGGAAGTTGTTCAAATAGATAAGCTATGGTATCGTTGTAATTCAAGTAATTAGATTTCTAAGACAATATTAGAATTAAAAATTAAATTTATATCGGTTATAATCTAAAATAAGGAAGCGTCTTTTTGTATTAAGACGCTTCCTTTGTCACTAACCACACATATACAACCAAACGTTTACATTCCGAAGGCATAGTATTTTGTGCCACTTATGCCCGGATATTTTCCTTCTACTAAAACGCCGTCACCAGTGTAACCATTTAATACTTCTTCTAACTCACTGATGGAATATACCGGTCGGTTGTTGACTTTAGTAATCACAAATCCTGCCTTCATTTGAGTAGATTCTTCTAAAATGCCATCTTTAATTTTTTTGACTTTAACGCCTCCTCTAATTTTTAAATTACGAGCTTCTTCTGGTGTTAACTCTTCAAATACAGCGCCCAAAAGATCAACTTTGCTCGCATTAGCGTTCGATTTTTTAGTGATTAAACTCGTGCCATTATCTCTTGATTTTAAAGTGACATCCTTATTTTCTGTTTTGTTTTTTCTTACAAACTCTACGTTTATCTTATCACCAGGACTGTAAGTGCCCACCAATTCTTGTAATTCAGGACTACTTTTTACTGTAATACCATTTATTTTTGTAATCACATCGCCCGGCAAAATCCCTGCATCATCTGCACCACTTCCTTCCACTATTTCAGAAACCAATACCCCTTGAATATCGTCGATTCCAAATTCTTCGGCTTGTTCTGCCGTTAAACTAGTAATTGAAACACCCATATAACCTCTTTGAACTACGCCGTAGTCAATCATATCATTAACCACTTTCTTTACTAAGTTAGATGGAACAGCAAAAGAATAACCCGCAAATGTTCCTGTTGGTGTTGCAATAGCTGTATTGATACCGACTAAATTACCGTTTAGATCTACCAAAGCACCACCACTATTGCCTGGATTAACCGCTGCGTCCGTTTGAATGAAAGATTCAATCGCCACATTTCCAGCCTTTTCTCTTAATATATTGATGTTTCTACCTTTGGCACTTACAATTCCTGCAGTTACTGTAGAAGCCAGATTAAATGGATTTCCAACAGCTAAAACCCATTCACCCACTTGAACTTCATCTGAATTCGCAAATGATAAATGCTCTAATGATTTATCATTGATTTTTATAACCGCTAAATCAGTATTGGGGTCTGTTCCAATTAAAACTGCTTTGTATTCTCGTTTATCATTGAGTGTAACCGTTATTTCGTCAGCATCTTCCACTACGTGGTTGTTAGTAGCGATATATCCATCAGCCGTTATAATTACTCCTGAACCACTTGCCAATTGAGGTCCGCTATCGTATTGATCACCAAAAAATTCCCAAAACGGATTGATATTTTGTTTAGTGGCTTTGGCTTTAGTTGTTGTTTGGATATGTACCACTGCAGGTGTTGCAATATGTGCTGCTGTCACGAATCCATCAGCTGTTAAATTAGCAACTGTTTTGTCTAATTTGGTTAAACTGGAGGGACTTGTTTCTTTAACTATTACCTTTGTTTCATTAGTGGTTTTGCCAAATTTATTAAAAGCGGCTACACTAATTACTGCACTAAAAATTCCTACTAAAAAGAGTTTCAATAAATTTTTCATAATCGTTTTTTCAATTTTTTATGAATGGTTGCATATTCTAGAGTAAAACATATATGTTTATACCCGAGTTCAAATTACGTGCCTAAAACGCTCTAATATGCTGTAATAATTGTAGTTTTCTCGTTAAAATTGGTTAAGCAATATGAATGAATCTAAAGAAAACAATGTTGGAATAGAAAAGCCGATGAGTGAAAACATCTGGGGATGGAGATGGTCATGGATATCATTAGGAATTATTGTGGTTGGTGGATTGTTTATGATTTTTGTTGGACCCAATAAAGCAGATAACAGCTTGGATTACGGACATGAAACCAATGACACTGTAAAAGTGGCACCTCAAAATGAAAATTAGTCAGTAATTGAATTAAATATAATCAATAAGAACGTTGTGAAGATTAACTTTTATAAATACCAAGGTACAGGAAACGATTTTGTTATGATAGATAATCGTTCTATGGGATTAGTATTGAGTCAAACTCAAATTGCAAAGTTATGCGATAGAAAAATGGGCATTGGTGCTGATGGACTTATGCTTTTAGAAAAAGGTTCTGATACTGATTTTAAGATGGTTTACTATAATGCTGACGGTAAAGGAAGCAGTATGTGTGGTAATGGGGGGAGATGTATTAGTCATTTTGCTCAATACTTGGATATAGTTGAATCAGCAGGCACATTTGAGGCGATTGATGGGTTACATGAGTTTACCATCAATGATAAGGGAATTGTGAAGTTAAAAATGAATGATGTTTGTCAAATCAGCAATGATGGTGATGCATTGGTTATGGATACAGGATCACCACATTACGTTAAGCATATTGATGATATAGATAAGTTAGATGTTGTTGATTTAGCAAGAGCTGTTCGATATAATGATACTTATAGAGACAATGGCATTAATGTAAACTTTGTAGAAAGTGTTGAGGATGATATTTTCATGCGAACCTACGAGAGAGGAGTGGAAGACGAAACTTTATCTTGTGGAACCGGTACAGTTGCTGTTGCGCTTTCTGTAGTGAATAAAGGCATAAAATCAGAAAGTCCTATAATAATAAATACGCCTGGAGGGCAGTTAAATGTTCATTTTAAAAAAATTGATGAGGGATTTTCAGATATTTGGCTCGAAGGACCTGCAGAAATGGTTTACTCCGGCACAATTGAAATCAGTTAATTAGTCTATCATTTACCATAATGATTAAAATATATAAAAAGATAAATGCACCTGTTATTGAGTTGGCTCATCCTGAACCAGATTGCTGGATCAATATAAGTCGACCGTTCAATAAGGAGAACTTACAGGGCTTAAGTGAGGAATTGGATATTCCTGACGACTTTTTAATGGACTCTATTGATATCAATGAGAAATCGAGGTATGAAAGAGATGAGGATGTAAAGTTGATTGTAATCAATACCCCAATTCACAATACAGAAGATAATGATATTGATAGTGATTCTTTATATATCTGTATTCCGGTAGGTATTATTTTAATGGTAGACAAGATTATCACAATCAGTTCGTATCCCAACCCATTAATGGAATGGTTTGAAAGAACAGTGGTGAAAGACCTTAATTCTAGCGATAGAGAACGTTTTGTACTTAAAATATTGGAGCGAAATGTTGCTTATTTTACCCATTATTTGAAGGAGATTAATAGACGGATAGCTGAAATTGAAAAGGAATTATACAATTCTAGTAGAAATGAAGAATTGAATAAGTTGCTGGATATACAGAAATCACTAGTTTATTTTGTAACCGACCTTAGAGCCAACGAATTGGTGATGATGAAAATGCAGCGGACTGATTTTCTAAATATCAAGAATGATCCAGACGCTGAAGACCTTGTAAATGATATTGTTATTGATAATAGTCAGGCATTAGAAATGGCCAACGTTTATACCAATATTTTAAATGGAACAATGGATGTTTTTGCCTCTATCATTTCAAACAACTTGAACAATGTAATGAGAAGGCTGACTTCGGTGACGATTGTATTGATGGTACCGACCTTAGTAGCTAGTTTTTATGGTATGAATGTTAAACTGCCATTAACAGAAACACACATGGCATTCCCAATTGTAGTAGGCATTTCACTATTTTTGAGTATTCTTATTGCTTGGATATTTATGCGTAAGAAATGGTTTTAGGAATTATTCGATCGTAAATTTTTCTTCTATTTTATTTCCAGTTAAGTGATCTCTTTCATAAAAGTGAATCGAATCATCCGTATTGAAAAATAGCACATTGGAAGATCGTGTTCCATAGCCAGGATAAGAGATATGCATAGGGGAGAGCAATCTTTCTTTTTCTAACCCAACACCGGTAGACGGAAGGTCTACATCATTAGCAGGTGTTTTATCAGATAATATTTCAAAAGCCTTTTCATAAGAGAGTTCGTCAGTCTTTACAAATTCTTCAAGAGCTTTCTTTCCTCTATTCACTTTTGGCCAATTAGAATCTAACAACGCATTACTTAGTCCATAAATGCCGGGAGTAAGATTAATTAGTTTTTCTTCCATACTTGAAAAATAACCAAGGTTGTTTCCATCGTAAAGAAACAAGCTGTAATCATTGTAAATGGAAGTGTTGCCAACATATTGATCAATAAAATTTGGTATAGATCGCTCACTTTTTAAATACTTAGTGATTAAACTGCCTCTAGAAGCTGCTTGAGGATTAAATTTGGAAGGATCTCGATAATTGGTAAGTGCTCCAAATTTTCCATATTCATTAACCCCTAGCCAAGTTCCTCCTGCCTTTAAATCTTTCCCTGCAAATATATTTGGAGATTCATTCCACCATTCAGCATTTTTGGTTGGGCGCTCATAGAATTCATCTCTGTTCGCTAAAACAATTAAGTTAGAAGTAGGATGCATCTTATACGCAACAAGAATTAAACACATAGCTTATTCTGAAGGAGTGAGTCTTATTTCTGTATGTCTTATCTCGCCACCGGTGTGGGCTGCAATCGCTATTAAAACAATTGATCCGGCGGCTAATATTAAAGTTAATCTTCTAAGGTTGGTAAAAAACGAGTGAAGGTTGTGAATCATTATTAAGCTAATGAAAGCTAAAACTCCAATTCCATAAGCCAATATTGCTGACCAAAATCCAAGTGATTCATGCTTTTCAATTCTATCGTGTTCTGCCAAATTTTGTTCAGTTAATATGTGTTCAGCACCTTCTCCTGAAAATTGAGTTGGAATGGCGAATAATGCAGCTAATATTAAAAGGATTAGACCTAACTTTTTGTAACTCATATTACTATTTCGTTCGCCAATTAATAACACGAAAAAGCCTACAAAAATCAATATTAAAGGCCAATGATTAAATAGTAGATGTATTTGAGCTGCATTCACGATTCACTTCTTTGGTTAGCATGTGAAAATAATGAAACTAATAGAATAAATGGAAAAGTATTTAAAGAGTCAATTTATCTATTGTAAGCCAATTCAATAAATGAGAATCCGAATTTGATATACAAAGGAATGAGCATGATATGACTTAAAATAAATACAGTGATTAATGCATTGTAATTAAATATCAAGACACTTAAAATAGGATATATGACCAAGCTTACTAAAACTTGAAACAATATAATACTGCAGACTAAAAGAAGAATTGATTTCATATTCCAGAGGTTATAGGTATGGATTTCGTTTAGGAAGTTAAATCTCTTTTTAAACCAATTTAGTGGATTTATTTTTTTATTTGTTTTGATAGCATTTTCGCTGCCATCAAAGATTTTAACATGTTGCATAATATAGGGTTATTACGTTTAAGTATGCAATATAAATATAATTCAAATGAATTACCAAACTATCCCTATAAAAGACTACCTAAAAAAGTTGAAAATAAAAAAGCCGCTATCATACGATAGCGGCTTTATATTTTGAAAAACTTAAATACTAAGCTTTTTCTTCTTCTGTTGTGTCTTCAGCTTTTTCTTCAGCCTCTGCAACCGCTTCTTGTGCGTCTTCTGCAGTAACTTCTGCTTCAGCAACTGCATCACCTAATACTTCTGAAGCTTCTTCAGTTGCCTCAGCTACAGGAGCTTCAACTTCTTCTGGAGTTTCTACTTCTTCAACCACAGGCTCATTCATTGCTTTTAACTTAGCTTCTGCTTTTTCTTTTCCAGCTTGAACAGATGCATCGATTTTAGCTTTGATTTTCTTAGACTGTTGATCTTGTCTGTCTACAATTTTAGCTTCTTTATCAGCTAACCAAGCTTGGAATTTTTCTTCTGCTTGCTCTTCAGTTAAAGCGCCTTTGTCAACTCCTCTTAAAAGGTGTTTTTTGTACATTACGCCTTTGAATTTTAAGATAGCGTTTACCGTGTCAGTTGGTTGTGCTCCTTTTAAAACCCAGCTCAATGCAGAGTTAACATCTAATTCAATTGTTGCCGGTACTGTTGTAGGATCGTATGAACCTATTCTTTCAATAAATTTACCGTCTCTTTTTGCTCTAGCATCTGCTATAACAATTTTGTAGAAAGGTTTACCTTTTCTACCGTGTCTTTGTAATCTAATTTTAGTTGCCATTTTAAAAAATGTTTTTTTGGTTTAATGCCTACTATCTTAATCAATAAGATATAGGGTTTATCAAAATCGGCTGCAAAGATAATGATTTTTAATAGAAAGCGGATATTAACTGAATGCTAAGGATGATATCTAATCTTTTTGAAATCTTTTCTTCTCATCGTAAGCAAAAAACTCTAGCATTTCGTCTCTTTCAATATCAATTTGAATACTTCGCCAGTATTTAGCGTCAAATAAGTCGCCATGAACTTCCATAAACACATCACCTATGGCGCCTTTAGGAACCATGAAGTTCTTAAATTCTTCTGGAAAGATATCATTCATCCCAATAGAGAATTGCGGAGTAGCTGCAAATTCATCGTAATCATTACGAGGCGGTGGAATTCTTCTAAACTTAACTTCTGTGATTTTTTGAATTTCATCATAATCATAAAAAATTACTCTACCATGTCTTGTTACACCAAAATTCTTTAACAGTAAATCACCTGGAAAGAAATTGGCTTTTGCCATATCTTTAATGGCATTGCCATAATCTATCATCGCAGCACAGGCCTCTGCTTTGGTAGCACTTTCTAAATATAAATTCAAAGGTTGAATTCTTCTCTCTAAGTAAACATGATCTATAATTACTTTATCCTCTGTAATAGTAACAGTTTGTTTGGCTACTTCGGCTAAATGATCTAATAACTCTTGTGTGAAATATTCTTTCTGAAAAGCCAAATGTTCAAACTTGTGAGCGTAAACTAATCTTCCCACACGATCATTCAACTCCACATCTCTATATTTTTGTATCACCTGTTCTCGTGTTACCGTCTTAGGATTGTCGAATTTGTCTTTTATTATTTTAAAAACAAAGTTGTAGTTACGCATAGTAAAAACGCTCATTACCATACCTCTAATACCGGGAGCAATAATAAATTTATCAATGTTGCTATTCACGTATCGATAGAGATCTCTATAAAGAATTGTTTTACCATGTCTGTAATAACCGATTGAATCGTATAATTCTCCCAAACTTTTGTGCGGCATAAGGTCAATTAAAAAATCAATTAACTCCACTGGTTTGGTAGTGTGCGCAAAAAATGAGGCTCTCGTAAAACTAAATACTATACTTACATTATTCGGATTGCAGATGGCAGTATCTACATAAAGCCCTTTTTCTTTGTCGTTTAGCAAAGGAAATACAAAAGGCATTGTCCATCGTTTATGCTTAATTCTACCAATAATAAAGGCCCCTCGGTTTCTATAAAATGCCATTTTTAGAAATTCTATTTTATGCATTTCTAACACACCTCTTTGAAAAACAATCAAAGGTGCCATCGTATCAAAAATTCTTTGGGCATCTCTGTCAATATCTTCAAACGGAATACTCCATTTGTAGTAGAGGAGAATTTCTTTAATAACTTCTTTTGTAAAATGACCAGTTTCAATGGTTTCATAAACCCTAGGTTCTCTATAAGCTACGTCTCCATAATCGCTGAAATCAACGTATTCAATTTCAGGATTAAAGCCAACCGTATTAAAAACCTTTCTAGTAATAGAGTTAAAAAAGGTTTCTGCAATATAAATATCTTGTCTATTAGAAATTAGCTTAGAATATCTAGTTCTGAATAGTTTCCAAAACTCAACATCATTTCTGTTTTCTTTTAAAATGTCTTTTATTTCATTGAGTGTATTAGCCACTACAATAGCATATAAATTGTATCGCTCTTGAGCATCTTTAAATAATTCTTTAAAGGTGCAATTCTCAAAATGTGTTTTACCTCGCTTAGTAATTTCAAGGTATTTGGAAATTAAGTATTTATAGTTTTTGTAAATCTTTTGACTTACTTCCTCTACTAAGGTTTCATTCATCTGTAGTACATTTATGATAAAAATTGTAACTAAAACATGAATATAGAAGATATTAGGGAATACTGTTTAACAAAAAAAGGTGTTAGTGAAGGATTTCCTTTTGATGAGTCCACCTTAGTTTTTAAAGTATTAGGAAAAATATTTTTACTAACGTCATTAGATGCACAGGAACTTACCATAAACTTGAAGTGCGAACCTTTGAGGGCCATTGAGCTTCGGGAAACTTACGACTGTGTAAAGCCGGGTTTTCACATGAACAAAAAGCATTGGAATACGGTTCAGGTCAGTGGAGAGTTATCTGATCAATCAATTTTTGATTTAATTAACCATTCTTATGACTTAGTGGTAAAAGGTTTACCCAAAAGTAAAAGAGATCAACTATAATTATTACTATCTTGCGAAAATAAAGTTTGAATATGTTAGACAAAAAGATTGAAGAAATTTTAAATAGACAAATTGCCATTGAAGGGCAAGCATCTTATAAATATTTAGCATTAGCGAGTTGGTGCGATAACAAGGGGTTTGCCGGAGCAGCACGTTTTTTATTTGAACATTCTGATGAAGAGCGAATGCACATGATGAAACTACTGAATTATGTAATTGATAAAGGTGGAAAAGTTGTAGTACCGGCAGTGGAACAACCAAGATCGGATTTCAAAAATATAAAAGAGGTTTTTGAATATGCATATACCGGAGAGCAAAGCGTTACAGCAGCTATTAATGAAATTGTTTCCTTGAGCTTAAAATTAAATGATCATACAACTAATAACTTTATTCAATGGTATGTTAACGAGCAGTTAGAGGAAGAGAATTTATACCGTCAGATATTAGATAGAATAGAGTTGATTGGTGAAGGTGGAAATGCTTTATACTTAATTGATCTTGAAATAGACAAATTGAGTAAAGGTGCTGGTGGCATGGCTGCTATTCCTGAATAAGTTCAAAATGCTTCTTGTATCTTTATAGAAAAAGTTTTCTGAAGCATAAGATTTTCATATTATTTATATTCTTTTTGACAGGTTACAGTTGTCTTTGGGCATCTGTGGATACGCCTATCGTAATTGGAGATGATTTTACATCAGAATATTTAAAAAATCATTTTGTTTACAGAATTGAATCGGCGAAGGATTCTGCAGATGATTATCAGTTAATATCCTACAAAAATCTATCGCTTGGTATTGTAAATAAGAAAGTGTCAATTAAAGGCAGAATTTATAGTCAAGCTTCTTCTACTAAAACCATATTGCTTGAAATCTATAACCCAACAATCGACGAAGGGTATGTTTATATTACTAACAACGGAAATGTTACCGACACGATAAAATTTGGCGATAAATTCAAGTTTAATCAAAGGGCATTTAAACATCGAAATTTTATTTTTCCTATAGCAATAGAACCCAACACTGAGGCAACTATTTCAATTGAGATAGAGCCTCAATTAGAGGCCATGTTTCTTCCTATTAGATTGATAGAAGAGAAGTTGTTTTTAAAAAAAAGTACAAAAGATTTTTTATCCATCGGCATCATGCTAGGGCTTTATCTCATTTATTTGGTTTTTATCATTGGCTTATTTATAGTGGTTAAACGAAACTTGTTTTTGTTTTATGCCATAATTAACTTTTTCGTTTTGATGTTTTGCGCATTCGATACGGGTTTGGGAATGCAATTTATTTGGGGTAATAGTCCGTTTTTACAGGATATTGTAATTGGAGTAACTGGATTTGGATATGTAATGGGAATGATCTTTTTCGGAAGGGCATTCTTTAGTACGCGCATAAAATATCCGAAGCTTGATAAGATTTTAATGATGTTTATTGCATTTGCAGTGCTCTCATTCTTAGCCATCATCATCCTATATTTTATTCTGGGCGTTCCCATTTTAGTGCCGCTAATGTTATTAAATGTCATCTTCATTTTGTTTGGTATTACTATTTCAGGCTTAGGAATTGTTACTTATTTACAAGCGGGTAGAAGAGAAGGGTTTTGGTTTTTATTATTGTTTTTAGTGCAATTAATCATCTGGCTATTGCTATTAAATCAACGAGGTTATTTAGGTTTTCTTTTTATTTCTCCTGATGCTAGCATTTATTCTTTCTTTTATTTAAAAACAGCAACGCCACATTACATCTTCATCAATATGATAGCTGAGGTGTTAATTGTGTCTACCATTATTGCTTTTAGATTTCAAAATAACTTGGAGGAGTATAATATCAGTCAAAAGAAAATTGAAGATATAAATGAAGAATCTATAAAAGCATTTATTCATGGTCAAGAAGTTGAAAGAGGTATTCTTGCCGAAACATTGGAAGAAAAATTAGGAAAGGATTTAAAGAGTATTAAAAGAGAAATTTTAAAATCGAAAGAGGTTGTTGATGATGAAGAAAGCGTTTCGATTGCTTTACATCAATTGCAAGATGTGCAAAATGACTTAAATAGAATTGCCTCAGATTTTGTGATCAATTGGCAAGCTGTTAGTTTGGATAAGATTGTAAACAGAGTTTTGGATCAATTACAAATGGCACAACCGGATTTGCAAATAAGTCATAGTGTTTCAGATGAAGCAGCAGAACTCAATTGGGATGATCTTACAAAGCTAAATATTTATCGAATGCTTCAAGAAGTATGCAACAATGTCATCAAACATTCAAAAGCAGCTCATGTAAATGTGTTAGTTCAGTTGTTAGACGAGTTTTTACAGATTGAAGTTAAAGATGATGGCGTTGGATTTAACTCTAATGAAATTGCGTTAAGAGATGGTATAGGACTAAGAAATATAGAAACTCGTGTTCGTGCTTTAAAAGGGAAGTTAGAAGTTTTATCTAAAGTTGGAGAAGGCACAACTACACATATTACAATTCCCCGAAAGTCAAATATTAACCAATGAGCAAAGGGTTGTTAATATATATCATATTGCTTTTAAATACCTTAAACGTATTAGGTCAAATGAATCCACCGTTCATAGTGGAGGACGATTTAACCAATTTAAATGCGTCTAATTTTATCTCCAATTTTGGAGATGTTACTTGTGAAAGAAGTATTGATGATATTGTTGAATTATGGAATGAAGGTTCTTTTACAACCATTCGAAAGAAATCAAATATTGGATTTACACAGGTTTGTTATTGGATGCAGTTTCAATTGATTAACGAAACTGATACAACCAAAAATCTCTTTATTGAAATTTCAAATCCTGAATTAGAAGGCATAGACTTCTATATTTTTGACGAATATCAACAGCCAGTTAAACACGTTACCACCGGAAGTAAGTTTCCATTTCAACAAAGAGAAGTAGATTATAGGAACTTCTTATTTACCTTGAATGCTGTTCCTTTTAGCATTTATACCATTTTTATTAAGGTGGATAAACAGCCTAATTATGTAAATGTTCCAGTAAAAGTTTGGGATGCGCAATACAAAATTGAAGCCAGTCAAATAGTAGAATATCGTTTAGGAATGTTTTATGGTATTATGCTCTTATATCTTTTTCTAATGGGTTTGATTTCCTATTTTTTAAAAGACAACTATTATTCTTACTACACTTTTTTATTGGCACTTGGACTAGCTTTTATTTTTATAAATGAAGGTTTCGCTTTTCAATATTTCTGGCCCAAATACCCATGGCCACAAAATGTTATTCGATATTTGATTCTTAATACTTACATGTTGGTTAGTATATTATTTGTAGGAAACTTTGTAAAAGATAAACTAAGCTCCAATAAAGTATTCAATTTTATAAGAGGTGGCGCATTATTTTTGTTGTTTATCTCAATAGTTATTTTGCTTTATCCGGCAATGAATCAAAGCATTCAATTTTGGATCTCGATTATATTGAGCATTGTCATTATTATTATCCATTTTCTAATATTTGCTATTCTATATTTTAGTTATAAAAGCAGCGGAGACAAAAGTTTAATTGGACTGGTAATAGCCTATATAGTCGCTTTTGGAATTGTACTAACCTTTACGCTGGTTAAGTTTGGCTTGATACCCATTAATATTGATAGCTCAAGAAGTATTTATGTGGGAAGTATTATTGTGAGTGTTATATTTTCAGTTCTGTTAGGTTTTAGAGTAAAAAATTCAATTGCGGATAATAAAAATTTAAGAACGGAATTAGGATTGGCCGGTATTCGATCTTCCTTTGCACTTTTAGAAGGACAGGAAAAGGAAAGAATTCGTGTGGCAGACGAATTACACGATGGTGTTGGTATAAAAATGTCTGCTCTAAAAATGAAATTATCTTCTTTAAAATACAAAGGTGATGACGATGGCAGAAAGCAAAAATTGACCAATATTATTGAACAAGTAGACAATAGTTGTAATAATATTCGCAGCTTATCTCATAGTTTAGTACCGCGAAATTTAGAACGATATGGCTTATCCGCAGCTATTCATGATTTAGTAAATGAATCTAATCAAAGGTCGAAAATCAAAATAATTTTCAGACAAAAAAAACTCGCTGAAAACATAGATAACATTTCTAAACTAGCAATTTATAGACTGGTAGAAGGGATATTAAACGAACTCATAAATCGCAAGGTGGAACAGGTTAGTTTTAAACTGGTCATCATTCCTTCTATACAACAAGCCAGCATTAATTTTAGATATATTGGAAGAAGGGTAGAGTTTGGCGTTAATCGAAATTTAGCGACGGTTAGATCAATCATTCAAGTATTAAATGGTCAGGTACGTTGGACAATGGATACTATGTGGTCTAATGAATTAGATATTGAAATTCCAGTGGTTTCTAAGACTACAGAAAATGTAAAATCCTAAATTTAATAAGTGCTAATCAATTATTTTTGAAACAACTTACCAAAATTTTCCTTCAGATCTTTGGCGCTTTTCTCTAAATTTTCCGGCTTAATTTTATCTATAATGCCAGAAATGTCCATTTTATCTTCTAAGTTGGCAAAAGAATTTTTCATCTCTTTCAAATATTCCTCTAAGGAAAAATCTTTAACTTTCTTAGCGGTTTCCTCACTTAAACCGACTTTTTGCATTAATTCATCAATGGTATCTTGATTCAGTTTTTCTTTAAGAGGATTGCTTTTGGCAGCTATTTTTCCTTGGATGATTTGTTTCCATTCACCAACATTCTCTTTTAAAGCATCTGTAGTAAAGCCTGTTTTAAATTTTTCAAACATTATTGCAATAGATTGTTGACTCTCTTTTTCAGAAAGGCCAAACTTGTCTTTCATTCCTTGTCTAATATTATCTTGAATCTTTTGAGATATATCTTCCAACATAGCTACATTTTTACTGCAAGTTAGCAAATACGAAGCTGATTAAAAATTTTTCTAGTGGCATTTAAACATTTTTAGAGGTTGTTTGTTACATGACTAGAATCAGAATTACTAACAAAAACTAATCAATCATGAAAAAATTATTTACACTAATCCTTTTACCCGCTTTTTTACTTTTAAGTTCTTGTATGGAGCAAGATGTTCCTGCTGATGCACCACAAACAGTTGAGTCTGTGGATTTACTTCAATATTTAGGACTTTGGTATGAGTTAGCATCTTATCCTCAATTTTTTAATATAGGATGTAATTGCACTACAGCAGAATATTCTCTATTGAGCAGTGGTAAAGTTAAAGTGGTAAACAAGTGTAGATTATTCAGTGGACAAGGACCAATAAGCAGATCTGATGGAACAGCTG
Source organism: Chitinophagales bacterium (assembly GCA_041393015.1). Classification (GTDB taxonomy): domain Bacteria; phylum Bacteroidota; class Bacteroidia; order Chitinophagales; family JADIYW01; genus JAGQYH01. Next base: position 29,232 of record JAWKKV010000010.1, on the reverse strand, counting down.
TTCCTGTTGAAGGGTCTAATGGTACAAAATTAACTGTTAGTTTCTTACCTAATAATCAAGGAAGTGATAATGGAAATTATTGGATTATAGAATTAGCAGATGATTATAGCTACGCGGTCGTAAGTGATCCTTTCAGAAATACTTGGTTCTTACTTTCAAGAACTCCTGTTATGGATACTGATCTAATGAACGATATTATTGATCGCGCAGTAGCTGATGGCTTCGACAGAAATAACATCAAAATGACAAATCAAGATTGTGGTTAGTTTTTGAGTTGTAAGATTTATTTCTACGAAGTAAACGGTTATTCAATTTTGAGTAACCGTTTTTTATTTTAGCCCAAGTACATTTTTATACTATTTGTAAGCAGTTAAAGCTCTTAGATTATATTTCAAATCGTCTAATCCTCTCATTTGATCGATGGTACCATTCTTATCAATTAAATATATGGTGGGTAGAGCGTCATGTGGAAACATCCATTTAAACTCATCTTGTTCAAATGCTGGATTATAATTTAAAATTTGTGGCCAAGGCATTTCGTGTTTTTTTAAAGCTTGAATCCAATATTTCTTTTTAGCATCGTAGGATACACTTATAAACTCAACATCCTTATCCTTAAATTCTTCGTACATGTTTTTTAAACCGGGAATAGCTGCTTCGCATGGCATACACCAACTGGCCCAAATATCAACTACCCAAATTTTATCTTTTGGCTTGGCTGCATTTTTAATTAATTCTGACTTACTAATTGATTTATTGATATAATATTTTTGACCGGTAATTGAGTTAAGAAATTTACCCCCAGGTCGTGCATGTCCTAATTCAAAAGGAAAGGTTACTGTAATAACTGCTACTATTAAAAAGATGGAAATACGTTTCATTTTATATTTTTTATATCTAAGAATCAAATTTATAAGACAAGCGTTTCAAAGTTTATGCCAGTTATCCACATATTATTGAATTTTGCTATCTAAGCTTTTGTTTTTCAATTAATTAGATGCATTTTTAGAAGGTGTTAAGATTGCGTATTTTTGAATAAGAATTCTTGTAAACCAAACGACTATATGAAAATAAAATTTTGTGGTGCAGCAGAAACAGTAACCGGCAGCTGTCACTTACTTACCTTAGATAATGGCTATAAAATATTGTTAGACTGTGGATTATATCAGGGGTATGAAGATGCGCTTGATGATTTTAATAAAGAATGGATGTTTGATCCGGCGGAGATTGATGTTTTGATTTTATCGCATGCTCATATTGATCATTGTGGAAGAATACCTAAGTTGATAAAGGATGGCTTTAAAGGAGATGTAATATGCACACACGCTACTCGTGACCTTTGTTCTATTATGTTGGTAGATAGTGCTTATATTCAAGAACGTGATGCCGATTGGATGAACAAGCGAAAGAAAGGCAAGCATATTCAACCTTTGTATACGGTTAAAGATGCCCGTAAATCGTTGGAATCTTTCTTGTCGGTAAGTTATAATAAATGGTTTAGTGTTACACCGGATGTTAAAGTAAGATTTAAAGATGCCGGTCATATTTTGGGAAGTGCCAGTGTAACGCTCAAAATTCAGGTAGATGAACATCATGAAAAACTAATTGGTTTTACAGGAGATATTGGACGACCGGATAGACCTATTTTAAAGGATCCTGATCCTATTGATGCGGTGGATTATCTATTATGTGAATCAACTTATGGTGGCAAAGAACACGAGGAGAATATTGAAAAGGAAAATAGATTTCTAAACATCATAAAAAAGACCTGTATAGAGAATAGAGGCAAATTGATCATTCCTGCTTTCAGTGTAGGCAGAACCCAAGAAATTGTTTACATGCTTGATCAATTAGAAAATCAGGGTAGATTGCCAAAAATTCCGGTTTATGTGGATAGTCCATTGGCGGTCAATGCCACTGAAATCTATCGAATGCATCCTGAATGTTTCGATGAAGACTTGAATAATTATATGCAAATGGATCCTAATCCTTTTGGTTTTTATAATTTAAAATACATTAGAAAAGTAGAAGAATCGAAAGCTTTAAATGAATACAAAGGTGGTGCTATCATTATCAGTGCCTCGGGCATGATGTCTGCCGGAAGAGTAAAGCATCATATTTCTAACAACATTGAAGACAGCAATACAACAATTTTAGTGGTGGGCTATTGTGCGCCCAATACTTTGGGAGGTATTATTGCCAATAAACCTGAAAAGGTTAAGATTTTTGGGAAAGAATTAGTCGTAAGGGCTAATATTGAGATTATGAACTCTTTTAGTGCTCATGGCGATACTTCAGAAATGTTGGGGTTTTTAAAACTTCAAGACAAAGAGAAACTCAAAAATATATTTTTAGTACACGGCGAACCTAAGCGACAAACTGCATTTAAAGATATATTACTCTCTAAAAATTTTAAAAAAGTAGAAATACCTCATTTAGGACAAGTATATAATTTATAGATTTGTGGTGAAGGGATTAAGTAATAAGTTTAAAGTATGAAGTATAAAGTATTGAGATAATTCTAACATATAATGTCTATTATCTTGATTATCACTTCTTGATATCTAAATAAAATAAAATGAAAGACCAATTTAAAGAAGCCATTGAAAAAGGGTACACTTTTAAAGGACCAAGCATGAATTTTGGCACAGCCATGTTGGATGGGCAAGCGATTCCACATACCGTAGTAAAAGCGCCTTTAAAAACATTTAACCGACATGGATTAATTGCAGGAGCAACCGGAACCGGAAAAACCAAAACACTTCAAGTGATTGCTGAGCAATTATCTAATAATGGAGTAGGCGTTTTATTAATGGACGTTAAGGGTGATTTAAGTGGATTAGCTAAAGCTGGAAGTCCACATGCTAAGATTGATGAACGCCATGATTTAATGGGAGAGCCTTGGCAAGCGAAAGAATTTCCTGTAGAATTAATGACTATTTCTGATCAAGATGGATTGCGATTACGAGCTACCGTTTCTGAATTTGGTCCGGTTTTATTTTCTAAAATTTTAGATTGTTCTGAAGCACAGCAAGGCATTGTAGCGATTGTATTTAAATATTGTGATGATAATGCATTACCGCTTTTAGATTTGAAAGATTTCAGAAAAGCATTGCAATATCTCACCAACGAAGGGAAAGAAGAGATTGAATCAGAATATGGCAGAATTAATTCTTCTTCTGTAAGCACAATTATTAGAAAATTGATTGAATTAGAATCTCAAGGAGCAGAGAATTTCTTTGGAGAACGTTCTTTTGATGTAGAAGATTTAACTAGAAAAAATAAGAATGGCGATGGTTATATCAACATTTTACGTTTAACCGATGTACAAGATAAACCTAAACTTTTTTCAACTTTTATGTTGTGTTTATTGGCAGAAGTATATGAGAAATTTCCTGAAGAAGGTGATTTAGAGAAACCTAAACTGGTCATTTTTATTGATGAAGCACATTTAATTTTTCAAGAAGCTTCTAAAGCATTATTGAGCCAGATTGAGACGATTGTAAAATTAATCAGATCGAAGGGAGTGGGGATTTTCTTTTGTACGCAAAACCCAACGGATATTCCAAATGATGTATTGGGTCAGTTAGGAATGAAAGTGCAACACGCTTTAAGAGCATTTACAGCAAAAGATAGAAAGGCGATAAAATTGGTTGCTGAAAATTATCCTTCCTCTGATTATTATGAAGTGAACAAAACGCTTACCGAATTAGGTATTGGGGAAGCGTTTATAACGGTATTAAATGAAAAAGGGATTCCAACACCTTTAGTACATACCTTATTGCGAGCGCCCTCTTCAAGAATGGATGTCATTACAGAACAAGAGAAAAAGGATTTGATTCGTTCGTCCGACTTAGCTTCTTACTACAATGAAGTAATTGATAGAGAAAGTGCTTATGAAAAATTGAGTGAAAAAATTGAAAAGGTTCACGAGCAGCAAGAAAAGGAGGAAGCAGCTAATGCTAAAGAAAAATCTAAAAGCACAACTACTAGACGTACTTCTACTCGAGCTAAAAAATCTACTTTTGATAAGATTTTTAACAGCACTACAACGCGACAAATTGGTAGAACTTTTACACGAGAATTGACTCGTGGTTTGCTTGGTGTTTTAGGTGTGAAGTAATTCTGCTTTATATTATTAATGTCTTTTCGTTGACTTATATTTAGTTCGATCAAGGCGGTATTTTTGTTTACTCTAAATATTTTGAAAGGGAAAATTCTCCTCCAGGGAGGAGAAGATTTTTCCAAATCTACGATTTGGGTGAAAAATCAGAGGTGGGTTCTTTTATAAATAGTAATAACCTCAAATAACTATCATATTCCGTATCAAATGATAAAATATCTTAAAATGTTTACAAATTAGTATGTAAACTTAATGTAAAGTGAGTAATTTAATGTTCACTAACCAAAACATACTACAATGGATATTAATTGGATTGCAATTTTAGTAAGCGCACTAGTGCCTATGTTTTTAGGGCTCATATGGTATAGTCCTATGTTATTTGGAAAAGCTTGGATGACATCAATTGGAAAAACAGAAGAAGATCTTAAACAAGGAAATATGGCTGTTATATTAGGCATTTCATTCATTCTCTCCGCCTTACTAGCCTTTTTTCTTTCTTATGTATTAGGCTTTCATAATGAAATAGATAGCGTTACCGGTGAAATTACTCGTTATCCTCATAATTTCGGACATGGCGCCTTTCATGGAGGTTTTATAGCTATTTTAGTTGGGATTCCTGTGCTAGTCACTAATTCATTATTCGAACATAGAAGTTGGATAAACATTTTAATCAATGCTTCTTATTGGATAGTAACCATTGCAGTAATGGGCGGAGTGTTATCACTTTTTATGTAGTAGATTATCGATTAAGTACTGTATAATCTACAATCTTGCTCGCTAAATTAGCGGTCTGTCCATCTCTGTCAAAAGTTGGATTTAGTTCTGCAATATCAATAGAAATTACCTTTTTACTTTGAAGCAAATGGTCAAATATTTTAAAGAAAAAGGAAGGGTCAAATCCCAATGGGGAAGGAGCACTAACACCGGATACATAGGCCGATGAAAATCCATCTAAGTCCACTGTGATATATAAATGATCTACTTTGGAAATGAATTCATCTAGTTGATTATTAATGTATTCTACTTTGGCTATCTCACAATCAGAGTGAAGCACATAATCAACTTTAAGATCTTTGGCAATATCAAACAGTTCTTTTGTATTGTTTGGTGGCTGGATGCCTACTACAAAATAATTAAAAGCTTGATCGACTTCTTTTAGTAAAGTATTTATCTGATTAAATGGTGTGCCGGAATTAGCTTGAAGTTCACTAGGTCTCAGATCAAAATGTGCATCAAAATTAATAATGCCAATCTTATTTTTAGGTTGATCTTTTACGTAATTGTAAATGCCGTTAAAATGAGCAAAAGCTATGTCATGTCCGCCACCAATGGCAATTGGCGTGATGTTTTGTTCAAGTAATTCAGTTATTTGATGGCTGAACCTTTTTTGACAAGCTTCCATTCTATTCTCAATGCAAACAATATCACCAACATCAAAAATTGATTTATTTTCAAAGTGCAGTGCCACTTTTCCAAGTGATTTTCTTAATGCTGTAGGTCCCAATTCTGCGCCAATTCTACCTTGATTTCTTCTAACACCTTCATCACAGACATAACCAATTAAGGCAAATCTTTTATGATCATTTTCAGCGGGGAATGATCCTTTTTCTAGCTGAATACATTGAATCGCTTGGTACCAATATTGTAGTCCTTTCTCCGAATTTGTTTTTCTACCGGTCCAAAGGTTTTTATCAGTTGGTCTGTAAATAACATGTTTATTGTCCTCCTTAATCTTATCCATTTTTCATGTATTCGTTAGAACCCACTGATAATTTATTTTAAACATCTGCATATCAAAAACTTACTCTAAATTGTGCCAAACGTTTTGCACATCATCCAGTTGCTCTAAACGATCGATAAGGTCTAATACTTCATCAGTATCTTCTTCAGAAAGTGTTTTCATGATGGTTGGAATTCTTTGAAGCTCAGACTTTTCTACTTCGATTTTCATTTCTTCTAAACCTGCTTGTAGATTTCCAAAGTTTGTAAAACCGGCATATAGATCATAAAATTGCTCTCCTTCTTCACCTTCTTCTTTCTCAATTGATTCTAAACCGAAATCAATCAAACTCAATTCTAACTCTTCAATATCTTCAACAGCTTCCGCTTTAATTCTAAAAACAGCCATTTTATTGAAAATGAAATCGTGCATTCCTTGCGTTCCTAATGTTCCGCCTTTTTTATTGAAAGCTGCTCTAACGTTCGCCACTGTTCTGGTTGGGTTATCGGTTGCTGTATCAATTACCATAGCTACACCATGAGGTGCCATACCTTCATAGGTAATTTCATCAAAATTTGAAGTGTCTTTATCGGATGCTTTTTTAATAGCGGCCTCAATTCTATCCTTAGGCATCTGAACACTCTTCGCATTTTGAATAGCTCTTCTTAAAACCGAGTTCGTGTCAGGATCAGGTCCACCTGATTTTACAGCAATAGCAATATCTCTTCCAGCTTTTGTAAAAGCCTTCGCCATTTTATCCCATCTAGCAAACTTGGTTGCTTTTCTATATTCAAATGCTCTTCCCATTTTATGTTATTTGAAGCAAAAGTAATGGATTGAAATAATTCTAAGTAGTATAAGCGTGAAAATATTTTATATCAGCGCTCATTTCCGTGTTTATAATGTCCGGTAATTTTTGCCAATATAAGCTGCACATTAAAATCATCTTGCCCTTCTAATTTCGACAATAATTGAATTGCTTTATTTTTGGTTAGCGTCATAATCAATTTGCCGCCTCTGTAAATCAATACCTTTTCATCTTTTACATTTTTATACGTAAAAGGATCTTCAATTAATTTATCTCTTTTATCTATTGAACTCATTAAAAATTAGGGATATGATTGTCGATAAAGGTTTTAAAAACATGATTCCAATAAGTAACTTGATTACTTCTTTCAGTATACAAATAATTGTTAACCACATTATATTGATTGGCCTGCATATTATAATTTCTTACTGTATAGTTGTAATAGGTAAAGTCTTCTGGTGTTTTTTCTGATTCTGGAGTAGATTCAAATGCAGTTTTGGCGGCTTCATAATCTTTTTTGATTTGCTCAAATGACAAAACTTCTGACATTTCATTTTTACTTATTTGGTTATAAAAAGTCAATATCTTTTTAGTAGCGTTCAACAAAGATATATCACCTTCGTAAGCATCAAAGGATTTCAATTTCATTAAACCACTTTCCGCATATTCATTTAGTTGGTTCATGTGAAGTTTCATCTCTTCAACATTGTTTCTAAGCACTGCACCTTGTAAAAAATAATCCTCTTTATGGCATTTAAAGAAGATCAAGTAAAGATCGTTGTAATACTTGATAACCTCGTTCGTCGTTAACATTTTATCGTAAGTGATGTCATTTCTTTCATACAAATCAACACCATATTTTTTAGCAAATGTTCTTTGTGCCATCACCATCTGCTTATTGGCTCGGTCCAATTTAGCGGCTGATTGCTCTTGTGCTAACAAAAAGGCTTCCATCTCACTGTAAGAGTTTTCGGCAATCTTCGACATGTTTAAAATTAGATCGTAGTCTTCTTTTAAAATTCTATGATTTAGATTCAAATACGCCGCAGCTGAATCTCGCAAACTTCTATCTCCATTAAAACTAGGCATCGTGCGCACCACATTCGTTACTTTCCAAGAAGTATTGAGTAACTCTTGTCTTTTCTTTTCTACCTTTTCCACATTGTCTGAGTGAGCAATAGCTGATAAATATTGATAGTATTCTTTACTCAATGCAGCATATTGATCGCCTATATAATTAAGATAGGCAGTTGGTGTCTTTAATTTTTGAGCTTGCAAATTTTGAATAGAAATCGACAATAGAAAGCCAATAATTAAAAACCATTTGAAATTAGAGCCTACTATTTTAGTGGAAAGTGATTTTATGGAAGTGCTTTGAATTGACATTTGGAATTACAGTTAGTAAAGTTTATTATTTTAGCCAATATTGAAATGCAAATAATTCAAACTAAAGATAGGATATGAATGATGAACATTTTGATGATTGCTTTAAAAATAATTGGATTTCCTCAAATAAGCTAAAATAATAGATATGAAGGTTAAATTATTAGATATACCAACTACGCCATCAAATGATTTAGATGTAGAAGAGCTCAAAAAAGACACAAAAGATTATCAAAAAACAATTGCTAAACTACAAGAGAAGTTATATGCTGAAGGCGAACAAAGTCTGTTAATCGTTTTTCAAGGTATGGATGCTGCAGGAAAAGGGGGAACTATACGAGAAACCTTTCAAGAAGTAAATCCGCTTGGGATTCGAGTTTTTCCATTTAAAAAACCAACTGATTTAGAATTTGCTCATGATTTTTTATGGAGAGTGCATGACAGAGTGCCTGAAAAAGGAATGATTCATATTTTTGATAGATCTCATTATGAAGATGTTTTAATTCAAAGAGTGCATAATTGGATTGATGAAAAGAGGGTTTTTCAACGATTTAAGCACATTAATAATTTTGAAGAATTGTTGGTGGAAGAATGCAATACCACTATCGTGAAGTTTTATTTGCATGTTTCAGAAGATGAGCAGTTAGAGCGTCTAAATGAAAGAATGAGTGATCCTGAAAAGATGTGGAAGTACAATAAGAATGATTTTGAAGAACGAAAACATTGGCCGGAATATAGAGCAGCTTATGAGTCTGTTTTTGAAAATTGCTCAAAAGCCGCAGAATGGAATATCATTCCTACTGATAAAAATTGGTATAAGGAATATTTAGTGGCTAAAAAAATATGTGAAACACTTAAGAAAATGAATCCAAAGTATCCAAAAATTGAGATTGATTAAGTAGTAAGCGTTGAATCACTAGAATGAAATTAGTTGAATGATTAAAAAAATAACTAATTTAACTGTGATTAACTTACTATATGAAAAATTTCTTACCCCTAAGAATTGTCGCGATTCTTGTTATACTATTGGTCGTTATATCGGTACATGCCCAAGACACCAAAAGTGCTGTTTTGTTAGCCAATCACACCGACTTAGAATTTACAACGGCTGTTCGCATTACAGGCGCCCAATATATGGTTGACATTGGGAAATCAGAAATACTACCATGGGAAGGTGCCATTAAGTTTGAAAAAAGTATTCAAGGAAGAACGGAAATTCATCTTAAGAACTGGGATGCTGGTTTATATCTTTTCGAATGGTATAAAAATAATAAGCTGATCGGTACCGAAAGTATTGTAAAGCAATAGACCTAATATTGCTGCCTATAAATTATAATAAGATCGTCATTTTTAAGGTCTATATATTTTAGCTAAATTCGAGCAATTAGTTATCCTATAAAATATTCAATTTTTGAAAAAAGTAATAATTGTCATTATAAGCATTGCCGTTTTCTATAAATTAACAACGATGTTTGGTCCGCCTATGATTGATCGTTATTTAAACGGTGTTGTGGAGCATCCTCCTTACGAAGTAAGTGTCGAAGCGCAAAAAATCTACGATGAATTACCATTTATAGCCGACCTTCATTGCGATGCACTTTTGTGGAAACGTCCCATGCGCAAGGACTTAAAAAGAGCGCATGTTGACTTACCTAAAATGCATCAGGCTCATGTGAGTTTAGAAGTATTTACAGTGGTTAGTAAATCGCCAAGAGGATTAAACTTTGAAGAAAACGACAGTAATACAGATGATATTTCAATGTTGATGATTGGACAAGGTCGTCCGTTGAGATCTTGGTTTAATTTAAAACATAGAGTGGGTGTCCAAAGTCAAAAACTGCATCATTTAGAACAAAAATCAAATTCAACTTTTAAAATTGTAAAAAACAAGGAAGATTTGAAGTCTGTCATCGAAGCCAATAAAGATAGCTTTCAAGTTTCTGGCGGATTATTTGGTTTGGAAGGCGCACACCCTTTACGAGGCAAATTCAAAAATATAGAATTCATGTACAGCAAAGGAGTTCGTATGGTGGGTTTGGTACACTTTTTCGATAATAAATTAGGGGGCTCTGCACATGGAGTTGGCAAAGGAGGATTGACGGAGTTTGGAAAAAAATGTGTGCAAGAATTTGAAAGAAGAAACATGATTATAGATTTAGCTCACGCTTCTCCACAATTAGTAGAAGAAGTTACCGCTATTGCTACCAAACCAGTAATTGTGTCACATACCGGCGTAAGAGGTACTTGCGATAGAGGTAGAAATTTATCCGATGAACAAATTATGGCAGTAGCACGAACAGGAGGATTAATTGGTATTGGTTTCTTTGAAGAAACGATGTGCGGTTTAGAGCCCAAATTGATTGCAGAAGGCATTAAATATGTAATTGATTTAGTAGGGTATGAGTTTGTTGCTTTAGGATCAGATTACGATGGATCTGTGAAAGTTCCGTTTAACATTACCGGTTTGCCAATTATCGTAGAAGAACTCTTAAAAGTGGGATTAACAGAACCGGAGATTAGAAGAGTTATGGGAGAGAATGTTAGAGATTTCATGCTGAAGAACTTACCGGATTAGTTTATTCAATTAATTAAATCGTCATACAGAGACTTCCCGAAGCATCTCATTAAAATTGAAAAGCTCCTTATCTATTATAGTTAACTAGAGAGATTTTTCGATGAATATTATTTTTATAAACGTATAACATTTATGAGACTCTTCGCTTTGCTCTGAGTGACAGTAACAATGGATCATGCTAATTGTGATTTATATATAAATTACACTTCGTTAATAAATAAATTTACAATGCATGCATTCTATTTTGTACATTTAAAATATGCAAGACTTTGATTTATATATAGAGCCAACATATTTTATTGATAGTCAACATCCGGCTATAATAGAGAAAGCAAAAGAGCTAATTGAAGGAAAGGAAAGTGCTGTCGATCGCATCAAAGCTTTCTTTTATTTTGTGAGAGATAGCTACTATTATTATCCGTATAATGTTTCATTTCAGCCTAAAAAACTAAAAGCGAGCAGCATTTTAACTCGACCAGAAAAAAAGGGCTACTGTATTGAAAAAGCAGTATTGTTTGCCGCTTTATGTCGATCAATTGGTGTTCCCAATAGATTGATTTTTTGTAATGTCCGAAATCATATTGCTACTGAAAATGTAGAAAAAGTATTAGGTACTGACTTAATGGTTTTTCATGGTTACAATGAAGTATTTGTCAATGGTAAATGGGTGAAATGCACCGTCGCTTTCAATAAATCACTTTGTGATAAATTAAATGTTGCCACCTTAGAGTTTGACGAAAACGAAGATCAAGTGTTTCAAGAGTTCGATAAAGAAGGCGGTCAGTTTATGGTGTATGAACATGAATACGGAACCTTTCACGACGTACCACACGATCTTTGGGTAAGTGAAACAAAAAGATTATATCCTCATTTATTTAAAGATGGTGGCGCGGATGAATTTTTAAAAATGGCAGCAAAACAAGCCGTAAAATAATCTAATCATGGATAAAAGTGATGTAATAAAAATTGACCATCGTTATCATGAAAGAGATGATAAGTATATAAAACAGATTAGTAAGATCTACAAATTTCTTTCAAAATACCACAGTCATAAAGTGGTAGGGATGGAAAAAGTTCCTGATGAAGGTCCTTGTTTATTTGCCTTAAATCATAGTTTAGCAACATATGATATAGGCATGTTTCAGTACAAGGTGTATTTAGAAAAAGGCATCTTTCCTCGTGGTTTTGCCGATAATGCATTTTTTAAAATTCCTATTATAGGAAAGATTGCCGGAAAATCAGGAGCGGTTCCAGGCAAACAGCATGTAGGCGAATTTTTATTGAAAGAGAAAAAGGATATGGCAATTGTTGCTCCGGGCGGCATGCGAGAATCTTTGAGGCCAATAGAGGAGAAGTATCAAATTAAATGGGATAATCGTAAAGGTTTTGTGAGGTTAGCTTTAAAAACCAATACGCCCATTATTTTAGCAGCATGTCCCAAAGCAGATGATCTATATCAAGTATCCGAAAGTAAGATCACGAAGCTTATCTACAATAAGCTTAAGCTACCTTTTCCTATTGTTAAAAATGCAGGTAAAGGCATTATGCCTAAAAAGTTAGAACTCGTTCATTATTTAAGTGGGCCGTATTCTCCGCCAGCAGTGGATATAAATGACAAAGAAGTTTTTAACACAGTAGTAGATGATTGGCATCAATTTTTGATTGCAGAAATGAACAAATTGATGAAAAGAGGTTTAGAAGAATAGACAAATGTCTTTCAAAATAAAATTTAATGAGCAATACTGATTTTTTAAGTAAAGAATTTAAACTGCCTTGTGGCGCTGTTTTAAGCAATAGAATTGCTAAATCGGCGATGAGTGAAAACATGGCGAATAAAGATAATTCACCAAGCGCCAAATTAATTACCTTATATCAAAGATGGGCGAGAGGTGGCGCAGGGTTATTGGTAACCGGCAATGTAATGGTGGATAGCAGGGCGTTAGGAGAGCCGGCAAACGTGGTAGTTGAAGATGAAAGAGATCTGATTTTGTTAAAACAAATGGCTTCTACCGCCAATGGCACCAAAAGTCATTTATGGACACAGCTGAATCATCCTGGTAGACAAGCACCTTTTAACCTCAATAAGGAAACGGTGGCTCCTTCAGCTATAGCGAGTAAGGCTAACAAATTTATGTTTCGAGAACCTAGAGCATTGCAGGAGGATGAAATTTGGGAAATCATTGAAAAGTATGGGAACGCTGCGGCGATATTAAAGAAGGCCGGATTTACAGGCGTTCAAATACATGGGGCGCATGGTTATTTGGTGGCTCAATTTTTATCGCCTTTATCAAATATTAGAACAGATCAATGGGGTGGAAGCTTAGAGAATAGAGCGAGATTTGCAATAGAGATTTATAAAAATATTAGAGCAAAAGTAGGTCGTAGTTATCCTGTTGGTATAAAGATTAATTCTGCCGATTTTCAACGTGGCGGTTTTTCAGAAGAAGAATCCATGGAAGTGGTTGATATCTTATCCTCTTTAGGAATTGATTTGGTGGAGATTTCCGGAGGAAGTTATGAGGCTCCTGCCATGATGGGAGCAAAGCAAAGCACTCGGGAACGAGAAGCTTATTTTATGGAATATATTGAAAAAGTAAGAAAACGAACCTCAATCCCTTTGATGCTAACGGGCGGTTTTCGTACCGTAAAATTGATGAATGATGCCATTAAAGATGGTCATTTAGATATTGTAGGTTTAGCTCGACCTTTTACGTTGTATCCTGAATTAGCTGATGATATCTTAAATGGATTAACAGATCGCCTGGATGTTCCTGTCGCTAAAACAGGCATTAAAATGATTGATAAACTTGGTTTTATTGATTTGCTTTGGCACGAACTACAATTGGAAAGGATAGGAGCAGGCAAAGAACCCGATCAAAATTTAAGTCCATATTTAACTATGGTACGGATGGCTAAACAGAATTTGTTTAGATAGTAAACTGTTTGAGTGTTATCGATATTAAATATATCTGATAACGCAATAGAAACTATATTTTATAGCAGTTATGATTGATAAGACCGTCATGCAGAACGAAGTGAAGCATCTCATTAAGATTAAATTTTCTGCTTCATGAGACTCACCGATTTAATCTGAGTGACAATTACTTCTTGTAGCGCAAGTAATTTTGTAAAAAGGATATCAGTATATCTGAAGTTTAAAGAAATCAAACATTACTGGATACTAATCATCTTCGTTTGATTAATTTCCTCTCCTTGAATGCTTAGAATATAATTACCCGGTGAAATTTGATCATTGAACTCTATCTTTTTGGTATGAAATCCTACCGATAGGTCTTTCCAACTACTTAAAAATTGAATTATTTTACCTTGAAGATTGTACAAAGTAACCTCCAAGGAAGTTGGTTTTTCCGTTTCAAACTGTATAGTGGCAACATTGCTTATCGGATTTGGAAATACATTTAAATCTTTAATCGGTTGAGTTTGCTCAAAAATGCCTACAACTGACTTTGTAAAATCTTCATTGTTTCTAGGTATAAGAACAATGTTTCCTTCGTTGTAAGTCATGATGCCTGTAATGCCAAAAAATTGATTGCCATTGTTCACTACTGTTGGCGCTACATTAATGACGCCCGAGTTGGTCGCCCATTGGATATGATTGATATAAGAAACATTTAAAGAAGAGGAAATTTCAGCCGTTTGTCTACCACTTAATATTCTACAACCGGTATTTACATCATTTAGATTTGACCCCACGCGCCATTCTCCATTATTATTGGGTGCATTGGGGTTGCTGTTCACTACAAACATTGGTTGAGGCGCATTGCCCAGAGTAACTAACATCCCTTCATATTGCTCTGTTTTAGCTAAACTTGAAGTAGTAAAAGCATCCGGATTAAAAGTAACAGGAACAATGTTTCCTTTTCCTCTAATGTCTACTTTTGTAATGCTAGTGATTTTGGTTATTCCATTTACCTCAACAACCTTTCCCGTTACTTCAATAATATCTCCCATTTCAGTGGCCGATAAACCAATAGCATTATCTAATTGAATACCTGCCCAAGCGTTACTATCCGGCATTTGAATGAAAAAAGTTCCCAAATTCCCCGACTCTTTGGAAGCAGTTACAATTCCACTCACCGTAACGGTTTGGTTAACGTATGGCGAAACATCTGAACCTAAAGCAGGATCTACATATTGAATGTCATAAATAGTCGTTTGAGCTTTTAAGCCACTAATAGATACTAATGAAAACAGCAATAAGCTTGCTAGTGATTTTAGGGGTCTCATGTTGCAAATTTTAAGTCTTTTAAAAATATACAATCTAAATCATAAATGCTTGTATGGAAACAAACAAATTATTTAATAAATTTAATTGCAGTGTTTATTAGACATAAGTAAATGGATTATGTCATTTAAACTAAGATGAAGCTTACGTTCAAATACATCTATTTGCCTTCTCTTTTCTTACCAAACCTATCCATTTTACAACCACAATTTTTACAGGTAGATCCGCCCCATAAAATTTCATGCATGCCTTGTGGTTTTCTTACTCTTGGTTGTTCTGCGTTGCATTCTGGGCAGTGAACTACTTTTAAATTGACTTTGAATTTATTCCAAAAACTCATGATTATTATTTTTTTGAAGAATAAATTTATTTAATATGATTGAAAAATGCTTTATATAAGTTGAAAATTTAAAATGTTGATTGTCTTTGACACTACGAGTTAGTTTTTAATAAATGAGGCATTTTGAATTTTATCCTTGGCTGATATTTCAATTTGATAAATTCCTTTGGGCAACTCTTTTACATCAATCTTCTGATGGAAATTAGACATAGCGCCACTCAGCATCAATTGGCCGTTTGCAGCATAAATGTGATATTGGTAATGTGTTAAAGATGGATGGTCAACAACTATATAATCTTTCGTTGGATTGGGATAAATATATAAAGCTTCCGTTTGCTGATGATGGATAGCAGTGGTGTTGGCGTTGATTTCAAAGGTTTGATTCATCAATTTATAAGCACCATGTTTAACGGTAAATATAAACTCATCGTCATTTTGGTTACTGCTCACATAAGCGATATTTCCATTGGCTAAATCCGCTTGTGTAAAGTATATAATACTGTCTTCTTGCGTGGCGGTATTGATTAAAACACCATTGGATACGTTTTTATTGATGCTGTAGAATGCTTTGTCATTAACGATTAAGTCGTTATCAAACAAATGTTGTAAAGCTAAGTCATCTAAACTGATCAGGACTGTGTCTAAGCTATTTACTATGCCTTCGTTTACCAACAAAAACGGACTAACGGTTGGATTAATAAACAGACTATTTTCTTTCCAAGTTGCATTGAAAACATCCGCATCAGCAATTGGCAAAACTAAATTGGGGGTGAAATAATAGGCAATAATATTAAAATGCCTTACCAGTAAATCAGGAACACCATCATGGCCATAGTCAAGCACGCCAATATTGATGTTGTTAAACAATTCAGAACTAGCCTGATATTTCGAAAGCGTAAAAGCTTCACCTAAATCCATGTTTTCACCATCACCAACATTGGGAATAATAATCATTTCTCCATTTTTATCGGTGAGGTTAAACGTCATTAAATCATGGTCGCCATCTGCATCATAATCATACAAAACGAAGTAATTCATCAATGCAGAAGTTTGATTTTCATAGTTGGATAAATCAATTTCAAACAAGGAGTTGGCATTTTGATTGGAAAAATCAGGGTCTACATCAGTCCCAACATTGATGAGCAACAATATTTCCTTTTTAAGCGGACTGTATACATTACTAATCAATAAAACATCTCCAATATTGTCGCCATTAAAATCACCGGCCAAAATATTTAAGTCTGTTGCGCCGGGTAATAACTCCTCCGTTTTCTGTTCAAATACTACGAGAGCACTATCAAAATATAAACTATCGTTTAGGTGTTGTAATTCATTTAAACTAATGGTTAACGTATAGTCATCGGTAGATTCATTGTACACCAACTCATAAGTAACCACATCATTATCGCCATCATTGTTTAAATCTGTTATAGAAAAATCTAAACCTTTGGTACTAAAATAAAGAGATGAAATGTCATCCTTTTTAAATGCCATTAACTTTTTGGGCGTATTCGGTTGGTTTTCAAAATCATCAATAATGGTTAATCCTATGTCTTCAATACCTATTAAATCCAAAGTGCCATTATTATTAAAATCGAGGATTTCTAAATTACTACCCATACCATCGAAAATATTGATGAGCGTAATACTTTCTCCTTCTACAAACGAATTGTAATAGTAAATAGAATCATAGTTTTCCGGTAAGGAAGTTACGTATGGTGAAACGTTGTAAGGATTAAGAGCCGTTTGAAGCAATACGCCTGGATCTTTGGTAGACAGCAATTGAAGATTACCATTGACAATGTCTTGCATGCCGTCATTATTGATATCTTTTACAGCAACTCTATTTTTAGGATAGAAAGGCAATTTTACAAAATGGGTTGTATCAATAAAAGCTTCACTATTTAGCCAATCAATAGTTAAAGGAGCATTATACATGCTGTTAAACCTAAAGGTTCTAACTTGATCAAAATCATGAATGTTATAATCTCTTTCGAAGGTTAAATAAACCACATTCCCGATAGCTCTAATAGCAAAATTTTGAATTTTAGTTTCTTTAATCTCGCAATTACAGGCAGGCGCTTGAGGAAATAGATGTTCAATATTGATAGCATTGGAAAAACCATTCTCATTCTTTGCAATACTTAAAGAATGCTCAAGGTAATTGATGTTACAATAAAAAAGGCTGCAGCTATAATCGAAAATGACGGAATTGATCACCAAATCATTTTGACCATCATTGTTTAAATCTATCAATTGAAAATCGGCAATATATTCAGTGAAGGAAAAATCATAGGTTTCATCTCTTGTAAAATTCGGACTAGTACTCGAACCAATATTCTTAAAATATCTGATCATTCCATTTTCTTGATTGGTAGCCATAAACAAATCTAGATCGTTATCGTCATCCATATCTGCAAAACGAAGGATACCATTAAAGGTGTAAACTTCATCCTCAGTATCATAGAAATAAGTGTCGATTATGGTTTGGAAATCGGCATTGTGGTAATCAATTTGAGAAAAGTCGGGAGTTACGTTAGTGCCTGTATTAGGTATAAAATCAACGTGTTGTATGCCTTTAAGGTAGTCCCGATTTATAAACCACGAGAGAAAAAAATATGCAGTATTGGTGGCAAAAGCATCAACGTCACCATCGCCATCAATATCGGCCAACTCCGTAATTTGTTGTACATCCGACCATGCATTGTAAGGATCGAAATAATCGCTTTGGGCAAAAGTTGTTCCACCAAAAAACAAGCAAAGTAAAAACAGGGTAGAGGCAAATTTCATAGGATACAGTTTCAATACAAGATAGAAAAATATAGTATTAAAATTTGTTGCGATAAATAGTCGTAATCAGATGGCAGTTCTATGTATTTGTATGGTAGTGATTGTTTATCAATTGATTAAGGTTGTTTTTTGATCGACTCACTTTCTATTACAACACTCATTCATTTCATAAGTGGTGTGATATACTTTATAAGTGGTAGTTAAGGTGTCTCGCTAATAATATTCTTCATTAATTCGGTTAGTGTACAAGTGCCAATAAATCCTGATCTACGATCTGCCTTATAGGAAGGCAACTTTTTAAAATCCCATTTTCTAATTGGAAAAAACTCATCTACTTCCATGATCTCATAAATAAAATAACTACTCTCAGTACCACCTGGATATTTAAGTTCGTTCATCTTTTTACTAGAATATACTTTAGGTCCTGCATTTACTATTTGGTACAATTTTGATGAGTAGTTATCTCCAGTTGTATGCAACAATAAATATTTTGCTTTTACATCACCAATTTCAAATGGTTGATTACCGCGCCTTGTATCAATCCTTCTGTTATATAACTGTGTTTCGTGTATCCAATTTAAATGTTCTGAGTTCTTATAGAAACCAATTAAAACATAAGTTTCATCAGGAATTAAATTTCTATTGGCATTATAAGGTTCAGGTAATGATTCATTTAACGTATTGCCAGATTTAGGAGGATCTTTATAGGTATCGTAATATCTATAAGCTATTTTTTCTCTCTGAGAGGCACGATTAATGAAGTGTTCAATAATTTCTAATATGAAAGATTTAAGTTCACTAATCCCACTATCTGTCTTTGATGGGCGTACCGGAAATGCACCTAGACCAGGAATAATTTCATGAAATCCCTTTTGATTTAATGATTTGTCTCCAGGATATAAAACATAAGCACCTCCTGTTCTTCTAATAGCATCTTTATAAGCATGCATTTTAATTAAATCAGCATTTTTATAAATTCCCTTCCTGTTTTCAATTTTTTCTTCATCTAAATCTTTTACAAAATTTTGCTCCAAAAAGTCAGTTAAGTTGGCTATTTTATATTTGGCATCAAAGTGAACATGTACTATTAATTCTTGTCGTTCAGCTTCTTTTTCAGAAATACCATAAGGCCAAAAAGAAAGGGTGTAATCGGGTCTTAAGGTTGTTGTCCAACTACCTGAATCAGGATATTTTTGCTTCCCACTAAACGATCTATTGTAATTGAAACGAATATTAAGTTTTCTACTTCCAGCATCATAAACACCTCTAAGTGGAGTTGATTTACCTTGTTTTATTTGAAGGTTTAAGCCATCTGTTGTTGGCTTTATTAACTCAGAAACTTCTTTTGGATGGATATCGAAAATTTCTTGAAATAAATCAAGTAGTTTAAAGAAGAGCCAATACTCATAAAGTGTAGCTATATTTTTTTTACCTGCGCCATAAACATCTTCACCTCCTTTCCAAATTAGTTTGGC
Source organism: Chitinophagales bacterium (assembly GCA_041393015.1). Taxonomy (GTDB): domain Bacteria; phylum Bacteroidota; class Bacteroidia; order Chitinophagales; family JADIYW01; genus JAGQYH01. Next base: position 9,772 of record JAWKKV010000010.1, on the reverse strand, counting down.
AGCTAAATCAAACATTAACCAAGTTCTCAATACTTCTCTATAGCCTTCTTTACGTTGAAGTACAGGACTATTGAGTTTTAATGTTGTTGGTCTAGAAATTTCTTTAAAAACAGAATGATGTAATTGTGACTCTAGCTCTCTAATTAATACAATTGATTCTTTACCAAGTTTTGACTCTTTGGTTGCAACCTTGTTTATATCAGAACAAAACTTTAGGAATGTTTCTAAGGCATGTTTAATGAAACGATTTTCGGGTGTATCAGCAGAATCTGTTTTACGAACACTAGTAATTCTTTCTGGAAGCGTTTTAAAACCATAATTTTCTAAATAATGACCGCTTGGCAAATTGGTTCTTTTTCCACCTTTTACTATCTCTTTTATATTTCTATTAGTAAACCTTCTTACACTTCTAATGTCTTTTTGTTCATGCGTTTCTGCCCACTTAGTTACAGGTGCAGTTACTATTCTATGAACAGCATCCTTAAACTCTTCCGAACTAATGATGGATTTTATAAAAGCAAACTTTTGATAAAGTGTTTGACTATCTTTTGAATAGTCTACATCAAAGTGATGCGAAACAGGTGAGTTAGATTGTAAAAGTAAATCAGTGCATTTCTCTGTAATGAGTTCTAGCATGTCTCGGTAATCATCTCGATAACCTGATTTAACCGATTGAACTTCTAATTCAATTGATGTACACTTTTCTAAATTTTTCTTTTTTAGTAATGGGATTTCTAATGTTCCAACAAAAATGTTTGGAGAGATGGTGCCAATATTACAATGACGTTTATGCTGTTGAATAATATTTTCACCGATATCTCCTAGTATAAATTGATCGTCATTTATCTCATAGTCATAATAGTATCCTTCAACCAATTGAAAGCGAGCTTCATTATTTTCAGTAGCTGTATCAATTCTATCAAATAAGGTTTTGTCTCTTTTAGAGCTAATCCAAAGTTTTAAACCTTCCTGTACAGCGTCTAAGTTGATTTCTATTTCAGATTTTTCTTTCATCAGAAATAGTATTATTTTATAATTGCTTTAAAATCAGTTTTACTTGGCAAAACTAATTTGTATTTACTCGCAAAAATCTGTTCATTATTTTCAGGTAACGTATATTCTACTACTGCTTCATTTTTATCTTTGCATAAAACAATTCCAACGGTTTTGTTTTCATCTTCTAATCGTATTTCACGGTCATAGTAGTTGACATACATTTGCATTTGCCCCAAATCTTGATGCTTAATTTCTCCAATTTTTAGATCAATCAATACAAAGCATCTTAAAATTCTGTTGTAAAAAACTAAATCTATCCTAAAATGCTTGTCTTCAAAGGATATTCTTTTTTGTCTGGCAACAAATGTAAATCCATTACCTAGTTCCAATAGAAAATGCTCTAGTTTATCGATTAATTGCTGCTCTAAATCACTTTCTGAGTAGGTTGTGTACTCTGGAAGACCAATAAATTCAAGAATGTATGGATCTTTTATGGCATCTTTGGGTTTTTCAAGAACAAGTCCTTTTTCAGATAGTTCTTTTATCTTTTCTTTATCTCGGCTCATTACTAGCCTGGAGTATAAATCGGTATCACATTGGCGTTGTAATTCTCTTACACTCCAATTAGCTTTAAATGCTTCAATCTCGTAGAATTTTCGTTCATTTTTATCTTCTATCCGCATTAGTTTTAGGTAATGCGACCAACTCAATTTGAATTCCGCAGACAATGTTTGCGATTTTATGTTTTCAGAATCGGCAGACGGTTTTTTCGATATTCTTATAGAATCGTCAGACAGTGTCTGACCAATTGAATATACAAGATAGAACTGTCTCATTTGCTTTAAATTGGTCGCGGAAAAACCTTTGCCAAATTCTTTACTCAAGACTTCTGAGAGTTCATTTAATACTTGTTTTCCATAATCTGCCCTTTCTTTTCCACCTTGTTCTTCTTCAACAATCATTTTACCTATCTCAAAGTAAGTTGTTACCATAGTTTGGTTCACAGCACGAACTACTTTACTTCTTGCTGATTGGAGTAAATCAACAACTTGGGAGAAAAATTTTTTATTTGTTGGTGTCTTTTTCATTTTTATGCTTCAGCATAACTTGCAAAACCATTATCAATTGCTCCTTTGTACATTCTTGTAATTTTCTCAAGAGATAGTGGATATAAAACTCCATCCGCTGGCACTAATTCACCTCCCTCTTTTTTGTATAATTCAAAATTCTCATTGGCGAAAATATCTTTTTCTATATTTTGATATTTTGCTTTTTCGACACAAAAGCTTCCCAAGGTTATGAGAATAGGAGAGAGTTTCCTTCTCGATCCATGAAGTTTTGGCAGTAACTTTTGCATGATAGCAATATCTAACTTTTCTGAGGTGGTTAAATCACTATTGAGCGTATCAAGCTGATTAATAAGTCTATGAATTTCAGAGGCACTTCTATAGCCAAATTCAGCACCACTTTTTTGTAATTCACCAAAAAAGTTGAGAAGTGTTGTGTTTATTTCTTTTTTATCTTTATTGGTAAACAATTTATTTCTTGAAAGTTCAACGAAGTTTTTAGCCATGTTAGCTCCCTTGCCAACTAAAAGTGACATGTCTAGCATATTTGTGGAAGCCAAAAAGGCCTTCATTTCATTATCATTTATTCGAAACTCAATGGTATTGGCTCTATCTAAAACTTTAGGACTAAACATATTGGTGGTTTCATCAATATTTACAGTACCTATAATAAATAAGTTATCAGGAAGATTTAGTTTTGAAGGAACGCCATTATCGACGGTTCCTTCTGCATATAAAGGAATAGCCTCATTTGATTCCATTACACTTAGGAAATCAGCAAAATAACGTTCTACGTGACTCAAATTCATTTCGTCTAATATTAAGAAATGAGGTAAGTCTGGATTTGAATTCGCTTGTAAAACTAAATCAATAACACCATTATCTGGCTTTACATACTCTTCCGGTTTTAACGCATTTGGATAGCCCAATAAAGGTTCGCGGTTGGTCCAATCAGCGCCAACAGGAATTATGCGATATTGACTTCCTTCTTGACAAATCCATTGCACAAAAGCTTGAGCCAATTTAGTTTTTCCTGAACCTGATAAACCAGTTAATATAACGAAGGGTTTTGTTGCTAGAGAACTAGCAAAGCGAGTAATTAATTTATCTGAGTAAACTAAACCTGCATTTTTACAGTCATCTTGAAAGTTGGTGAGTTTAAAATATGGTGGAGATAGAGGAACTGATGCAATTTTATTACCATCTTCAGTTAAAGTTTTTATAAATTTATCTGTTGCGTAATACCTTTTATCGTCACCTCTTATTTTATCTTTATTTGAAGAAAGAAATTCAAATGCCTCAAGAAAATAAAGAAATTCATTTGCCATTCTAAAACCCTTATCATCTGTATATATTGATTGAGGATTTGGCCAAGAAGAATAATTGGCTGGCTTTTTTCTGAATTCTACTATGTGTTCGGTAATATATTTTACATTAAACTTTTCAAGGTCGTAAGAGCAAGGAATTACAATTCTAGCCAGGTCATTTTCATGAATATGGTGTTCGGTTTTAGGATAGTACTCGTGAAGCTCTAGAAAAATACTTTGAATTAACTTAAGTGGATAGATTTTTATATTAAAATCATTCCATTTCTTAATTTCTTCTTCTTTATATGCAGTGTTAGGTAGAGTATAATTGTCGATTCTGTCAAATATAAACTCATCATTGGAGAGAGAACCATTTAAAAATTGTTCTCCTAAATTACTAACTTTTGCAAATCTGCCTGTAGTTTCTAATAATTCTAGATGATACCAATAGTTTGCTGAATTCTCAATTATGTTTTTTTCTAACTTTGGGTTGCTTAATTTACTAAGCTTATCACTTTCTTGTTCTGATAAACCATATTTGTTTACAGATAATTTCTTGATAAGGTTTTTGAACTCAAAAGTGTAATTATCATTACCATTGCCATTAATTAAAATAGCATCTAAAACTATTTTTAATGATTTTGGAGTGTTTAAATGAGACGCTATTCCTGTCGTAGCCCATCTCCAACCAAATGACTCAAAAGGTAATTGTGGCATTATATATTCATCTTTCATAAATTTCAAATAATTGTTTAAAGAAGCGGAATACATATTATTCCCTTTGTTATTCTGAGTTATAAAGGTTGTGTTTTTTTTAATTTTATCAATAAAAATTTCTGCGTTAGAAAGGCGCCACTGTTCTATATTAGGTAATCCAATTTCTTCAGCTATCAGATTAATAAAAGTGAATGCACCTAAATAGTTTTGAATAGTTTTTTCACTCTTGCCGGATTGCTTTAAATAATTTTCAAAACTATTTTTCATTTAACTTCTTATTCTTATACTCGTTTTTCAATTAGCGAATAATGAACTAAACCACTTAAATTTTCTTCCTTCCAATTGTTAACAATCGCCTTTCTAATTGCATTAGCAAATACTTCTGCAGCCATAGGTGGAAATGCATTGCCAACCTGTTTACATTGTTGTCCATGATTACCTAAGAATTCTATTGAATCTGGGAAAGTTTGTATTCTTGCGGCTTCTCTCACAGTTAATTGTCTGTTTAGCCATGGATGAATAGGAAAGGCACTATGTCCTGGAACAAGTGTGTGACTTGGTTGGTTTCTGTCTAATCTAAATAAAACTTTACTAAAGCTTTTTATGAGTTTACCTGTTCTACTATACTTTAAATGTTCTGGTAAATCATCAGGATTTATCTTGCATCCTTCCTTTAAATAAGAAAAACGCTCTATAACTTCTGGCGAATGTTTCATAGGAATATGGTTTTTATATTTTAATTGAGATTTATCCGTCTCTAAACCTGTGATTACTTGATTAATGTTTCTATATGGTTTTTCCCAATCCTGATTTGCATAAAACTTTGGTTTAGGCCATGGTATAATGTTACCGGTTCTGTTAGCTAGAAAAATAAATCTTTTTCTTTTTTGTGGGACGCCATAATCTGCGGTATTTATAATCTTGTAATCATAATTGTTATAGCCAAGTTCTTCAACTCGTCTCAATAAACTTCTCTAAAAAATGGCCGTCTGCTAAGTTTACTAAACCTGCAACATTTTCCATCATAAACCATTTTGGACTGAACTCTTCTACATAATTCAGGAAAGTAAAAATTAAATCATTTCTAATGTCATCATGTGGATTGTGGGATTGTGATTTTACAAACCTTCTTCTACCAAACATTGAAAATCCTTGACAAGGAGGCCCTCCAACAATTACATCAATCTCTTTATCTCCGACAATCTCTTTAGCATCCTCAAAGATTTTCTCATCAGATAAATTTCCTTCTATAAAAGGGATATTATTGTTGTGTTTAAAAGTCTTTGCCACTCCAGGGTCAAAATCTGCACTAAAAATGTGATCATAGCCTGCTTGTTCAAAACCTATCCCAATCCCGCCTGCTCCTGAAAATAAATCTATAAAATTTAATTTTTTTTCAGATTTGTCTATTCTGTTTTTTTTAATCAAATTATTTCGCTTTAATAGTAAATTTTCTTCTGAACCTTTATAATCTTTGTCTAAAATGTGTTTTTGTAATTCTCGTGCTATATGTGCTCCCATTAAAGGAGGTACCGCATTTCCAACTAAAATACATTGCTCTTTTCTTGCTCCTGTAAAAATATGTGTGTCGGGAAATGTCTGGATTCTAGCAGCTTCCCTTGGTGTTAAACTTCTGTCTAAAGTTGGATGTACTGGGAATGCATTATTACCAGGTACCATTGTAGGTGCTAGTTCTTTTCTATGTAGTCGGACATAAGTGTTCCCAAAATTTTTACGCCTAATTTCTTTAGGTAACTCATTAGGAGGTGGTAGTTTGCCTCCTTCAGGTATTAGTTTGTATCTTTTAAGCACTATTTCTCCATGCGTAAGAGCTAAATGATTAGGAAACCTATCATCTTTTTTCACTAGGTCACCAATCGCTTCTTGTACATTCTTTTTAGCTTTTAATATGCCTATTGAGTCGTTACTGTGAGATGGGTACTTAAACAACTTATTAATTTTAGTTCCTACAATAATAACTCTCTCTCTCTTTTGGGGTACTCCATAGTCTTTAGAGTTTAGAACTTTTAAATATATATCATAACCTATTTTAGCAAAACTATTAGCCACCATGTTTAAATATCTGCCTTTAAACATAGATTTGATTCCCTTTACGTTTTCAAATACAAAACATTTAGGCTCTAAATCATCAACTAAACGGACATAGGATTCAAATAAAACATTCCTTGGGTCAGCAGAATTTTTATCACCCATAACAGAAAATCCTTGACAAGGAGGTCCTCCAATTATAACATCAGGCTTAACTCCATTAGTGCTTTCTAAAATATCTTTTGAAGTAAGCGTAGTTATGTCTTTACATATAAAAGGAATATCTGGATAGTTTAAATTCATAGTATTTTCGCTTTCTTTCCAGATGTCGGATGCTCCAATAATTTCAAACCCTGCCTCCTTAAAGCCGATATCTAAACCGCCACCACCAGTAAACAAACCATAAACTTTTAATTTTTTACCCATTTTTCACTAATAATTCTTACATACTAAAATTGCAGCTAAAATAACCAATTCAATGTATTCAAGATGTCTTGAAAGTTACCACTTATCAACTAGTTAATTTTAAACTTGTTTTGTCTAATATAATGGGCAATTCATCAACACCTATGAACAACCGTTAATCCGAACATACCCACATCCACCTACTTCACCACAACACTGCCACTACCATAATACGAATGAAACTCACCATTGTACATGGCATCGGCAGACACCGGACCTAGTTGATAAGTGCCAGGTGTTACCGCTATTGCTAAATAATAGAAGGATTGTTCTGTGCCAGTAGCCGTGGTAAAGAAAAATATTCTATCGTCTCTGATGTCTCTATAGTCGTAGTTCATTTCTGTATTCACCCAATCTAAATCCGGCATTTCGGTAATTCTTGCATTTTCAATTTCAAATCCGGCCGGTAGAATATCGGTGACCGCTACGTTTTCAATGTACCTTCCGGTTAACGATTGTAAGGTGATTTTCACCACAATCAAATCATTCTGCTCAAACTGTCCATTCGAGATCAACTTTTTATTTCTATCGTAATAACTTCGTCTCACTTTCAAATGGTTGTCTCTGTTCATTACTTTGCCATCGGCAGGTATTCCCTGACTTTCAACAAAATAATAGATGCTGCCTTCTCCACTCACTTTTATATCAATAGGAGCGTTGCTTTCCTTTACATCGTACCAAACATCTTTTCCGGTAAATTGAGCGACTTGACTTCCATTTTTAGTTAAGGTGGCTGTAGCTTTGCCAATAGGGCGTAAGCGGGCATATTTACCTAACGCCAAAAATCCAAAAGCAGATTCTTGCGTGTTTAAGTATTTCTTATTGCCCATTTCGCTTGACAACAATTTCACCATATCCGGTATTTGTGGATGATCCGGCTGCGCTTCAATCAATGCATTGGTAGAAATAGCCAAATCTCTGATGTAAGAATAAAAACTGCCACCGGACACCGGCACAGAGCGTTCCCCTTGGAAAGCGCCCGGCAAAAGTTTCCTTGAAGAAGCAATGTCATCACTCATAATAAAGGCGCAAGCCAATAAGTATTTCGCATCCAAACTCAATTCTTCCATGTTGTTCAAATAATGCTTCATACTGGAATGATCGGGCTCTCCAGCGGCGGCTAGAACATATAAGCTGTAAGCAATTTCTTTCGCCACAATGGTTTTCTTCTCATTGCCATTGTAGTAATAAACAATCTTTTCTTTTTGCTTCAATCTATAGCGCAAATAATCCATCAATCTACTTTGCATTCTATTGTCTACTTGAAATCCTTTGGCTTTGGCTTCTAATAGGAAGTGTGCTGCATAAGCAGAGCTCCACCAACTCTCGTTGCCATTGTTGGGCCAATAACTTAATCCGCCATTGGATAATTGCATGGTTTTAATCTTGTCAATGGCGTGTTGCACATTTCGCTTGATTTCATTTTTGTCTACTGTTTTATCTTGTCCTTGATAAACGGCATTGACCAAATCTTCAAAATACAATTGCGGGAAAGCCTTAGAAACGGTTTGTTCCAAACAGCCAAATGGATAGGCAATTAAATTGTCAAAGTCTTCGGTAAACTGTACCAATGGTGAACTGCTGACAAATATTTTATGCTTTGCCGTTGATGCCATGAAATTTTGTGGGAAGCTGATATTTTTCGTGCTGCCTGCGTCAATCATGCCGGAGGAATATTGCTTTTCTAAAGAAGCGGCCGGACGGATAGTGATATCGGTTTCTTCTATGAATTTTTCACCGAAGGCTTCCACTTGCGCTACAATTTTAGCTTGATCAATTTTATAATCCGCTTTCACCACAAAACTAACTTCTTGCTCACTATTGGCTGGAAGGTTAATGTCAGTACTTGCATTTTCTTGAACGGCTAAAGGTCCTTCGGTTTTAATCGTCAATTTCCCATTGGCGTTTTTGTCGGTGGTGTTGCTTACATTTACTTTCATCGTCCATTCATCGCCCATACTTAAAAAGCGAGGAATGCCGGAAGACAACACAATTGGATCGGCGACCACAATATTTTCATCAATTGAGCCAAACATTTGATCTTTACAGCCGACTGCCATCACTCGTAAACTTCCTGAAAACTGAGGAATGTCTACTTCAAAAGTCACTTTCCCATTTTTATCGGCCACCAATTTGTCGCTCCAAAAAGAAACCAATTTTACCCGCTTATTTTTCAATGGATTTTGTCGGTTCGCCATTTCTGCGGCCAACATATCTGCATCTCCACCACTAGCCGTAATTTCCGGAAATAAGTAAGGATATAAATCGGCAGAGTAGACTTCCAGCGCACGCTTGGCATAGAAATAATCGTAAGGATTTGGCGTTTTTTGGTTGCCTAAAGCCAAAATACCTTCGTCTACCACAGCTACCGTTAAATGGGCGTTTGGTTCACTATTGATGGTTATTTTTTGTTTGGTTTTAGATCTGGATTTTTCAGTAGCATCCACCGACAATTTTAATTTTCCTTTGGTCGGCTCAACGGTAAAAGAAGTAAATCCATGTGCTACGGTCAATGGCAAATTGTTGTTGACATGTGGCTTAATCAAAGTAGCGGTGATATAAGTATTCGGCACATTTCTATCGCTCACGTTAATAGGATATTTGATGGTTTTGTCTTTAGAATCCATGTAAACATGACTCATGATCTCATCTCGTTCCGTGGTAATTAATACTTTTCCATCAAAAGGAAGTTTTAAAATCGCTTGCGCTTTGTCGCCCGCTTTGTAACTTTCTTTATCAAATGAAATATCAATATGTCCTTCGTTATTCACCTCAAAAGAAGTGTTATTGGTATTGTCGAAACCATACGCATAAAATGATCTGGCATTATAGGAATCTGCTCCCGGTAAAGTGACGGTAATCTCGTAAGAACCCGAAGTGGTAGGCGTGAAGTAGTATTTTGTGCCTTTCGCCGGAATGGTAATGGTTTCTTTTTTAACGGAGATTTGCTCGCGTTGAGATTCATATCTATATCGTCCTCCATTGTATCGTAAAACAGAATGCCATGCGTATTGTATGACTTCTACTTCAACTTCTTGCGCTACCGCTTTCTCATCGCTGTTAACCGCAATTAATGGAAACTCAATCGGTTGTTTTAATCCTGTCCAGTAATCATAATTGCCAACGCCCACAAAAACTTCTTGTGTTTTAATGGTAAAGCGTTTGGTTCTG
>JAWKKV010000009.1:0-199336 GCA_041393015.1 Chitinophagales bacterium | reverse complement strand
TAATTGTCACCTAATTTACTTTGGTGCCATTCAACAGCTTCTTCTTTTGAGATGTATTCATAACCTCTTATGTAATGAATTTCAGATAGTTGTTTACGCAAAGCTACTTTTTCACCTTCTGATACCTTTGAATTCAATTCAAGCTCAAATTCTATATCTTCTCTAAGTTTAGTAATTTGATTTTTGGTAAAATATGCTCCTACCACTATTGCGCCTATAAAGAATAGAATTAGCGTAACACTTATTATTGAATATATATGATTAGCAGAAGATTTTTTTGGTCTTCTTTTTGCAAGTTTATTTTCAGACATTAATTACTGTAATTAGGTGATGCTTACCATACGAAGATAGTGGCTTTAATATTTCACCAAAGAGTTTAAATGATAACATTTGTGGATTTCTTAAGAAGTATAACAACTATATTAGCAACGCTTACGTTTAGAAGTTCTAAGCTTTTGTTTTATTTCAATCATATCATTCTATGAAAATAGCAATCCGGCAAATTATAGTACTGGCATTTATTATAACCACTTTGGTTGTAGGTTGTAAGAAAGATGCTGTTTATAATGTTCCCTCAAATATTCAACCTTACATTGATGAATTTATCGCTGAAGCTGCTATTCGTGGCGTTGAATTAGACATAGATAATCTTGTTGTTCAATTTGAAGAAAATTTAGTGGTTGGAGGAATTGATGCGGCAGGGCTTTGTCAACGAGGTAGAAATGAGACGCCCACTATAAAATTGGATACTACCTCTGTCAATTGGCAATCTAATCTGTCATCTAGAGAACAATTGATTTTTCATGAGCTTGGTCATTGTGTTTTAGAAAGAGGCCATATTGACGATAGATTGTCGAATGGAAATTATAAAACGACCATGAGAGCAACGGGAGAGCAAATTTATGGACCGGTTTATAGTAGTTTTAAAAGAGATTATTATTTTGATGAATTATTCGACATCAATACGGCAGAGCAAGAATGGTCTATTGGAGTGCCGAGATACAATGATATAAGTCCGGATGCTAAGACATTAGTATTTGAAGAATTGTTTAATGATGCAACAGGTGGTTGGAGCGTCGGTCAATCCACTAGTAGTTCCAGAAAAATTGAAGATGGTGTTTATAAGCTTAAAGTGTTGAGAGCGGGAGGGTATTACGTAGACAATACATTGGACATTGATGCTAATAAGGATTTTGAGTTGGAATATACGCTTGCATTAGATGAGGCTGCTTTTGCAGGAATATTGTGGGGTGGAGAAAAACGAACGAATTTAACACCCTCTTTCAAACTGATGTATATTGGAAATACGGTGGTATCTATTGGCAGTATTGTACATGGAACAGAAAGCACCTATGAAGCCGAGCAGAATATCAGTCCCCAAACAAATAAACTTGTGGTACGAAAACTGAGTAACGATTTATCCTTTTATTTAAATGAAAACTTGATTGATAACATGCGTATTAATGAGGTTTTTGGAGATCAAATCGGTATAGCTTTCGGAGGTTCAGTCGGTTCAGAAATACAAGTGGAGGATATAAAACTATTCTATCTAAACTAATGGCTTTATGGTCTAAATGTTAAAAACATAGTTTAGAGGTTGTTTAGGCTTTCAACATAGATAATTTGATTAATTTTATTCCATTACGGGATAAAAAATCAAATTATGAAATTCAACATTTACATTTTATTAGCATGCTTTTTCTGTCTGAACGTCAGTGTAAATCAAGCTCAACATCAATCAAGAGCAGTATTTACACCTGCCACAGAAGAGTACTCTAAATGTGCTTCACATGAATATCTTCAACAGATGCAAGCCAAAAATCCGGCTTTGTATTCTGATGATGCCATTGAAACTTGGATTAAAAGAAAAATAGAAGAAGACAAAGCAAATGGTATAGAACAAAGGGCAACTTATAGAATTCCTGTAGTGGTGCATGTTATTCACGAAGGACAAGCTGTAGGGGTTCAAAGAAATATACCTGCTGCGCAAGTATTGTCTCAAATTAGAGTGTTAAATGAAGATTACAATAGAACCAATCCAGATGCCTCTAATACAAGAGCTATATTTTTAGGTGTAGCAGGAAGCTTAGATATCGAGTTTGTTCCAGCAGTAGTCGATCCTGATGGTAACCTTATGGCAGAACCTGGTATTGACAGAGTGAATGGTCAGGCGGAGTTTGGAATAACTTCTTGGTCTGGACCAGGCGGCAACACAGACGCTACTTTAAAGCCAGGAACGATTTGGGATCCAACAAGATATATGAATATGTGGACCGTACTTTTTAGTAGTTCAGGATTGTTAGGATATGCACAATTTCCACAAATTAATATACCTGGAAATCAAAGCGACACCGATGCTACAACTGATGGTGTAGTAATGAATTATAGAGCTTTTGGAACGAATTACGATGAAAATGGCAATTTGGTCAATAACTTTAATTTGATCAATTTAGGGGAAAAGGGAAGAACCACTACACATGAAGTAGGTCACTGGTTAGGATTAAGACATATTTGGGGAGATACCGATTGTACAGGAGATGATTTTGTGGATGATACACCTTTACAAGGCAATGATTCTCCATTTTCTGCTAGTTGTAACTTTAGTTTAAATACTTGTACAACAACTGATGATCTTCCAGATCAATTAGAGAATTATATGGATTACTCTGGTGACTTATGTATGAATATGTTTACCGCTGGACAAGCTACGAGAATGGAAACAGTATTAACCAATGCGCCACGAAGAGCAAGTCTTTTAACATCAACAGTATGGCAAGACCCGGACAATAGTATTTTAGCATCTTTTGTTGCTAATAATGGAGGTGGTTGTGGAGCAATTACAGTTTCGTTTAGCGATGGATCTACTGCAGGTTCAAATGTAGATGCAATTAACTCATGGATTTGGAATTTTGATAAGAATGGATTAGGAGGTGCAAGTATAACTTCTTTTACAGGACAAAATCCTCCGGCGGTAACGTTTAGTAATCCTGGAACATATACAGTAGAACTAACAATTAGCAATGGTACGCTTTCAAGTACTTTTTCGCAACAAATTACAGTAACCTCTACCTCTTCTGCAGGGACGTTTGATCACTTAAATGGTGGTTCATTGTTTAATGAGTTAGCATCTGCACATGGAGGAACTTCAGGTTATGTTGGAGGACACAATAGTTTTGACGATATAGCAAAAGCAGAATATTTTGCAGAAGGAGCTCCTGGCTTAATTCTTGACTATGTAGATTTTAATTTTGCGATAGCTACTGCACCTAATGGTAGAATGCTTACTTGCGCTATTTGGGCAGATCAAGGGGGTGCACCTGGTAACATGATTACTTCTACTACAATTCCAATTAGTTCAATTACAACCAACAGCTTAACAAGAGTAGATTTTGGAGATGTGGAGTTAACTGGTCCTTTTTATGCTGGTATTGTATTGAATTTAACCAACGGATCAAATGTTGCACTTTATACCAATGGAAATGATATTGTTGGGCCTACGGATCCTGCTACGGCTTGGGAGCAGTTTGGTGATAACTCATGGCATAATTTTTCAGAGCCGGATATATCATGGGGCTTTGATGTCGCTTTAGCAGTTTATGCAACAATTAAATGCCCTGAAGTAGTAGCAACGCTTCCAGTAGCAGCTTTTGACGCAGATGATTTAAGCGTGTGTACAGGTGTTCCTGTTCAATTTACGGATCAATCTACAGGTGCTCCAACTTCATGGTCTTGGAACTTTGGAGATGGTAGTCCAGTGAGTAATGTTCAAAATCCAACACATACTTTCACAACAGGAGGTAATAAATCTGTTACTTTAACGGTAACCAATAGCGAAGGAAGTGACGATACAACAGTAATCATCAATGTTCAACAAGCACCTACTGGTTTCCAAGGGAATGCTTCTACATCAGCAATTTGTAATGGAGAAAATGTAAGCTTATCCATGGGTGGTACTTTCGGAGCGGCTTATTCTTGGGAAGTAAATGGAAATAATATAGCTAATGGTTCATCAACAACAGTAAGTCCAACAGCTACAACTACTTATACAGCAGTATGTGATAACGGAGTATGTAGAGTGACTGATGATGTTACTGTTACAGTTACAACTATACCAACACCATCTATCACTCAAAATGGATTTACGTTAACTGCTTCTGGTACTGGCGTATTTCAGTGGTTTTTAAATGGAACGCTTATTCCTGATGAATCAACTTCTACACTAATCGCAGAAGAAAACGGTAATTATACGGTAAATGTAACATTAGGTGGTTGTACAAGCGCTTTATCTGCCGCTGCAACAGTAGCTAATACTGCAGTAATTGATAAAACATTATCTGGAGCCATTACTGTTTATCCAAATCCGGTAAAAGACCTTTTAAATATTAACTTATCCGGTAATATTGGTCAGTTATCATTAGAAATAATAGATGTAACCGGAAGAGTAATGGTTACTGAAACTTCAATTGGAGTCTCAACTACTATTGATATGTCTAATTTATCAGCAGGAGCTTATTTAATTAAGTTCGTAGATGCTAATGGTAAACTAGCGGTAAAGCAAATAGTGAAACACTAGTATAAATCTATTAAATTTTAAATGGCATCTATTAACTAATAGGTGCCATTTTTTTTTGCCCTAAAGGGAATAATGACATTAAAACTCAACTCAAATACTATATAATGTTTAATAAAACTATTGGTTAAACATTTTATGGTAACGATGTTTATTTTTGAAGCTTATAGTTATGTGTTGTAGTTCATAACACATGATTTTAAATCAGAAACGAATGAAAGTCTTAAAATTTGGTGGAACTTCAGTTGGAAGCGTCGAGAACCTAAACAAGGTAATTGAAATATTAAGATCGCTTAAGAAGAAAAACGAAGCTTTGGTGGTAGTGTGTTCTGCTTTAGGCGGAGTAACCGATCAAATTATTGCAGCTACTAACATTGCGAAAGAAGGAGAAAGTGATTTTGAACCGGAAATTAAAAAAATCTATAAGCGTCATAGAGACGTTTTAAAAGCGTTTGATATCAATGATAAAGCTGCCGATGAACATTTGAAAATTTCATTTGAAAAAATCAATAGCTTACTAGAAGGTGTTCAATTATTAGGGCAACTACCAGATCATACTTTAGCTCATTTAGTGAGTTTCGGCGAGCGATTATCTTGTTTCATGATTGCTCACATCTTGAATAAAGTTGGTTTAAAAGCCAGTTTTATAAATGCCACCACTTTAATAAAAACAGATAGCAACTATTTGGCAGCAAGAGTTGATTTTGAAACAACAGATTTGAATATTCAAAATGAGTTTGCCAAGTTTAAAGATATTGCAGTAGTCACTGGATTTATTGGTTCCAATAAAAAAGGACACATAACTACATTAGGCAGAGGAGGCTCTGATTTTACAGCGTCAATTTTTGCGGCAGCCTTAGATGTGGAGGAAATTCAAATTTGGACTGACGTCAATGGCGTCTTAACCGCTGATCCTCGAAAAGTAGATCAGGCTTTTACAGTGCCGTCGTTAAGTTATTTGGAGGCGATGGAATTGTCTCACTTTGGGGCAAAAGTAATTTATCCGCCAACCATCCAACCGGTTCTAAATAAATCTATTCCATTAAAAATTAAGAATACTAGTAATCCGGATCATCCTGGAACGAGTATTAGCATTGAAAGTATTGATGATGGCAATGCTATTAAAGGTATTTCTTCTATTTCCAATGTAACAATTCTAAGATTTGAAGGCAGTGGTTTAGTGGGCGTTATTGGAATGGCAGCGCGCTTATTCAATGCTTTGTCGCAAGCAGAAGTAAATATCATTTTTCTAACACAAGGTTCTTCTGAACACTCTATTTGTTTTGGGGTATTGCCATCCGATTCAAAAAAGGCTAAACGAGCGGTAGAAGCGGCTTTTAATTTAGAAATTAGAAGTGGTTACATCCATCCTTTAATTGTAGAAGAAAATAAAGCTATTGTTGCTGTTATTGGCGAAAGAATGCATAAACAGCCGGGAATTGCGGCTAAAATGTTCAAAGCTTTAGGTAAAAATGGCATCAATATAGCTGCCATCGCTCAAGGTTCATCAGAGTTAAATATTACAGCTGTAATTGATAATAAACACGAAGCCAAAGCACTCAATGCCTTACACGAAATTTTCTTTAAGTCGGATTATAGCTCTATTAATGTATTTATTGTAGGTCCTTCAGGTTTAATTGGTGGAACATTATTGGAGCAAATCAAACGTCAAAAAGAATATTTAAAGACAGAGAAGTCTATAGAAATCAATTTAACAGGGTTAATCAATTCAACAAAAATGTTGATTGATAGCAATGGAATTGATCTAAACAACTGGGAAACATCTTTTAAGAAATCTAAGACAGCTTCAGATATGCAAGCTTTTATTGACAAGATCAATGAACTTGATTTCTCTAACTCAGTTTTCGTTGATTGTTCTGCAAGTAGTATGGTGGTGGAGTATTACGAGCAAATTTTAGAAAAAAGTATTTCCGTCGTAACGCCAAACAAAATTGCTAATACATTGAGCCAAGCTAAATACGATCGCTTAAGACAATTAGCGAAGAAAAGTGGCGCTTCATTTTTGTATGAAACGAATGTGGGAGCAGGCTTACCGGTAATTAGTACTTTGGATTCTCTACAAAATAGTGGTGATAAAATATTGAAGATAGAAGCGGTTTTATCGGGTTCTTTATCCTTTATTTTTAACTCATTTAAAGGGGATAGAACTTTTAGCGACATTGTGAAAGAAGCCCAAGAGAAAGGGTATACAGAGCCAGATCCGCGTGATGATTTAAGTGGTTTAGATGTGGCTAGAAAGGCTTTGATATTAAGCAGAGAAATTGGAATTAGTAAAGAATTAGACGATTTTGAAGTTGAAAATCTAATTCCAAAAGCCGGTAGAAAGGGAAGTGTAGATAATTTTTGGAAAGAGTTGATTAAGAATGATAGCCACTTCACCAAATTAAAAGAAGCGGCTGAAAAAGAGAATAAAGTATTGCGTTATATGGCCATGATTGATGGTGAAGAGGTAAAAATTGGTTTACAAGCTGTAGGAACCGACCATCCTTTTTATCAATTAAGCGGCTCAGATAACATGATTGTATTTACATCAGAAAGATATAGAAGCAACCCATTGGTGATCAAAGGACCGGGAGCTGGAGCGGAAGTAACAGCAGCAGGTGTTTTTGCAGAGATCATCAGTATTGGCAACTATATGGAAAATTAGAATGGATAATGGTAAAAGTAGGAGACAAGATAAAAGTTTTTGCGCCAGCCACAGTAGCTAATGTTGCTTGTGGTTTTGACGTATTAGGCTTTGCAATCGATCGACCCGGTGATGAATTAGATTTAGAGATCACAGCAGAAAAGGGTGTAAGAATTAAAGACATCACAGGTGATGGAGGTGTATTACCAAGAGAAGCTGAAAAGAATTCTGCTGCCGTTGCCATTCTTGAGTTTTTACAACACATTAATGCAACAGTAGGTTGCGATATCGTTATTCATAAAAAAATGCCTTCCGGTAGTGGATTAGGGAGCAGTGCCGCTAGCGCTGTCGCCGGTGTTTATGCAGTTAATAAGATTTTTGGCGAACCGTTGTCTAAAGATGAGTTGTTGCCATTTTTATTATCTGCGGAAGATGCAGCTTGTGGTTCAGCTATTGCAGATAACGTAGCAGCTTCTTTATATGGTGGTTTTATTTTAGTGAGAAGCTATGAGCCTTTAGAAGTAATTCAATTACCTATTCCAGATAAATTATACGCTACCGTAATTTTCCCTCATTTAACAGTGTTGACAAAAGATGCAAGGGAAATCTTACCTAAAGAAATTCCATTAAAAGATTCTTTAAGACAATCGGCAAATTTGGGTGGTTTAATCATCGGACTACAAACGTCTGATTATGGCTTAATCAGCAGATCTTTAAAAGATTATATAGCAGAACCTTACCGTTCTAAACTAATACCCGGTTTTGCAGATTTGAAAGTCGCTATGATGGAGAATGGAGGTTTAGGCGGTAGTATTTCCGGCTCAGGTCCAAGCGTTTTTGCCTTGTCAACCGATAGAGAAATCGCTCAGAAAATTGGTGATGAGATGGCAAAAATAATGAAGTCAAGAAACATCGATTCAGATGTGTATGTTTCGAAAGTCAATACACAAGGACCCAAAGTAATCTCATAAAAACTATAGCATTAAAGCATTTTATCATTATCACATTTAACAAAAATGGAATTATACAGCACAAAACATATTTCACCTAATGTAATGCTAGATGAGGCAGTTAAAAATGGTTTGCCTCCTGATAATGGATTGTACATGCCGGTTCATTTAGAAAAAATGGATGATGCGTTTTTTGAATCTATTGATCAGTTGTCATTTGATGAGATTGCCTATAAAGTTTTAAGTCATTTATTCCAAGATTACATTAGTGACAAAGATCTAAATGAAATCATTGAAAAAGCATTTGGTTTTGATGCACCGATTCATTGGTTGGAAGATCAGGTTGGAATTTTGGAGTTGTTTCATGGTCCAACATTGGCGTTTAAAGATTTTGGCGCCCGCTTCATGGGTCGTTTGTTAGAATATTTTTTACGAGATAATAAAGATGAAGTAGATATTTTAGTAGCTACTTCCGGCGATACCGGCAGTGCTGTGGCACATGGTTTTCTAAATGTGAAAGGTATCAGAGTGACTATCCTTTATCCAAAAGATAAGGTAAGCGAGATACAAGAAAAACAGTTTGCTACTTTAGGAGCCAACATAAGAGTGTTAGAAATAGATGGCACATTTGATGATTGCCAAGCTATGGTGAAGCGTGCCTTTTTAGATGAAGAATTACAAAAAGTACTGACTTTATCTTCTGCTAATTCGATTAATATTGCAAGATTACTGCCTCAATCACTGTACTATTTTTATGCTTATAGTAGATTGAAAAACAAAGATTTACCATTGGTATTCAGTGTGCCAAGTGGCAATTTTGGCAACTTAACAGCTGGGTTATTTGCCAAAACTTTAGGACTGCCAATTCATAAAATGATAGCCAGTAATAACAACAATGATATCTTCACTCAATATCTAATTACAGGTGAATTCAACCCAAAACCTTCTGTGCAAACTATTTCCAATGCAATGGATGTTGGGAATCCAAGTAACTTTTTTAGAATATTAGACATCTTCAATCAAGATTGGAACGCCATAAAAGAAGAGATTGAAGCCTTTTCATTTGATGATGAGCAAACCAAACATGCAATTCAAGATGTTTACAAAAAGTATCATTACATCATGTGTCCGCATACGGCTGTTGGTTATTTGGGTATGAAAGCTTATTTAGAGCAATCTAAACTAAAAGCCAATTATATTGTTTTGGCAACAGCACATCCGGTTAAATTCGGAGAAATTGTTGAAGATGCTATTGATCATGTGGTGGAAATTCCGGAACGACTGAATGAAGTATTAGGAACAGAGAAGTTAAGTGTCCCAATGGCAAATGATTATAGCCTTTTCAAAGATTTCTTAATGCAAAATAAATAATCATTCAATCACATCTAGTGCTTGATTGATTACCTTCAAATTAAAAGCTATTTAAAAAAAATAGTTTTACAAACTAAAAGACATGGCAAGTTTAAGATTAGCTATACAAAAATCAGGACGACTAAGTGAGAAATCCTTAGAAATCATTGCTGAATGCGGTATAAGCTTCAATAATAGTACAAAAAGATTAGTCGCCAAGTGTTCCAATTTTCCTTTAGAAATTCTTTATTTAAGAGATGATGATATTCCGGGATATGTAGCAGATGGTGTGGCAGATATTGGTATTGTTGGTGAGAATGTATTGTTGGAAAAGGAAAAGAATGTTACCGTTGTAAAAAAACTAGGCTTCTCTAAATGTCGATTATCATTGGCAATTCCAAGAGGCGAAGACTACAATAATGTTCACGATATGGAAGGCAAATACATTGCGACTTCCTATCCGAATATTCTTAAAAACTATTTCAAAGAACATGGTGTTAAAGCTGATGTTCACGAAATTTCCGGTTCAGTAGAAATTGCGCCAGCCATTAATTTAGCAGATGCTATTTGTGATATTGTAAGCACAGGCAGCACCTTAATTGGAAATGGTTTAAAAGAAGTAGAAGTTGTGATGCGATCAGAAGCATTGTTGTTTTCTACTGCTAATCTAGATGCTGATAAGCAAGCTATTTTAGACCAATTAGTCTTTAGAATAGAATCGGTAAATAAGGCTAGAAAGAATAAATATATTGTTTTGAATGCTCCGGAGCAGGCAATTTCAACCATACTTCAAATTCTTCCGGGCATGAAAAGTCCAACAGTAACACCATTAGCAGAAGACAATTGGTATTCTGTTTCTTCTGTTATCGCTGAAGATCAATTTTGGGAGATTATTGAGCAATTGAAAGCAGCTGGAGCCGAAGGTATTTTAGTGATGCCGATTGAGAAAATGATACTTTAATGCAAGAAGTTAAATATCCAAAAAAAGACGAATGGAAGAAATTGGCCAAACGACCAGTCTCTAACCAAAAAGCAATCAATAAAAAGGTAAAGCCTATTCTTAAAGCGGTTAGAAAAAAAGGAGATAAAGCGCTTCTTGCCTTAACCGCTAAATTTGATGGCGTAGAATTGTCAGCACTTCAAGTCACCAAAAAGGAAATTGAAGCTGCTGTTAAAAAAGTCAACCCTAAATTAAAGAAGGCAATAAAAGTAGCGGAAGAGAATATTAAAAAGTTTCATGCTGCTCAAATAGAAAAGGAAACTGTCGTAGAAACTTCCCAAGGCGTTAATTGTTGGAGGCGCTCAACGGCAATAGAGAAAGTAGGTTTATACATTCCTGGAGGAAGTGCACCGCTTTTTAGCACGGTTTTAATGCTAGCCATTCCGGCACAATTAGCAGGTTGTAAAGAAGTGATTTTATGTACACCACCCAATAAAGAAGAGGCCATTCATCCTGCCATCTTGTATGCTGCCGATTTATGTGGCGTTCATGCCATTTATAAAATTGGCGGCGCTCAAGCCATTGCTGCTATGGCTTATGGAACGAAAACTATTCCTCAAGTAAGTAAAATATTTGGTCCTGGTAATCAATATGTAACCGCTGCAAAGCAAATCATCAATAACAAAGGTATTGCCATCGATATGCCTGCCGGACCTTCAGAAGTGGCTGTAATTGCCGATAAAACTGCCAATCCGGTTTTTGTTGCGGCAGATCTTATTGCTCAGGCTGAGCATGGTTCAGATAGTCAGGTGATTCTTTTAACCGATAGTGAAAAATTGATTGATGATGTACAAGAAGCTTTGTATGTTCAGTTAAAAGCACTTCCAAGAGCTATGACAGCCATCGATACCTTAGAGAATAGCCATAGTATATTGTTTAAATCGATTGATGAAGCCATGGCATTTTCAAATTTTTACGCACCGGAACATTTGATTATTTCTTGTAAAAATTATCAAGATTTGGGAGAGAAGGTGGTGAATGCGGGCTCTGTTTTTTTGGGACATTATACACCAGAATCACTGGGCGATTATGCATCAGGAACCAATCATACTTTACCAACCAATGGATTTGCCAAAGCCTATAGCGGCGTTTCAATAGATAGCTTTGTCAAGAAAATCACCTATCAAGAAGTCTCCAAAAAAGGATTGAAGGTATTAGGCCCATCGGTAGAAATAATGGCTAAAGCAGAAGAATTGGAAGGTCATGCAAATGCCGTAACTTTAAGATTGAAAGAATTGTCAAATAAGTAAAGCAATTATGTCTTTAGAAATTAAAAATCTCGTTAGGCCACATCTATTGGGCTTAAAACCTTATTCATCGGCTCGTTCTGAATATTCAGGCGAAGGAATTTTGTTAGATGCGAATGAAAATGCATTGGGTTCTGTTTGTGGAGGCAACTACAATCGTTATCCAGATCCTTTGCAAAAAGAATTGAAAGCTAAAATCATTCATTGGTTGAACCCTGAATTGTCTATTGATAATGTTTTTTGTGGCAATGGAAGTGATGAAATTATAGATCTATTGGTCAAGGCATTTTGTCGCCCTGGAGAAGATGAGATAATGGTTTTTCCGCCTGTTTTTGGGATGTATGAAAAATGTGCTCAAATCAATGATGTTGGAATTCACGCTATCAATTTAACGGAAGAGTTTCAATTGGATATTCCTGCAATAAAGGAGCAAATCAATGATAGAACAAAGATCATTTTTATCTGCTCACCGAATAATCCAAGTGGGAATTTGATTCATTCGGAAGATATCAAGATTGTTTTAGACTCGTTCCAAGGT
The DNA here is from genome assembly GCA_041393015.1 of Chitinophagales bacterium. Classification (GTDB taxonomy): domain Bacteria; phylum Bacteroidota; class Bacteroidia; order Chitinophagales; family JADIYW01; genus JAGQYH01. The sequence continues at coordinate 187,034 of JAWKKV010000009.1, read as the reverse complement.
TTGTTGGTCATTGATGAAGCTTATATCGGATTTTCAAACACACGATCTTGGGTAGATCAATTTCAGAAGTATCCTAATTTGGTCATTTTACGAACCTTCTCTAAAGCATGGGGAATGGCTGCGTTACGATTAGGGATTGGCATTGGAAATACCGAAGTAATAGAGGTGTTGAATACCATCAAAATGCCTTACAATATCAATTCAAATACTATTTATTTTGTGAGTAAGGCCTTAGACAGACCAGATATTTTTAAAGATTTTGTCGATCGAATAAAGGCAGAACGTGCCATGTTAGAACAACAAATTTCTTGGTTAGAGATTACAAAAAAGGTGTATCCATCAGAAGGGAATTACCTGTTAATCAAGTTTGTAAATTCTTTAGAGTTATATGGCTTTTTAAAGAAAAAAGGATTGATTGTTCGCGATAGAAATGGGCAGCCTCATTGCAATGGTTGTTTAAGAATTACAGTTGGAAGTCCGGAAGAGAATAAAATACTTCTTGAGGCTTTACGGGATTATGAGAAGTTGTTTATCGACTCTAAACCTCCAAAAGAATAAGCTATGAAACCAAAAGTATTATTTGTTGATAGAGATGGAACCTTAATCTATGAGCCGGAAGATTGGCAAGTTGATAGCTTTGACAAATTGGAGTTTTTAGAAGATGTAGTCATCTACTTGCGAAAAATTGTAGACGAATTGGGCTACCAATTAGTGATTGTTACGAATCAAGATGGTTTAGGCTTACCGCAACATCCCGAAGAAAAGTTTTGGCCGATTCAAAATTTCATGATGGATGTATTTAAAACGCAAGGCATTACTTTCGAAGATGTTTATATCGATAAGCATTTTGCCAAAGAAAACCATCCTGAAAGAAAACCTAATATTGGTTTAATCAAGGAGAAATATATGTCGGGGAACTACGATTTAGTTAATTCTTTTATGGTTGGCGATAGATATACCGACATTCTATTTGCTAAAAACTTTGGAGGCAAAGGCATTTTAATTGGCAGAAGTACAGATACAGTAGATGATGATCAATTAGATCAACACCAATTGAAAGATAGTGTTGCTTTAAAGACTAATCATTGGAAAGCCATTTATGAGTTTTTGAAAAACACCGACAGAAAAGCGAGCGTTCATCGAAAAACAAAAGAAACCGATATTGCTATTCATTTGAATTTAGATGGAAAAGGAACGGCTAATATTTCTACGGGTTTGGCATTTTTTGATCACATGTTAGAGCAAATTGCGAAGCATGGAGAATGTGATTTGTCGATTCAAGTAAAAGGAGATTTACATATTGACGAACACCACACCATTGAAGATACAGCCCTAGCATTGGGACAAGCATTTTTGGAAGCTTTAGGCAACAAGCAAGGCATTGAACGATATGGTTTTTTATTGCCAATGGATGATGTTTTAGCACAAGTAGCCATTGATTTTGGTGGCAGACCTTGGTTGGTTTGGGATGCAAATTTTAAACGAGAGAAAGTAGGAGATATGCCCACCGAAATGTTTATGCATTTCTTTAAATCATTTTCAGATACCGCTAAGTGTAATTTGAACATCAAAGCAGAGGGCGAAAACGAGCACCATAAAATTGAAGGGATTTTTAAAGCATTTGCTAAAGCAATTAAAATGGCGGTTAAGCAAACGGGAGAGGGACTTCCAAGTACAAAGGGAGTGTTGTAGGCAATGATTTAAGTTTAATGATCAATGATCAATGATTAATGATTAATGTTTAATTTTTAGATTTGAAACACTTCTAATGTATCTGCTTGTTATTAAATTACAGTTGTATTAATCATTGATTATTTAACTTTAGTGCTGGCTATGAGAGAAAATATTCTAAAATCTAAGAGTTTAAATTTTGCTATTCGAGTGGTTAACTTATATAAGTTTTTGACCAATGAGCATAAAGAATATGTTTTATCTAAGCAAGTTTTAAGAAGTGGAACTAGTGTTGGTGCGATGATTCGTGAAGCTGAATTTGCGCAATCTAAACGTGATTTTATTTCTAAATTGTCTATAGCTCAAAAGGAAATAAATGAAACCATTTATTGGTTAGAATTACTTGTAAAAACAAATTATATAGATCAAGCTCAATTTGATGATCTAAACAATGATGCGATAGAATTAATTAAATTAATTACAAGTAGTATTAAAACGGCGAAATCTAATTTATAGCCAAGATTAATCATTAATAATTTAACACTAATCATTAGATTCTAAACACTAATCATTGTTAAGATCATTACATCTGCTATTTTTAATATTGATTTGTACTTCAATCTTAGAAGCTCAACCTACTTCTTCCTACAATTGGAATGCTCCAAAATATGACATTACTCCTGATGACACTACCCTACAAGGTTTGATTCTTCTAGATTATAGAGCCATAGATTTTAAAAGGGTTAAAGCGCCTTTTGTTAGTATCAGTAACAAAACTAGATTGGTTCATCGAAGAATTTATCTGAATAACGACAGCATAATCGACCAATACAGTCAGTTAAAAATACCTGTTGAAGAGGTCTCGGATATCTTAAAACTACAAGTTAGAGTCCTTTCAAAAAACAAGAAGACTGAGTTAACGTTTGAGGCGCTTAAAGATAGTATTCGGTTAGAAGATGATTTAATGGTATTGTCGCTTCAGGGAATTGAAACAGGAAATATTTTAGAATATTTATATGAAATTGAAATTACGCCCAATGCCTTTGGAAGTGAACTGTTTCAATTCGATTTACCTACAAAATATGCAGAATTACAATTGATTGGTAATGGATTAGCTTTTGAGTTGAAAGGGTATAACGGTGTCAACATAAAGATCAATGAGGAAGGAGGAAAGAGGAATGCCTATGGTAGTATTTTAAAAAATATTCCTGCTTTTAAAGATGAATTTTATGCTGCTAACACGGCCAATAAAATGCGAATTGATTATGCTGTAAAAGGCATGGATTGGAACATGTTGAGTCAGGTGATTACCTTAAATGTTATCTACAATAAAAAGAAGATAAAGAAGAAATTTGAGGCAATATTAAACAATGAATTGAAGCTTTTTAAGTATGCTAGCAAGGCAGAAAAAATTATAGCCATTGAAGAATATATCAAAACGAATTACGAAGTTATCGATGAAGAAGACGAAGCTTTGTCGAGTTTAAATGAAATTTTAGCTAGCAAAAAAGCCAACGAAAATGGCATCGTGTATTTGTTTGCTGCTTTTCTCAATGCTGCTGAAATACCTTATGAAGTAGCAGCCACCTCCGATCGATTTGCAAGAGCGTTTGACAGGGATTTTGCTTCGCCATTGAATTTGGGCTATTTTCTTTTTTATTTTTCAGATGAGAAAAAATTCTTGACTCCTTTTCCATATCGATACCGTTATGGTATTGTGCCAGATTATTTATTAGGTCAGGAAGCTTTGAGTGTGTCGGGTAGTTTTAGCAAAGGAAAAGGCGTTATTAGCAATCATCGTTTTGTCACGATGGCAAACGCAATTGAGTATAAAGATGAAATTACAGAAGATATTACTGTTGAGTTTCCGCCGGAAGGGGAGATTTTTATCTCTAAAATGATCGACTTAAATGGTTATCGAGCCCTTGAATTTATCAATGATTACCATAAGTCAGAGGATAAAAAGGATTTTGTAACTGAGTTTTTAGCCATTGAAAATGTTGAGATAGCTAATAAATTAATGATCAATGGTAGTGCGGAACTACCAGAAAAATTAAATGGAGAAAATGTAATTATTTACGTTGAACTGCTGCCGGATGCTTTTATAGGAAAGAGCGGGGATGGTATGTTTGTTTTTCATTTGGGGAAATTAATTGGCGATCAAATGAAATTAGACGAAACTGAAGCAAGAAGCCAAGCAATTGAGTTAAATTATCCAATAAATTACAATAGAAGCATTCATATTTTAAAAGATGCCAATTGTACCTTAATAGATTTGGATACATTCAATATAGACCTAGATATTCCTGAAAATTTGAAGGATAAAATGAATTTTTCTTCCTCCGTAAATTCTTCAGCCAATAAAATTGTCATTACCATCCAAGAATATTATTCATTCCTTCAATTGGATCAACAAGATTACAGCACTTTTAAGCAAGTCATCAATGCCGCTTCAGCTTTCAATTTGAAAAATGTAATAGTGAGTTGGGAGTGAGGGTAGAGTTTAAGGATATATTTAAGGACTACAAAGAAGGTTTTAAAATGTCACTTAACGGTCTCGGGTTTGAGCAGTAGAGGATTTAAAGCCATTAATTTTTCGGTTAAACATAATATTCATTTCGTTTCAATTTAGCATCAACCCCGATATTGCCTATACACAATGTTGTTTGGTCGTACTTACTATTTTTTAGTCTATCAGCGTTGGCAAAGACATACTCTTTTGCAATTTTTGGTTTTTGTGTTGGCTGTAGCGAATTGCAAATGTGTATGGATTTTAGCATTGGCAAATCCGTCAGAGTATTAATTCCATTAACATCTGCTTTATGTTCAAATGTTTTGCTCCTTGAACTGACTTTGAATTCATTCCAACCAACTCAATCCAATCTATTATCTTTTTCTTTTCTGTAGTTTTTTCATTCCAATATTCGGACAATTCGATTGCTGAAGTTTTAACCAAAGTTTCCAGAACTGAATCTATGTTTTCAAAAAGTTTGATAAATACTCTTGGAATGTTTTTATAAACTTTGCTTTTGATTAAGTAATCGTCTTTTCCGCCAGCAGTGAATAGGTCTCTTACATTCGGACAAACAACTGCCTCTCGTGTTACAAGCCATATTGCAAGACGAGCAAATTTATCTCCACGATTACTGAATACCTCTGGAAAATAAACCATTGCTCTGTTTTTAATCTCTTGCTTTTCTTTTAGACTTAAGTTATTCCAAATATTAATTACAAGATTGCTTGCTTGTTCTGTATCTTGAATCCACCACAAATCTTGACCTGGTTTTAACTTACTTTTATAGTAGTCTGTAATTGGTTTAATCGGGTTTTTCTTTTGACGCAAAGTGTCATAAGGCGTATTGATTTTGTCAAAAATGGTTTTGCCTTTTTCCAAGTTCATATCTATTAAATATCTTGGCGAATGAGTAACAACGACTTCTGATAAACATTCCTCATAAGCTCTACATCTAAATTCTATTGGTTTTCCAAGTTTACCGAAAAGCATAAAAATTCGTTCAACATCATCTACTCTTGTAGATTCTAAAACACTATTTCCTGTAGTTTTCCAATGATTCTGTGTTGTAGTTTTAACTTCTATTCCATAAAATTTCTTTGCGACAATATCTGGAAATTTTTGTCCACCAATTAGTTCTATAGAGTTTTCAAATTGTGAACCGACCGCTAAATCTGTCATTACATCACGAACATAAGGTTCAAGTTTATTACCTCTTAATTGCTCAATCTTTTTAGGTGATTTCTTTGCATGAGCGTTTAATTCTTCAATTGTAGAATTTAATAATGCGTTGAACTCGCTTTTATGTGGTTCTGAATTAACTGATACTACCATTATTTTTTAAAATATAAATCCCAAACATTTTCTATTCTCTTTGCTAGATTATAAGCGAGTAGTGGTGGAACAGCATTACCAATTATCTTATACGCTTTAGAAGGACTTACCAAATAGGAACCTTTACGACCGTTTTTGTTTGGTATTACAAATTCATAATCAGGCGGAAAAGTTTGAATTAGTGCGCATTCTCTAGGTGTTAAACGCCTTTCTTTAAGACCTTTAGAAAGTTCTTCTGTTAAAATTCCACCATTTTTTTTAGATAATCTTCTAAACTCAATATTTCCGTGATGTTCTGCCCTAATTGTTGGACTTATTCCATCTAGCTTTATCTCTATTTGTCCTTGGCAGTGCTTACCCATAAATTTTGCTTTTGAGTAAAATTGTTGGGATAAATCTTTTGATTTTTCAGGCTCTTCTAAATTAGAAAAAAGCTCTCTTAAATCTACATGACGTTTTAAATCTTCTCCGTCTGTTGTGTAAGCGTGAGTTGGTTTTGGATATGGATAATATTTATCTGAAATATTATCTTTTTCTAATTGTTCAAGCGCAGATTTTTTCAAAGCAGATTTTTTGATACCAATAAAGAAAACTCTTTCTCTTGATTGTGGAACACCATAATCTGCTGCGTGTAAAACACGAGGATTTAAAACCAAATACCCATTGTCTCCAGCAGAAGAAAAATCATTTTGGATGATGTCTTTTACGTTTGAAAGATTTACTAAACCTTTTACGTTTTCTGCAATGAAAATTTTTGGTTGAGTTATTTCAATTACCTGTTTCATCCACATATAAAGTTGACCACGAGTTTCTTCTGTTGCACAAGTTTCTGTGTTTAGTTCTCCTTTGTGATTTTTATGTGAATTAAGTCCGTTTCTTTTTCCGGCAACACTAAAATCTTGACAAGGGAATCCACCAGTTACAATGTCTATATTTCTCGGAAAAACCTTTGTTCCGTTGTGGTGTAGTTTTACTAAATCGACTATGCTGTCAGTTTGGTAATCTTCTACGCTGTGTCCTCTTTTAGAAAAATAGTTTACCCAAGCGTTTCTTGCATCCTTTAAAATATCATTCGCAAAAACTGTTTTAAAACGTGTTTTTGAGAGTTTTACAAAGTTATTGCCAAGTTCTTGAGATATGAAGTTTGGATTTAAAACTTCGTTTACAGAAGATTTTAAAACAGAAAAATCTCCTTCAAAACCTAAATCCATTCCGCCACAACCAGAAAATAAAGAAAGCATATTTAAGGTTGATTTTCCCTTTTGTTCTTTTTTTTCGGTTTTTGTTTTAGGATAAAATTTAAACGCTAATTGAGGTTCTTTAACTACGCTCATATTTTCTGTATCGGTTGTTAATGTTCGCATAGTTAGTTTGTATTTGGTGTGATTTTAAATATTTGACTTTTTTCTCCGCAACTTTTAGCACTTTACTTGCACAATCTTCGTCTGCTATTTCATAAGCAATTTTATCGCTTATGAATTGTACTAAAAGCTCGTCTTTATCAACTTTTAAGATTTCAGCAAGTTTCTCCAACATTTCTTTTGTCGGTTTTCGCTCATTTCTTTCGATTTTACTCAATATTGCTTGGTCAATATCAACATAGGCAGAAACTTGCCTTAAAAGAAGTCCAAGAGCTTGTCTTTTATTCCGTAAAATTTGTCCGATTGTTTTCATTTGAAATTTATTACTTGACAATAATTGTCAAATATAGTTTGTCAAATTTTGGGAAACAAAAAATTCAGATTGTATTTTTTCGAGCGTTGAGAAATTTTAGCTCTTTTGGTTTTTCAGCGTTGGCTTTGCGTGTCGGCAAAAACCAATTGTGCTGTTTGTGCGGTGGGCTTTTGTATGTTGCCAAATATTACAATATCCGCAATGGCGCCTGCCTATCGGCAGACAGGTATATTACTCTTATATATTAATCGCTAAAATACTTAATCAAATTGATGTTTAATGTTTTTAGTGTTATAGGGCATATTTAATTGTGCTTTTGACATAGATTAATTAGCATATCTGTTTTTACGGGAGTGAGCGTAGAGGTTAAATATTCAATCGTATAGCTGTTTATAATTACACATTATAAAATGCAATTCTAATTAAATTTCCTTCTAAACTATTGAATATCATATTTTTGTACCAATTGTCTAAATTGCTTTTCTAGTTTTCTTTTGGTTTATAGAGAATAATTATTTGAACTAGAATTCCCATTACAATTAAAAATACAATTTCAACTTGTGTAAAAAAGTGAATAGTATCCATTCTTTCATTGCTAATAAACATCTGTTGTTGTCCTTCTTTGAGTTGGACTTTTGACAAGTCGTGAAGGTGTTCCGTTATTTCGTCTATACTTTTAAGTAGTTTATTGTTTTCCTTAGATTTTGAATCAATATAATCTTCTTCTAAACTTTTCAAATGAGTCAATTCATCCTTGAGATCATTAAAAAATATTTGTTCTTGCTGAGTAAGTTTTGTCTGCTCATATCTTTCAATTAAACCTTCAATATCGCGATTAACCTTTTCGTTTTCATATTGTAAGAAAAGCGAATCGGATGTTATAAAAGCTACTTCTTTTTCTTGCATCAATAAGGAAATATCAAAAATTAAGTCGTTAGCAACAATTCTATCTTCAAAGATGGTGGTTACTGAATGTCTTAAACTATTAAAATTGCCTTTGTCAACTAGATTAGTGGTTAGCACAATGAAAAATACCAGTAAGATACTCGCCAACCATTTAATTTTATTAAGTAAAGTCATATCTATTAATTTAAAATCTACTTAGACATAGAAATTGTAATATATGGACCTCTACTGGCATTAAATAAAGTTTGATTAAAATAATTTATTCAATAACTGCTAAACTCCTATATCACAATTTGGGGTCAGTTTATTGTAAACTAAACACTCACTGTTTTCAATTCTTTGTAATACTTTGATAACCGAATACTTGTCATTTATGTTCAAAATGATAGGAGGAAGAATAAATTTATTTCTTATCCTTTAAATAAGCTTTTATCATTAATGTCCTTGAAAATATCTCCTAATCTTCTGTGGATGCGATTACTCCAATATCGTATCGACTTATTTATCCTTTTGACATAGATTGATTAGCATTTCTGTTTTTACGATCTCGCCATCTTTATAGTAATTCAAATTGCCAACATAGTGGATGCTATCCTTTTGACAAAAGCTTAAACTAAATGATGCTAGTTGTTGGTTGGGATAGTATTCTAATAACTCGCTGCCGAAACCACCTGGATCTTCTTCGTTTTTTATAAAATGAGATGTTCCAGCTTTTCCAAACGGCTGTGAGCCCCAACCTTTAGTGTATTTGTAAAAACGCAGCGTGTAGTTGATGGTTGGTATTGGTCTTTCTTCGTTTGATATCAATTGGCTGTTGATTCGTTGAATCACCTTGTTTTTTATAAGTTGGTTTAACGAGTCGCTGTTGTTGATCGGATATTTGATGAGGTATAAATCAGAATAAACTTGTGATGGAATGAATTGCATTTTCTTGAAAAAGATATGGTTGACGATTGTAACCAAAATAAGCACGCCAAAAAGTGATGCAGCCCCAATTCTACGAGTTTTAGTACTAAAAACCCATTTGATCAATAGAAAGATTGAATATAAAAATACAATGACGAGGAACACTAAAAAGATAATCAATACTACTTCCATTATTCACTTTTATATGCTTTGAGTTTTAATGCTCTTCAAATGAAATCGTGTTGAATTCTTTAGGGGAAACCTCTTTTTTGATAATGATTAACTCATTTTCGTTGAATTTAAAAATGTGTTTTTCATTCCAAGTCCAAGATTCGCTTGCTCTTAAATTCATTCCACTTCCTTTAAAGGAAACGATAATTTGATTGCCCTTTGTTGCTACATTAATCTCCTCAAAAGTATTTTGAATCGTGGCGCCATCGGGTGTAGTTGGACAGCTTTGAAATGTCTCTAAAACGGTTTCATTATTTCTAAACCATGCCTTTAGAAAATCTAAATGTTGGTTGGAGCATTGATAGCCTAATTCCAACGCCCACAGTATTTTACATTTTAAATTGCTTCGGTCTTCCTTTACATTTTCGTCCCATTGGCATTCGTTGCCAATAAAAGTGGCTACATATGCCAAAGCTGCTTTTTCTGGTTCAGAAATATCTTGGATATAATCTTCATTTAGGATAATCGTATTGACATCCATTTCTAAATCTTCATCGTATTGCGTTGCTCGCCAAAGGACTTTTACTTCTTTATCCTGTAATTTTACGGAAGCAATTTTTTGAGAAGCGATTAAAAACTCTGTAAATTCAATAAACTCATCATCGCCGGCATATCTTATGCTATCCATTGTCCAGTTGATCATTATTTTATCTCCTTTAACCAATTCGGTTTTTCGCTCTTTATTGTCAATCAAACCAATGGTGTTATTGTCTTTTTCTACCATAAACATCCATTCATCACCTTCGTTATTGAATTCCAAAAAAGTTACGGTATCGGTATAAGTTTTTCCAAGTTCAATTATATCGTTTGGTTGTAATGGACTTGTTAATTCAATTGAAAAATTAGCTATTTTCTCTGCTTCCGGTGGTATAACAATTTCACTCTTTATGGTTGCTTGTGGTTGGTTTTTACAAGCTGGTAGACAAAATAGGCAAAACGCCAATGCTACAAATGTTGGGATTTTAGGTTTCATATTTAATTGATAGATTTTATAGGCAGGTAAAGTATGTTGCTGTTTTCAAATACATGATATTTACAATAAAAGTAGAGTGTTAGTGGTCGTAGTGCGCTTTTATTTCTTTTAAAATGGCATAAACAATTTGATTATTTTTTTCTAATTCTCTTCTCTTCCAAAAGGTAAAACTCCAAAATTCGGCATGTCTGTTTTTGGTTTCTGCTTTGTAATAAATTTGCTGATAAAAGGCTTCGATATCATCTTGTTCTTGAATTTCATCAAAGCTATTGATGAGTACATCCACTTGATTTTCAAATAATTTACTAAAGATGTTTTTTGAAATGTCATTTAAGAAAAAGGCTTGATACTGATCAAACATCGTTTCCAACTTTATAGGATCTCTGTATCTGTTTAAAAAGGTAACTATTAATTTTGATTTTAAAGAGGATTGGAAAGTAGGCGTATTAAACAATGAGCTAATGAAGTCGCCTTTTAGGGAAACATCTTTTTCGTAACTAATTGAATTGCCCAAAATGGCTTTAATAAAATCTGTTTCGCCCATATTTTCAACAACGGCATCAACAATTAATTCTTCGCATCTATTCGCATTTTCAAATGAGTTATCCTTATTATAGAATTGCAAACAGTTATTGATGATGATATGGTCTGCTTGCTTCAAATCCAGATCTATAAAATAGTATTCGTTTTTATTATCCGGTGACACTAATTTATCTGGCAAACTACTTTGATTATCCTTGATTACCGTTTCAATTTCCAATACTTCTTGGTCGTTTTCACTTATTAAAGCGGCTGATTTTTGCATGAAATAATAAGCACACCCCAAAAGGATAAGACTTGCCAAACCAAATATTAAGCTTACTTTTTTCATGTTAGTTCTCGTAATGGTTTTTAATTTCTTCAAGTATTTCAAATACTATTTCATCATTTTTTTCTGTGAATCTTCGATCCCAAAAACTAAATGGCCAGCTGTATTCAAAAGTTTGTACATACTCGGGAGTAGGGAAGGTATGAAAAATAGAATCCTTTACGTTGTAGGTTTGATAGAATTCCTTGTAGTTAGGCGTTTGTGTTATCGCTTCATGGATGGCAATTAAATCTGTGATTACATTTTTACACTGTTTATCATATTTAGACTTAGATAAAAAGGTGTAGAAATAAGCTTTGTTCTGTCTCCAGATTTTTTCAATGTTTTGAGCAGATCGATCCATTTCAAATACCTGTCTTTTCCAATATTCCTGCGTACTTATTTTTTCAATAACATCAATGTCTTCTATGCCTTCAATGTCATCGTTTACATACGAATTTGGAATTTTCATAATGGCATCATAACCCACTAATGCTGTGTTGTCTGCAGCGTAAATGTCGGTATAGAAATTAGTTAATATCTCATCCCAATAGGGCTGCGTAAACTTTATATTGTCTAATTGCGTAATCAGTTTTTCTTTTAAAAGATTAGCATATGAAAAATTACTAGGATCGTAGTAGATAGCAGATTCCATTAAGAAATTTTCGTAACCCAGCAAGTTGTTTCGTTGTGTTCGATAGCTTTCTAAAGTATTAACTTCTGCAGCTGTAAAATAAGAAGCGTTAGTTTTTTTAGTATATACGGGTGTTTCTTTACTATACCTTTTTACTCTTTTTTGATAACCATCATACTCCTTATATAAGATAAAGGCAGCGATTAAGAATAACGCGATGGAACAAAAGAGAATAATATATAAACCAGTTTTTTTTATCATTTTAAATTTTGAAGTCGCCTTTTATTCTGCAGCGATAATTAATCGAACATCATCGTCGTCGAGAAAAACATAATGGTATTTTGTGTTGAATTTTAGCTTGTACCTTAGTAGTGTTAAGGTGTTGTCGCTTGTTGATGTTTCCGGTTGATAAGTATCTGAATACAATACATTAATGGTATCTTCTTTTATTGCGGCACTTTCTGGCATCGACTTTAACACTTTATATTGAGCTGTTTTTGATGAACTGTTGTAATCATTATAGATGAAATTGGCCAGAACTTGTATCGTGTCTTTTTGTACCGTTGGAATGTTTGGGCCATCTTGTCCAAGATAATGTAAGGTTGCTTGCATCATTTTAACTAGATCGGGATTCAAGGTGTCAATTGAATTAAAATAATCTAGTACGATTTTTCTTTTATTGGTGTTGAGAATTTTAGGTTCAATGATGTAATTACAGCTGCTATAGCCAACTCTATTGTTAAAGTGAAAATTAGCGATTTCTTTCTTGTAAGAAAATAAATTATGGATGGTATAGTCGGTACCGTATTCATGCTTTGTGTTTTCATCAATACCGTTGCCATAATTGAAAAACTTCATTGACCACGATGCATTTTTGTTAGTAGCCAAAAAATCATCCTTTTTAAGTTGATACACCACAAAACTGTCTATTTTAATTTTATGTTGTTCGTTGTTTATATCGTAATTTTTAACCACAAAAAAATCTTCTCTTGTTGTTGAATACCAGCCATTACTTCTCAATGTATCTGTGTTGACAGCTATTGAATTGGGAGTTAAATGGTAAATTTTAAAGGTTTTATCCTTTTCAGCTTTCTTACAAGAGAAAAGAATAAAAACCAATAAAATAAATGTGATGTTAATAGCTTTCATATGGCTTTTACTGAATTGTATTCAATTATTGAGATACAATAATGTAACTGTTGATTGATAAATATATCAGATTACTAGTTAAGCCGCTTGTTTAACTACTTGTTCCAACTCTTCAAATGCCTTTTTTTGTGGTGCGGCAAGCAATGCTTGCATTATTTTTCCGATGATTACTTCAATGATGCTTCTTCTTGCTTTTACACTTTTTCCAAAGTAAGCATTCATCATTTTGTTAGGAATTACGTAGCTAATTTTTGCTGTATTGTCTGATGTAAAAAATACTTTTACGGCATGCATTCCGCTTTTTTTAATCACAATGCATTGTTCCATCTGTCCGCTAGAATTGGTGCGTTGCTCCCAAATATCGTATTCTTTGGAGCACTCATATGCTGTTTTGCTTTGTAAAAACTCATTCAGTTTGTTTAATGAGTTATACTCGTTTTTAATTTCAATTAATTTTTCCATCGTTTTAGTTTTTTATCGTTAGACTAATAATCCATTTCTCTTAAATCACCATTTAGGTTGTAGTAAAATGAAAATGAGGTTCCTCCATTTTGAGGCTCAAGCTTTACAGTATATTCCGCTTTAGAGATATCTCCATTTTTAGGAAACTTCACAAAAGCCATGCTCAAGGTTGGGTTATCAATTCCTTTTTCGCTCTTTAATTGAGCACTCGATTTTTCTACTAATTCACCTAGTTTTTCAAGGTTAATTCTATCGTCTAATTGAAACATAAAATCTGCTGCCTTACTTCCATTAGGCACTTCAAGCGAAATTTCTGAGTTTTGCTTCCATTTGCCTTGAGAGGAATTCCATTGCCCCATTTTTAAAGATTCGGGTGCATCTGTTACGGTAAGACTCACTATGTTTCCAATTGATTGATTATACATAATTGTCAAGTCGGTAAAAAAGGCATCATCGCCAAATTTGCTTTTTATATTCTTTTCTATGGCCGCAAATCCTTTTGCATTGGCTGGTAATTTGCTCGTTCCGCCACCGCAAGACACTAATGTTGCTGTTATCAGGGCAACGATTGTTAATCTTAATACTTTCATTTCTCTAATTTTTAATGTGTTTTAAATTTATTGGTTCTTCTAGCACTGATTCATTTGACCAGTGAATCATAAATGTATTAGGTATAAGGAAGAAAGAATTAGAGAACCCATTTCCGAGAGAGATGAATAAATAACCGTGCTGTTTGATAGAATATCCGTAAAGGGGAAAAACTCATTTTTTGCAAGAATGCAGGATTTTGATGCTATTTAGTTCTTATTCCAATTTAGAAAAGAGGTTAAAAACTGTTCTTTTTTACGAGAAGATACCGGAATTTCCTTCCCGTTCTGTAAATAGATAAGGCCGGATTTGTCGTATTTGTCTATAAATTTTAAGTTGACCATAAAGGATTGATGAGGACGAATAAAATTGGCTGCAGAGAGTCGATCTTCAAATTCTTTTATGGTTTTTGAAACGATATATTTTTTATCATCCTTACAGTAAAAAGTAGTGTAACCTTTGTCTGATTCGCAGTACATTAATTCATTTAGGTCTATCACTTGAAAGCTATCGTGAAGCGATAATATTAGCTTTGTACCTTCATTATTCCAGACCTGTTTTACGGTGTCAATTTGTTTGCGCTGTTCTGCCACAGGTAATTTTTTCACCTTGTCTAATGCTATTTTAAGCTCATCAATATCAACAGGTTTTAAAAGATAATCTACAGCGCCAATTTTAAGTGCTTTTAGCGCAAATTCCTCATAAGCGGTAATAAATATAATTTTAAACGACAAGTTTTCAGTTTGTCTTAAAAAGTCAAAAGCATCGCCATCTAAAAGATTAATATCTAGGAAAATCAATTCTGGCTGACAAGCATTAGCAACAACAACAGCATCTTTTACAGATTCACATTCACCAATAACATCTACTTCCGCTTCAATTAACTGCAACAAATTAAGCAAGCCTTTTCTGATGTATTCTTTATCCTCTACTATTAATGCTTTCATTTTCATTAGCTTATCTTATAAGGAATTACAATAGTAACTAAAGTGCCTTTTTCATTGAACTTTTTCCTGTCTTCAACCGTAACTGAGCCTTTTATTTTAAGATCTTCAGACAGTAACTTTAACCTTTCATTAGTAATAGTTGTGGCTAACGATTTTTTATGTTTGCTTTTGTCTACACTTTTAAAGTCAACTCCAATACCATTATCTGTGATGGTACAAATTAGTTTTTTATCTGAATAGGATAGATGAATGTCTATTGTTTTATTTTCTTTCTGATTTCCAAAAGCATGTTCAATGGCATTTTCAACAAAAGGTTGAATGAGCATAGGCGGAATTTTGAATGATAATGGATCTATAGTTTCATCTATTTGAATGGAAAATTTAAAATCTTCGTTTTCTAAATTTTGTAGCGCTAAATAATTTTCTATGGCGATAATTTCTTGAGAAAGTACAACCATTTTATCTCGAGAATTTTCTAAAATGATTCGAAGTAGTTTGGAGAACCTAGAGAGATAGGAGACCGACTTTTTTTCTTCTTTATTTAAAATCATTCCTTGTAAAATAGAAAGCGAGTTGAAAATAAAATGAGGCGTCATTTGCGATCGCAACAGCTTTTGCTCCATGATTATATTTTGAGCTTTTGACTTGACATTTCTAAATTTTAAATAGAAAATAATACTGCCTAACAGTATGGAAACCAATAGAAAAGCAATAATAGCATATAAGTAATTTCGCTGTGATTTTTTTAAATATTGATTGGTGATGGCAACTTTTTCTGTCAATTTTAATTCTCTCTTACTAGCAGAGTCTAACCGCTCTTGATATTTGTATTCGTATTCTAATTGGGTTATTTTTTCTATATTTTCTTTGTTGAAAAGGCTGTCGTTTAGCACTTTATACTGTTGATGATTGATAAGCGCATTTTTATAATCTCCTTTGATTTCATAAATTTCGGCGAGTAACTTATGGGCTTCTTTCTGATAATCTATAAGATTTACTTCATTGGCTATTTCTAAACTCTTTAGAGCATTAGTTAAAGCATTGTTGTATTTCTTTTGTTCCATATAACTATCTGCTATTCCCAAGTACGAATAACATAAGCCATCTCTATAATCAATTTCTAAATTAATGTTTTTTGCTTCTTCCAAATATCGGTTGGCATCATCATACTTTTTAAGAGATACATACACATAGCCTAGATTGTTTAAGCATTCTGCCAGTTGACTTTTAGCTGAAATTTTCCTGTTTATTTCTAAAGCTTCCTCTAAATATTTAATGGCTGTAATGTTATCCTCATTTTTAATATAAATAGTAGCAATATTGTTTTTTATGCCTGCTATAGCTTTATTGTTTTCTAATTTTTCTTGTATTGAAAGAGCTTTTTCCAGTAATTCGAGTGCTATATCATACTTTTTTTGAAACTTATAAATAATAGCCATATTGTTGTAAGAGTTGGCAATTCCCGATGAGTCTTGTAATTTTTTTGCCAGCGATAAAGCCTTATTATCATATTCTAATGCTAAAGGATAATTTCCTTGTTCTTGATAAATTACAGCAATGTTTTTTAAACTGTTTGCTATACCAAGTGTATTGTCTAACTCTGTAAATAATTTTAAGGACGCTTTAAAACTAGCGATTGCTTTGGGATAATCACCGGTTTTCATATGGTTGATTCCAATATTGACGATGTAATTAGGGATGTTTTTTGTCATTCCTGCTTCTTCATCACTTTGTTGCGCTTTTTTATAATAAATAGAAGATTGTTCGTAATTGCCTTGATAAGAATAAATTATTCCTATACCATTATAACAGCCCGCAATATTTTTCTGAATACCATTATCAGCATATATTTGAGCAGCATTTTCAAAATGTTCTATTGCTAAATCGTAATTTGATTTTGTCAATTCAACCACTCCTCTCATATATATAGCATTTCCTTTACCCTTGCTATAATTTAACTCGTATGAAAGTGCTTCCGCTTTTTCTATATATTCTATCGCTTTATCAAGATCTTTTCTATAATATAAAAATGATAAATGATCTAGAATATCAACTCTAACAGTGTCTTTTACTTGATTAACAGTTAGCGCATGCTCTAAGCTATCAATTAACTTATCCTGTGATAAAACAGCTGTATAACTCGAAATGAAAAAAAATAAAAAAGCTATAAATGTGTAAAGTAATCTCATTTAAAAGGTAGAAGTGACTTAAACTGTTCCGCTAAATAACGATATAATTTTGAATATTAAAGTCCTTTCTAGTTTCTAGCTTTAGATATTGTGGAGCATTAATCTGTAGTAAACCAAATCATCAGAACATCCGACAACCAAAATTCCTAAATAAAAAGCTCCAAATCTAAGCAATCAAAAATGTCTTTTATATTATTGGTTAAGGCAAACTCCGCATTTTGCGTCTCTGCTTTATCACCACCCCAATGTAAAGCCACAGCCTTTTTGTTTACTTCGTCTGTTACCCAAACAGCACCGGAATCACCGCTATCTGTTATTTCATCAGCATATTTATCTTGAGCGGGATTTCTTACAACTCTAATTTTTTTAAGATTAGACGAAACTGAAGACACAATGCCATAAGTAACACCAGTTTTAGCACCAGACTTCATGACACGCATACCGATAAATGGATCTTGCAATGCTTTGATTCTGCCGTTTATATTCAATAATGAATTTGGGCTATCAATACTTCTTGAATCATTTATTTCAAAAACAGCACAATCTAATCGTTTATTCCATCGATGCAGATTGCCAACACGATATCTATTGTTGTTAGGTTGCCAAGCCGGTTGTATAATTGGATTACCTCTATCGCCTTTGCGTTGTTTAATAACATGCCAATTGGTTAATCCTAAAGGTTGTCCAGTGCCTTTTTGTTTGACAATCATGCCTAAAGTGCCGCCACCATTTAAACTTGCATTGCCAATGTAAATGCCACCTACTAATGGATCGTGTAATCCTTCTAAAATGTCAGACAATGAATCGTGTTCTTGAGGATCGGTTTCGATTACGTCTACTTTAATACCATCAATTTCAGTTGGTAAAAGTTGCTCTTTATTTAAGGCTTCTTTTGCTACCTTTTTATTGACGTACACCAAAATTCCTAATACACCGTATTTTAATTCTTGGTTAGAAATAGGATAACCCATTCCGACATCATAAACACCAGCATACTTTCTCAATTTGGATTCGTGTTTTTTCAACACTTCCATTACTTTCTGTTGCTGTTTTGCATTGGGATTTTTCATGAGAAGCAATTTACAACCTAAGTTATGGATTAAAACTCAATAGGGTGTAATCTTATCTTTTAACATATAAAAGTAGCTAGAAAATAAAACCACAAGGTGCACTAAGAAGTCACGAAGATCACAATGAAATTAGATAGTCAATATTTGTGTCCTTTGTGAAACAAACTTTGTGAACTTCGTGGTTAAAATTTAAAACTGATTTAAATATTACTTTTGCTTGTTCTGCATAACTTCTTATTGGTATGTTTTAACCGCCAAATCAAATACCTCATAGAGCACATCTCTTGGAATATCTTCATTAACATCTATAGGAAATATTTTCATTCGCTTTCTATCGCCTTGAACCAATGCCGAATGATCAAAAAGATGCGCATTGGCAATACCAATATAAGGTTGATGCGTTTTCTTATCCTTCCATAAGTAGCAAAACATTTTTCCTTTGTAATAGAAGAAAGGGAGTTTGTATTTCCACATCTCCATTAAATGGTCAGGATCATAATTTTTAATGATGCTTCTCAAAGCCAAAAAACAACTTTTTAGTGGCTCTTCCTTGTTTAGATAGAATTCTTCCAATTCGCTGATCATCTGACAAATATATTAATTTCTATTATCCGAACATCCGAACATCCGAACATCCGAAAAACCAAAAAAACAAAAATCATTTCAACCTTTTACCCATAATACTTATATTCGACTACACAATAAATTAAACCAATGAAACATCAAATTACCTCCATAGAACAATACAATGAAGTATATCAAAAAAGTGTAGAACAGCCGGAAGCCTTTTGGGCAGAAATTGCGGAAAGTTTTGAATGGCGTAAAAAGTGGGATAAGGTTTTAGAGTGGGATTTTCAAAAGCCGGATGTGAAATGGTTTCAAGGAGGAAAGTTGAATATTACGGAGAATTGTTTAGATAGGCATTTAGCTGAAAGAGGTGATCAGAAAGCCATTATTTGGGAACCGAATGATCCCAATGAAGCCGTAAGAACATTTACTTATAAGGAGTTACATGTTGAAGTTTGCAAGTTGGCTAATGTTTTAAAAGCAAACGGTGCAAAAAAAGGAGATAGAATCTGTTTATATATGCCTATGGTGCCCGAATTAGCCATTGCTGTTTTGGCTTGTGCACGAATAGGGGCGATACATTCGGTTGTATTTGCAGGGTTTTCTGCCAAATCATTAGCCGACAGAATTAATGATGCGACTTGTAATATTTTATTGACAGCTGATGGTTCGTTTAGAGGAAACAAAACAATGGGTTTAAAGGATATTGCTGACGATGCATTGGAAACTTGTCCTTCCATTGAAAAGGTGATTGTTTTAGAGCGAACTAAACAAGAAGTAAATTGGGTATCCGATAGAGATGTTTGGTATCATGAAGCAATGGCGCAAGCCAGCCCAATTTGTCAAGCAGAAGAAATGGATGCGGAAGATATGCTGTTTGTATTGTATACTTCCGGGTCAACAGGAAAACCCAAAGGTGTAGTACATACTTGCGCTGGTTACATGGTGTATACTTACTATACTTTCATCAATGTATTTCAATATCAGCCAAACGATATTTATTGGTGTACAGCGGATATTGGTTGGGTAACCGGACATTCCTATATTGTTTACGGTCCACTTTTAGCAGGCGCCACAACAGTAATGTTTGAAGGTGTGCCTACATATCCTGATGCAGGGAGATTTTGGGACGTATGCGATAAACTCCAAGTCAATCAGTTTTACACAGCACCCACTGCAATTAGAGCTTTAATGGCTCAAGGAGAGCAATATGTGGAGCCTTATAAATTAGATAGCTTGAAAGTGATTGGTTCCGTTGGTGAGCCTATCAATGTGGAAGCTTGGCAATGGTATTACAAGCATATTGGAAAAGAAAAATGTTATTTGGTAGATACTTGGTGGCAAACAGAAACTGGAGGTATACTGATCTCAGGAATACCGAATGCTACTAAAATGAAACCAACGTTTGCCTCTTTACCGTTGCCGGGCGTTCAGCCATGTTTGGTAGATAAGGATGGGAATTTGCTAGAAGAAAATGGAGTGGAAGGCTTATTGTGCATGAAATTTCCTTGGCCGGGCATAATTAGAACAACTTATGGCGATCATGAAAGATGCAAGAATGTCTATTTTTCATCTTTTAAAGACAAATATTTTACCGGCGATGGTTGTAGAAGAGATCATGAAGGATTTTATAGAATTATTGGTAGAGTAGATGATGTAATTAATGTAAGTGGCCACAGAATGGGCACGGCAGAAGTTGAGAATGCATTAGACGAACATGATAATATTGTGGAAGCGGCCGTTGTGGGTTATCCTCATGATATAAAAGGACAAGGCATTTATGCTTATGTGATAATTCAAGATCCGGTAACTGATGTAGAAGCGTTTAAAAAAGAAGTGAGAGATGTTGTTAATGAAGTTATTGGACCTATTGCGAAGCCCGATAAAATTCAAATTGTTAGCGGCTTGCCGAAAACGCGTTCAGGTAAAATTATGCGCCGAATATTAAGGAAAATAGCTAGCGGTGATATGTCTAATATGGGCGACACTTCTACCTTATTAGATCCAGCTATTGTGGAGGAAATTATAGCAGGAAAGGTGTAAGAACATCATTATTAAAAAGGTTGTTTAAAAATTGGAAATAGAGCAGAATGTATTTTATTCCATTGCTTTCGTTGGTGTTATTACCAACAAGCTAAAAAGTATTTGGTGATAACACCCAATGCGGTCCTCGCTATGACTTTATCTTATAAAACTCAATAAATTAAATTTTGAAAAAAATTGAACTACTCAACTCCGACGGAAGTACCAACCAACTACAAGTTTTTGGAGGAGAAGAAAAGGATCGTCCGGTAATTGTTATCCTTCCGGCGATGGCAGTAAAATCGACCTACTATCATTCTATAGCCAAAATATTGTCGCAAGATTTTATAGTCGTCACTATGGATTTGCGTGGACATGGAGAATCAAGTATTAGACCTAGTGCAAAGGTTGATTTTGGGTATAAGGAAATGATTGAACTAGACATTAAAACAATGGTCAGTCGTTTGCAAATGACTTATTCTAGGAGTAAGTTTTATCTCATGGGGCACAGCTTGGGAGGCCAAATGGCTTGTTTATTTGCTGCCAAATACGAAGGTTTAATAGACGGTATCATATTAGTCGGCTGTGGCTCTGTGTATTATAAAGGTTGGGAAGGAGCGAGTAAATTCAAGACGTTGTTAGGTGCTCAATTCATTGGTTTTATTGGTAAAACCCTAGGTTATTATCCCGGAAAAACTTTTGGCTTTGGCGGAACAGAAGCAAAAACAGTAGTGATAGATTGGAGCAACCAAAGTAGAACCGGAAAATATGTGGTGAGCAACGATCCATTTGATTATGAAACTGCTCTAGGAAAATTGAAAATAAATACTTTAGCTATCTCTTTTGAAGCTGATGATATGGCACCGGAAAAAGCAGTAGAGAATTTATATTTAAAATTCAATCCAACTTCGCCTATCAAACATATTCATATGAGAGATAATCATCCATTAAACGACAATTACGATCATTACAGCTGGACAAAGAGACCTGTTGGCGTGGTGAAGCTAATTAAAGAATGGATCGGCTAGTTTTAAGATTAACTTTTAACTTCTTATATAACATCACCACTTACCCATAGGTATGCATTTGGTAGGCACTTCTCTAAATGGGTTGTTTGTTGTTCATCAAAAAGCATGTATTGAAGGGTATGGAAGCCTATTGTTCCACTAAAATCCGTTCCTAAGTCACATAATGGGGCTAATTCATTGAATGGATTGGCTGCCAACGTAAGCATTTCTAGATTGATTAAGGTTGCTAATGCCGATAAATTATCTATATGGTTACTGCACAAAAACAATTCCGTTAAATTGATCAAACCGCTTAAGGGAGTAATATCAGCTATCTCGTTGTTCCTTAAATTTAAGAAAGTTAGACTCGTTAGATTTGCTAAGGGCGTTAAATCACTAATTGTATTGCCCTCTAAATCTAAAATAGATAAGCTGGTAAAGTGTTCAATTCCAGATAAAGTTGTAATGTTAAAGCCCACTAGATTTAGTTCTTCAATGTCTTTGACGTCATCTAAGTAGATTGCTCCTTCAGGTTTATCAAGAGCAGTTCTAATAGCTTGTTCTAGATTGTAATCTTCAAAAACTATTTCATTTCCTTGAACAATATCTTCTTTCGTGCAACTGTTGAAGGAGAAACTTGCGAAAAGGACAATTAGTACTGTAAATTTAGTGATAGCGCTCATGATTGTGGTTTTATCTGTAAAAAGTAAACTAAATGTAAGTTACTATATAATAGAAGTAGTCACTATAAATAACTATATTTTTAAGTTGATATCTTATCAAAAGTCAAATACGAAATACTAAATCACTCCTTCTTCTATCATTCGCTTTGTACGCAGAATAGCAATTATAGTCATCGTATCAGTAATTTCATTCTCCCAAACCATTCTAAATGCTTCCTCGAAACTTACTTTTTTAATTTGTAGTACTTCTGTTTCGTCCGGTTCTTTTGGAACGGTAGATAAGCCAGTCGCGATAAATAAAACACCTAACTCATCAGAAACGGAATTAGATAAATGGATGCGTTGGATTTCTTGCCAATTTTTAGCTTCCAATCCCACTTCTTCTCTTAATTCTCTTTTCGCAGCTGTTAATATATCTTGACCTACTAAGCCGCCGCCTTCGGGCATTTCCCAACTGTATTCATCAATAGGATAACGGTGTTGCCCAACCAACCAAGTGTTATACTCTTCATCTAAAGGAAGTATTCCAATAGCATAATTTTTATAATGTACTTTTCCATAAATACCTTCATGTCCGGTTGGGGCGATGACGTCTTCATGACTCACTGTTATCCATGGATTATCATATACAATTTGCTTACTGATTGGCTTCCAAGGCTTATCCATATTTTTCTATCAAAATTTGCTTTAATTTTTCTGTTCCTGTTGTGGCATTTTCGGTGATGTAATGCACATTGGGTCTATCGTACATCGGTGGCTTTTGTTTGTCTACCAAGTAAACAGGAACATTATCATCAGTATGATAAGCTAAACTTGCTGCCGGATAAACGACTAACGATGTTCCCACCACCACCATAATGTCTGCTTGGGCAGCAATAGCCGAAGCAAATGGCATCATTGGAACGGCTTCCCCAAACCATACAATATGAGGTCGTAATTGAAAACCCTTTTCGCATTTGTCTTCTCTGGTAATATCTTCTGTCCAATCGTAGACTAGATTTTCAAATTTACTGCTTCTAGCTTTCAATAATTCACCATGTAAATGCACTATTTTTTTTGAGCCCGCTTGCTCGTGAAGATTGTCAATATTTTGAGTGATAATGGTGACATCAAAATAGTCTTCTAATTCGGCTAAAACTAAATGCGCTTTATTCGGTTTAGCATTTTTTATGGCTCTTCGCCTTTCGTTATAAAATTGTTGAACCAAATCTTGATTTTTATGCCATCCTTCAGGTGAAGCCACTTCCATTACATCGTGTCCTTCCCATAGTCCGCCGGCATCTCTAAAGGTTTGAATACCGCTTTCAGCACTAATTCCGGCACCCGTTAATACTACTATTTTTTTCTTCATATTTGAGATTTGAAAGATACAAAACTATATTTCTCCTCAAACCTTCCAGGTTTGTTTTTATTGATTTCAACTTTAGTTACTAATATTTTCTTTAAGATAAATTATAACCTGGAAGGTTTTTGTTTAAAAAAGATACAAAACTATAGCTCAATTGCTTTAAAAGCCTTGCCTAAATGTGCTGTAATATCAGAGGCAATGAGGCTATTTTCGTTTTCATTATCTAACGCTAAGTCGCCCGCTAACCCATGTAAATAAACACCAAGTTTGGCTGCATGGAAAGGAATGTAGCCTTGTGTTAAAAGTCCGGCAATGATTCCGGTTAAAGTATCACCACTGCCCGCTGTTGCCATTCCATTGTTGCCGGTAGAATTAAAGGCAACTTCTCCTTCGGGATTAACTATGCTGGTATTGGCTCCCTTTAAAACCACAATTACATTATACTTTGTGGCCAAAGACGTTTGCAATGCTAGTCGCTCAAAGTCATCGTTCCAATCGCCCACCAATCTTTTAAACTCTCCGGGATGTGGCGTTAAAATAGAATGTCTAGGAAGTTTTTCAAGCAATGATTTGTTTTGGGATAAGATATTTAAGCCGTCAGCATCAATCACCATTGGATTTGAATAGACATTTAAGAGCGCTTCCATAAAAGAAGAGGTATCATTTTCTGTACCTAAACCCGGACCAATAGCAATGGTTGGATAAGTTTTAGTGGAACGCAAGTTTTCAAGTAATTCATTTTGTAACAAATCTAAACACATCGCTTCCGGTACTGCTTCTTGCAAAATGGGTAGAATATCATCAGGAACATATAGGCTTAGTAATCCAATGCCGGAGCGCAATGCGGCCTTTGCAGTTAAAATAGCAGCGCCTGCTTTTCCTTTGCTTCCGGCAATCAATAAAAGGTGTCCGTATGTGCCTTTATGAGAAAATTTTCCTCGAGATTGGTAAATAGATTGAATGGAGTCTTTCGTTAGATATTCATAATTAGTTTTAAGTGTCGATTCTCCTTCTTTTAACAAGCCAATATCTACGACTTTCCAATCCTGAATGTATTTAGCATTTTCAGGCAACATAAAAGCTAACTTTGGATATTGAAAGGAATATACTTTAGTCGCTTGAACAGCAGTGCTATTGGTCGTTTGGTCTGCAAAAATGCCGGAAGGAATATCAACTGATACAATAGGTAATTTCGTTTCATTTAAATAAATAATCACTTCTGCTAAAAAACCAGTAACAGGTTTATTCAATCCTGAGCCAAAAATTGCGTCGATTAATGTGCCTTGTAATTGCTTACTTTTTAATTCTTCAATAGACTTTATCTCATGAATTGGAATATTTAGTTTTTCTATTCTTCTTAAATTGATTTTAAAATCTTCTGAATAATGAGCAGTGAATTGTAATAGAAAAACGTTGACGGTAATGCCTTTTTGGAATAAAAGTCTAGCAATCGCTAAACCATCTCCAGCGTTATTGCCGGCGCCACAAAATATTTGAACAGTTTTATCATTAGGGAAATCAATAATGAAGTGATTTGTAAAAGCAGTAGACGCTCTTTCCATTAAATCAATTGACGATATAGGTTCGTGTTTAATTGTAAATTGATCTAATTGCCTAATCTGTTCCGCTGTATAAATATTCATATAATCAAGGTATAAAAAAACCTACAACTTATGGAGTAGATCCATTAATTGTAGGTTCATTGTAAAACTAGGTATTCTATTTTACTTCGAATGTAACTTTTAATGCTACTCGATATTCAGTTACCTTATCGCCAGATACCGAAACACTTTGATCTTGCACCCAAGCAGATTTAATGTTCTTTACTGATTTAGATGCTTTTTTAATTGCTGAACTAGTAGCATCTTCCCAACTCTTTTTAGAGCTTGATAATACTTCAATTACTTTTAAAATTGCCATAATTAATCTTTTTTGTTTACTCAATAATATACAAATAAATCGGGTATTTTAAAACATGAAACCAAGTTTAAATATGTTTAACTTCTCATTTTAGTGAAGATCTAAAGGAATAATTGGTAGTAGAAATGAATTCTGAGAAATCAATAAAGGCTTAGAATAGGAGCAAAAAAAAACCTGCATAGGGTGTATGCAGGGTTTTCATGTTTTAGGGGATTTATGTTTCGGTAATTAGGGGTAATTTGGGGTTTTATGCTTTTTAGGGGTTTTTATGTTTTTTATTAGGGGTATTTTATGTTTCAGGTTTCTATGTTTGTTATTGATGATATAAATGTATACCCAATAGCGCAGAAGGTCAATTACTTTTAGTGTGTGTTTGTGACATAGTAAAAGTTAGATTTGAATTTGAAGTAAATTTATAAGAATAGAATGGATCAATTTTTAATGTTGAAATGTGAAGTCAATTTTACCGTAACATTAACAACCTGAATGTTTTTTATTTTCAGAAAAAAAAAGTTGGATGAGAGGATGGCAAAAAAAAACCTGCATAGGATTTATGCAGGATTTTTATGTTTAGGGGTTTTATGTTTCGGTACTGAGGGGTTATTATGTTTTACTAAGGGTTTTTATTTTTGGGGTATTATGTTTGTTATTGATGATATAAAAGTATACCCAATAGCTTAGAAGGTCAATTACGCTTTGTATGTTTTTGTGACATGGTAAAATGTATAGGTAAAAGTAGTAGATGCGGAACTAGGTAAATTGCCTATGGTTTTTAGCCTTAAATATGTACCCTTAAAAATGGCTATAAAATGTGTATTTGTCGAATTTATGGAGTAGTTTTTATTTGCCGTAAATTTTATAGTGAACTAGATGGTTTAAATATTAAGAAGTTAGTGAACTGTTTTAGAATATGCTTGTTATGCTTATTTTGCGCAAAATTTAATTTACATGTCAGACATCAATAAAGTTAAAGTGATTTTAGATGGTTCAGAGTATGAACTTCAATTAGAAGAAGGACAAACTATATTAGAAGCGGCTATTGAGGCAGATATTGATCCGCCTTATGCATGCCAAGCAGCTGCTTGTTGTACTTGTAGAGCCAAAGTTTTAAATGGTTCTGTTAAAATGGATGATGATGATATGTTGACGGAGTGGGAGATAGAAGAAGGTTATATTTTAACTTGTCAATCTCATCCTACTTCCGAAGGAGTAACCATTAGCTATGATGAAGACTAATCTTGCTTTAAAGTAATTTTCAATACATTTATTTCGTCCTTCATTCGTACTATTTTATCGATTCCTATCTTTTCTAATACTCTTATGGAATTATGATTTTGCTCTTTTACAGTGGCAATAATCTTCTTCTGAAATGTTTTTGCATGGTTATTTAATGCCATTAATACTTCAAGCATAATACCTTTGCCCCAATAGTCTTTATCAAGTAGGTAAACTACTTCTAATTCATCTTTTAAGGTGTTTTCTGTTGATTTGAGTTCTAAATGGCCAATTAGCTCTTCTTCAAATTCAATTCCCCAAATCTCAAAATGTCGTTGTGCGTTTTCTCTGCCGTAAATCTCAATAATCTTATTGAAAAGGGTATAAGCGTCATTTCTTGTATCTGAAGGACCGTCGCCCATATATCTTCCAATATCAGCGTCGGTAAAAAAATCCGCTACGGTTTCTTTATCGTCATCTGTGTATTTGCGTAAAAGTATTCTTTCAGTTTGAAGAATTTTATTGAGAGACATTAGGGTTTTAAGTATTTGTGAGTTTCCGTATCGCCATTTCCTTTAATCATTACATAGCCTACTTTTGAACATAAACTGTTGGCATCAATCACATATTTATTGCCGGAAACTTGTTTCAATGAAAAGCCTTTACATTCCTTTCCTAACGCATCATAAACAGAAATTTGTACATCTCTCATGGTTTGATCCAATTGAATATATAATTTATCATTTACAGGATTAGGATAAATTTTTGCCTTTTTAACGACATTATTAATGAACCCAACTGTTGGATCTTGCACAAAATCTAAACAATTATCATTACTGTTTGGAATGGTATATACATCACTGGTAGTATTGTCATAGAAGAACTCATCAAACAAAGTAACGCCAGCAGGTAAATCAGATCCCAACTCATTATCAGTAGCTGTTGCTGTATTGTTCACCATTTCATTTGTGCTAAAAGTAGGAGAGTAAATCTTAATTTCTGATTTTGACACTTGAATATAAAAGTACGATCTGATTTCAGCGAGTTGTCTCGTCCATGCTCTCGGTCTAAAATCCATTTCGCCTCGTTGTGGAGCCGCCCAGTTACCTTCACCAATGTAAACCGTACCACAAACATCATTTCTTGAGAATCCTGCATTTTCAAAATCGTATGGTGCAGTAGAATCCATTTTTATAGGATAAGTCGTTTTCATGGTGTGTGAATGCGATTCCATTACCAATCTTGCATGGTATTGATCAAACAAAGGCGCCCAGCAATTATACATGTCATTTCTTCTATCATAATGACTGTTCGGCACCATTGGCTGATGATAATTAACCATTTTCCAATAAGGAGAGTTAGAAGCGGTACTGTAATTTCTCATGTCTTCTTCCAACCAATTTAACTGATCTTTATCCCAACAAGCATGTAATTCAGAATTTAAGGCATACATTCTAATTAAATTTCCTCCAAAATTTAAGGCATAATAAACATCTTTCACCGGAATATTAAAAAGCTTGTATACGTCTCTAAAATTAGGATCGCCAAAAGTTAAATTGGCTAAGTCATCTTCATGATTTCCCGTAGCGATCATTAAAGGAAACAATCTACCATCTTCTGCAGTGGTATATTCCCAATCTTCAAACCATTGATCCCATTCAATATTAGTTTGCGATCCGATGCTATTTAATACAAAATCACCATTGAAAACAATAAAATCAGGTCTCAATTTAGCCGCCAATTTATTGCCCCTTATTCTATCATTTCTACAATCACAAGGATCATCTACTAATGGTCCCGCTAATCTTGTGTCGCCACCATTAATAAAAGAGAGTGGCTGGTCAGGATTATCGGATATAGTTTGAAAAGAATATCTATTGCTAAGATTACCTGAAACATCTCTAACCACGAAATAATAAACGGTATTGGGAAGCAGTCCTTTTAAATTGACAAAACGATTGTCCATTCCTCTGTGATTTTCTAATCGATCTACTGCTTGAGAATTAGGATAGGCGGAATAATCTGTTCCTTTATCTTCTAAACCATAATAAACCGTGCCATCAGCACCTGACCATCCAATTGAAATAGTGGTGCTTGGATCGTCATTATAAGAAAGTCTGAAATACTTAGTTTGTGCATTTACAGCAACAATAAAAAGGACTAAAACAATTGAAAGTATAAATTTTTTCATGAAGATAAATTTGTATTGATTTCAAATTTAAGAAGAAAGATTAAGAATAGGAGAAAGGCTATAACGAATTAACTATTTTCATTTTGATTAGTCACTATCACCAGTAAAAATAGATTCATTTGCTGTTAATTTTTCTTCTTTTTCTTTTCCATAATGAAAAGAAACAAAAATCTAGAAAGTTCAAACGCTCCACGCTTCTAATCCTCGCGCCAATCCCGCGTGAACTTTCTTGCCACGCTTTTCACTGCTTGTTGGATAGTTGTCACTTTGCCATCAAAATCAAAGTGAGATAAGATTTTCATTCTTATTTCTTTTGTCAGAACCTAATAGGCTTAGAGTGGATAGTATTTCAGTGAATTTGAATACAAACCATACGCTTACACAAGCTCCTTTTTCTGTTGCTGCCAATAAAACAACAAAGCCAATGGTAATAAATAATGGCCTGCTCTTATCAAAAATTGAGGGAACCACAGTAATATATAGGTCGACATATCGGCAGGATTGTAATACGCAACCAATCTAGCTAAAGCCGTTAGAAATCCCCAAATAATGGCATAATATAAAAAGGCTTTTCTAACCGGTTTTATGAAAATTCCAATGAGTAACAGCACATCTAAAATGCCCACTAAATAAAGAAAGTTAAAAGTGATATTTCGAGGTGTTTTTAGAATATTGGTGGTCATCATTAAAAAGCTCTGAGGAATAGGGAAGAAGCGCAAAGCATAAAGTCCATGAGCGAAAAAAGTAAGTCCAATAATTAAAGGCAACCAAAGTGTTACCAGCTTATTTTTGTTAGAATGATAGGCATTTGACAGTAGATAAATACAAATAAAAGGCAATGAAGCTCTTGTTATAAACTCTAAAGGAACATTGTAATGAAGTTTAGAATCGACAAAGGCTGAAAAAGCATGTAGTAAAATCAACAGACCAGATAATGCCAATAAGACTTTCGCCAGCGGAATGAATTTTTTTGGCAATTTATGTTGAAACAAAGTAAAAATGCCTGACAATAATAAAATAGAGCCACTAATGATTAGAAAAGCCAAATAGGCATTAGTAGGATGTCCTTTATAAAAGATAGCTTGTACCGGAATATCAAAAGCTCTGCAAACTAATTTTACGAAAGAACTTGGATAGATTTTCCAGAGATTGAATCCTCTAAAAAGAAAGTGCATGAAAGCATAGCCCAATAAAGTAATGGAACAAGCCAGTTGGATAAAATATTGAGGTTTCCATTTCATATAGGCGTTTATTTTTGCTCCTCTATCCAATTATTGATTTTTTGCTCTAGCAATGTTAACGGAATACAGCCGGTTTCTAAAATCTCATTGTGAAAGGCACGAATGTCAAACTTGTCACCTAAAGTGGTTTCAGCTTTTTTTCTCAGCTCGGAAATTTTAAGCTGGCCAATTTTATAAGATAATGCTTGTCCGGGAAGCGCCATATACCGCTCTACATCTGAAATAATAATATGTTCAAACTCCGCTTCATTGTCTAGAGAATACTGAATCGCTTCTTCTCTCGTCCAGCCTTTTACATGTAAACCCACATCTACCACCAATCTTATGGCTCTATGCATTTCCATGGTCAACATACCTAAATATTGATAAGGATCAGTATACAATCCTAATTCTTTTCCCAATGATTCGGTGTACAACGCCCAACCTTCGCCATAAGCACCATACCAAATATTTTTTCTAAAATTCGGTAGTTGCTCATTTTCTAAGGTCAATGAAACTTGATAATGATGTCCCGGAATAGCTTCGTGTAAAAATAAGGCTTCATCGTACAATACATTATAAGTGGTTGGATCAGGCACCGGAACATAAAAGATTCCCGGACGACTTCCATCCATGGAACCTTGATTGTATTCGGCACTTGCAGAAGCTTCTCTATAGGCTTCTATTCGTCTAACTTCAAAAGGTGTTTTAGGTTTATGGTCAAACAACTTTTCCAGCTCAGGTTTCATTTTTTCGTTGATCACATTGAAGTTATCAATCACTTCTTCTGCTGTGGTAAACGGCATTAAATCCTTGCTGTTTCTAATATGATCAAAAAACGATTTCATGTCCCCTTCATAACCTACTTGTTCCTTTACCTTTTTCATTTCCGCCATAATTCTATCTACTTCCGCCAAACCCAACTCATAAATTTCATCGGCTGTCATTTCTATGGTGGTATAGTGTTTAATGGTGAAGTTGTAATAGTCTTCTCCTCCCGGAACTGCTGAAATACCGCTTGAAGTTCTTCCGGCGGCTAAATATTCATTGCTTAAGAAGTGGTGCATCTTTTTATAAGCCGGAATTACTTTGTTGGTAATAACATCACTATAAACGGTAGTAAGAGAATCCTTTTGCGCTGTTGTAAAGGTATCCGGCATATTAACAACCGGTTGGTAGAATAAATGATCCTCCAATTTTGTATTGGCCATTTCTTCAAATTGAGGAATTAGCTTTACAATCAATGATTTTGGTAAAACATATCCTATTTCAATGCCTTCTCTCATTTTGTCTTCGGCAGATTGCATCCAAATTAAATAGCTATCCAACCTTCTTAGCCAATTGTTATAATCTTTAACCGTATTAAAAGGTTGTGCTCCACCACCACTGGCCAATTGAGCAATAGATAGTTGTAGCGTCCACATTTGATCAATAGGAGTTAAATCCGTTGGATAGTTTAACGACTCTAAACTAATCTGACATTCCCATTCTAAAACAGCCTTGCTTAATTGCTCTTCTTCCGTTAGGTCTTCCGACTTAAATTCCTTTAAGCTTTCTAAATATTTGGTGTAATAAGCTCTTTCTGCGGCTTTAAACTCATCTGATAGATAATTAGGTAACTGGTCATTGTAGCGATCGTCACCATTATAAGTGGCATTTAATGGATACAATTTAAATCCATCTTCTGAAAAGTCTTCCAGTAATTGAGCAAAGGCATCATTTTTTGTGTTGGTTGAATTTGTGGTTGATTCATTTTGCCCACAATTCAATAAAAGTAGGCTAATGACTAAGATATATAAGGCGTTTTTCATAATGATCGATCAATTTAGAAAGACCAAAATTAGAATTTTATTTGTGTATAAAACAATAGCTGTGGATAACGAAATAGATATAAAAATTGAAATTTCAATTGTGAATGTTTTGCGAATTTGACTAATACTTACTTAACATTCTAATGCGAAGTAAATCAATGATTTACTTAATCTCTTGCCTTCTATTTTAGATGTATAAAAATCTAATATGTGCTTATTGAGTCGTTTGAGAATTTATAATTCACTAATAGCACAGATATAAGATGTTTAAACCTCTTAAAATTCAAATTCTTACTACTGTATAGACAAATCTGTTCTTGACCTTTGCTTTCAAATAAATCAAAAAATGAAAACAATGAGATTTTTTAATTACTTAGGAACAGCGATAATAGTTGGATTGTTCACTTTTGCTTTTACTTCTTGTGATGAAGAAACACCAAGTTTCGAGAATTGTACCAATGGTATTGATGACGATGGAGATGGTTTGGTAGATTGCAACGATCCGGATTGTGCTAACTTTTCAGGATGCTTAGTGTCTAACGATCCAACCGTAACATTAGTAGGAAGTATTGGAACAAGAACTTTGTATGCTGACACCATTTATGTAATTGACAGATTTAGTTATGTAGGCGACGGTGATGTCTTAACTATTCTACCGGGAACTATTTTAAAAGCAAAAACAGGTGATGGAGCAGATGCTTCAGCGTTAATTATTGCTAGAGGTGGTAAAATCTTGGCAGAAGGAACATCTTCTCAGCCAATTATATTTACTTCTATTAATGATGGAATTGCAGTAGGGGAAACAGCAAGTACTTTAAATCCGGCAATAGATGCAGGACTTTGGGGTGGTTTGATTGTTTTAGGAAAAGCGCCAATATCTGCAACAGTAGCAAGAGGTGATACTGAAACTTCAGTAGAAGGTGTACCGGAAACATTTTTATTTGGTAAGTACGGAGGAAGCGTTCCTGCGGATAACTCGGGTAAGTTGAAATATGTTTCTATCAGATTTACAGGAACTAAATTGGCCAACAATAGTGAAATACAAGGTTTAACCTTAGGTGGTGTTGGTTCAATGACAGAAATTGAGAATATTGAAATTATCTCAAGTGATGATGACGGCATCGAAATCTTTGGTGGAACGGTAAACGTAAACAAGGCACTAATTGTTTATCAAGCAGATGACGGATTAGACTTTGACCAAAGTTACGATGGAACCGTTTCTAACTCAATAGTAGTAACCTTTAATCCTAGCGAAGGTAACGATGCTTTAGAATTAGATGGTCCAGAAGGTCCTTCAAACACTACAGGATTATATACTATTACCAACTGTACTTTTATCAATAAAGGCGGTGACGGAAGAGCTGCCATGTTAAAGAGTAGTTCTCAAGGAACCATCACTAACTGTGTATTTGAGGATTTCACTAACTGGATTTTCGTTGATGGCGGAAGTGCCAACACTAATTTCACCAATGGAACTTTAAAAATTACAAACTCTGAATTTGACGCCGCAAGTTTAGATGGACTATTTGCTACTTCTGCAGATTCAACCACTAACGCAAACAGTATTGCAAGCTTTGAAGCAGCAGGAAACGTTGCTACTACCACTTTTACAAAAGGTGCTGTAGCTGACTTTTCTTGGACTTGGGCGAACACTTTAAATTTAATTGACTAATGACAGGTCCCAATGGCACTTGGTTTCTCTCAGAATTCAAGTGCCATTACTTTAAAAACAAACTATAAGAATTACATACTCACTAATTAACTATAAAACACACAAAAATGAAATCACAAATCTTATTCTTAGCCTTATCCTTTCTCTTCACGATAGGAAGCATAGGGCAAAACAATCTCTATTCGCAGATTAACTACGATGGAGAAGAAAAAAAATCAACAAGCGATAGCGATGTATTAGCCACTATTAGAGGAACCGTAATTGATGATGAAACCGGTGAAACACTAATTGGCGTAAACGTGGTGATTGAAGGAACCACAATAGGAACAACCACCGATATTGATGGTAATTACACCTTAAAAGTAAAACCAGGCGACTATACCTTAGTATATAGCTATGTTTCATTTGCATCTTATAAAGCAGAACATATCAATTTAATTGGTAAGCAAGTGTTCGTTATGGATGTTAGAATGCAATCTGATGAGCAAATGTTGCAACAAGTTGTCGTAACAGCTAGAGCTGTAACCAATACAGAAACGGCTATGTTTACCATCCAAAAGAAATCGGGTAACTTAATCAACGGTATTTCTTCTCAAACTTTTGGCAAAACGGGCGATAGTGATGCGGCTTCTGCTATTAAAAGAGTATCAGGTGTTTCTATTGAAGGCGGAAAATACATTTATGTAAGAGGTTTAGGCGATAGATATTCTAAATCCATCTTAAATGGAATGGAAATTCCCGGTTTAGATCCTGAAAAAAATACCGTTCAAATGGATATTTTTCCCACCAATGTAATTGATAACATCTTAGTATATAAAACTTTCACGCCTAACTTACCGGGCGATTTTACCGGTGGAATGGTAGATGTGAAGACCATGGATTTTCCAACTTCTAAATACGTTAACTTCTCCGGTTCTTTAGGTTACGATACCAAAACACATTTTAGAGATGATTTTATTCTTTACAATGGCAGCAAAGCAGATGCTGTGGCTTTAGGATCAAAAAGTAGAGCACTTCCTTTTTCAAAATTTTATGAGCCTAATAGAGATATTCCGGCAGAGATTTTTTACAATACCAACAACTTAAATAAAGAGATTGCTGCGGAAGAAAGCAATAATTTTCTAGATCAAAGCTATGCTATTAGTGCAGGGAACCAGATTGATAAAAACGATCTAAAGATAGGTTACGTAGTGGCTTTAAATTATAAAAATACTTTTGATTTTAGACCGGATCAAAAGCAATCAGACATTCGTATCATCTCTGAAAATAACGAGCAAGGCTATTCTCTAATTGAGGACATTTCTAGAGAGGGAAAAGTAGGCGTTAATACTTCTTTATGGAGTGCGATGGGTTCCGGTTCCATTAAAAAGAACAATAACAAGATCGCTTTAAAATATTTACACGTTCAAAGTGGTGAGAAATTAGCGAACTCAATTATCAAAAACGATTACGAAGAAAATGGTTTTACCAGTGTGATTACGGATTTAGATTATACACAAAGAATGATAGCCAATATAATGCCTTCTGGAAGTCATTTAATCAATGATAAAGTGAAAGTCGATTGGGCGTATGCCTTGAGCTTTACCTCAGTGAATAATCCTGAAAGAACTAGTTCAGAATTTGTATTACAAGACGATCAATTACTATTTACCAGTAGCTCTAACTTGGATAAAGTGTATAGAAAGTTGAAAGAAAGAAACAATAACTCAAAAGTAGATTTTGAAATTCCTTTTAAACAATGGAAAGGTTTAAAATCTAAATTCCAAATAGGTGCCTCTACCACAATAAAAAAGAGAGATAGAGAAACATATACCGTCTCTATTGGTAAAAGCAACAATTTTTCATCTGCATTAGCTGAAATTGAAAACATGAATGACATGTTGGCGTCTGAAAATATCGTTTCGCCAACCAATGCTGAAGGGTATTTGATCAGAAACGTACAAGTAGATGATGAAAACAAATACAGTAGTTCCATCAATATTGTGGCCGGATATGCGATGACAGAATTGCCTTTCCATCCGAAATTTAAATTTATTGGTGGATTAAGAGTAGAGTACGCCATGATGAACTACAAAGGAAATAATAGATTAACCGGCGCTGTGATTGATGAAAGAGTATTGAACAGCGTTCAGTTTTTACCGTCGGCCAATTTTGTTTACCACGCTACAGAAAGCATGAATATTCGTGCGGCGTATAGCAGAACATTGGCTAGACCTTCTTTTAGAGAGAAATCAGAATCCATTTTATACAACCCAATTGATGGAACAACGTTTTACGGTAACTTAAATCTAGTGGAAACCAATATCCATAATGCAGATGTAAGATGGGAATATTTCTTTGGAAGAGGAGAAATGGTTTCCGTGAGTGGATTCTATAAAAAGTTCTTCAATCCAATTGAAATTGAGCCTTTACAAAATGCCGGTGCTTACAACCTAACAGCGGTGAATAGAGATCAAGCAGATTTATATGGTGTAGAATTAGAGTTCAAAAAGAACTTATCTTTTATCCATGATAAATTAACCGATTTGGCAATAGGAGCGAACTTTACTTATGTTCAATCTAAAATTAACCT
This sequence comes from Chitinophagales bacterium, assembly GCA_041393015.1. Classification (GTDB taxonomy): domain Bacteria; phylum Bacteroidota; class Bacteroidia; order Chitinophagales; family JADIYW01; genus JAGQYH01. The sequence continues at coordinate 150,712 of JAWKKV010000009.1, read as the reverse complement.
ATCGGAAGACCAACAAGAAAAATACACATTAGTAGGAGTGGATGCACCTAATAGCAGAAGCTTGTTAGGACAGTCGCCCTATACTGTAAATGCTAGTATTGGTTACAGCAACGTAGAAATTGGAACAGAATTTAATGTAAGCTACAATGTAAAAGGCAAAACATTAGCGATTGTTGGCATTGGAGATATTCCGGATGTTTACGAACAAATGTTCCATAATTTAGATGTGAAGTTTTCTCAAGCATTCGGAAAAACAGATCAAGCGAAAATTAGCTTAAGTGCCAGAAACCTTTTAGGACAAAGAAGCCAATTAAACTATGAATATTTAGATGAAATGGCGGGTACTTTTAGAAGTTTTTCTGTAGGTACATCATTTGCGCTAGGATTCTCTTATAACATTAGATAATTAATATCAAAGAATATTAGATGGTCCGCTTTTTAAGCCACCATCTTTCAACTTGTGTTTTTATAGTGTGGGATAGCCTGTAGTGGGGCTGTCCCTTTTTTTTGTTATCGGTTATCTATTCTCCCCAAACTTTAGCAATTCTATCTTTAATTTTTTGCTCAAAAATTTCAATCAATTGTTTGTTGGCATTGACCAAAGCTTGCTCTTTTTCAATTTGTGCAACGATTTGGCGTTGGGTTTCGATTGGAGGTATTGGTAATTTTATTTTAACATACTGCATTTCCATTAGAATTGTGTGACCACCACCAATCATCAACGCTGATTGATTTATATAATCTTCACTTTGAGCAAACGCCAATAGTATTTTGGATATATTCTATCAATATCAAAATTTAGCGCATTAAAAACGATGCAAAAACAGCCAGCTCATCTTCATATATCATTGTTTTGCCATAAGTTGCACCTGTACGAGCTAGTAAAATATCATTACGCTTTACAATACTTTTTGTGCTGCTTTAGTTAGGTTTATATATTCATCAGTGGTTATTAATTTTCCATCAGATCTACCATCAGTAATTCTAATAAACCTTGCATTTCCTTCATCCTTTGCTTTTTCAGTGAAACCATACTCTGGATTTGCTACTTCCCCCAACTCCACCATCTCCCAATCGGGGTCAATATCAATTTTGGGTTTGTAATTATCTACAACAGCTTTGGCACCATCAATTATTTTTTGATAGCCTTCTATTTCGGCTACTATTTCTTCTTGTATGGATAATGGTGGGAGAGGGAGTTTTTAAATCTCGTATTATCTTTTGTGAAATATTTGGTTGAGCACCACCACCACTTAGGAAATTAAATACTCCTTTTGAGATTTTAGGATTAGATATAGGTACTCAGGAATTGCCTTATCATTAGGAAGAATACCACATACAGCCTGATTTGTTGAAGCCTCAAATTTTAGGATTCCAACTTGCCCTGCAGTTGCGCCATACATGGCAACTAATACAGTATTAATTGGAAACATTTTGGCCGAGGAGTTTTTTAGCCCTTCTTTTGAAATCAATAGTTCGAAGAAGTAATATAACCCTGAACGACTTCACCGCTCCTAAGCCAAGGTATTGTCCCGTTTGTGTAATATTCTTCTTTGCTTTTTAAAGGAGTTCCGCCAGAAGAAGTATTAAAAACTTCACCAATTTCTACTATTTCATATTTTATTGAAGATAAATCTTGAATATTCTTATACCTTTCCCCACTCAAATTATAATCCCCATTTTTTGCAATTTCTGTTTTGGGTACAGCATGAGCTAGGGCAGATGCTGAAATAAATTCAGTATTTCTTTGTTTAAATTGATGCAACAATTCAATGGCATCTTCCAACTGTCCGCCTTTTATCTCATTTCGTTGTGCGCCTAAGCCATAACCATCGTTGTCAATTTTTACAAATAGAATATCATCCGTCTTTTTAGCAAAATCTTTATCCATCAATAAAATGGAGGTTTTTACACCACTATATGGGTTAAAAACGCCTGCGGGTAAACTTACTACGGCATAGAGGTAATTGTCTACCAACATTTTACGCAGCTCTTTATAGGCTTTGCCACTTTGAAATATTACGCCTTCGGGCACAATAATGCCTGCTCGCCCTTTCGGGTTGAGGTGTTCGGCTATATAATCCACAAAAAGCACTTCGCTTCTATTGCTGCTAATGGTAAATTTCTTATGTGGGCGGATGCCTCCTTTCGGGCTCATAAAAGGTGGATTCGCTAATACTACATCAAAACTTTCGTTCCAACGGTCTTCGCTGCTTAAGGTATCGTATTCCCAAATATGTGGGTCGGAGAAACCATGTAAGTACAAATTCACTAAACTCAATCGCACCATGTCGGGTGAGATGTCGTAGCCTACGAAGTTTTGTATGAGTTTTTTGCGTTCGTCGGGTGTCAACCCTTCGACTCCGCTCAGGGTGACACCCTTCTCACTTTTCAGACTGACACCCTTCTCACTTTTCAGACTGGCACTCTTCTCACTTTTCAGGCTGACACCCTTCTCACTTGTTAGGCTGACACCTTTACTACTTATTTTATTGATGCCTTGTTCTGCTTTGTTTTTAATGTGTTTGAAAGCGGAAATTAAAAATCCTGCGGTGCCGCATGCCGGGTCTAAAATAGTATCTGTCTTGCTGGGGTCGACACAGGCGACTAGAAAGTCAATGATATGTCTTGGTGTTCTAAATTGTCCTGCATCGCCTTGGCTGCCCATTACAGAAAGCAAATATTCAAAGGCATCGCCTAATTTTTCGCTGTGGGTATATTCAAATTCGCCGATGGTTTTTAGAAACAGTTTTAAGGTTTCCGGATCGCGATAGGGTAAAAATGCATTTTTGAAAATGTTTCTAAACAGCTCTGGAATGTTGGGGTTTTTATCCATGCTGATAATGGCTTCCGAGTATAAGTTCAGCATTTCAGTTGCGGTTACTTTGGTATCAAACAGGCTATCCCAACTGTATTTTGCATATTCATCTGAAAAGAATTTTGCTTTTCCACCTAATTCAATCGCTTCTTTGTCCATGTCGTCCATGAACTTATAAATCAAGCCAATAGTGATTTGCTCAATTTGTGCTTTTGGGTCAGGCAGTTTGCCCACTAATATATCTCTGCAATCGTCAATTCTTTTTTTGGTAAGTGTATCTAACATATTTTCTTATGGTTACATCAATTATCTTCGCTTTCCCTTCGACTTCGCTCCCGCTGACCGCTCAAATAATTTTTATGACTAGTTTGATTTTTGCATTCGGATAAGCTAGGTAATAATTCCCATTTATCATTTATTAAGGCTTCTTTCTTTTTTCTATTCCACCCTTTTACTTGTTTTTCAAATGCAATTGCTTGATTAATATCATTGAATTGGTAATGGAAAACTAATTCTACCGGTCTTCTATTATGCGTATATGCTTTAGGATTAATACCTGTTTGATGTTCAATTAATCTTCTATCAATATCGTTTGTTACACCAGTATAATAACTGTTATCAGAACATTTTAATATGTAGACATAGTATATTTTCAACGTTTCTGTTTTTATTTGCCGTGTCATTTTTTGCTGTGTCAGGCTGAGCGGAGTCGAAGCCTAAGCAGCAAACTGCTCTAATTTGATGTAATCTTTAATGTATAAAGGTATTACTTCTCTGTATTTAGCTGCCACTTCTTTAAACTGAGAAATTGTTAATGTAGGATTGGTTTGTAAGGCATGAAAATCCTTCGCCTCTATAATTTGGCGAATATCTTGATCCACGATGTAAGCTTTAAAGAAATATTTGAGCGCTCTAAGGTTTACATCTTCTTCGGGCGGATAGATAGAGATAAACTTATCAAACTCTTCTTCCAGCATTTCGTCTTTCGATTTAAATTTTGGAATGATACCAAAGACTTTTTCTACTACTTCACGAATGGAAACCTTACGATCTATTTTAGCTGCTTTTCGCAATTTGTCTAAACTAAAATATTCATTGGGTTTATCAAAAATCTCACTTTGAATGTGGCTGATGACATATTCCCAATTACCCAATTCTACATGTTTTTTAATAATGTCGTCCATTTTAACTCTATTCTCAAATTTTTGAAAGAGCATGCGATCAATCTTCATCCCAGCATAGCCAATATCCTCTTCCTTTAACATTTTAAGAGGGTCGGGTTTGAAACTGGTGTATTTATCAATATCAATACCTACGCTACCGCCTTCACCTCCGCCAGTTTTGGGTTTGGGAAGACTTAATTTTTCATCGTAATCAAACTTTTCTTCAAAATATTCGCAGTTGGCAAAGAAGTCGAAAAGCTTAAAGAATTTCTTTTCGTGTTGCACGATTTCTTCTTCCCCTAATTCGTTTTTGTGTTTAAAATCAAAAGTGTTTTTTCGTGTTCCTCTGCCTTTAATTTGAACGAAATCAGCCGGACTAAATATAGGGCGCATCATGCACAAGTTAAGAAGGTCGGGGCAGTCATAACCAGTGGTCATCATGCCAACGGTTACACAAATTCGTGTTTTAGAAGATTTATATCCTTCTAACCAAGTGGTTTTACCATTGAGATTGTTATTAGTGAAATTGATGGTCATTTGTTGAGCATCGCCCACTTGAGAAGTTACTTGCACAGCAAAATCGGAATTGTATTTGTTTGGATAAAGTTGTTCTGCGAACTCATTTAAAATCTCGGTTAGTTTTCGAGCATGGTTTTGACTTACGGCAAAAATGATTGTTTTTCCAATTTCCTTCGTGATGGGATCTCGTAAGGCATTTTCTAGAAAAGTGGTACAAAAAACTCTATTGGTTTTTTCTGAGAAAAATTTCTTTTCGAAATCGCGAGATATAAAGGTTTCTGTTGCTTCGCCTTCTTCAGTAGCTACTGCCACTGCATAGCCTTCATCCGAAAGTAATTGTGTAGTAATTTCAGTTCGTGCATCTATCACTTTAGGGTTAATTAAAAATCCATCCTTTACGCCATCAATTAAGGAATAGCGATAAGTTGGTTCGCCACCTTCGCAACCAAAAGTGGTATAGGTATCACGCAGCATTCTTCTTTCAATTTCTCTTGGGTCATTCTCTCTAACTTTATTGATGTCAACACTTTTCAGATAGTCTTTTGGAGTGGCGGTTAAGCCTAATTTATAACCATAAAAATATTCAAAAACGGCTCTTGCATTTCCTGAAATGGAACGATGAGATTCATCTGAAATAATCAAATCAAAATCAGTTGGCGAAAATTCGTATCGATATTTATTGTCGAACATCAAAGATTGAATTGTTGTTACTACAATGTCAGCCTTTCGCCAATCGCTTTTATGTTCTTTATAAATGAAAGTGGAGTAGTCAGGTTTTAGGTAATTGGTAAAGGCTTTCCAAGCTTGGTCTTCTAATTCTAATCTGTCCACCAAAAATAAAACACGCCTTGCATTTTCAGTTCGTAAGAATAATCGAATAACAGCAGCAGAAGTCAAAGTTTTACCTGTTCCTGTAGCCATTTCAAATAAGAAACGGTCCTTGCCATTGGCTACAGCTTTTTGTAATTGCTGAATAGCGCTCAGTTGATAAGGACGTAAAAATCGCAATCCATTATTCCAGATAAAGTCTTTACTGCTCGCTAAATCTCCAGTCCATTCAGGTCTTTCGGCATAATCTGGCATTTGAACGATTGCAATAAAATCATTTTTTATTGGTTCGTTGGCCAATGAGTTTCGGTCAGGTTCCCATTCTTTGATAGCTCCAATTTCCATTGGAGAAGGAAATTTAAAGATTGGTTTTGGGTTCCCTTTTTCTAAATTCCATAAATAATGAACGATACCATTTGAAAGAATAATGAATTGTGCCCCAACTGTTTTAGCATATTTTCTTGCTTGTTCTTTAGCAACCAGTGGATGTAGACCTTCTTTTTTAGCTTCAAGCACACAAATAGGCTTGTTATTGCTATCCATTAATAAAAAGTCCAGCGATCCGGACGTAATATTTTCGTAGTCATTTCCCCATGCATCAATTTCTGTTTGACTAATTTTTACATGGTTTTCAAGGAGAATATTAGCTTTCCCATTCTCATCATCAAAGAATCTCCATCCCGCTTCTTGGAGCAGTTGGTTTATTTTTATTCTAGCATGAGCTTCATTTTTCATTCAGTATTTGTTGGCTCAATTTAAAAGACATGCAAATCAATTTAGGAGTAATTTTCTCTGTCTGTATTACAGTCAACTAATATATAAAAACAAAGTAACAAATTGCGTTTTCATTTCGTTTTCAAAATGAAGTACAAATCTTAATGAAATTATAGTTTTGAAGGTGTCAAGCGATTTGTAAATAGTTTTTAATATGCTTAAATATGTATATTTAATCTAATTTCAAACAGACTAAAACTGAAAAATAGATCAATGAAAAGTGAGGTGATTGATAAAATGATGGCCGTAGCCAAAGCGTTTGAAGCCAATAATGACAATAGAACAATTTTTCTTTATTGCTATAGCATGATGACAGAAAATATGTTGGTAGCTATTGAAGAGAATAAGTTTAACGATAATGAATGGGTGGCGCAGCTTTTACACCGGTTTGCCGACTATTATTTTGATGCATTAACTTGTTACAATTGTGGAGATGTAACACCTGCCGTTTGGAGTGAAGTCCACAAGGCTGCTGCTACCAAGAAACTTCATGTCATTCAACATTTATTATTAGGCGTAAATGCCCACATTAATTATGATTTAGTCCTTTCTTTATATGATATGCTCGCTCCTGAATGGAACAGCTTATCTGATGAAATGCGAGAAAAACGGTATCAAGATCATTGTTTGGTAAATGCCACTATTGGAGCTACTATTGATAAAGTACAAGATGAAGTGGTTGAAAAATATGCTCCAAGAATGAATGTTGTTGATAGAGTTATGGGCCGACTAGATGAAATGTTGTTGTTAAAACTAATTAGTGAATGGCGAGATTCCGTTTGGAAACACACTCAAGAGTTACTCCACACAGAAAGGGAAGAAGATCGTGCAAAGATTATTCTTAAACTTGAAAAAAGAGTATTGAAACGGGCAGATTGGTTAGATACTCAAATTGGCTTTAACTAAATAGATTCTAGGTGCTTTGGTAATATCATTTTAGCTTTTCTTCGTCGCTCGTTCCAGTTTATCGTTCATTGTTTTTCCAAGTCCGATGTTGGGCAATTTTTGGGCAATAATGATGTCTAGGTGGAGCTTGTCTAACCGATGCATGGCAGCATATAAATTTTTAGCAGCTTCTTCTAAATTGCCTGATTTGGAAAGAATTTCTTGGTGTGCCACCGGACTTTCTATTTCATTTTGAAAAAGTAGTAGTCCTATTTTTTTGTTGGGATAAAATTTGATTAATTTTTCGACATCATCCGTAAGGTAAGTATCGGTGGTAGGCGCATAATGACGAGAGAGCATGCCGGGCGCACTTGGTTGCTGATCTTCGCTATGCGTTTGAGTTAATACATTTCCAATTTTGGCTTCAATTTGTTCCATGGATAAAGATCCCAATCGATACACAATGGGCTGATCTCCTTCAAACCCAATGATGGTAGACTCAATGCCTCTTTCACATGCTCCACCATCTAAGATGATGTCCAATTCATCCTCAAAATAATTTTCAACGTGTTGGGCGCTGGTTGGACTGATAGAACCAAATGGATTGGCACTTGGAGCGGCCAACGGATAATCCAATGCCTTTAGCAACTCTAAGGTGATTGGATGATTAGGCACTCTAACGGCAACAGTATCCTTGCCGGAGGTCACTAAATTGGATACTTTGGGCTGCTTTTTGAGTACTAAAGTTAAAGGGCCCGGCCAAAATTCGTTGGCTAATGTGAAAGCTATTGCCGGAATGTCGCGCGCCACCTCTGTTAAATATTTGGCAGACTTGATATGAACGATTAAAGGATTGTAAAAAGGTCTATTCTTTAAAGCAAATATCTTTTTTACCGCTTCCTCATTAAAAGCATTGCCCGCCAATCCATATACCGTTTCTGTAGGGATGGCAATGATATTATTTTGGTCTAGTGCTTTTTTTGCCTTGTTCAGGTCTGTTGTAATCATGGTGCAAAGATCATAATTATTATAAAAACGATGTCATCAGTTTTCGACTTTAATGAGTTTCCATGCTAACTGCTTTTCGCTTGCTTTTTTTGACCGATAAATCTTATGACACTGCCTATTCCATTGTGATATTTACCTTCTTGTAATTCCACTTCGGTTTCTTCTAGTTGAATTATTTCGAAATCAGGAAAATCCTTTTGAATAGAATCCTTAGAAAATAACATTTCTTCCATATTCGGTCCACCAATATTGGGATTTTTTGCTCTTAATTTTAAATTGTTTTTGCTAAAACCCTCTAAAATGATGAGTCCATTGGGTTTTATAAGGTCGCCAATTTTTTGGTGATATTGGGATAGGAGTGGTGGAGGAAAATGCGCATAGATCAATGCAGCAGCGTCGTATTGTTGATGAATGAGATCTAATTCAAAGAAATTACCAACTTCATAAGTAATGTCTACTTTTTCTTTGGCAGCTAATTGTAAGGCTTTTTTTCTTCCTTCAATACTCATATCAAATGCCGTTACTTTTAATCCATTTTTGGCGGCATAAACAGCATTTCTACCTTCTCCTTCCGCAGGGAAAAGCATGTCGCCTTTGAGTTTAAATTTTTCTATGGTTTCTTTTAAAAACACATTGGGTTCAATACCGTAGGCGTACTCCTCATCTGAATATCTATCATCCCACATATCTTTCATTTTTTGTCGTTTTAATTCAAATTCTATCTGGCCAGATACTTGGCAATTCTCCACTGAAACCCATTTCAGGAAGGTTATTGATTTGATCCATTTCTGTTGTCGTTAACTCAAAATCAAACAGATTGATGTTCTCTTCAATTCTATTGGGTGATGTTGATTTTGGGATGACAATTACTTCGTGTTGAATGATCCATCTGAGACAAACTTGCGAAACAGATTTGTTGTGTTTTTTAGCAATTTTTATGAGCACTTCATTTCCGAAAATCTTTCCTCTTGCCAAAGGCGACCAAGATTCAACTACTATATTTTGTCTTTTACAATAGTCAACCAATTCTTTTTGCCAATAACCGGGATGAAACTCAATTTGATTCACTGACGGAATGATATTAGCGGTGAGAAACAATGCTTCTAAATGTTCTCTGAAAAAATTGCTTACACCGATAGATTTTATTTTTCCATCCGCTTGTAATTCTTCCATTGCTTTCCATGAATCTGCATTTGTTTTTTGCCAGTTTTCGTAATTTTTATCGTTGGCCGGCCAGTGGATTAAATATAAATCAATATAGTCTAGATCAAGTTTTTTTAAGGAATTTTCAAACTCTTTTTTTGTTGACTCATAACCTAAATGCTCCCGCCATAATTTAGTTGTTATAAATAGATTTTCTCTTGAAACTCCGCTGGCTTTGATGCCTTTACCAATGGCTTCTTCATTTCCATATATGGTTGCTGTATCGATTAGAGTATATCCATTGGAAATGGCAGATTTCACGGATTCAATTCCTTCTTGATCGGTTGATTTATAGGTTCCAAATCCTACCATTGGAATTTTATGTCCATCATTTAAGGTTAGTTTTTTCACCACTATTTAGTTAGTTGCTTCAAATGACTGCCAAAGTTAGCATAAACTCACTGTGGTTGGCTTTAATTAGTTAACAATTGATTGGTGTAATATAGATAATTAAGTCTTTCAATTTCCTGCTTAATTTGTAATTCTGCTAGTTTCAACCGAGCAGCGATATACTTTTCCTGACGCTTATTTAAAAGAAATACAGAACTCTCACCAAACAGGAACTTTGTGTTTTCGCCTTCTAATAAACGTCTGTAATTGTCGACATTTTGAGTAGATAGAAGAAGTTGTTGTTGCAATTGAAATTGTTGCTGCCAGCTATTTTCAACTTTGTTTTCAAGTTCATTGAGTTTGTTGTCGATATTCAATTGTAAATCTTGAATTTTAATATTGGTTTGTTGTACGGCAGCTCTTTCACTTCGCAAAAACAATGGCATTGAAAAAGCAAATCCCCAGGCGAAATTGTCTGCAGAAAAATTGGGGGCTACATTATCTGTAGTATTTAACAAAGGGTTGTACTTTAATTTGAGTTTGGGTTTTAACTTATCTCTTTTTAGTCGTTGTTCAATTTCTAGCATCGACAGTTTATTCATAGAGGCTAAAATGATAGGGTTGTTGGCAATCGCAGCTGTATCTAACCAATTGATTGATAATGGTCCGAATCGCTCATTATAAGGCTCTGGTTGGGCCAGTTCGTTTAAGGCAATGGCAGTGTCTTGATACCAAAGGAAATTCTCCATGTAGAGCTTTGATTTAATCAGCTCAATGTTGTTTTTATTGAGAGAAATGCTGGCATCTTGAAAAATAATATAAGCTTCTAAGGTATCAATGGCTGTTTTTTCGCCTCCAAAAAAGGATGCCTTTGTACTGGAGTAATATTCTTGTGCCAGCTCTAAATTTTCTTGGAGCACCGACTTAAAATTATGGTATAGTTTCCACTGTAAATAGGCGTAAGAAGCATTGTAGATTAACTCATTCAGGATAATTTTTTGTTCGTTTACCGCCAAATCTTGAAATATTCTGGCTTGCTTTAAGGCAGCACTTCTTTCATTGATTATCAAACCTTGCAGAATATCTAGTTCTATTCCTATATTCCATAAGCCGAAAGGGTCTGTATTATTTTCGGGATTTACAAATTCACCGGTTGTGTTAGAATATCCAAAGTCAAATTTAAGTCCGATAGGGGTTGGGATGCTAAGATTTGTGCCATACTTACGATAATAAAGTTTGTCATCAAATTGCTTTTCACTCCAATCGGAGTTTAATTCCGGATCAAAATTGCCTTTAGCCTCTAGCAACTTAGCCCTACCAAAGTCTATTTTTAATGCTGCTTGCTTGGCAATAGGGTGGTAATTTTCGATGTTGTAAATAAATTCATCGTAGGTATATATAACACTATCGCTTTGCGCGAAGTGGTTTTGATAACTCAACACAAAAACCAGTAAACCAATTAAATACTTTAGGAAAATCTTCATTTTACTTAACGGATTTTATAGGTGCCTTTCGTTTCAGTTCATCATTGGTGGCTTTATTATTTGTATCGTAAAAGTTTGGAGGGAATCCATTCAACTGTCTCCATATTTCATACCAAACAGGTACTTTATTCAATAAAATAAAGGCTCTTACGCCAGTACCGAAACTTAAAAATTCGGGCCAAGCTTTCGTATCTTCTTCAGGACTTACCAATACTCTGTAGTTTCCATTGGTGCTTATAAACCTATCGATGGCCACAACATTTCCTGTAAATACACCAGAAGAGGATTCGGGCCATCCACTAATCACAATAGCAGGCCATCCATCAAATCTTAAATTTACCGGACCACCAATTTTTAACAAGGGAATATCTTGTGGTCTCACATACAACTCCACTGCTAAGTCATAATTAGAAGGAACAATGGTGGTAACATCATCTCCCTCTTTTATAATTTCACCAATACCTTTCTTAATTGTTTTAGTGATATAACCGGATTGAGGGGCTATGATGTAATAATACTTTTGCCGCTCGGAATAATTGCTCAGTTGATTTTGAAGCTTTGCAGTTGCTGCTATGCTTTCTAACTTGGAAGAGACTGCCGTTTGCATTTCAGAAATTGATTTAGACATTTTATCTGCGTATTCCTGTTCAATAGCAGCGAGTTCAATTTCTAAATTGATCACCTCATTTTTCTGATTAATTAGCTTGTTAACTTGTACATTAACTTTTGCAGTTTCTTCTTGTACTTTGTACTCTTTCTCTTGAAGTTCTGTTAGCGATTTGAGTCCTTTATCGTATAGTTCTTTAGTTCGATCAAGCTGATTATTGGTGATCTGGATATTGGTTTTTAGGGCAGTTAGGTCAATACTGTCCATTTTTATTTTATTCTTTCCTTGAATGATTTTGTTGCGAATTTGCTCGCGTTTAAGATTTAAACCTTCTTTCATTGCCTTGTATTGATTATTAAGGGCAATAACTTTCTGGTCGTAAGCTTCAATACTTTGAGATTTAGCGGCTATTTGCTCTGAAGTTCTTTCTAAAATGTTGGGGTCAAAATATTCTGTTTTTACTTCTGAGATAAAAACGATGGTGTCGCCTTTTGCTACAAAGTCTCCTTCTTTTACATACCATTTATCAATTTTACCGGCAATAACTGATTGAATAGATTGTGTTCGCTGTTCAGGTGATCTACTGGTAACATAGCCTTTGGTATTGATATTTTGTGTCCAAGGCAAGAAAAGTGTAATCACCATTAAAATCAAAAAGAATATAAATAGCCTTAGTATCAAATTTGATACATGATTTTTTTTAAGCAATTTGTACGAGCTAAAATCAATTAGCTGAATGCTTTTATTAATGCTATTTTTAGATATATTCAACATATTATTCTACTACTCTTTAGAGATATTAATAGTTCTATCGCATTTTTCTGCCCAGTAATAATAATCGGAGATTACCAAAACAGTCCAATTTCGATCTTTACTCATAATATGATCAATAATTTTTTTCTTTTCTTCCTCTTTAATAAAATGTAATGGATCTTCCATCAACAAAAGTTTAGGTTCACCAATGATCGCTCGTGCTATAAGAATTTTTTGAATAACACTTCTTGGGAGTAAGCGCCCACCACTGTCTACAAAAGTATTTACACCATTCGTGTTTTTGCCTAAAAAATCATTCAGGTTTAAAAGTTTAATGATGTCTGAAAGCGCTTTATCATCAATGTTTCTGCCCATTAAAATATTTTCCCTAATAGTTCCTTCAAAAATTTGGTTCACAGAAAATGACATGCTTAGTGACTCATAGTAGTCATCACGGTGATAGTGACTGATAGGAATTTCATTGATATAGAGCTCACCACTCTCTAATTTATAGATTCGCGCTAAAATTTGCAGTAAAATTGATTTCCCACTTCCTGATTGTCCTTCTAAGATTACTTTTTCATTGGGATGTATTTCAAATGATAACTCATCTAGTATTTTTTTGGATTCACTTGGAAAGTTAAAGGATATATTCTTGGCAGAAATAGATAAACCTTTGTCCGCATAAAGTTTGGCAGAGCCTAAGTCATTGTCTAATGGAATATCAGTTACATAGCCTATTTTATCTAATGCTGTTAAAACATCAAATATGATATTCATCGTGGCAATCAATTTTTCTATAGAGTTTAGGATTAATAGAATAATGATTTCTGCGGCTACGAATTGACCTATGTTCATTCTATCATTAAAAACTAATGATCCTCCAAGCAGTAACAGTGAGGCAGCAACAATTACTTTTAATCCAACAAATAATTTAAATTGTTTGAGCAATACTTGAAAGTGACTTTCACGAGACATGATATAATTGCCCACAATTGAATCCGTTTTTGCTAAATGCAGTTTAGATTTTGCAAAAATTTTAAAGCTTCTGTTTACTCTGCCAATTTCTTCTAGCCAATGTGCCAATTGATATTTGTACTTGCTTTCTTTAATACTTGTAGCCAATCCTGGAGGACCGGTAACCCTAAAAATAATCCATAGAATAGCTGCTAAAATTACACCCAATAAGATGAAATATGGACTGTATACAGCCAACAAAACTAAACCAAAGAAAATTTGAAATATAGCTAAAGAAAAGTCTATTAAAATCTTCGGAATACCTTTCTGAATGGTGAGTGTATCAAAAAAGCGGTTAACCAATTCCGGAGCATGTACTTTATCTAATTGCAGATAAGTAATTTTTGGAATTCTGTATGCAAATTCAAACGCAGAACGTGCAAATAAATCTTGCTGAATAGTTTCAACTACCCTAATTTGTAATATTTGTAGAATTCCACTCACCACAATACCAAACAAAACGAAGCCTACCAAAAGTAACCAAGTAGAGGTAAAGTTTCCCGTTTGTAAAAAATTAATAATGGCTTGAATTCCAAGAGGTAAAGTTAGATTGATAAACCCAACGAAAAGCGCATAAATGTATATTTGCCTTACATCTATGCTGTAAATTTTCAATAGGTTCCAAAACCTTTTTAATGGGTTTTCCTTCATTTTATCCTGTTTTCAAAAAAGCACTGGATAGCTTTTAAATCGAAAGAACAAATTAGTTGTAATTTTGTTCTAATAAATATTTTAAAGAATCATTATTCTTGTTTAAATCGCCATTTGTATGATTAAAAGAATTGGTTCTTTAAAGATGTTTTATTGAACATTTTAGAGAATTTTTCAAGAAAACTTATTCATTTCATACTAATGATTAAAGAATTCAGGGGAGAAGTATAATTCAAAAATTCTACTTTGCATTATTTGTGCGCTAATTCTCTGGAAGAAAAGAGGGTGGCGGTGGTGAATCTTTTGTCCAAGTGCCTTGCCAATTTTTATATTTCCAGATGTCATTTTCTTTGATAAATATGGCAGTATAAAACACTTCTCCAACATAATTGTCTTCTGAAAAGGCTTGCAGTCTTCCGTTTATTATGCCGACATTAAGGTAAACTTTTATTATTTGGTCGAAGAATTTAAAATCTAAAATTTCCAGTAATTTAAGTCGAGCCGTATCTTGCAGTAACTCCTCCTTGTTTTGAATTATTCCATCGGCGTTGATGGTATGGAAATCATCGGAAACGTCTGTTTTGAAATACTCTGTAGCGTTGGTTAAAGTTACATTTTTGAACATTTTTTCAAAAGCAACTTCCAATTCTTTTGTTAAGACTTCTGTATCGTAGTCATCTGTTGTTGCTGGCGCTGAATGGTCGGCATTTGTACAATTGACTAATAAAAAGCTACTAACTAGCGCGATAGCTAAGAATGAGAATAATTTAGTCATAATCGTTTTTTAAAGTCTCTTTTAATCGGATTTCGATGTAATCTATTAAAATTGAATACTAAGTCAACTAAAGTAAGCTATTTTCTGAGAAGTTGATGAGGTTGCTTGCTACTTATATTTAAGTTTCATTCCTAAAATGATAGCTGCTAATATTAAAGTGATGGCATTGGCAATAATTATTGGCAGATCTTTGATCATCAATCCATAAATAAACCACAAAGCAATGCCGATGGTAAAAATAAGATACATGGCTAATGATAAATCTTTAGTGTGTTTTGTTTTCATCACTTGAATTACCTGTGGTAAAAATGAAATGGTAGTGCAGGTGGCGGCAATTAGCCCAATAATCGTGAATGTCTCCATAATAATATGGATCAAATGTATCTATTTTTTGAGATGAGGTAGTATATATTTTTCGAAAATCAATTCGGGTTGTTGAGTTTTGTCATTTCTATAATTGCCAGAAGTGATGACCACAACTGTTTTTAAACGAGGAATGACAAAAATATACTGTCCGCCGGCTCCTCTAGCTTCAATAGAGGCTATATGCTTTCCATTAACTTCATAGGTATGGTGCCACCACAAATAGCCATATCCATTTTTGTCTTTTACATTTTCTAAAACACGATAATTTTTAACGGAGCTTTTGATCCATTTTTTTGATAGAATACGTTTTGAATCATATTTACCTTTGTTAAGATATAACTCCCCAAATTTCAACATGTCTTTGGGTGTGAGATACATGCCACCACCAAAATAAGGCTTGCCTGTTAAATCAGTTTGTATGATATAGTTAGAAATCTCCAGTTTTTGAAATAAGTTTTTGTCCATGAATAACTCCAAAGGTTCTGAAACCACTGAATCCATGGCAATGCCAAGCAAGTAAGGATTGGCGGAACCGTAATTGGCTTTTGTATTTGGACGATTGATCATGGGTGCTTCTAATATGGTTGCTGTCCAATCATTTGACCTTTGATAATTATCTTCTACGGCTGGCGATTTTGGATTGGCATTGATTCCGTAATCTATAGCGTCCAATCCGGAACTCATGGTTAGCAAACTTTGAATATCAATTTTAGTTTTTAAACTGTCTTTTTGAGATTGATATTTTTCAGGTAGAAAACAAAAGATTGATTGCTCTACATTTTCGAAAAGCTGTTTGTCTTTGGCAATTCCGACGATGGCAGATGAAATGCTTTTGGATGATGACCGCATATCGTGTGGAATGATTTCATTGTAACCATCAAAATAATTTTCGTAAACTAATCGACCTTTTTTTGAGATTAATACCGAATGAGTATTGGCTAGAGAATCATTTTCAATTAGGTTTTCCATTTCGGACAGTTGGAGTAGGCAAGTTTTATTAGCGGAAGCAAAGCCACCTATTTCCCAATCATCTACTGATTTTTTTAAATCTATTTGTGTGATAGTGTTTTCGCCTAAGCGAATAGCTAATTGAATTTTATTGGCGAGCAATTTGCCTTTAAACTGCAATCCTGTTTTGAAGTCAGTAAAGGAAATGAGATCATTTTCCTTTTGAAAATTATAGCACCAAGTGCCTGTAAAGCGATCATCTCCCCAAAAAGGATAAGCCTGATAATCATCGTTTGAACCATTTTCTACAGATAAATAAAAGTTTTGTGTTTTCAATTCGTCCACCATCAAAATATTCCAAACACCCATAAAAGCATTGTTTGTGGATTGGGTTAACTTCAAATGATAGAGTAACAAGCCGGATTTTATAAATCCATTTATTTCTTTTCCATTTTCGGAGAGGATACCTTCAAAAAATAGATGTTCAGTAAAGGGAATTTTTATTTGTTTCGAATCGCTTGATTTAAAAGGATAATCAATAATGCTTTTACTATTGGAAATTTTAAGCTTAGCGTTTTCAGTTCCTAAGTTTTCAATTTCGACAGTTAAAGTGAACGCTTTTGAGTTTTCTATTTTTCCTTCCCAACTATCGGTATAGGCTGCCATGTCTTGTGATTGAACAGAAAAAGCGAATAGGATTGTAAAGAGTAATAGAAAGTTTTGAAATCTCATTTTATGTTTGACTTGCGAATAAGCTGTAAAAATGAGGTTTTTAGTTTAGTTGAAATTGTATAATATAAACATCAGCTAATTTTTTGTAATAATTTGGTTGGAGTGGTATGATAGATCCGTTTAAAATTGGTTATGAAATGACTTTGGTCGTAAAACCCACTTTGATAACAAATCTCCGTCATTGAAAATTTGTTTGACGCAAGTAAGCAAAAGGCTTTATTGAGTTTTAGCAGCCGAATATAATGGCTTAGACTTGTGCCAAAATATCGGTTAAATGCTCTCGATAAATGAATAGGGTGAATATCTAAAACGGTAGACAAATTGCTTAGGGAATAATCCATATGTTCTTCTTGCAAAAGCTCTTGTAGTGTTTTTACCCATGTTGGTTGTTGAGCGCTAACCTCTTTAGTTGTCTTTAGTGTGCTAAATATTTCAAGTAAAAGTGTTTCAATTCCTAAATTTGAATACTCGTCATTTATTTTAGATTCAATAAATACTTGGTTCATTAAATATTTAGTTACCGGATTTATGATGTTATTGCTGCCTTCAAAATCTGTTAAAGAGACATCATAATTAAAGAACCAATTTTCATTCAATTCAATATGAAAACCTCTTGTAAATTCAGGCGGTTTTAGGTTATAGTGAGCATCTTGCCAATGATGGAATAATAAACTTCCTGGTGTTAAATAATAAGATTCCTTTTTGTTCGCTTCAAATAATTTACCTTCCAGTAAAAAGGTGAAATATGGATTTTCGTGATAGTGCCAATCCACTTTTTGGTGAATATATTCCGTATCCGTTATAACAAGGTTGTCAAAAACTGATTTTTGGTAATGACTGCCATAATATTCTCCTGTTGCTAGTTTATTCATTTTGATTTTTGTCTCGTTACATTCTTTCCAGTTTCGCTTGATTTTCTTTTAGAATTTTAGATTCCACTGAGTTTGCATCTGCTTTTTGAATTTCCAGGCGATGCCATTGGATATAAATAGCATAATTAGGTGTCATTTTGGGGGATAGTGTTTCTTGTAATTTTTTCCAAGATTTGTGATCCCGTTGAGCAGGAACTTCAAAATTGTAATCTACTTGCAACATTTTACTTTGACAATTAGGACAAACCACTTTTGCTTTTTGATAAGCCTCATCGATATAATTGACAATGTCTTGTTGGGCTTTAGAAGCGTAATATTCATTCATTAAGTTAGAAAGATTTGTATCGACAGCATCTTTCATATCATCTTCAGCAGCTCGTTTAAACCCTTTTTGACAGTTCAAACAGATATAATGTCTTTTATAATTTTTTTTGGCTACCCAATCAAATCCCATATTTGATAGTTTTAGTATTAAGATATATTCTTATCTAATTAATGCTAAAATAGAGAATCTAACGAAAAGAATTGTATCTCCAATACCTCGATAAGCCTTTTGTTATAAGATTGAACTCGCTTTTTAAAATACTTTTTGCGAATCTTGAAAGTGCTGAATTTTAGTAATACTTTTTTCTCAACCAAAAAGACACTCGAACCAATAAAATTAAGGCAGGAACTTCAACTAAAGGACCAATTACTCCTGCAAATGCTTGTCCTGAATTCAATCCAAAGACGGCAATAGCGACAGCAATGGCTAACTCAAAATTGTTTCCTGCTGCGGTAAAAGCAACAGAAGCTGTTTTGTCGTATTCTGCTCCTGTGGCTTTGGTAATGAAAAATCCAATGATGAACATCAACGTAAAATAAATAAGTAAAGGCACTGCGATAATCAGAACATCCATTGGGATTTGAATAATCAATTCTCCTTTTAGTGAGAACATCACCACAATAGTAAACAACAGTGCGATTAATGTAATGGGGAAATTGTTGGAATAAATTTTTGTGTGTACCAATCTTTACCTTTTAGTTTTACTAAAATTTGCCTGCTCAATATGCCCATCACAAACGGTATCCCTAAATAAATGGCTACACTTTCTGCAATCGTTCCGATGGAAATATCTATAATAGCGCCTTCAAAACCAAAATAGGGTGGAAGAACGGTTATGAAAATCCAAGCATAAAAGCTGTATGCAAATACCTGAAAAATACTGTTTAAAGCCACTAAACCGGCTCCGTATTCGCTACTGCCTTCCGCAAGATCGTTCCAAACCAAAACCATTGCGATGCAACGTGCCAATCCAATTAAAATCAGTCCAACCATATATTCTGGATAATCTTGTAAAAAGGTAATGGCCAAAACAAACATTAAAACGGGACCAATTATCCAATTCAGAATAAGGGATATAGAAAGGATTTTTGTGTTTTTAAATACTTTTGGTAACGCTGAATAATTCACCTTTGCCAAAGGTGGATACATCATTAAAATTAAACCGAGGGCAATAGGAATATTAGTTGTGCCGCTATTGAATGAATTGATGATGTCGGGAAGCGTTGGTATAAAATATCCTAGTCCAACGCCAATGGCCATTGCTACAAAAATCCAAAGTGTTAGATGCTTATCTAGAAAGCTTAATTTTTTTGATGTCATTTTTATAAGTTGATTTGAGAGAATACATATACTAGTTCGGTAGCGATTTGCATACTTCTTTCATTATATTTTTCTGCTTTTTGTGGGCTGTTGTCAAATGCTTTTGGGTCTTCATAAGTGATTGGAATTCGTTTTTCTGCACCGGCAATAAATGGACAAATACCATCTGCTTGTGAACAGGTCATAACGGCTGCAAATGCTGACTTGGGGTTGAAATCATCATTTAGTTTTTTTGAAAAACAGATAATAGGATGTTCGTTGTCAGCATACTTGATACTGTAAATAGGGTTTTCGTTTGTTGACAGCATTTTTATCTGAAACCCTGAATTTTGTAAGGTTTCGGACACCATTGGAAAAAGCGCAGTTACGGCTGTGCCACCGGAATAACAAAACACGTTTTTGATATTGAAGTAGTGGGCTATTGTTTGCGCCCAAACTTGTGATAAATGACTTCTTCGCGAGTTATGTGTGCAGATAAAATTGATTCTAATGTCTTCTTTAGTTGAAATTTTAGACTGAATAAATTCAATAAGCGGCTGTAATATTGTTTTACGCTCATCGGATATAGTTTGAAGGTTCAATTTCTTGATTATATCTTCTATATCAGGAAACAAGACTTGCTTTGTTGTTGTCATCTTTTAATTGTTACAATTTTTTTATCAATGTTAAAACTGAATTTTTTCATCATTTTCAATTCCTACACATCTGATTTTGTAAGTGATTACTTCAGTATCTATTTGTTTATTGCAATATTACAATTAATAATTAAAATCATAAATATTTTTCTGTTGGTTAGAAAAAAAAGGAGAGATTAAGTGACTTTGTCTATAATTGGACAAAGTTGAGCTAGAGAGAATACGGTTGCCAAAAAGGAAGAGAAGATATTATGAAGAGATGAGTTAAGATTTGAATGACAGTGGTTAGTTAAACCGCGTTTAATACGATTTAGATTTTTTAGCGGTCTATGTTTTTCTTTTAACAATTAATCTTAACATTAATAATCCTGTCAGAAGTATCCCGATAAGAGCAAGCATTCCGTAGTATTCCATTGCTTGCTCATGATAAACAACTTCTTTTTCGGCGGAGAAAAATGTACCTTCAGAATTGTAATCAAGATTTGTTCTTTGAATGTAAATCCAAACGAATAAAGAAGTAATCAATCCCGTTATAATAGTTAGTATGTATAGAATAGACTTCAATTAAAAATTATTCATTCATTGTAGTTATTGGTTGAATATGAGGTGTGCCATCCTGTAGGGTGGTATGACTTCATAATTTTTGTTAGCATTTGTTACTCTTTTACTAATTGATAATTATTCACTAATGCAGAAGCCGAAATCTTTAAAAGCTTTTCTAACTCTCTTATCATATCAACAGTTAATTTTTTCTTTCTATTTAAAATCTCTGATACTCTACTTTTTCCTCCAATTATACCTACTAAATCTTTTTGCTTTAAATTCATTTCTTCCATTCTAATTTTAATAGCTTCAATAGGATCAGGAGCTTCAATAGGAAAATATTGATTTTCATAGTTCTCGATTAAAAGTGAAAGTATTTCAGCTTCATCACCTTTTTTAGAATTAATTGGTGCGTCAAAGATTATTTCAAGACGTTCAAGTGCTTTAAAGTAATCCTGTTCTGTTTTTATCGGTTTAATACTCATAATTTCTGTTTTAAATTGTATTTGCATCTATTTTGTCATACTCAGAATGTGTTCCAATAAAACGAATAAAAGCCCATTGTCGTTCATAATTGAATTTAACAATTAGTCTATAATCATTGCCTTTTATATTGAAAACCACTCTATTATTCTTTAAAATACTTGCTGTTATATAAGTTTGTTTAATTTCATTAGGGGATGCCCAGTTTGAATTTTTAGCAGTTTCATACCAAGTTTTTAAATATTGTTCCGAATCAGTATAAATTTCCCAGAATTCTCTTAATGTTCTTTTAGCAATAATTCTTTTCATAATGCATTTAGAAGTACAAATATAATAAAAAGTTCTCGTATCGAGAACTTTTTATTTGTTTTTCAAACTTAGTATTTTGTAGGATAATCAAGTTGTACATTTAAATAATTCCTCTTTTTTTTATTGTCTAGTTAATCAAAATATATTTTGTTCTCAAATTCACCAACATTTAGTTTGCTAATTGCTATATCAAGTTCCTGTTTATTTAAAAATAAGGTTGAATAGAGAGCCCTTTCTCTTGTATCTATGAGATAATAAAATGTTAAATCGTTTACATTTTCTATTTTGAAATTATCAAATAATCCAGCTTCTTTATTTATTTCAAACTTTACTTTTGATAAGCTATCGGAGATAAAATGAACTCTATCAATTTGACCAGCTTTTTTTAAGCTATCAAAGGCATGCAGTCTATAGTCACGTAGTAATAATTCTTTAAGTTTATCTTTTGGATGCTGTTTAGTTAAAATGAATTTATTGTTCCAATTAATTTCATAAACCGTTGGTGGTACAACATGTCCACCTCCTGAGTAATTTTCTTTTTCATTGTATATAATGCACATGTTTTCGGGAACATCTATTGCTAATAGGAAGTATGGTCCAACAATTTGTATATGCTTATATGTGTCGAAACAACTAACTTGTTAAACAAATTGCAATTAAAGTGAAGATTGAAATAGTGGTGATTCTCATTTTATCATAAATGCTATCGGTTAGTATAAACCGTCGTTTTAATTTAGTTTATACATTGTTGGGCGTAATTTTTATTTTTTATTCTCTTCGACTACTGATGATACATACTTTTCAATTTCTGTTTTGTCTTTTTTTGCATCTGAAATATAATCCATCATCATTTCATATGCTATTCCTGAACGTATTCTCGTAAAAGCCTCTATTTCCAAACTATTCAAGTCTCGACCTAGTCGAATTTTGAGTTTTTCAGTTATTGCTTTCGTAAATGATTTGTCAAAGTCAGTCATATTTCAATTTCTATTGTTTCATCCAAAGTTTCAGTAATTCTATTTACTTCCTGTTTTGATTTTTACGAAGTCAATTTATAATCCATTTTTATATAATCTTGAACATCTGTCAGCGTTTCAAAATCCAAGGAAGCCATATAATCATCATATTCGTCTTGAATTTCTCTCCAGTCTAAGTATTGCTTGCGACTTAATAACATTTTGTCGCTCTGAAGAAATATGAGATTAAATTTTTTCATTCTAAGTACACCCAACAATGCGGATATGAGCAATTGCTCATATCTGCATTGTAATTTTATACTAAGATATCGAATCTAATTAAAAGGATTGCTAAACTTTATATCATTGGTGATGCTTTCATCCGTCAATGTTTTTAGAAAATTCACTAAGTCTGTTTTTTCTTGTGCGGTTAAATTTAATTGCACGGGTTGACCATTCGGACCTCTTAAGATAGGTGATAAATTGGGATGATTTTTAATGCCGCTGTTGTAATGTTCTACTACTTCTTCTAATGTGCTAAATCTTCCATCATGCATATAAGGCGCGGAAAGCGCAATACTTTTTAACGAAGGCACTTTAAAACTGCCTAAAAACACAGGATTATTAATGGCTTCAAATACACCTAAATCATCAGTGGAGGCTAAATCTAATCCGTTGTTGGTGGGACCGTTGTCGGGATTGATAAATGCTTCGGTAGAATGACAGCCTATGCAACCGCCGCCACCTTGTGGTATGGGTAAGAAGAAAATTTGTTTGCCGTTGTTTTCGCTTACGCTAAGTTGGGAAAATCTATTACTGGAATATTTACTTGTTGTCGCCCAATATCATATTTGCTGGACACGCTAACAATACTTCTTACAAACTGTGCTAAAGCTTTTGAAATACGATCTGAATTGATTTCTGTTGTTCCAAACGCATTTTCAAATAGACTTGGATAAAAAGGTTGTAATTTAACCGCATCCACCACTTCTTCTAATGTCATTCCCATTTCTACAGGATCTTGAAAAGGCATCAATACTTGGTCTTCTAGAGTTTCCGCTCTTTCATCCCAAAAGAATCTACCTCTATCGTACCATTTCGCATTGATTAAAGACATTGAGTGTCTTCTTGTTGTGCCGCCATCAAATCCTAAACTGAGAATAGCATCATCTGAAAATCCTTTATCTTGTTGATGACAAGAGGAGCAAGAGATTTTTCCATTGGCACTTAAATTTTTATCGTAAAATAGCACTCTACCTAAAGTGGCTCCATCATTTGTGGTGGGATTGGTTGTCGGGGTGTTATCGTTATCTGCAGCCGCATTTTGCCCGGCACCCAATAAGAAATTTGTGGTAAGGTGTTCAGGTAAGTTGATGGTGGTATAGTTGTAAGGAGTGGCTGGCAGATTGAGTCCTTCTATAGGAAGCATTTCAGTATTGACATCTTGTTGGCAAGAAACAAATAGGAATAAAATCAATAATACAGCGCAAGAACGAATAGTAAGTTGGTTCATTTTTGTGGTTAGTTTATATGCTAAATAAGTTTTAGACTAACGAACCATCAAAAGGTTTAATTGAAAAAATTTTTCTTTTTAAGAATGAAATAGAGTGATGTAAGACATTCTAATAAGGATAGTTTATTTAACTATTGATGACACACTCAGCCGCTACTCTGCCGCTGGCCATGGCTGCATTCAGGGAGCTGTTGGCTAAGTAATCGCCACAACAGAAAATACCCGGCGCCAAGACAGATGTCTCCTTTGTCGGTTCGTATTTTAGATTACTAACTTTAGGCAAGGCTTTTTTGATATGGAAGAGTTGCAATAACTCACCCGTTTCAATTTTACAGTATTTTTCTAATTCCATTTTAACTTTCTGCACCATATCATCTATAGAAAGATCATGATTTTTGACCACGGTAACGGAAAGGATCGTTTCATTTTTCTGACCTTTATTACCATATAAATCATCTAAATAATGGAAATTATTGACCAAAGTTGCCTTTTCCGGTAATAGTCCGATGATTGGACTATCTAGAACAGATTTTGATGATTGGAAATAGAGATTATAGCAAGATTTCCATTCACAAGGCGCAATTGCCTTTTTGGTGAAAAATAAAGCTGGATCTGTAGCGATGATAATTTGTTCAGCTACTAAAATTTCACCGGACGCTAGCACAACATTTTTGCCATCGATATGATCTACGGGCGAGTTGAAACGGATGGTCGTCTTTTCTAGCCGACCGGCCAATTGATCCGGAATGGCTTGCATGCCTTTTCGGGGAATGGCCGCATAACCGGTCCCGAACATTTTGTAAACAAACTCAAACATTCGACTGGAAGTTTCTAAATCTTCTTCCAAATAAATACCCGTAAAGAAGGGTTGAAAAAAGTTTTGGATGACTTTTTCCGAGAATCCATAATGCTGTAAATAAATTTGGGTGGTCGTTTCCGGTTCCGCAAAAATTTGATCAATACTTTTCTTTTTCAACGACAACGATAATTTTAGAATTAACCATTTGTCGTTAATCGATCCTATATCAGCAAAGGCGGTAGACCACAAAAAGGAAAGATCTCTCAGTGGGTCGCCAATTTTTTCCAGTTCACCATTTTTAAAAATCACACTGCCGGGTAAAAATTTCACCAAGTCTAGTTGTTCGTAATTTAAGTAGCGCTGTGCTTCAGGGTATTCGGTCAATAAAACTTGGAATCCATGATCAGCCGGAAAACCATTTATGTCATCGGTTTTAACACGTCCGCCCACGCTATCAGTAGCTTCCAATAGGATGGGGGCATAACCAGCTTTTTCTAATTCAATGGCAGCTACCAAACCGGAAACGCCTGCGCCAATGATAATTGGATTTTTCATATTGACTTTTACTTTAAGCTCGTTTTTCAAAATAATCCTGATAAATTTTCTTTCGAGGATAAAAAACCATAAATATGGCCGGATATAGGAGAGTAGTTAGAATAAAGTTGCTACATGTAAAAGTGATATCATCAATGATCATAGAATTTTTATCATCCACTTTTTCTATAATGTGGCGGTGCGTCCAAGTGGCTAATGGCCAAGGAAGTTTAGTCCCAACATCCACAAACCAAGCTCGATCTTCGTTCATATCATCTTCCACAATATCACTGATCCATTCTGCTTTCACTGGACTGATAAACTTCATGTGCACTTTATCTCCTTTACGAGAGCCGGTAAATTCTACAATTTCCATCTTCCCGTATTGAGGTTTAAGTGCTTCGAAAAGTTGACGATCGAAGGCAGCCATAACCTCTTTGTAATTTCCCTTTACAGGCGCTTTTAGTATTAAATTCATAATTTACTTCCTAGTTGCCTTTGAAACAGATGATGGAGTTAATTGTTTAAGTTGATGCATAAGTGTAAAATCAGCATAATGATTTTAAAATTATATGTTAAAAATTATATATTTGATTTGTGACAGCTTTCGGTAGTAAATCGTTACATTAGTCGTAGCAATTGAGAATCTCTTGATTCAATTTAGATTGATTACTTTTTAAAAATAAATTCATGGCAGTAGATATTATTGGAGTTGGTGTTGGGAGAACAGGTACTAATTCACTTAAATTGGCACTCAATCAACTTGGATTAGGACCATGTCACCATATGGAACTAGTGGTTAAAAATATGGATGTACAAGTACCACTTTGGTCGGAGGCATTAAAAGGCAATGCGAATTGGAGTGCCATTTACGATGGTTTTAATAGTGCAGTGGATTGGCCAACAGCAGGTTTCTTTCGTGAATTATTAAAGGAGTATCCAAAAGCGAAATTTATTTTAACGGAGCGAACGCCTGAAAGTTGGGCCGATAGTTTTGGTTCAACCATTTATAAATTGCTTCAAGGAGCTGATCAGGCGCCTGAACAAATGCAAGATTGGTTAAAAATGGCTAATGATGTCGTTATTAAATCCGGATTTCCACAAGGATCGGATAGAGAGGCATTAATGAAAGGCTTTATAGCTCACAACAAAGCAGTAAGAGCCGTTATTCCGGAAGAACAATTACTTGTATATCAAGTGAAGGAAGGATGGCGCCTCTTTGTAAGTTTCTTAATGTGCCTGTGCCTAATGAGGAATTTCCACGTTCAAATAATCGTGAGGAATTTTGGGAATTAATAAATGGTGCAATGTAATTAAGTTTAGTATTCCATGAAGTGCTAAATCCCAATCTACTATAATGTTCAGTTTATTTTTCTTCTTTAGGGTCAGAAAACCAAGTGTCTCTGAAAATTTGCCATTCATTGTCAACTTTCTTCCACACTAATAAATACTTTCCGGTGCCTTTCCAATCACCATCGGCATGAGCAAAATAGCCCGTTCCTTGTTCTACCAGTAAATCATCATTACCCCATAAACCAGTGGTTTCAAAGCTTCCAATAACATCGTTTTTTACCCAAGAGTCAAAGTTTTTTACAATATTTTCTCTCCCTACAGTGGACGGCTTGCCATCGTGAAAAATCTCTGCATCTTCGGCGTATAAATTTGCAAATAAGACTTTATCGCCATTGGCCATTGCATTTTCATAATCTCTTAGACGAGTTTCTATTTCACTTTTAGCTTTTTCAATATCGAATGGTGTCGCTTTTTCCATAGGTTGATGACAGTTGGTGAAAATTAAAATTAAGGAAGCTAATATTCCTAAGTTGATGATTCTCATTGATAGAAAGATGGTTTTTATTGATGGGTTAGTGTTATTAATTGCATGTAGCCGAATAAATAACTTGTTTTTCCCTCTATTTTAAAGCCAAATGATTTAAGATAACTGACTAAATCAGAACTGATAAATTTTAAATAGTATTTGCTTTCAAAAGTATTGATCAAACGTGAAGAAACCAATCCTAACAACTCATTTGGAGGTAAGTCGTGTTCCATAATATAAAGTTTCCCATCTTTTTTTAAGACTCGTTTTATTTCTTGTAATACAGAATTTCTTACGGCTAAAGGCATATCGTGTAAACCCAAACTTATGGTCACTATATCGAATTCATCATCCTGAAAACTCATTTTAGAAGCATCCATTTGCAAGAACGATAAATTGCCGTTTGCTTTTTTTCTTTTGGCCACCTCGAGCATCTTTGATGATAAATCAATACCTACCACTTTTTTTGCTTTAGCACTTAAATCAATAGCTAAACTTCCGGTCCCGGTGGCTACATCTAACACTACTTTATTGATCGGGTTAATTTCTTGAGTAATTTTATTTCTTACACCAGATAATAAAATTTCAAATCCATCATAGATGGGCGCCCATCTTCCAAACAGTTTGTCATTGTATTCTTTGTAATCTATCATTTTTCTTGTTTTTGCGGGTTGATACAGCGAATATTACACGATATAAAAAATATTATTTTTCAGCGTCTGCTAATTTCTTAGTATCTACATATTGCTGAAAGGCAGTAATTTTTCCTTCCTCATTCAATGTCCATAGATGAGCGGCTTGCGCATTATAGCTCTTTCCGGTGGCTTTTACTTTAGCATCATATCGTAAAGTAGCCAAAACCATGTTATCATCCATGCCGTGGATTTTTACATCTTGCACCGCAAAATGTTCGTGGTTCGCTCCAAGCTTGGCAAATACACCTTCTAAAATGGCATTTGGGCCAATGTAAGGATTGCCTTCTGCCAACGAATTACTTTCGGCTTCATTCCATACAATATCCGGATGCATTAATCCTAATACAGTGGGCATATCGCCGGTTGCAAAGGCTTGGTACAATGTGTCAATTACTTGTATGTTTTGAGTGGTTGTCATAATTTTATTTTTAGTTAGTTATTACTTTTTAAGCGCTGATAACTCAGCTATCTTACAAATTACTTCGGTGGCCTTCATTATACTTTCTACCGGCACAAATTCGTATCGTCCATGAAAATTATGTCCCCCAGCAAAAATATTGGGGCAAGGCAAACCTTTATAACTTAATTGCGAACCATCTGTTCCACCACGAATAGGTTTAGATATGAGTTGAATACCCAATTGTTTTATAGCTTCTTCTGCCAACTCAATGATATGCATGACGGGTTCAATCTTTTCCTTCATGTTGTAATATTGATCTTTAATTTCAATGCTTACTACTTCTCTTTTGTATTTCGAATTAATTTGATCAACTGCTTTTTGCATGGTCGCTTTTCGGGCTTCAAAATTCGATTTGTCATGATCCCGAATAATGTAGTTCAAAACCGTTTCTTCCACTTCTCCTTTGATGGAGGAAAGATGAAAAAAGCCTTCGTAGCCTTCGGTATGTTCCGGTGTTTCTTGTCGAGGTAACAAGTTGATATATTCTTGCGCGATGTACATGGAATTGATCATTTTGCCTTTGGCAGAACCGGGATGTACAATTTTTCCTTTCACTTTAACAACGGCACCCGCTGCATTGAAATTTTCGTATTCCACTTCACCTATTTGACTACCATCCATAGTGTATGCCCATGCAGCTCCAAATTTTTCGACATCAAAATGGTGGGCTCCGCGACCAATCTCTTCATCCGGCGTAAAACCAACTCGAATTTTACCATGTTTAATTTCAGGGTGTTGAATCAAGTATTCCATTGCGGAAATAATTTCAGTTACGCCCGCTTTATCATCTGCACCTAAAAGTGTGGTGCCATCTGTAGTAATCAATGTTTGACCTTTATAAAGCAATAAATCTTCAAAATCATTCGGGGAAAGAATGATGCCTTCCGCTTCATTTAAAACAATGTCTTTCCCGTCGTAATTTTCAATGATTTGAGGCTTTACATTGGCTCCGGTAAAATCCGGCGTAGTATCAAAATGAGAAATAAAACCAATGGTGGGTACTTCGTGATCAACATTGCTAGGCAAAGTGGCCATCACATAAGATTTATCATCAATGGTGACATCTTTCATGCCTATTGCCTTCAATTCTTTTACCAAAAGATTAGCGAGATCCCATTGTTTAGCGGTACTGGGAGTGGAGGAGCTGGCAGGATCAGATTCTGTATCTATGGTAACGTAACTGACAAAACGATTAATGATATGTTGTTTGGAAATTTGGTAAGTCATATATGATAGTTTTCAATGAAATGGATAATGTATCTCGGCGCCAAAAATACTATTAATTATAGTTGGAAAGTAGGTAATGATTGTCAAATAACAATTCAATTGCCGGAGACAAAAAATGATGCTCACTCGCGGGACGCGAGCGAGTGGTGGTAAAATATAGTTGCTCACTTGCGGCACGCGAGCGAGTAGTAGATGCACACTTCGGGGTCATTCATAGAAGACCCTGAAGCGTTAATCTCAAATATATTTATTTTTGGATGGAAGGAGATTTAAATTTTAGCAAATACATTATTCATAAGGCTCCTCATGGTTTCCTTCGGATAACCCTGAGGGAATATTAACGAACGCAGATTTCAGATTTTTCGAAAACCGAATGTCTTATCCATCGCTAGCATCTTTCTATTGGTGTGCGGAAGATTAAAGAAAATACTGAAGCAAACCTGATTGCGGTAGGCAGGTTCAGTATGACATTTCGTTTTGTAAAAGGAATCCCTATAATTGGGTCATCCTGAATTTATTTCAGGATCTAAAAGGTGAAATTTTCATTTTTCGAACACTTCTAGCATTTTGCGAGTGTATATCGTTTTCGCATTTGGCGAATATAATTTTGGTGCCAATTGATATCAAAAAAAAAGTGGACTAAAACATTATTTGCGATATTTAAATGCCGGAGGTAAATATAGTTGCTCACTCGCAAGATGCGAGTGAATGGTGGATTTAGTTTGTTTTGCCAAGAGTATCAATTTGCGCGCTGAACCCAATCGTTTTATAATCTGATTCGTCAGGTGGGCCGGCAGTTATCTTGAGCAATGGCTGACCTGTCAACTGCATTATCGTTGAACCAAAAGTAAATCCAAAAGGATTATCTTCATACGATGCACAAATGGGATGTTTAGGATTTTCCTTTGACCTCAAAACACTTTCTATCAGCTCATCATCTATAGAGGAACTTTTCGAAATCTGTTTTTTCAATACCCGGAACCGGAAATAGCTACCATCAAATCGTGGACTGATCAATCCTATTATCTTGTACTTGGGCTTTTTGAAAATGTCTTTTATATCCTTGTTGGCAATGGGATGATTTGTATGGTAAACAGTACCATTATTATTATTTGGATCAAAACGTACTACTTCATTTGAGGAAGCTTCAAAGTCATAGACTTCGCCTCGAATTCCTATGATGTAATTCTGACCAGAGGCATGTTTAACGGATTGTATAAAATTCAATATGTCATCTTTATCAGTAGACCCAATTAATCTTCTGACCACAAAAGCCACAGGTAGACCATCATTGCATGCATTTAAATCCAATAAAGTGTTTACTACAACACCAACACCAGTTTCATTCATACCGTTTAATGCAATTAATCCTGGATGGGTGAATATCAACTGTTCAGGTGTTTCTTCAGTTCTATTGATTCTCAATAGTGTCTAGAAGCCGTCGGTATAATTTTCAATGTCCATATTTTGAGCAATAAAGGATGTGTTGCCATCTATAGAAGGTACACCAACATTGCTGCAATGATGCATTTGAGTCTGCATGAAATATACCCAGAACTCGTCCAGTAAATTGAGTACCAAGATTTCATCCAGAGAAAGGTTGGCGCCATCAGCTATTCCTTTAATTTCTTCATACAGATCAGGAGTGTAGCGCATGATTGCATCCTCAAATTCTGCATATTTCAAAAATTCTTCAATAAGTTCATTCGACTCTTTACCTGTTCGTTCAGCCGCGTTTTTCTTCCATTTCTTAACTATCTCATTTATTTCAGGTCTTAATTTCTCACCATGTTGCAAACCCAGTTCATAGCCTGAACCGGAAAGATTTATCTCATTAAGAACTCTTTTTATTGGAACATTTTCTGTTGAATTGTCATTTAAATCTGGATTGTTTGAACATCCGGACAAGAGAAATGATAGCATTATTAGAAGGAGTAAAGGGTATAAAATTTTCATATTTCAAATATTGTAGTCAACAAAAGGATATAACCCAATGCTCGTAACCGTATTATAATCATCTACTAATATATAGAATCTAATGGATATTTAATATCTAGGAAGTTATTGGTTGAAACGTATTAAAGGTTAAGAAAAGGAGCGTAGAGTTATAGTGTAATTAGCTATCCAAAAACCTTTGCTTTAATCACACCAGCATTCATTTCTGCAATATTTACAATAGATATGCTTTGAGGACATTCTACTTCGCAAGCGCCGGTAAACGTACAACTGCCAAAGCCTTCTTTTTCCATTTGATTGGTCATTTCTGTTACTCGTTTGTTCGCTTCTATTTTGCCTTGTGGTAAGTTATTTAAGTGATTGATTTTGGCAGAGGTAAATAGGGCAGCAGAGGCGTTTTTACAAGTCGCTACACAAGCGCCGCAACCAATACAGGCAGCAGCAGCCATTGCTCTATCGGCTACTTCCTTCGCAATAAGAATGGCGTTGGCTTCAGGTGCGGAACCTGTTTTGGAACTTACAAAGGCACCACTTTCAATGATGCGATCAAAGGCAGAACGATTGACAATAAGGTCTTTCACGATAGGGAAGGCGGTAGCTCGCCAAGGTTCTACCACAACGGTATCGCCATCGTTAAAACTTCGTAAATGCAACTGACAAGTAGTGATGTGATCGTGAGGACCATGCGCTCTTCCATTGATATAAACGCCACATTGCCCGCAAATACCTTCTCGGCAATCGTATTCAAAAGCAATTACCTTTTCATCTTTTAAAACCAATAGTTCATTGAGGTGATCTAAGGCTTCCAAAAACGACATGTCTTCGGTTAAGTTATCTACTTCATAGGTTTTTAACGATCCCTTATCTTTTGGGCCATCCTGTCTCCATATTTTAAAAGTTAGTCTCATTTTTTGTTATTTATAACTACGAACCGTCGGTTGCTCAAATTCAAATGCTAACACTTCTTTGTGGAGCTTAAATCCACCATCATTGTATTCCCAAGCCGATACATAAGCATAGTCGTCATCTTTTCGAAGCGCTTCACCATCAGCGGTTTGAAATTCTTCCCTAAAATGTGCGCCACAAGATTCTTCTCTGTCCAACGCATCGGTACACATCAATAAAGCTAATTCAATAAAATCAGCTAATCGATAGGCTTTCTCTAGTTCTGTGTTGAGTTCGTTGCTGGTTCCAGTCACTTTAACATCGTTCCAAAAAGCTATCCGAATGTCTTTAATTTGTTCAATAGCCTTTTCTAATCCTGCTTTATTTCGGCTCATGGCGCATTCTTGCCACATCACTTTTCCTAATTCCCTATGGAAGTGATCTACTGTGTGTGTGCCGTTAATCGACAAGATTTTATTGATATGTGCTCGAACATCCTTTTCTGCTTGCTCAAATTCAGGCTGTTCAACCGTATAGGATGGTTCTTTCAATTCAGAAGCCAAATAATTATTGATGGTATTAGGTAAAATGAAGTAGCCATCTACACTGGCTTGTAACAAGGAGTTAGCGCCTAATCTATTGGCACCATGATCGGAAAAATTACATTCTCCAATGGCATACAAACCCGGAATGGTGGTCATTAACTCATAGTCTACCCAAAGTCCGCCCATAGAAAAGTGTGCGGCAGGAGAGATCATCATCGGTTCTTGATAAGCATCTATTCCGGTTATTTTTTTATACATATTGAACAAGTTGCCATATCTGTCTTGAATGGTGGCTAAACCATGTTTTTTTATCGCATGTTGAAAATCAAGGTAAACAGCATTCTTTAATCTGCCTACCCCAAATCCTTCATCAATCCGTTCTTTGGCAGCCCGTGAAGCAATATCTCTTGGTGCTAAATTTCCAAAACTTGGATATTTTCGTTCTAAATAGTAATCGCGTTCTTGCTCTGGAATATCATTGGCCTTTCTTGTTTCATCTTGTTTTTTAGGCACCCAAATCCTTCCATCGTTTCGAAGGGATTCCGACATTAAAGTTAGTTTAGATTGAGCTTCGCTAGATTGTGGTAAGGCAGTAGGATGAATTTGCGTAAAGCTGGGAGCAGCAAAAAACGCCCCCTTTTTATGGGCTTTCCAAATAGCACTGCCGTTACAACCTATCGCCAAGGTGGATAGTCTAAAAACCCTTGAATAACCGCCCGTAGCTAAAACTACAGCATCTGCCGCATAGCGTTTTAATTCGCCGGTTACCAAGTCTCGAACAATGATGCCTTTGGCTTTCCCATTGATAACGACCAAATCTAACATTTCACTGCGCGGATACATGACCACTTTTTTGGCTTTCACCATTTTATACAATTGCGAGTAGGCCGCTAATAATAGCTGCTGTCCGGTTTGACCTCTAGCATAAAAAGTTCGTTGCACTTGCACACCACCGAAACTTCGGTTGACTAAGGTGCCACCGTATTCTCTGGCAAACGGAACCCCTTGTTGCACAAAATGATCTATCAAAGGTGCTGACAATTCTGCTAATCTGTAAGTATTGGCTTCACGAGATCTAAAGTCACCGCCTTTTAGTGTATCATAAAACATACGATAAACACTATCTCCATCATGCTGGTAATTCTTAGCTGCATTGATGCCCCCTTGTGCCGCAACAGAATGTGCTCGTCTGGCAGAATCTTGATAACAGAAGCACTTTACATCATAGCCTAACTCTGCTAAGGTAGCTGCGGCTCCTGCACCTGATAAGCCGGACCCGACCACAATGATGTTTAATTTCTTTTTATTAGCGGGATTGATCAACTTCGCTTTTAACTGATAGTTGCGCCATTTATCTTCTAATTTCCCTTCCGGTATTTTTGCATCTAACTTCATCTTCACCAACTATTTGAAATAAACTATAAAAGGAATGATGCCAAAGCCAATGCCTATAATTAAGGCATATATCAGTGCCGCTTTGGCTATTATTCGCAATCCTTTTTTATGATAAAAACCCAACGTTTTGAAAGCACTTTTAAAGCCATGGTGCAAATGAAAAGCGAGCGGAATCGCCATTAACGTATAAAAAATCACGTAGTAAATATTATGAAAGAGACTGCTAGTGACTTCATAAACATCATGATGTCCGGCAGCATCTACTCCTACAGGATCTCCGATACCTAGTTTAATACGTGCCCAAAAATTGGCTAAATGAACCACAATAAAAAGCAATATCATGAAGCCTAAAAATCCCATATTCTGCGACGTCCAAGTACTGTTGGCTTTGAAATGATTGATAGCATATTTTTGAGGTTTGGCCTTTCTATTGTTGATGGTGATGACCAAAGCATAAATAACATGCAAAAGGATAGAAGCATAAAGTAAATATGCCACCAATTGTATTAAAAAGCTTTCTCGTAAAAAGGCTGAATAACTATTGTAATATGCTCTGGCGATATCAGTAGGTAGTATTAAAATGCAATTGGCAGATAGGTGAACAACTAAGAAAATACAAAGGAATAATCCCGAACCAGCGAGAATGATTTTTCTAATAAATTGCTGATTTGATGTCATTGTTTACTAATATATTGAATCCGTTAGACTTTTAATATTCTGAAGGCTTTCTATCGCTAATTCAAAATAGAGCAAACACTGTATTTATATTTTTTGAACTTGGTTATTTTTTAGTTCTATAAGATTTTAAACTATCAGTTAATTTATCTCCCTAATATAAAAACTAATCTTGACTGTAGATCTGCTTTGTTAAGTGATATCATCTAAATGGGTGACAATATGCGCTGAACATTCTACTATGTTTGTTTACAGATGTTGTAAATGATGAGATGACCACATTTTATATTCATCTATCCTCTTATTGATAAAAAATTACAACTATGAACACAGTTAAAAAAATCGGTTTAGGCATCATTTGTTTGTTATTGATTTCCAACTTAAGCTTTGGACAATCCGCCTTTAGTAAAATGAAAGCTGCCTTTAAAGGCAATTCTGAAACAACTACTTCATCCAGTAACAGCAGCAACAATGAGAAATCTTCTAGTTCCGCTAATACGGTTAGCGCAAGCAATAATACCTCGCCAATATTTGCTAACAAAGGTCGTTTATGGTATGTGAGTGCTGCAAATGGTTCTGGACAGTTGGGAACCATCGAAAAACCAGCTCGCGACTTGGGTAATATTATTCATCATTTACAACCAAATGATGTGGTTTATATTGCCGGAGGAACTTACTTAAGCAAGGGTGGAAGAGGATCGGATGAGATAAATGTGCCGGTGAAAATTTATGGTGGTTTTGATGAGTCTTTTACCCAACGAGACCCTTGGGGCGCTACCAAAACCATCTTTACCGGAACCAATGAATACATGAAATTAACCACACCAAGATTGTATATCCGAACCGATCAACAACGAGAGAGCAATGGTCAATTATCCACCGGATCGGAAATTACAGTTGATGGGATCATATTTGACAATGGACCGCGCAACAGATACCATGAAGATAAGGACCTAGCCATTCGAAGACAAGCCAGTCCTAATTCAGGTCATAACCCAAGTCCGGAATCCGGTGGCGTAGTGATTGTTGCCAGTAAATACACCAATGTAACGGTAAAAAATTGTGTGATTATGAATACAGCCCCTACGGAAGGAGCTTTATCTGTGCGTATTTTTCATGGGGCAACCGGTATCATTCAAAACAACTTTTGCATCAATAATACAGGCTATGGTATACAACTTAGATCGGGCTATACCGGCTCGGATGCGGCATTAACGCCTAAGTTTATAGTGAGTAATAATACGTCACTTTTTAATTGGAAGCATGATGCAGTAGCTAGTTATGGCGGTGATGCATTAGCCATAGAGAAGTATTTAACGGCTACCATCGAAAACAATGTTTTTGGTTTCGGACATATGGGTGGCGTTTACAATAAAGGATCGAAAGTTATCATGAACAATAATTTGTTTACCGGTAATTCAAAATACGATTATAAGGAGATCAATGATATGATGAAGGTGGAATATTTGTTGGATGAATCTAGTTTATTGGATCAAAACAGCGATGGAAATCAAGCCGAATTGATTCTTGTGCCGGTGGCAGAAAGATGGGCTAATATTTACGCTTCTCGTGTGGAGGTTTCAAGAGAAGCTGTTGACGCTTCTGTGCATGCCAGTAACTCGGGAGCGAATCAGTTAAGAAGTATGCTTGGCTTAAACCTACAAGCAGCGGACACAAGTATGGATGCAGAAATCTTTTTACCAAAATTAGGATTAGAGGAAGCTTTGCCGGCAGGAAGTTTGCCTTGGAATGGAAAAGGTTGCCAAAAACCATAACAAGGGAGTGGGAAAATGGATGTTATAATTAGCTAATTTAAAAACGAACGAAATGAATAGATTAATTAGGTTGATGACAATAGTAATGATGGTAGTTTTATCGACGAGCCATTTGAAAGCACAATCAACCACTGAAGAGATATTGGATAAATTCTTTACCAGTTATCAAGCATCGCCTCAAGCGGCCGTTGATTACATTTTTGGAACAAACAAATGGATGGTGGACCGAAATAAAGATGGCATTGCCAGTGTAAAAACTAAATTGGCTAGTTTCTTAGAGTTGGTTGGAGAATATTATGGATATGAGTTAATCACTGAAAAAAGTGTTGGAGAAAGCTATAAATTGGTGAGTTATATGATTAAATACGATCGGCAGCCTCTTCGATTTACTTTTATCTTTTACAAACCGAAAGACACATGGCAAGTTCAGAATTTTAAATACGACGATAATATAGGAGATGAGTTAGAAGAATCGGGAAAAGTATATCGTTTGAAAGAAAATTTGAGGTAGGAATTGGGATAGTGTAAAGCTAAAGTTTCAGTATTTTAACTCACGAAATGTATTCTTTCAACTTTTTATTCTATTCGTTTGGCTAGTGTGGTGAATGACAAACCTTGTTGTCCCATTGTTGAAGTCATTATTCCCTCAAACAATGGTTCAGGACAATTTTTAGGTGTTTTCCATTCAAATATAAAATTCGAACCGGTGCCACCAGAAACGTCAATTTCGTCAATTATTATCTCCGTTGTTTCCATAGGGGCTAAAAAGATTGGCGAGTTGAAATATTTTCTAACAGATTTTCCGTGTGTGTCATAATATTCCGCTCTTAAAAGGTAAATTGTATCTGATTCACTGATATTTCTCATACTTATCATAGACGTCAAATTGTGCGTTCTATGTTCTGTATTGCTATAAATTTGAGAATAGACAGATAAATAAGATTTGCCATATTCAAGAGAATCTTTAGACGACAAGTCGATGGCTCGTTTGGACCAATTTTCCGGATTGATAGAACTTATATCTTTTTTTTCATTACAACTAAAAAGCACTGCCGCAAATAGAATTGATAAATACTTTTTTTTCATGTTAATACGACTTTTTTTAATTGTGTGCCCACCAGAAAACACGATAATTTAAATTGACTATAGGGCAACTAATGTACGCTGTTTACTAAGAATTCCAAAAGCTTTTAGCCTTGATTTTTATAGAATGTAAGTTATGCTATACAATCACAATCAATTTGTTGAATCGCCATATTTTGTATTAATAGGATACAATATGGTTTTAGAAAAGAACGGTTACTACACCTAATGAAAATCTATTGTTTATGAATAAGCAAGGTTTCATTTTGTTGGTCAAATATAGCTTGTGCGAAATATATTCCGGTTGGTAAATCGCTTAAGTCTAGACTCAGAAATTGGTTGTTATTGATCTCATGAACGGATTGTACTTGACCATTTAGATTTAAAATTTTAATTGATCCAGTATTAATATTTTTCCCCAAATCTACCATCACTTTTGAAACTGTTGGGTTAGGATATGCTTTCATCAACTTGACATAATTGTGCTCAGCAATGTCAGTAGTGGTAGCCGGTCTTATGCTGAAATTATCTATCTGTGTCCATCCTCGAATTCCTATCTTTGTTCTCACACTAATATGGGATGAATTTTGATTAGCAGTAAACACGAACTTTACCTCTTTCCAAGAATTTGTATCAGGTATCGCAGTATAAATTAATTGTCCAAACGCAGTATCAATCATTGATTCCCCTATTTCAACATTAGCTAAGGTTTCACGATAAGCTGTATTTCCATAAATATAGCAGGTTAACTCATAATCATTTCCGGCAGTTAAATTAGCTGTTAACTCAATGGATAGTGCGTCAGATGATTGAGTAGTGTCTGTGGAAAGTCCAAGACACCAATCTCCATTTTGTGGATCTAAATAACAATTGTTTGTTTGAAAATCTACTTCACCCACATATGATCCTTGATAAGCTTTTCCAAAAGCGACAACATTGTTGATCTTTGAGTTAAATTGAATGTCAGTAAGATTGTATTCACACGACACGGCTGAATTATCTTCAAAATCGCCATTAATAAACGACTGAGTAAATGATGAATTTATGGAAAGTAGAAAAGAAAAAATGAAGGTTAAGAGTAGTGCTTTTTTCATGATATTGATTTTAGATCACTAAAGTGAATTTTTTAAGATGATTGAATCAACCGGGCATAGAAATTAATCTAAAAAATATAGGGCATATGCATTGTTTTGTAAAAGGGAAGATATGATTTTTTTTACAGATTAAATAATGAGTGGAAAATCATTCAAAAAAATAATTTAAAGCTGATTGATAGTTAATTTATAGGTGGAGCTTTTTTTTTAAATACTCAAATGACGCTAATAGAAAGAAATCTTTTGTTTTTAACTAGGCTAGATTTTACTCTTCTTCATCCATTTCCGGAACGGCAGCAATGTTTTCTCTTGCCAATAGCTTACTAGAAACTTTGTAGGTAGCAGAATAAA
Organism: Chitinophagales bacterium; assembly: GCA_041393015.1. Lineage (GTDB taxonomy): Bacteria > Bacteroidota > Bacteroidia > Chitinophagales > JADIYW01 > JAGQYH01. Next base: position 111,602 of record JAWKKV010000009.1, on the reverse strand, counting down.
GCATGCCGGGTTGCTTGTGAGAAAAAGTTTTTAGTGCCTTATTGTACCAATTCTGATCGGTTGCTTTTTTGTTCCGATCGGTATGGCTAGCTTCAGGATAAAATTCACCATTGAACCATGTTTTAATGGTATAAATACCAATGCCATAATAAGCAGCGCAATACAATACTCTTTCAAAATCTGCTTCCGAAAAATAATGCACAGATGCGTCATCAAAACCATCGTTTCTATTCTTCAATCCTGCAAATACATATTGCTCTAAAAAGTCTGCTTGTTCCATATTAGGTCAAAGGTAAAACATTTCATCTTTTCAAAAAGCGGCAAATTGCTTTATCATTTTAAAAAATCCAATAGTCAAATTGTATGCTACATATTTTTATACCGTTACGTTAGCTCGTAAGACTTTTAGTGATCAGCTTGATGGTGTATAAAGCCTTAAAGTGCCGTTGCTATTTAATAAACATGAAATTTACTCCGCTATCATCCAATAATCTCTTGGGTATATGCGATAGAGATTTGTATCCTCTCCATCTTTTGATTGAAGGTAAGCTTCATACGCCGCCATTTGCTTTTCTGAGCCAATGACATAATAATTGCCGCCGGGCACATCTTTCATTTTAATACCATATCCGGGTAATATTTTTTCGTAAACGGCATCTTTGTATTTATACACTTCGTCCATCAAACCGGGCATTTTACGCAAGTCAAGAATAGCTTTGCGGAAGGCGCTTACTACTTCCGGCGTAGTGCCATCAGCAATATCTGCTGCCATAGCTTCACCTCTTGATTCGTAATCACCTGATGCACGGCTAGCTCTTACTGACATTGAGATGATGTACTCACTCATAGCAGGATCATTTGGAGCGCGTTTAAGTTCATCAATCACAAAGCTTAGCGTTTGTGGTAAAAGCGGTGTGCGTTCTGCATAATATCTGAACTGTCCACTTCCCGGAGAGGCGCCTACTCCAGTGCTGTAAGATAATCCTGCACCTGTCGTTTTAGTAAATACACTGTTTTTTCCGCCTCCGGCAAATAACTGTGCTGCTAAAAATTGCAATAACTCTTCACGACTAGTATCTTGATAGGTAATCATTGGCGCTGAATTGAGGAAGACACCGGTGGCCGAATTGGGGTTAACCAAACCTACGAAAACAGGATTCTCCGAGACACCCAATCTTTGCTTCAACCGTTCATCAATTATTTTTTCGTTTGAATAATTAATTTTTGTTGTAGCAGTATTAGAAAGTCCAGCTATCAATTCATTGATGTTTTTCTGCAAGGCATCCTGAGTAGCTTTCGAGCCAATCACAAACATTCTTGCATTATCGGTATGGAGTAATGCTTTCCTAACTTCATTGAGATCAGAAAGTGTTTTTTGAGGCGTTTGTAATAGATCGTTTTTCATTTGGTGGCAAAGGTATTGCCAGTCTGCAGCCAATGACGCTTCCGGAATTTCGTTCATAATTTGTTCGAGATCTTTTACCGCTTCTTTAGCTATTTGTTTTGATTTGTCATTTAAGGTTTCAAATTCCTGTAAAGCATCTTCTACTACGGAAGGTATCGTCACATTTGTAGTATCGGAGCCCAGAATTTCTTTAATTAAAAATTGTAGGTCTTCTTTTCCTGCCTTTACATTCTCCATTGTATCAAAAAAGGCGACGATGGCTTTACTTTCATTGGCATCACCGGCATCCATAAGCATCCAACGAAGTCGGTGAATATTATGTGCTGCCGTTAAGAAAGAAGAGGTCGTCAGTAATAATGGACTATCCTGTACACGATAAGCAGCAGCGGGATCATTTACCCATGCTTCTTCCCGTTGTTGCATGGTTTTTCTTTTATTATTCAATACTTGGTTAACTAAATCGCGCATTCGTGAGATATTTTCTAAAGTCCAATTGGGTGCTTGTAATACATCATTCATCCATTGGACAGATTGCTGAGCTTCTGTTACATTGTTGCCTGCGCCTTTTACTACTAGTTCCACTCTGTTATTGCTAAAATTGGTGTTGTAATAACAGTCTAGACTCAATATTTCTTGCCGTTGTTGCTGCGTCATATCTTCATAAGAAATCGCCTTACCATCTTTTATTATTCCTGTTTCTGACAGTAGTTCAGGAAACATAGAGAGGTAAACCAATTTATCAGATGCTATATTATCTAATCGAAGGGCAATGCCGGTGCTAGCACTTGTCATGTTGTTAAAAGTTGACGCTACCAGTGGAATTTCATTTGAAAGCATCATCGTTTTAAAATCAAGTTGATCATCTAGCGTAAGTGGGGGATGGTCAATGAATTTTACAGTATTGGCTTCTTCTAGTTTTTCGAGTTCCGCTGTATTGGCATCATATTCGGCTTTATAAAGGCGAATGGCTTCTTGGTCGTCGGTTACATTGTACTTCGCTTTCAATGCTTCTAACTCCTCATTAGCTCTTGCTTTAGCTGCGTTATCCTGCTCCGCAAGTAAAGTGGTACTGGCTTTGGTCATCACTACAAAAGGAGATGTATTGATCAAATGCCATTGATCAAAATATCCACCCCAAAAGTTTTTTCCGGTAGCCAACTTTTTGTTTATTTCTTCAAACTGTGGTTTAAGTATGATTGATTTTTCAAAATCTTCTAGTTTGGTCATTTCAGCCAATTGCAGGTACCAATCTTCATAAGTTTTTCGATAGCCAAACTTTGGTGGTGTGTTGGTGAATTTAGCAAGCGAGCGTTGATAATCTGTTAGGTTATTTTTGAAGCGTTCATTAAAATTTTTTAACTCCTCTGAGCCATCTTTAAAGGAGGCAATACGTTTTAATTCTTCTTGAATCTTTTGTCTTACTAACACCGCCTTTTCTTTTGTAAGTTGAGCGGCATCCATATCGGTAATACCGATAAAAACCGGTTGTCCTTGTTCGTTTTCTGCATAGGCATATAATCCTTGTGCACCTAAATCAATTTCTTTGGTTTCACTATCAATAAATTTTTTGTACAGGTTCGTACTTGGATCGCCGGCAAATACAGAAAGGAAAACGTTAAGCATTAACTCCTCTTTGGCACTGAGTGAAAGCACCGCTGGATAAGCCAATAGCATCAATCCTGGATCTTGTGCATTATTACTCGGATATTCAACAATTTCTATTGTTCCTTCTAATCCTGGATTGGGTGGTGGCAAATTATTATTATACTCATGTTTTTCAACTGATGGTTCCAGCTTGTTTAACAAATAATCCATTGTTTCCAATACGGTTCCAAGCTGCATAGTTTTAGGCAATGCGGTAATGGCGCCCATATTCCCTAGATGATAATTCAGGTCGTGAAAATGTTTAATGGTTTTAGCGTCCAATATTCTGATGTCATCAGGGTGTCCACCGGCATTGAACGACATAGGATGATCATTGCCATATAGCAATTTGCCAACGGCATCATAAGCCTGTCGATAAAGATTATTCGTGGAGGTTTTCATTTCATTGTAGACAGCTCCTTTCTCCTCTAAACTTAGCTGTTTGGTCGCAGCATCTTCTGCTACACCCCAATTGCATACTTCACGGTGTACTTCTTCATCAGTATAATCCGGATACAGTAAGGCATCGAGATAGCCTTCAAATAATTCATAAAAAACATCCCCACCGGCGGCGGTATTAAAATGATAAGCAGTATAGGTCTGTACAGTAAAAGCATTGGAATTCGCTAGCGACATGCCTTCTCGGGTATTCAACGAACGCCCTTTGTTTCCTTTGGAGATGAGTAAATGTTCTTGAGTATGCGGTTCGCCTTTGTTAGACAACGGTAAAGAGTTAACCCATATATAGGTTTGCGGCACTGATTCTATTTGAAGAAGATCCAAAGTAAAGCCAGTCTTTTGATGCATAAATCTTCCTCCCATGGGTTGGTTGGCATCATTGAGGTACAAAGCAGTAGCTTTAAAACCGTTGAGTAGTTGACCTTGTTTAAGACTAGAGAGTTTTGGCTCTTGTACGTTTTGAGCAAAAGAAGTATAGCTAAGGAATAAAAGGCAAAAACAAGGGATTAAAATAAATAAACGATGTTTCATAAAGGCAAGAATTGAATGAAAGGCATAACTGAATAATTGAATCAATCCTCTAAATTAAGGAAAAGACAGTAACAAAAATCAAAAGTTAGTTAATTGTGCTGTGAAATAAACTAGCGTTAGAAATAGCTATAATTTAGGAATGTGTTGCATTTCTAAAATTCTTATTTGAATTTATCAATTCTAATTTTTAGAACACTAGTAGATGAATAACCGCATTTTGTAAGACAAAAAAAATCTCTTAATTACTATTCATAAACTTCAAATGTTTTAAGCATATTCTTTTTTATGGTATTGGGCACTTCCGATACCAATGCATAGTTTCCTGGTTCAAGTGTGGCGATAAAGTAACCATGACTTCCAGCAGGCATATCATTTACACCACCTAAAAAAGTAAAATCCTCTGGAGTGGGTTCTATCAATCCTTTTGGATCCGTCCAATTCATCCAACTTTCCAAAGCTTTTATATCTGCACCTTCACTAAGTTTTACAAGGTTAATATCGTGGCCAACAAAATTTTCATGCACCATTTGATCTTTGAATGTTACAGAAAATATATGCTTTCCTGAAGCGATTGAGTCTTGGAATATAATTCCATTTTCACTAGAAATATCAATGTAGGCGTCAGCTTTCAATTCTTCGTTACCCGAATCAGTATTAGACACTACAAATTCGTCTATCATTCCCATTGCGCTATGAAATTCTCCGTTGCTCATTTTTAAGTAACACTCTATTAAATAGTATCCTGGCGTTAAATGAATCATCGTTTCCCCTGTTTCACCGCCAGAAACCAAACCTGAGCCACCTAAAAATACAACATCTCCATACCACTCAGGAAGTTTCCCAAATTCGGCCATAGCTTCTTCTCCTTTACCCTCATTAATAAGTCTCATGCCGCTTGCGAAATAAGGCACAACATAGTTTTTAGCATCTTCTAATGTTTTTCCATCAGGATACTTTTCTATTAGAAAAAAATGAGTCTGTGATGATAAGTTGTTATAACGAAACGTATTCCATCCAGAAGTGATGGTGTCGGATAGCTGAAACTCCATGTTTTTAGTAAAGATTTCGACCACATTTTCATCTTTGATTTCTATCTTTTCTATATCAGCCTCTTTGTTCTCGTTTTTACATGAAGGCATTAAAAAAGTAGAAGAGGAGATACTAATGAATACGATAGCAGGGATAACTGCCTTTAGGTAATTTTGAAAAGTGGTCATCATATAGAGTGTTTAATTAATATTTAAAGTTGTCAATAAATAAACTGATAAAGGATAATCGTCCTTTATACGCATTGTATGTAACAACTAAAATAATGAATCAAATGGACTTTAAACATTTTCCACTAATGCGATCCTTATTATTTCAAAAGATATAAAGCAGTTGCTTTATCGGTTAGGCTAAAAATGTAATAACTGGGTTATGTTGAAATCCGTCAACTTTAGTCTTACAAAGGATCTAATGGTTTGGGTTGTCCATTTATTCTACCAAACCAAGTGCCATTGGCACTGGTATTTCCTCCGATGTTGCCTTCTTCATCTACTTTTAACTGATAAACATCCAATCCGATTATGACGTTAGGATCGTCTTTTTTATAACCTTCTAATACATACTCCTGCGTGGCCGGATCATAACTGCCTTTGACATATTCTGTGCCTGTCATCCCAACTTTGTTTTCATAGTAGTCTATGCTTAAAGTGTTGTATTTATCATACTCTACCAATTCCCATACAAAATGGCCTTCTACCTGATTACTTTCATCGACGTTTAAAACCAAATCAAAATCAAATTGATAGGTGGACAGAATTTTTGTCCAAGTTCCACTATAGGTTTTGGTTTGACCGAAGGATGTCGCTGTGCTAAAGACCAATAGGGTAAGGAATAGAAATCTCATGGATACATCTTTTCCTTTTAAACGGAAATGTATTTCATTTCAGTATAATATGATAGATTTTTTTATACTAGAATACCAATCTAAATGTTGTTTGTCGTAGAGGTAGTTGAAACCGTATCTGAATTTTCTGTTTCTTGTGGATGATCCACCTGCTTTACAATTTTATCAGGAACGAAGTCAACAAACAAAATGCGTTGCCATTTATAAATTCTTCTCGTGAGCACCATATAGCGAGAAATACCGACGGCTAAAAAGATGACACATACAGCAAGGGAAACATAACCTACCCATTTAATGCTCGAAAAATCTTTTAATTGTAAAATTCCAATTCCTCCAATCAACAGATAGAGCGAAGAGCGAATGTAAGAAAGTAAGGTACGTTCATTGGCTAATTTTGTACGCTCCAATGCTAATATTTCACTGGTATTAACAGGCAATGGCTTGGTGCGCAAAAATTTAAATATCTTTTTGTACTTCTTTTTCATTGCACTTTAAAAATACAAAGATTTCTTTTAAACACTTTACGCATTATTCTTGTGACTAGTTTTTCAAAATTGAAAAAAACTATTTTCTCAACATATTGATGATCATATAGATATACTTAATGAGATACTTCGCTTGCGCTCTGTATGACGAAATTGTACATTTAGACTCTTATATAATTCTATTGAAATAAATGGTCATTCTGGGGTCAACTAAATTTATTATAATAAGCTAAACAGGAATAGACCGAAGAATCTCATTGGGTTAGTATTACTTAAACATAGTTAATCAGCTAATCTTTTAAACCGCTAAACGGGTTAAGCTTCTATTCAAAAAGCCCAGAGCTTAAATAGCGATCGCCTCTATCACAAATAATGCAAACAATTACACCGGATTCAATTTCTTGGCTAAGCTGTAACGCAACAGCAGCGGCGCCACCACTACTCATGCCCGCCATAATACCTTCTACTTTAGCCAATTGTCTAGTCATTTCTGTGGCTTGTTCTGCATTTACGTAGCGAATATCATCTACTCGTGAAAAATCACAAATAGACGGTACCATTTCCGGACTCCATTTTCGAATGCCCGGAATTTGTGAGCCTTCTTCCGGTTGTACACCAACAATCTGAATCGCCGGATTTTGTTCTTTCAAAAATCGAGAAGTCCCCATTATGGTGCCTGTTGTGCCCATTGAACTCACAAAATGCGTTACTTTTTGATGCGTATCTCGCCAAATTTCAGGGCCAGTGCTTATATAATGAGCATCAGGATTATCTTGATTACCAAATTGATCGAGCATGACATACTTATCATCCAGTGCCATTTCTTCTGCCAACTTTCTAGAGTATTCAATGCCTTTATCGCCATCTGTTAGAATTAAATTGGCGCCATAAGCCCTCATCGATGCTTTTCGTTCTTCTGTAGACGATTCCGGCATCAGTAAGGTAATGGGAATTTTCTTTAACGCCGCAATCATGGCCAACGCAATTCCTGTATTGCCACTGGTAGCTTCCACAATTTCTTTGCCTCCTGCTAAATCGCCCCGTTCAATGGCTTTGGTAATCATATTTAAAGCTGCTCTGTCCTTAATGCTGCCGCCCGGGTTTTGGCCCTCTAACTTGCCGTATATGGTTACATTAGGATTTTGATTCAACACTTTCAATTCCACCAAAGGTGTATTTCCCACTAATTCAATCATGGATTTAGTTTGTTTTTTTGATCTTATAATTTTCAGTGACATAATATACTTTGGAGTATGGCTCGACACTACTCGTTACCCATGAATTTCCTCCAATAACACTATGATGGCCGATAGTCGTTGCGCCGCCTAACACTGTGGCATTGGCATAAATGACTACATACGGTTCGATGGTTGGATGTCTTTTACTATTGGCATCTTCTTTATTGACAGACAATGCGCCGAGTGTCACCCCTTGATACAATTTAACATGATGGCCAATCACCGTGGTTTCTCCAATCACAATGCCTGTTCCATGATCGATGCAAAAAGAATGATCAATCTCCGCTGCCGGATGAATATCAATGCCGGTTCTATGATGAGCCAATTCGGTAATAATTCTTGGAATCACTTTGATACAAAGAAGATGCAATTGATGTGCAATTCGATAGGCAGCAATAGCATAAAATCCGGGATAGCTTCTTATAATTTCATCTCTGGTTTTCGCTGCCGGATCGCCTTCGTAAATAGCTTCAATATCCATGTTTAAGGCAGATTCAAGTGATTCTAGGTTGGCGATAAATTTATCGGCTGCTGCTGTCGGTGAATCTTCACAATAGGAGGGATGAAAATGAAATAAACCTTCCAGTCGCGTTCTAATACTATCTATTCTTTCATCAATCAGCGCCATACTAGCCAAGCGTTGATCTGAAAAATTAGGAAACAATAAAGCCATAATATCCTCAAACAAATTCATAATGGCTTCGTTAGACGGAAAAGCTTTCCCGTCCTTATGTTTTTGTATTAACTTGTTTTTAAACTCGTTGGTCATAGTTTTCTCTCGTTAGCTTAACCAAGAATTCCTCAAAATGGTTTAAGCAGTAAAAAGCCAAAGATAAAATATTCTTTTACCAATTGTTGGAGAAGTATTGAGGCGTTGGAATAGGAGTTGGGTGAATGGTGTTGCTGTGATGATTATCAAAAGTGTAAGGAATAAAAATCTCATTTATTATATTTCCTTTTAAATGGATGATAACCTCTTTTCGTTATAGCATAAATACCTATTGTTGTATAAAGTCGTTCTTTGAAATTGAAATCATATAGGTGTTGCTTCCATCTACATAAGTACTTGTTTGAATAATAACTATTTTGTCGTTGTATGTGTATTGATATCTTAGAATACCTTCCTCTTTTAATGTATTAGTTAAATCATCGCTTCTAAATTTTCTTTAAAATTTAAATAGACCTTTTTCTTATAGAATGAGTAAATCAAAACCGTAATTCCAGATTCTTCGTATTTCGATAATATGTTTCGCTTGTTTAAGTTTTTATCACAGAAATATGTTTGTTCATTTGAGTTATATGAAAAATCTTTTTAAGAGCGAAAGATTCAAATTCAGATTGATTGTAGTCAAGAATCTTAAGTAGTTGATTAAAAGATAAATCGCACTCTTGAGAGTAAGAGGTATTTGCTAGAATTATTAACATGCTAAAAATTATTGTTTTCATTTTCTTCTCTTTTTATCTATTACAAACGATCTATGTATGGAGTCGTGGCTGACAATAGAAAGCTATACAGAATGCGCTTTTTTGAGTCCATGTTATATTTTAACCATTTTCTTTTCATCAATAGTTCGATTAGACATATAGTCCCATAAGGAAGAGTAATTTATAACATAACCTTTAAAATCAATGCTTTTAAGTATTAATACTGCAACTAATAAATGAGTTCTGAGACCTATGTATAAAGCTTCTGAAAACGCATCATCGTCATCTACGTATTTCACAAAACTCCCATGTAGATAAGAGTTCCTTTTTTTTAATATCATTTGTTGTTCTAATGACAATGTAAAACCAAGTAATGTAAATGATTCAGCTAGTTTGTCTGCATTTGGAGGTGAGTTTAGAGAGTTAAGTTTCTTTTTCTAAAATATTTAAATCAAATTCTTCAGAAGTTAGATTTTTTGTTTCAGCAAATTGTATAAGATTTTGGTTAATCGAATCAATAGCTTCTTTTGCAATTTTGTTATCTTTAATTGGGTTTAGCCGTATTTTTCCTTCCTTCTTAAGTTTAGAGACATAGCTTGTAATTGCTTCAATTGCAACAAAGTAATTTGGTAATCTTATTTCCAGAGAAGAAGTATGTCCATGTAGATATAATATTATAGCTCTTTGAATTTTCTCTTCGTTTGAAACAAGTTCTATGAGATTTGAAAAGCAGACAATGGAAAAATCATATAATGTCTTTGTATAATTCTTGTCTCAACTCATCATGCTCAACGTCATTTTGTGTATTATCAAATTCTTCTTTGTAGATTGAGTATATATTGGTTGTAAAAGTTGGCATATTGGTCATTATACTGCCACCCATATGAATAATATGAAGTTTCAAGTGGTTTTTCATTTCTTTTATTTCATAACCAAACAAAAAGCTTCATTAATGATATAAATTACCTTTTAAAAAAGCCATTCCAAGAAGTATATTGAAACATATTTTTGAAACTCTTTTTCTTCAATCATATTTTTACAATCAATTATTATATAGTTGACATCTAAATACTTGTATTGATAAAGTAAAAAGTCTTTTTCATTTATCTTAATTGGAATGTGAAACGCAAAAAGACTTCTTATTAGTTGATTTTTGAAATTACTCTATGACTAGCTCTTTGAAAGTCTGTTAATATTAGTTTTTCAGAATTTACAGGTAATATTTGGCGTCTAAATAATTTTCGATTTTATCTTCCTTCTTAACTGTTGAGAAAGAATGAATTGTCCCTTGAGAGTATTTTTTAAGTTATTCTCAGAATATAATATGTTATTTAGAAAAATATCTTTTCCTCCAACATAAATTGATTTGATGTCATTTTCTAATAAATATTCTTCTTCTCTCGAAAATTCAAGTTCTTTATGTGTTTGTATTCCTTTGATTATTTGTGCGGGTATTGAAGCTGAAATTTATATCGTTCTTAGATATTTTTATTTCTCTTGAATTTAGATGGTGACCATCAAATACAAATTCATACTGCATGTTATTTGTGAAATCACATAATTCGTTTAATGTCTCTTCTAGGAATAGCTCTATTTCTTTCATTTTTATCTTTCATAATCCCAACAATAGGATAGGGAAAATATGTCATTTATCCACATTATAGTTTAAAGACTAAAATAGTGAATCAAATGGACTTTTAATGTTTTTGTATGTTATTTGATGTGTTACTTCTACCTCTAAATAGCATAGAAAGCTTAATCAAGTATCAGTTTTGAGTCTTTATTTTTGAAAATTAGTTAAAACTATACGAGACTTAAGCCATTAGAATATTAGCGGTTTTAGCTGGTTCTAATAAACTATATACTCTTTTTACTATAACTCATCATCTTGTTCAGCACTATCAATTAACTTGAGTATACCATTGCTTCCTTCTAACTTTTTGATCTCATCTTCTACATCAGAAGAAGAGAGTTTTTCGAAGAAATTGATGCCATAAGTTCCTTATTATCTTGAAGGGTTTCTGTTAAAAATTTTGGTTCAATCTTACCTCCATTATTAATGAATCGAAGAATTCGTCTAATGAGACAAAAACAATGCGTTATTACTTTCTTTGTCATCATTCTTAACTCCTTTAACAATTCTTTAGCTATTCGCTCAGCTTCTTGTTTAACATTTAATTCTGATTGCTTATCCAATAAATCAGTTGCCGCTTTCAGATTGGCTAATTTGAGTGCCTTTAGTTCTAGTGATTTTTGCGTACTTCATAGGTTTTTAGAATCACATCTAAAGAGCTATTTGCCGCCTTTGTCAATGCAAGAATGATAGCAGTTGCTGCAGTAATTGTCATGATAATCCTTTTCTATTGTTTCTATTTTTGCTTCATTATTTCCATTATGTGCTAGTCTACCCAAACAATGGATTATTTGATTCCATTGATTTGAAGCTCGACTCAGTTCATTTAGGTATTCAACTGAAACACCTTCTCTAAAATAGATTGCAACTCCATCTTGATGCCAATTCATCAATTGAGGACTTGTCTAGTTGTAAAGAAGTAGATGCCGTCTGGAGTTGTCCTATATAAGTGAGTTTTTGAGAGTATTGTGCAAAATAATTGATATATTTAGGAGCATCTTTTTTGATTAAATGTTTCAATTTGCTCAAGAACTTCAATAATATATTGATTGTTGATCGAATCAATTCCTAGATGCTTAAATGTCAATTGTGTCTTGATGTCAATTATTTCTTCTTCCATTTTATATAAGCATTTCTAACTTGACTAACCATTGACATAATTTGATTTGAACATTTTCAAGTTGAGCCGTTTGAACTGGATTAGCAGCTCTACCGCGAAGTTGTTGAAAGGTAGATGAATAACTATTGAGTAAGCTGTTTAATTGTCCAATAAAAGATTTGGATAACCGCTCTTTTGAAACAATGCTTGAATTTTTTGGCAGTGAATTGAAAAAATCTGATATATTCATTTGTACTTTTTAAATTGTCGCTAATATTTTTTAATAAGCATTAGTGATTATTGCTCAGATAAAAAAAACTAATGTACGCTGTTTTCTATCAAATCCAAAGTGCTTTTCATCAGAGATGCATCTTAAAAACTATCCCAAAAGAATACACTAATTTTGCCCCACTAAATTTAGCAACACAACATTGGCTTTTAACTACCAACATATTGATCTACCGGTAAAGGACATTATTCCTCAATTAAAGAAGATTTTAGAGAATGAATCTACGTTGATTCTCAAGGCGCCAACCGGAGCAGGGAAAAGTACTTTAGTGCCTATTGCTTTGTTGGAAGAAGCATGGTTAAAAGGTCAAAAAATATATTTGTTAGAGCCTCGCCGTTTAGCCGCTAAAACCATTGCTATGAGGATGGCGGAGTTGTTGGGCGAGTCCGTTGGGCAAACGGTGGGTTACCGTATTCGCTTTGAAAATAGAATTAGTGAAGCCACCAGATTAGAGGTTTTAACCGAAGGTATTCTCACCCGAATGATTCAAGAAGACAATGCCTTAGAAGGTGTTGGTTTGGTGATCTTTGATGAGTTTCACGAGCGAAGTATCCACGCCGATATCGCCATGGCGTTGGCGCGAGAAAGTCAACAAGTCTTGCGCCCTGATTTACGCATTTTAGTGATGTCGGCCACCTTAGATATGCCACAACTGTCTGCCATGCTGTTGCCCCAATTTTGGAAAGTAAAGGGCGGCAGTTTCCGGTCGACATTCAATATGTAGGCGATAGCGAATGAAAGATTGTTGCCCGAGTTAGCAGCGTCTGTCATCAAAATGGCGATCGACAAAAACGAAGGCGATATTTTGGTTTTTCTGCCCGGCGAAGGCGAGATCAAAAGATGTGAAGATATTTTGAAACGCAGTCTCCCAAGAGCCATCCAAATTCATCCTTTATATGGGAAGTTAACTTCCGGTCAGCAATATGCCGCTATCATGCCGAATCAAGAAGGCAAAAGAAAAAATGGTATTGGCGACCAATATTGCAGAAACCAGTTTAACGATTGAAGGTATCAAAGTCGTGATCGATGGCGGCTTTGAACGACGAGCCCGTTTTGATCCTAATTCGGGTTTATCTCGTTTAGAAACAGTTCAAATATCCAAAGAGTCTGCCGACCAAAGAGCCGGAAGAGCCGGGCGTTTAAGTCCGGGCGTTTGTTACAGAATGTGGACGGCCGCCACATCATCGAATGGAGGAGCAAGGCATTCCTGAAATTGAGCAAGCTGATTTGTGTTCGTTGGTGTTGGATATGGCGCAATGGGGCATTGTAGATGCCAATCAACTGGCTTGGGTAACGCCGCCACCCAAAGGACATTTAAAACAAGCTTCGCAATTGTTACACGAGTTGGAAGCGTTAGAAAATAGAATTACGGAGCATGGGAAGCAATTGCACCGTTTGCCCACGCATCCTCGTATCGCGCACATGTTGATTAGAGCGCAGGAAGAGGAATTGTTGGCCTTAGCGACAGATATTGCACCGTTATTGGAAGAACGCGATCCTTTGCCACCGGATTCAGGGGATAGACATCAACTTAAGAATTGAAGCGTTACGGCGATACCGATTGGATAATTCGGGCAATAGGCGATTAAAGCGAATAGAAAAAACAGCGGCTCAATATCGTAAAATGTTTGGTATTGAACCCGACAATGGCATGGTCAACGAGTTTGAAACAGGTTTGTTAATTGCGTTTGCTTATCCGGAAAGAATTGCTTGTGCTCGACGTGGCAATAATGCTCAATTTCAAATGGCAAATGGTAAAATTGCTGCCGCCGGTCACGAGATGACTTGGCACACGAGCCTTGGTTGGCGGTGGCCCATGTCGGGAATCGAGGAATGGGAAAGTCTTTATGGCATCGCCATTGAATCCGAAAGATTTGGCGCCCATGGTGAAGTTGAAAGAAGTAATTACTTGGGATACTCGCAAAGGCGGCTTGATTGCCAGCAAGGATATGCGCATCGGAAATATTGTTTTACAAAGCACGCCCTTGCCCGATCCGGATGACAGTCAATTGATTACAGCCATTTGTGAAGCGATAGAAAAAGAAGGTCAACATTTATTGAATTGGGATGCTGAAGTGGAGCAATGGCAAAATAGAGTATTATCGTTGAGAAAATGGAATCCCAAAGAAAAATGGCCGAATGTCACTACAGAAACCTTGTTGCTGACCAATTCGGAATGGTTGAGTCCGTATTTGAATAACGTTAAAAAGCCTGATGATCTTCAAAAGATTAATTTGAAGGAAGTCTTGCAGTATAGTTTGCCGATAGAACAGCAGCAACGACTAGATCAATTAGCACCAGAACGTATTGAAATTCCAAAAGGTGAAGTTGCAATATCAAAGTGATGGTGCGCCACCGGTTTTGGCGGTTCGGTTACAAGATTGCTTTGGGTTGAAAACCACGCCAACGGTAAACAATGGCAAAGTGAATGTTTTAATGCATTTGTTATCGCCGGGTTTTTAAGGTGGTGCAAGTGACGCATGATCTGGCTAGTTTTTGGCGAGATACTTATTTTGAGGTGAGAAAGGAGTTGAAGATTAAGTATCATAAACATGCTTGGCCGGAGAATCCGTTGGAGGCGGAGCCGGGGAGGGAAACGAAAGTGAATGTTCAATTAGCAATTATCAATGGACAATTTTCAAGGTAAAAAAATTACTGACACAATTTCTAATTAAAAGGATTGTTAACTAGATGAATGAAAAGTTTCTGCTTCTATTAAAATGGAACGCGGATGAAAACTAATGACGCTAACATTCGCGGAAAAAAGTATTCAACGGTATTGGCAAACAGCGAATATCTGCGTTATCGTTGGTAATCTGCAAATAGGAAATTATAATGTTATTTAGGTAAATTGATAGGAAGATATCAGCGTTCTTTTTGTTTGAATCTATCATTATAGCAGATATGGCTAACCATATTAAGATTTACACGGATTTTTTGCCGCGAACGCGGCAAGTCAATTTGTGAAATATTGCCTAAAGTGAAAATTAGTAGATAAAATATTAAATGGGTTTTCTAAAATTCGTGCCATTCGTGTCAAAAAAATCACCTTCAAACAGTTCTAATATTTTTCCTTACTTTTTAACCCGAAAAATAAAGCAGTAAAATTCATGTCAACCATATTACCCATCATATCCAAACGATTAAATTTAAATACCAATCAAGTCGCCAAAACCATTGAGTTATTAGAGTCTGGTGCAACTATTCCATTTATCGCTAGATATAGAAAAGAAGCCACCGGATCGTTGGATGAAGTGCAAATCGCCGAAATCGATAATGCTCGAAACCAACTCAATGAACTCATCAAACGACGTGCCTTTATCATTCAAACCATCGAAGAACAAGGTCAGTTGACTAAAGACTTGAAACAGCAGTTAGAAAATTGTTGGGAAGAAGTTGAATTAGAGGATTTATATCTGCCATTTAAAAAGAAACGGAAAACAAAAGCCACCGTCGCCAAAGAATTGGGATTAGAACCGTTGGCTAATTTAATTTGGAAACAGGAAATAAAGGATGTAAAAGGAGAAGCTAGAAGATTCGTAAAAGGAGAGGTGACGTCTAGTGATCAAGCATTAGAAGGCGCAAGAGATATCATTGCTGAACGAATCAGCGAAGACACTGACGCTAGAAACTTGATTAGAAAATTGTTTCGGCAAAAAGCCAATTTTTCGGCTAAAGTGGTGAAAAGTAAAAAAGAGGAAGCTGCGAAATACAGTGACTATTTTGATTCGGAGGAATCGGCTTCTCGTGCACCAGCCCATCGTGTTTTAGCCATGTTGAGAGGAGAAAAAGAAGGTTTACTTCGAGTGAAATTGTCTGTTGACAAAGAAGATGCTTTCTTTCAATTGAAAAGAAAATACGTGAAGTCGTGGGCGTCGTATGCTTGCAGAGAGCAATTGGAGGCCGCTATTACTGATGCTTATGCTAGATTGTTAGGACCTGGAATTGAAACGGAGTTTAGGAAAATATACAAGGAAAAGGCCGATGAAGAAGCGATTCGGGTGTTCTCTGAAAATTTAAAGCAGCTGTTATTGGCTCCACCGTTGGGGAACAAGCGAATTATGGGGATTGATCCCGGATTTAGAACAGGCTGTAAAGTGGTTTGTTTAGATGAGCATGGCAACTTGTTGGAGAATACGACCATTTATCCGCATCCGCCTCAAAATAAACAAGAGGAAGCACAGAAAACGATTGAGCACTTAGCGCACAAATATGAACTAGAAGCCATCGCCATTGGCAATGGAACAGCAGGCAAAGAAAGCTATGCCTTTATCAAATCGATCAATTTAGGTAAGCAAGTGGAGGCTTTTATGGTGAATGAAAGTGGCGCATCGATTTATTCTGCTTCGGAGATTGCTAGGAAAGAGTTTCTCGATCATGATATCACGGTAAGAGGAGCAGTTTCCATTGCCAGAAGATTGATGGATCCTTTGTCAGAATTGGTTAAGATAGATCCTAAGTCCATTGGCGTCGGGCAATATCAGCACGATGTGAATCAAACTAAGTTAAAAGCAGATTTGGATAGATGTGTGGAGAGTTGCGTGAATTTGGTCGGTATTAATTTGAATACGGCTTCAGAACATGTGTTGACGTATATCTCAGGATTAGGTCCGACTTTAGCCAAAAATATTGTGGATTATCGTTTGGAGCATGGTTCATTTGAGAATATTGAGCAATTAAAAAATGTGCCGAGAATGGGAGAGAAGGCATTTGAACAGTCGGCAGGATTTCTAAGAATTAGAGACGGTAAAAATCCATTGGATAATACCGGAGTGCATCCGGAGCGGTACAGTTTGGTGAAGATAATGGCAAAAGATTTGCGAACAGACGTTCCCAGTTTAATTAAAAATGGGGAATTGCGAAAATCCATTCATCCGAATAAATATATTAATGCCGAAGTAGGTTTGCCAACCATTAATGATATTTTGGCGGAATTGGCTAAACCGGGCTTAGATATTAGAGGCGCTGCGAAAACCTTTGAATTTACGCCGGGTGTCAATAGCATTGAAGATCTTCGTGTTGGCATGATGGTGAATGGCATCATTAATAACGTAACCAAGTTTGGCGCTTTTGTAGATATTGGCATCAAGGCTACCGGATTAATTCATATTTCGCAATTGGCCGATCGATTTGTAAAAGATCCATTGGATGTGGTAAAATTGAATCAAGAAGTAAGTGCCAAAGTGATTGAAGTGGATACGAATAGAAAACGGATATCGTTGAGTTTGAAGGGTTGATGACAACAGCGCCAATCAGCGTTATCGAAATAATCAACAAAGTAGGAAGTAAGTAGTTATTCTGCTAATCTGAGTTATGTCTATCCGCGTTCTAAAATTATTAGAACGCTGGTTTTTTTTTAGATGACGCGAACTTTTGCTGAATAATCTATCTATTGCTGTTTTAATTAACGAATGCAGACTGCCATCGGCAAAAGCCTTTCTCGTCAGACAATTAACGATTTCAGAACTATAGACAATCTCGCTGACTTTACCCAACTGTGGTTGGCTTTGGAATATTAATCACCACTTCTGTTCCATGCGAATTACTAATGTGAACCGTGGCTTTTAACTTGTCTGCAAATGCTTTAATCATCTTTTGTCCGAATGTATTGCTTGTGGTCTGGGCTAAAATTTTATCATTAATTCCAATTCCATTATCGCTTACCGTTAGCTCGTAGTGGTCATCAATTTCTTTGAGCTTGACCTCAATTTTAGCTTGATCATAACCTTCCGTAAAAGCATATTTAAGTGAGTTGGAAATTAACTCGTTCGTAATCAAACCAATTGGAATGACGGTATCAACATCCAGGCTTACATTTTCAATGTCTAGATTCAACGCAACTTTATCATTTTTAAGATTATAAGAATTGAAAATTCCTTGCGTTAAATTGCTAAAATAGGTTTTCATATTAACGCCTCTTACATTGTCTTCTTTGTATAAATCTTTGTGTAAGATTGCCATCGATTGTACCCTGTTTCGCCCATCCTGAATAGCTTCTAACGCTTTTTCATCTGTAATATATCTCGATTGAAGCTTCAATAAACTTGAGATGATTTGCAAATTATTCTTTACTCGATGATGAATTTCTTGAATCAATAGTTCTTTATCGCTTAAAGCTTTTTTAATGATGACATTTTTCCCTTTTATTTTTTGATACATCAAGAAAATAAAGAAGGAAAGGAGCGAAAAAATTGCCAACCCAATCAAACTAAACGTAATTAAAGCCTTTGATTTATTTAACTTCTGCTGGGTTACTTGATTTTTTAGATTCAATAGTGAAATTTCTGCATCTTGTTCTTTCTTTTTATATGCAGCATCTTTTTCTGCTATGATCTGAATAGATTCTTCATTGTAAATGCTATCGCTTCCAGCTTTATAGGCTTTGTAATGTTCTAATGCCTCTTTGTATTTTTTCTCTTTTTCATATGCTTCTGAAAGTAATTCGTGGGCTCTATTTTGTTGGTTGAAGGAGTTGTGTTCTTCAAATTCAAGCACATCATTTAATTGATCTATGGCTTCTTCATAGCGACCTAATTCAATCAAAATTCCTCCAACACTTAACTTCGATTCGCATAAATTATAAGTGCTACTTAAGCCTTCTCGTATTTTTAAAGCTTTGTAAGATTCTTCATACGCTTCTTGCAAACGACCTTGCCTTTTTCTTAAAACACCCAAGAAGTCATAGTGAAATCCCATTTCTCTTTGAGTAGGAAACACGGCATTCAAAGCTTTCTGTCGCATTAAATGCTCTTCTGCTTTTTCAAACGCTCCTAAATCGGCATACAGTAAACCTAAATTGGCGTTGCAACTCGACATGCCCGCACTATCGTTAATGATGGTAAAGGCCTGTAAAGCATCTAAGTATTTTTCTTCAGCCTTATCGGTTTGATCAATATTCAAATAAAAACTAGCTAAAAGTTTGCTGATGCCTGCTCTTTGCTTTGGTGTTCCAATGGCCGCATAAATGTCGGCACATTTTAAAAGATACTCTTGAGCAATTAAATTATTCCCCAAAAACATATTGATATTGCCTATAAATTCTGCACTGATGGCAATATTGATACTGTCATTCGCTCGATTATAGTAATCGTAGTTTTTTTGATAGTAGTCTAAAGCCGTTGTTACATTGCCTTGCCATCTGTGGCTGGCTCCATAAATATAATTGAGTCGTCCCCATTCAGCACTGTCTTTTGGCGTATTGGACATACTGTTTAATTGATCGGCATATATTTCTGCTTGTTCAGGATTTCTTTGCACTAAATATTCGCCCAATAGAAAAGTAGCTTCTTTTACGTTGGCTTTATTCTTATCGATTTTTAAAATATGCAGTAGGCTATCTTCATAAGATTGTGCTAAAACATTCGATACCGTAAGAATCATTATAAAAAATGAAAGGGTAAGCTTCATAGATTCATTTTACTCTTTAATTCAATTTTGAGTCGATTAACCAACAAAGTTCAAAAATAGATGATTGTCTGTTATCGCCTATTTAGGTGATATTTTACGATCAAACTTTATAGAGGTATTTTACATTCAATTTTAAAAACAGAAAAAGGATTCAAAAAAACAACAAAACTACACACTAAAAACACATTAAAATAAATTATTTGAATTATTGCTTTTAGGTACAACCACCATATAGTGATACCTTTATGCCGTAAATATGGAAAGGGAATGTCGCCCATTTTAGACATCAACTAAATACAAGCATTATATTGAGGTTTAAAATGTTTTAGTGGATAATTAATCAAAGCAGATCAAAATCATTCTAACTGAATTATATACCTTATGCTCCTTTTCAAAATTGATGTAATTTTTAGATTGAAAAATTTACTTGAAAACTAAAATGTAATAATGGAAATTTCCAGTTTTATAATGATTGCAGGTTTTCTATTGGCTGCTTATTCAGTAGTAGGAAATGACGTTATTCAAACCCTCGGCACATTTTTAAGTTCTAATGAAAAGAAGCCTTGGTATGTTCTATGGGGATTTGCTTCCATTATTTTAATTGCGGTTCTTATTTATGGTTATTTAGATCCAAAGGACTTATACGATTACGGGGTAGCCTACGGACGGTTAGATAAGTTTAACATTCCCACACATCTTGAATGGTATTATCTTTTACCACCGCTAGTGTTGTTGGTCGTTACTCGAATGGGTATTCCGGTGAGTACCACTTTTTTGATTCTTACTTTATTCTCGTTAAGTTCAATTGAAGGGAATAGTATAGGCGAAATTGTATCTCATGTAGTAGATATGGACTCTAAGTTGGGGCAAATGATTAAGAAATCATTGATGGGTTATGTGCTCGCTTTTACAGCTGCTTTTGCCTTATATATCTTCTTTGTTGACTTGTTGGAAAAGCGATTTATAAAAAATCCAATTAAGCATGTTAAGTGGTGGACGTTTGCCCAATGGTTCTCCACTGGATGGCTATGGTGGCAATGGTTAACGCAAGATTTAGCCAATATCTACATCTACTTATTAGGTAAAGGAGACCTTTCGGTTTTCCATTTTGCCCTTTCTGTTTTGGCATTAGTTTTATTGTTAGGCTTTATTTTTTATAAGAAAGGAGGTGCTGTACAGAATATCGTAAAACGAAAAACCAATACTGTTGATATTCGATCGGCAACGTTTGTAGATCTATCTTATGGTATGGTTTTGTATATTTTTAAGTACGATAGCATATTGGGATTAAACTATAATTTCCCATGGACAGGCAAGTTACCAATGTCAACCACATGGGTGTTTATTGGTTTGTTAGCCGGTAGAGAGTTAGCTATTCGATTAAGATTGGAAGGGCGAATCCATAAATCTGTGTTTAAAGATGTAGGGAAAGATTTTGCTAAAGTGATGTTTGGATTGCTAATTAGTGTGTTATTGGTAATTGTAATAAAATTGCTGGGTAGATAAAATGGAGCAAAGAATTAAAGACAGCTTTCATCAACAGCAGTTTATGCAAACCCTCGGTGCTCGGCTAGTTTCAGTAGAAAAAGGAGTGGTGGTGATTGAATGTGATTACCATCTAAAACTCACTCAGCAGCATCAATATATCCATGCAGGAGCCATCTCAACACTTGCTGATACCGCATGTGGTTATGCAGCATTAAGTATGATGGATAATGATAAAGAAGTATTATCCATTGAGTTTAAATCAAGCATGATGCGACCGGCAAAAGCTGAAAAATTGATTGCGACCGGAAGGGTAATTAAATCAGGCAGAAGAATTACTTTTTGTGAAGCTGTGGTCACCGATGAAACAGGTGAAATAGAATTTTCGAGAATGACTGCCACCATGATTAGCGTGAATAAATAGGCTTGATTGCAATTAGCATAAAGACACTAGTGCCTATCCTTGATTAAGCATAAGTTCCATCAAACAACTGATATATATCATTTTTCAGAGTATTAAAACTCACAAAGTTTTGTAGAAATACCAATTACATTAGAGATAAATAATGTAATGCTATGAGCTTTATCAAACACTTTTCAAAGATTAGTATTAAGGATGTTCCATCGGTAGGTGGTAAAAACGCTTCGCTTGGTGAGATGTATGTTGGTCTATCATCAAAAGGAGTTAGTGTACCGGAAGGTTTTGCGGTCACCTCATCGGGATACTGGGAATTTTTAAAAGAAAATCAGTTAGAAGCTAAATTGTCTGATGCGTTACGACAGCTTGATCTTGAAAATTTTAATAATCTTTCAGCAGTGGGTAAAGCAGCTCGAGCATTAATTTTATCTGCAGATTTTCCTGTATCGGTACAAAATGAAATCTTAGACACCTATCGTCAATTATTAAACTCGGTAGGAGAAAACAAGTCGTTTGCAGTGCGAAGCAGTGCTACAGCAGAAGATTTACCTAATGCAAGTTTCGCAGGGCAGCAAGAAACATATTTGAATGTAAAAGGAGAGGATAATATTATCAAAGCTTGTCATCGTTGCTATGCGTCTTTGTTTACCGATAGAGCCATAAAGTATAGAGTAGACAATGGATTTGACCATATGAAAGTTGCTTTGTCTGTAGGTATTCAAACCATGATTCGTGCCGACTTAGCTTGTTCAGGCGTTATGTTTACCATGGATCCGGATTCGGGCTTTGAGCAGGTTGTTTTGGTTTCAGGAGCTTGGGGTTTAGGTGAAAATGTAGTGCAAGGCGCTGTCAATACGGATGAATTTTTGGTCTTCAAACCTTTGTTGGGTAAGGTCAATCAATCCGTTATTGCCCACCAATTGGGGAGTAAAATGAAAACGATGATCTATTCCGACACAAGCATTAAGGATATCGTTAAACCGGAGGATGCGATCATCAACATAGATACTTCTCTAGAAAAGAGACAACAGTTAGTTTTATCCGATCAGGAAGTTACTCAATTGGCGAAATGGGCGATGATTATACAAGATCACTATCAATGCCATATGGACATAGAATGGGCGAAAGATGGAGAAGACGGAGCATTATATATTGTTCAAGCAAGACCGGAAACTGTACACAGCAATAAAAAGGAAGCCATTTTTAAGCAATATAAATTGCTAAAGGAAGGAAAGTTACTTTGTCAAGGAGCCGGATTAGGAAATAAAATTGTCTCCGGTAAAGCAAGATTACTTCACTCTGCGAAGGAGATATCAAAATTAAATAAAGGCGAAATATTAGTGACGGAACGTACTGATCCTGATTGGGATCCAGTATTAAAAAAGGCCGCTGCTATTATTACAGACCAAGGTGGAAGAACCTCACATGCTGCTATTGTAGCAAGGGAAGTTGGTGCTATTGCAGTAGTAGGAACGACGAATGGTACACAGGTTATTCAAGATGGACAAACCATAACGGTGAGCACAGCTAAAGGAGATACTGGTTACATTTATGATGGTGTTTTGCCTTGGAGTGAAAAGAAGATTGATATCACAAGCATTCCAAAAACCAAGACTAAAGTGATGTTGATTTTGGCGCATCCTGATGAAGCATTTCGATACTCTTTATTGCCGAATGATGGAGTTGGATTGATGCGAATGGAATTTATCATCAGCAATACAATTGGCATTCATCCCATGGCATTGAAACATTTTGATACCATAAAAAATAAAGAGTTAAAGGAAAAGATTGCTGCTATAACAGCGCGATATGTTAGTAAAGAAGAATATTTTATTCAAAAGCTCGCTGAAGCTACCGCAAAAATGGCGGCTGCATTTTACCCTAAAGAAGTAATTGTTAGAATGAGCGATTTTAAATCGAATGAATATGCCAATTTATTGGGTGGACAGCAATTTGAGCCGGATGAAGAAAATCCGATGATTGGTTTTAGAGGCGCGTCAAGGTATTATCATCCCTTGTACAGAGCAGCATTTGAAATGGAATGTAAAGCCATGAAAATTGTTCGTGACGAAATGGGTTTAACCAACGTGAAATTGATGATTCCGTTTTGTAGAACAATAGAAGAAGCAAAAAAAGTAATTGCTGTATTAGATGATTGTGGACTAAAGAGAAAACAAAATGGTTTGGAATTATATGTGATGATAGAGATACCCAGTAATGCTTTATTAGCGGAAGAATTTGCCAAACATTTCGATGGATTTTCTATTGGCTCTAATGATCTTACCCAGCTGACTTTAGGAGCCGATAGAGATTCTGAATTATTGACCGATACATTTAGTCCTTTTGATCCTGCTGTGATGCAATTAATTGAAATGACATTAATGAAGGCTAAAAAAACAAAAACACATACCGGTCTTTGTGGCCAAGCGCCTAGCGATTATCCAGAGTACGCCCAATTTTTGGTTAAAAATGGAATTAACAGCATTTCATTTAATCCGGATGCGTTGATCAAAGGTATTGAGAATATTGCCTTAGCTGAAAAAGAATAACGTCTTACATCGAAGAAAGTGATTTGAATTTAATCTTTCGTTTAATATAGGAAGCATTAGACTCTTTTATGCATTACCACCGTCTGTATTAGATTTAGGCTTATGGTTGTACTTTTTAATTGGTCTATTGGGATCAGCTGCTCTCTTATTATCCGCCTTCGGTTTTGGCTTCCCATTATTGGGTTGCTTCTTCTTTTTATTGCGATTATTAGGCTTCTTTTTATTGCCTCCGAATTTCTTTTTGAAAGGCTTTGGGTTCCACTCAGGACCATTACCTAAACCTTCCGGTAATGGTAGTTTATTTACTTCTTTTTCGATCAATTTTTCAATACGATCAAATTTTTCCATATCCATTTCAGAAACAAAAGTTAACGCAACACCAGTGGTATCGGCTCTAGCCGTTCTTCCAATTCTATGTACATAATCTTCAGCATCGCCAGGTACATCAAAATTTATGACCAAGTTGATGTCTTTAATATCGATACCTCTACTAATCACATCAGTACCCACTAATATTCGGGTTCTCTTGGACGTAAATCGCATTAATACTTCTTGTCGTTCTGTTTGTTCAAGGTCGGATGAAATGCCTTCTACATTGAATTTTTTAGCTTTCAATGCTTTTACAATATCAAACACTTTTTTCTTTCTAGAACTAAAGATTAAGATGCTTTTATAGTTGTCTTTGTCTTTTAATATATCGGTAACTAAGTCGATTTTTTGTGGCTCATAAACCAAATAAGCGCCTTGAACTACGCCTTCAGCAGGTTTGGAGATTGATATTTTAAATTCTAAAGGATCAATCAAAAATTCTTGAGCCATTTTTTTGATGCCTGATGCCATCGTAGCACTAAACATTAAAGTTTGTCTCTTTTTCGGTAAGTAGCTTATAATCTTCAGAATATCGTCATAGAAACCCATGTCCAACATTCTATCGGCTTCATCTAAGATCAAGTATTTCACTTGATCGAACTTTACGTAACCCATATTCAAATGAGAAATTAGCTTACCCGGAGTAGCTACAATAATATCGGTTCCATCAGTTAAAGCTTTCTTTTGCTCACTGAAATCTATCCCCGTTCCACCACCATAAACAGGCATGGAATTAACGCCTAGAAAGTAGGCAAATCCTTGAATTTCTCTTTCTATTTGAATAGCTAATTCCCTAGTGGGTGCTAAAATAAGCGTACTGGTATGATCGTGTTTAGAATTAGCAATTTTATTCAAAGTAGGCAATAAAAAAGCGGCTGTTTTTCCGGTTCCGGTTTGTGCAAATGCCAATACATCTTTACCGGCTAAAATAGCAGGTATCGTTTGTTCTTGAATGGGAGTGGCATCTGTAAATCCTGAGTAGGAAAGGGCTTCTAGTAGTTGATCATTTAAATTAAGCTCTTCAAATTTCATTGGTTGTATCGTAAGTATCTCTTTTTTTGGAGATATATTTTTTAATTAATACTGCAAAATAAGAAGATTAAAACAGTAATAGCGAATTATCATCTTTAGTAATTTAATGGTAATCAGTCTAAATATTTTAATTTAAAACTTTAAGTGCACGCTACAAAAATGCAATTTGTAGGAAGGATATCAGCAATTCTTGTATTTGTCATGTAACCCTATACCACTATTAATCATAGGAATAATTTTTTCCAAACGTTTCAATTTTGTTTCCAAACGTTTGGCGTCACTAATATGGTCAGCATATTCTCGCTGTTTTGATTTAGATAGCTCATTAAATTTAGATTTCAAATGATTATCTGATTCAAATGCTTTTACCAATTCAGGCGGTATTTTCAAGGCTTTATTCTTATCGGGTTTAATTTCTTTTCCAAGCTTAAAATTTTCAATGGATTCATATATGTAGCTACTAACGAGATCTTCATTTATATCCTTTGCACTATCAAAACGCCATTGCCGCAAAGCTTTAGTCTTGCCTTCTTGTGCATTCATTAGCTGATTGGTTTCATCTTTTAAAAGACCACCCTGATGAAACCATAGTCCCACGTAAGATTTAAATGCACCAATTCCTAAAACAATTTTATTTTGAAACAAATAAGCAGGGGCGCCCCACTTAATAGCTTCTGTTAAACCTGTAGATAAAGCAATGTGTCGCAATTTTTTTAATTCTTCACTCCATTCGGGAAATCCTAATATGAAGTCCTCTACTGTTGTAAATCGTTTCATTTATCTCTTCTTTACTTTTCATTAAAAATACAAATTTGAAGTTATTACATAACTGAGATAACTTGCTTGCCTGCAATCGTTGATAACTCTTTGCTTTTCGATCTTAATTTTACGCTTTCATTTACATTTTTGTTTATATTTATCGCACATTAATTTAAACCACGAGTAACATTGAAATCTAGTTATAAACGAATAATATAAAATTTGAAACCGACCAATATTAATGACCCGGAATATTTTCACAAAGTAGTAGATTGTCAATATGCTTGTCCGGCGCATACTCCTGTTCCAGAATACATAAGGTTAATTGCTGAAGAAAAATATACGGAAGCCTATATGATCAATTGGGAATCTAATGTATTTCCGGGGATTTTAGGAAGAACATGTGATAGACCTTGCGAGCCTGCTTGTAGAAGAGGTAGGGTAGATGAAAAACCTGTCGCTATATGTCGTTTAAAGCGTGTAGCTGCCGATAATAAAGGTGATGTTAAAGATCTTTTAACCAAAATTCCCAAAACGAAAAATGGAAAAAAAATAGCCTTAATTGGTGGTGGACCAGCTTCTTTAACTGTGGCGCGCGACTTAGCTCCTTTAGGCTACGAGATTCATTTGTTTGATGAATGGCATAAAGGTGGAGGAATGATGCGAACGCAAATTCCATCTTTTAGATTACCGGAAGAGGTGTTGGATGAAGAAGTAAATTTCATCACCAACATGGGTATTCATACGCATTATAATCACTATGTATCTAGTATGAAGGAAATCCTAGATCAAGATTATGATGCTGTTTTTGTTGGAACAGGTGCACCCAATGGAAGAGACTTGGATTTGCCGGGCAGAAAGGAAGCAGATGCCAATGTTCATATTGGTATTGAGTTTTTAGCCAGTGTCGCTTTCGAACACAAAGATAAAATTGGGAAAAAAGTAATCATTTTAGGTGGTGGAAATACTGCTATGGATTGCTGTAGAACGTCTAGGCGATTAGGTGGCGAACAAGTGAAAGTAATTGTAAGAAGTCCTTTTAATGATATGAAAGCTTCTCCTTGGGAAATTGAAGATGCACAAATGGAGGATATTCCCATTATGAATAATATGCCACCAAAATCTTTTGTGGTAGAAAACGGGAAGTTAAAAGGGATGATTTTCGGCCATGTAAAAGCGGAGTATGATGAGAATGGAAAACGTAAATTGATCCCGACAGGAGAAGAAGATACTTTTGTGGAAGCAGATGATGTAATTATCGCTATTGGACAGGATAATGCTTTTCCTTGGATAGAGAGAGATCTTGGAATTGAATTTGGTAAATGGGATATTCCAGTATTAGATAAAGTAACTTTTCAATCTACCTTGCCAAAGGTGTTTTTTGGTGGAGATGCCGCATTTGGTCCTGAGAATATCATCACAGCTGCAGCACATGGTCACCAAGCGGCTATTTCAATTGATAATTTTTGCAATCAAAAGGATGTGAATGATCGACCGCCACCAATGACCAACCTCTTTCAACAGAAAATGGGAATTCATGAGTGGATGTACGACAGTCCGGTAGCAGATGACGACAGATATGATGTGCCTCATGAGCAAAAAGAGAAAACATTAAGCGATAGAAAAGTAGAAGTAGAATTAGGCTTTGATAAGCTTGTTGGATTTAAAGAAGCTCAACGTTGCTTGAATTGCGATGTTCAAACTGTTTTTGAAGAAAATAAATGTATTGAGTGCGACGCCTGCACAGATATTTGTCCAACTTCATGTATCACTTTTACCACCAACGGTGAAGAAGATGATTTGAGAACTCGACTGAGTGCGCCGGCTGAGAATAAAACACAAGATTTATATGTGTCTGCTGTTTTACCAACCAAACGAGTAATGGTAAAAGATGAAGATGTTTGTTTGCATTGTGGTTTGTGCGCCGAACGCTGTCCAACAGCGGCATGGGATATGCAAAAGTTTTTATATAATGTCACTAAGGCGAGTAAAATTTTATAAGCGAATATGAGTGGTTTAAATGATATGGTTGTTCGCTTTGCGAATGTAAATGGAACTGGCTCGGCTAGTGCCAATGATATTTTTGCGAAGGCCATTTTTAGAATGGGCGTTCCAGTAGCACCCAAAAATATATTTCCTTCTAACATTCAAGGTTTACCTACATGGTATGAAGTGCGTGTAAGTGAAAAGGGATATTTAGGAAGAAGAGCAGGAATTGATTTGTTAGTGGGCGTTAATCCACAAAGTTTTAAAGCAGATATAGATTCGATAAGCACTGGAGGTTATTTTGTGTACGACAGTACCAAAGCACTTCACAAGGAGTTTATTCGCGATGACATTAATTACATTGGGATTCCAATGATGAAATTGAGCATTGAGAATTACGAAGTGCCTCGACATCAGCAGCTGTTTAAGAATATCATCTATATAGGCGCCTTATCAGCTCTATTGGATATTGAAATTGAGGTGATTAAAGAGATTATTAGTGAGCAGTTTAAAAAGAAGCCAAAACTTGTCCCTCCCAATTTTAAGGCTTTAGAATTAGGTAGGAATTATGCCTTGCAGCATTTTAGCTGTCCTTTAAGTATTAGAGTAGAAAGAAGAGATAATGTTAAAGATTGTATTCTAATAGATGGCAATGCAGCTACAGGATTAGGTGCTATTTATGCCGGAGCCACTGTGATGGCATGGTATCCTATTACACCTTCTACTTCTGTAGCCAGTGCTTTTGAAAAGTATGCTAAGAAATTAAGAATTGATCCGGAGACAGGAAAAAATAATTATGCTTTTATTCAGGCGGAAGATGAGTTAGCGGCCATTGGAATGGTGATTGGTGCCAGTTGGAATGGCGCTAGGGCATTTACTTCTACTAGTGGAGCCGGCGTGTCATTAATGACGGAGTTTATTGGATTAGCTTATTTTGCTGAAATTCCGGTGGTCATTGTCAATGTTCAACGTGGCGGACCGTCTACCGGAATGCCTACCAGAACTCAACAAAGTGATTTATTATCCTGTGCCTATGCTTCCCATGGAGATACGAAGCACGTTCTTTTGTTTCCATCCACACCAGCAGAATGTTTTGAAATGACCACGCAAGCTTTTGATTTAGCAGATCGTCTTCAAACAGTGGTATTTGTGATGTCTGATTTGGATTTGGGCATGAATAATCACATGTCTCCACCCTTAAAATGGGAGAATAAAGATCAATTTGATAAAGGAAAGGTTTTAGATGCTGAAGCATTAGAGGAAATTCAAAGGTATGGTCGTTATTTAGATGTTGATGGCGATGGAATTTGTTATCGTACGATTCCGGGAACACATCCTACTAAAGGATCTTTTTTTACAAGAGGAACATCTAAAAATGAATATGCTCAGTATTCAGAAGATGGAGCCGATTATGTTATCAATGTAGATCGTTTAGATAAAAAATGGGAGACCGCCAAGCAATACGTTCCGAAGCCAATTTTTGATCATAATGATAGCGAACTTGGAGTGATTTTCTTTGGAACTTCTACATATGCTGTTATAGAAGCGATAGAGTTATTGGAAGAAGAAGGCATTAAAATGAATGCGATGCGGATAAGAGCGTTTCCATTTAATGAGGAAGCCAAAGCATTTATTGATGCCCATGAAAAAGTTTATGTTGTGGAGCAAAATCGACATGCACAGTTTAAAACTTTAATGGTGAATGAAATGGAGATTGCGCCATCTAAATTGATATCCATATTGAACTATGATGGAACACCTATTACTGCGGACACCATAATGAATAAAATAAAAGAGAAAATCGAAGTTTCGGTTTAATCACAAGACATATAGTATGACATATATAAAACCAACGTTTAGACATCCGGGACAGAAGAAAAATGCGGTAGGCTATTTAAAATCAGATTACGAAGGTAGAATTTCAACGCTTTGTGCCGGTTGTGGCCACGATTCAATCAGTGCTTCAATTGTTCAAGCTTGCTATGAAATGGATATTGAGCCGCATAAATTAGCCAAGCTTTCGGGTATTGGTTGTTCTTCTAAAACGCCTACTTATTTTTTAAGTAATTCGCATGGTTTTAATTCTGTACATGGAAGAATGCCTTCCATTGCTACCGGAGCCAATATGGCGAACAGAGATTTAATTTATCTAGGTGTTTCCGGTGATGGAGATTCCGCTAGTATTGGTTTAGGGCAGTTTTGTCATGTCATCAGAAGAAATTTGAACATGGTTTATATTGTGATGAACAATGGTTGCTATGGCTTAACCAAAGGACAAGATTCTGCTACGGCAGATTATGGATCAATCAGTAAAGCTGGTTCTGAAAATCATTTTAGAGCTATTGATTTAGTTGGCTTAGCATTAGAGTTGGGGGCAACTTTTGTTGGAAGAGGATTTAGTGGTGATAAAACGCAGTTGGTGCCGATGATTAAAGCGGCGATGAATCATCCAGGTTTTGCATTGATAGATGTAGTTTCGCCATGTGTAACATTCAATAATAATCAAGGATCTACCAAATCGTATGATTATGTGAGAGATCATATAGAGGCCACTTCAATTTTTGATTTTGTACCGCACCAAGATGAAATTACAGTCGACTATCCTGAAGGAACTGCAACCAGCGTAGAGATGCATGATGGCTCCATTTTAAACTTTAGCAAATTAAGTCCAGATTGGAATCCATTAGATAGAGGCTCAGCGGAAGTACGTTTACATAAAGCCAAAGAGAATGGAGAAGTATTGACGGGTTTATTGTATATCAATCCTGATAGCAGAGACTTACATAATCTGTTAAATACAACCGATCAGCCACTCAATACTTTATCGCAAGAACAGCTTTGTCCGGGGATGGATGTTTTAGAAGATATTAATCAGAGTTTTAGGTAGGAGATATACTAAAGTCTAACCACAAAGAACTCAAAGAAGACACGAAGGTCACAAAAATATAACTATCATATCAATAGAAATATTTGTGTCCTTAGTGAAACAACCTTAGCGATCTTTGTGGTTAAAATATTCTATTCACTCACCTTCAGCACCAGCTTACCCATTTTTTCGCCACTGAATAGCCGTAAAAACGTTTTATGGAAGTTCTCTATGCCTTCATAAATATCTTCTCGACTTTTTAGCTTGCCTTCATTCATCCAAGTACCCATTTCATGAGCAGCAGTACCATAATTTTTGGCATAATCCATCACAACCATTCCTTGCATAGTAGCACGTTTTACTAGCAGCGCTAAATAATTACTTGGACCTTTAACTACTTTTCCATTGTATTGTGAAATAGCGCCACAAATGACTATCCTAGCATGCATATTAATCCTTGATAAAGCTGCATCTAAAATCTCGCCACCCACATTGTCAAAATAGACATCAATTCCTACCGGACATTCTCTTTTGATCGCTTCATAAATATTCTCCTTTTTGTAATTGATAGCACCATCGAAACCTAATTCATCCACTATATATTGACACTTTTCTTTGCTACCGGCAATACCAATAACTTTACAGCCTTTAATCTTCGCAATTTGTCCAACAACAGAACCTACTGCACCAGCTGCACCAGAAACCAAAACCGTTTCTCCTTCTTTTATTTTCCCTACTTCCAAAATACCGAAGTAAGCTGTCATGCCCGGCATTCCTAAAGTGCCAATGTAAACTGGTAATGGTGCTAAATTTGGATCAACTTTATACCAATTTTCTCCATTGGTTTTAACGTATTGTTGAACACCGCCCCAACCGGTTAAGTAATCACCAACTTTATATTTATCGTGTTTAGATTCGATCACTTCTCCGATAGAACCGGCTCTCATTACATCATTTAATTGAACAGGAGGAATGTAAGACTTAGTGTCATTCATCCAACCTCGCATAGCCGGATCTAATGAAATATAGTGTTGTTTGATTAATACTTCTCCATCGCTAATAGTTGGGAGTTCAGCTTCTACTAAGTTCCAAGTATCTTTTTTTGGTAAACCGTCTGGTCTTTTTGCTAATCTAATTTGCTTGTTCATTGTCTAATATTTGTATGGGTAATGATTTTTCTGGGAATTTGTTTGCTATTTCTTTAAATAAGCTAATATGTGTGCCTTTAGTTTCCTGACCTTCCGTTTTAAAATGATGGTTGGCAGATAATTTTACAATGACTAAGTCTTTATCCGGTTGAACATAGATGTATTGGTTGTAAATACCAGCGGCAAAGAAATCGCCTTCATCCGGATTGGGAACCCACCATTGGAAGCCATATCCGTAATCATGACTTGACATTTCTTGAACACCAGGCATTAGATGAGGCGCATCCGGTGTAACGGCCATATTTACCCATGCTTTAGAAACGATCTGCTGGCCATTAAACATGCCTTCATGAATATACAACTGACCTATTTTGGCATAATCACGCAACGTCATATTTAATCCACCTAATGCCAACTCTAATCCGGTATTATCTACAATCCATTGAGCGTCATCTTGCATGCCTAACGGCTCCCATAGTTTTAATTTTAGATAATCGGTTAAGCTCATTCCGGTTAGTTTGATAAGTAGAATACCTAACACTTGAGTATCCATGCTTACATAATGACAGTAAGTACCTGGCTCTCTTTCTCTCACTAAGCTCATTGCAAATTTCTCCAAGGATGACCCCATGGCAAATGCTCTACCAAATCTATTGATATCAGAATTGTAGTCGCCATAATCTTCTACGAATTTTACCCCGGAACTCATTTGAAGAATGTCTTTTATTTTAACGCCATCGTAACCGGTTCCAATAAATTGAGGAAGGTATTTTGTAATAGGATCGTCTAATTTATATAAACCGTCATCGTAAGCAATACCCATTAGCGTAGCCACAACCGATTTGGCCATCGACCATGATATATGTGTGGTTGCTGGCGTCAATCCATTGTCGTATGCTTCAAAGATTACTGTGTCTCTGTACAAAATCATCAACCCTTCAGTATTGACATATTTTAAATAGTCACTTACGTTATACAAAGAATCTCCGTGCGTAAAAGTTTCAATCAGGTTATAAGAGATATTTTTCGGAAAGGGAATAGGCTGAGCAGATGCTTCCCAACTTTTTACTTTAAAATGTTTGTCCATATTTTGAAAATTATCTACAATAACATTTTCATCGAACAAATGTATAGCCGTATACAATCGTTTGATAGTTTTGTATTTAATAGCCGCAACAAGAACAATGGCCAATACAATAGCAAGTAAAAATTTAAGAACTAATTTCATTTTAAATGGTGGTTTGAATGAATGTTTAAAGTTGGTTCTGCAAGATAGTGACTATTAATTTTAAATAGCATTCCATTCTTTATAAAATTGCTCTAAAAATTGTTCCATAAACGCATGGCGTTGAGCCGCAAGTTTTTTACCGGTTTCGGTATTCATTCTATCTTTTAACAAGAGTAATTTTTCATAGAAGTGATTAATAGTGGGCGCTTTACTCTTTTTGTATTCCTCTTTTGTCATGTTTAAGTTAGGTGGAATATTGGGGTCATATAGTGGATTATTTTTAAATCCACCATAATTAAATGTTCTAGCGACACCAATAGCTCCAATGGCATCTAGTCGGTCAGCATCTTGTATGACTTGCAGTTCAGGCGAAGTGAATTTTTGTGCTTCATTACCGCCTTTGAAGGATATATTCTCAATGACCTTAATTACATGTTCCATCACCTCTTTTTTGACTTGTAGTTCTTCAAGAAAAGTTCGAGCTACTTTTGGACCAATAGTTTCATCGCCGTTGTGAAATTTAGAATCAGCTATGTCGTGTAATAAGGCGCCTAATTCTACTATAAAAAGATCAACTTTTTCTGTTTTAGCAATGGCTTTGGCATTCTTCCAAACGCGCTCAATATGGAACCAATCGTGTCCGCCTTCGGCATCGGCTAAGCTTTCTTTTACAAAATGGATGGTTTTTTGAATGATTTCAGACTGCATTTTAATTGGTTTGGAGGCTAAGCTAGTAATTTGAGGGTAAAAACGACATGAACCCACCTCTGATTTTTAAACCAAATCAAACCTGCCTGCCGGTAAAGGCAGGGATTTGGAAAAATCTTCTCCTCCAAGGAGGAGAATTACAACATTTAACAGCATATATTACTGCTAATTTGTGCTACAGAATTAGGATTAGTTCAAAAATCCAAAAACGACAATAATGGAAAATAAGACTATTGCTGCAGAAACCAATAACACCATTATTTCCTTTTTTATTCTAAGTTGATTGGCTTTTTCTAATTTATCTAATTGTTCTTGTGTTGGAGCAATATAGTTATAGTCCGAATTAGTATTATCGCTAAGATCAATATTTGTAGGTTTAAAGTATTTATCTAAAGCTCTTTCTCTTGTAACTCTATTATTATGTAATGAAGAACGAACAGCATCTCCTAAACTTACTTTCTCTAAATTTTCCATGCTGTTATATACGGCGCAATTCTAATAGAAGTTTCAGAAATAAATCCGGTTTAATATTTTGGAAATACTAGTTTGTAAATAGTTCAATGTGATTAAACGCATAGTCAATTTCGAAAGAATCAGTGGCTAAACCCGTATTATAATCTATGTATAAAATTTGACTTTTAGTTTCATCAATAAATTTTACAAATACATATAAGCCAGACTTTGATTCAAAATCTGTGGCACATAAATAAATGTTATCTGTGGCTGGATCAAGAGGCACTGTTCTCTTGATCCTAAAACTATCTAAATCTATTAAGGCTATGATGTTTCTGTTGATGTCAAAATCATAAAATGTGCCTATTAGGTCATTTTCAATCTGGTCGTAAACCGAATTATACAATACAAATGGAAGCTGTAAACTGTTTTGAAGTTGACCATCAAAAATATTATATTTTAAAAGTATAGAGTCAGAATTTACAATGTAATAATTATTAGCATTATCTAAAATAGAGCTACAAACTAAGTAGCCATCATCAATTTCGGTTGCAATTAAATGATCTTCAACCACCTCCTCGCTTTTCAAGTTAATCGTCACCAAATGATTAAAGTTGTTGGAATCAATTTGAGTAAATGCTACAATAGATTCAGTGGGTTGGTGATAGTAAGCATCACTTATAAGAAATGGAAGTTTAATTACTCTATTTAATTCGAACGTTCGAGTGTTTAAAATGTACAAATTGGAATCACATCCTGCATATAAAACTTCACTGTCATTATTGATTAAGACAATCGTGTTAAGAATAAAACAGTCAATAGGATAAGCTTCAATTCGATTTTCCTCTAAATTTAT
This sequence comes from Chitinophagales bacterium, assembly GCA_041393015.1. Taxonomy (GTDB): domain Bacteria; phylum Bacteroidota; class Bacteroidia; order Chitinophagales; family JADIYW01; genus JAGQYH01. The sequence continues at coordinate 76,239 of JAWKKV010000009.1, read as the reverse complement.
TTTAGCTATTTCAGACTCGTTTAAATTGTATTTGAATGCAATTATTTGCTTAAATGAATCTTCTTTCTTACAAGAAAAGTTGCACAATATAATTATTGCCAGACTTAATAATTTAATGCGTGATTTGTTTTTAAACATAGTGTAAGTTACTAAGGTGATGAATGTTTTTGGTGAAAAAGTTTGTTTGGATGCACAAATAGTATAATTATTGATGGTGAATCTAACTCTGATTTTAAACCAAATCTAAAATTTTGAAAATTATCTCCTTAAAGTAGGAGCGCTGCACAATTAATAACGACTAGCTCTATAATATGTTACAATTATGCTATCAGTTAAATAAGCTGGAAATAAAAATGGGCTAAATTGAAGTTTCAACTTAGCCCATTTTTACTTGATATTTAGAAACTATAGGCAATCTTACCTTTTATAAAAAATGGCGTTCCTGGTGTAAAATGAATTTCTTCCACCGATTCGGTTTCATTTTGCAATCTAGATTCCGTAGCGAATTGTGTTTCATTCCAACTGCTGTTTAAAAGATTATTGATCTCAAAACCAAAGCTTAAATTCTTCCATTGATAACCGGCATTTAGGTCTAAAATGAAATAGCCTTCTGCTACAATAGAATTGTCTTCATTGGCTGGTCGATCTTTTAAATATCTATATTTTAAAGCACCATAAAATCCTTTTTCATGATCGATAGAAATAGCGCCATTAATGGTTAAATCGGGCGCTAACGGAATGTAATTCTCGCCATTAGGATCTTCTGTTGAACGAGCATAGGCATAGTTGATATCAGTATCTAACACTAACCATTTTAACGGTTGGTATCTAACGCCAAAATCAACACCCAAACGATTTGTTTTGCCACTCGGCTCCACAATACCGGCGTCGCCTACATAGACAAACTCCTGCTCCAAGAATAACTGCCAGAATCCAATATTCATTAAAAGTTTTGGTGCCGGTTTTAAAATTACGCCTATATCTGCACCATAAGAAGACGGTAAAATTTTTCTTCCATTTTGGGCAACCGATACTCTGGTGTCATTGCTGTGAAATCCTTTTCCTGTTTTTAGATATAACTGTAAACTTGAAGAGGCATTAAACAAAACATTTAATTTTGGACTGATGGTTGCTTTTTGCGCCGTCTCCGTTTCATAATCAGTTATAAGTGCATCATTGTATTCAAAATTAAAGTGGTCTATTCTAATGCCCGGATTCAATAACCATTTTCCGATGGTAAATTCTGTATTGATATAGCCAAAGAAGTTGGTTTCATTAATATCGCCTAGTTGAATATTTTCTAAAGTTGTTTTTCTTCTAAAAGTTCTAGAAAGCTCATTGTTTTTACTGATATCATTTCGTAATCCCGCACCAACTTGAAGCAATCCATCCATTTTACCTTTTGAAAAGTAATTGTTGTATTCTGAACTCACTGTAATTTGATTCCGAACTTCCTTTTGTTTTATCTCATCTCCGTTGATGCTATCTTCTAGGAAAAAAGTAAAATTGGAGTACAGCTCAAAATCATAGTTTGAAAATGTCAACTTGTTTTTCACGTATGATTTGTCATTAATATGCTTGTCATAACTTAAAACAGTATTAATTCTGCCAGTTTTGCCGCCTTCATTATCGTCAATAGCGCCAAACCTTCCAATAGTTCCGGCATCTACAGCTCTTTGTGGAATTTGACCGGAAGCATCCCAATCACTTGTAAAATAGGAGAAGAGAAATGATATTTTGTCCTTGTTTTCTAATCTTCCTGTGTATTTCGTCATCACATTTATTCTGCTGAAGTTTTGCGGACTATCAAAAGGTCCGTCTGTTGTGATGTATTCTGTGGCCACATAAACGGAATGATTTCTTCTATCCAATAAATTAAGCATGCCCAATAATCTAAAAGTACTAAACTGTCCGCCTTCAACTTTAATGATACTTTGCTCCAAATAATCTTTAGTTTTAAAATCTACATAACCCGCAGTTGAAAAATTACCTTTATCGGCATAATAGCTGCCTTTACCAAATTTAATCTTATCAATTACTTCTGGAATTATAAAATGAAGATCGGCATAACCTTGTCCGTGAGCATGAGAGACCATATTGACCGGCATACCGTCCATACTAATGGCGATATCCGTTCCATGATCAATATCAAAACCTCTTAAGAAAATTTGTTCTGCTTTACCGCCTCCGGCATGCTGGCCAATAACTAAACCAGGCACTTTAGTTAGAATCTCTTGGGAGGAATTTACAGGAGTGACCTGAACATCAATTTCAGAAAATAAATTAATAGCATCTAATTTTGGAGCAATAGTGATCTCGTCAATTAAAATTTGTTGATTTTCTAGTTCAATGATTAATTCTTTGTTGAGATCAGAAAGCACTATTGTTTCTGATTTATATCCAATATGACTAATGTATATGGTATCTCCTTGGTTGATATTTTTTAAGGTGAATTTTCCAAGACTATTGCTTATAGCATAATTTTGGGTAGATAATTGAACAACATAAACATCCGCGATTGGTGCATTTTGTTCATTGATAATTCTGCCATTGATCTCATGACCCCAAAGGAGAGACGGCAGCAGACATAAAAAAGTATATATTAATATCCTCATGAATATTGATTTTGAGAAGTTAAAGTGTCGTCCAATTGGATAAATTGACTAATTCTTTAACTATGTACGATAGAAAATGAATGGTGGTTTTAAGTCATCTATTTTAGATGCTTAATTAAATAGAAAGTTTTGCCAACTACGCGTTGGGTGGAGGATTAGTGACAGGGATATAAATCAATTCAAGTATCGAAGTCTGATCAAAATAAGTAATAGATTTGGAAGAACTATAATTATCAATTCTTAATTGAGCAGTATTTAGATGCTTAATATTAGGCACAATTAGTTTGGGTTGCTCTCCTTCTTGCGCAAAACCATTTCTATTGTCAAAACTATGAGTGAATTTAGAAATTAAATGATGGTGATGTGTTTCAAGAGCGGAAGTATAATCATCATTAGAGTCGGAATGAAATGACTCGTGGTGATGGTGATGATCCTCTGCATTTACCATATGCACTGCTTTATGCCAAATATTAGCAATATCATGATGGAATAGATTTACCAATGATGATAACAGAAAAATTGTGATGAGAGGTTTTAATAGCTTTTTGAGCATGCCACAAATTATAGATTTTTCCTGGCTAATACAATATATCGATTGGAAATGTTTTCATTGAAATCTTCTAATTCATAATCACCAAACTCTGCTTCTACTTTGAAGCCTGCTTGCGTTAAAAGTCTATGAAAGTCATTTTTTGTAAGCGCTTGGATGATTTCCGTGAAGCTAAAAACTTTATCTTCTGCATCAAACTTGATGTGTTTAATGATTTTGTTATTGACAATTTCTCTTCGGATGTAAAATTCAATACCATGTTTATCAATCTGCTCTCTTTCTACCAAATCATTTTTTACTTTGGTCGCATTTAGAAAGTCTATTAAAACATATCCACCTTTTTTTAACCCTTTATTGATGGATTGTAATACTTTAAGGTTATCAGCTTCTTTTTTAAAGTAACCAAAGCTGGTAAAGAAGTTGAAAATATAATCGAAATAATTAATCCTGAAAGGTAAGCGCATATCGTGCTTATAAAACTCTAAGTTATTGGCGATGTAAGTTTTTTGAGCCTGTTTAATACTGTTTTCAGAAAGATCAACCCCAATAGATTCGCCCACATATTTGGATAAAAAAGCAGCATGTCTCCCTGCGCCACAAGCTAAATCTAAGATTCTATCAGTGTCATTTAACTTAAGGTAATCTTTCAATTTAAGGATAAACTTGTTGGCTTCCTCTTCATTTCTTTGATCGTAAAGAATATGATAGTAAGGTGAATTAAACCAAGTTTTAAACCATTCTTTTTGTACTGCCATGCTTTGGTGTTAGTCCGCAAATTTATATAAATAAAAGAAAAGCAGATTTAAGCGGATGTATTCTTTATGCTAACTCCATTTTTTAAAAATCAAATACTTTTGTTTTCCATTTGTTATTGGCTAAATAGGCAATGGTTAGCACTGGCATCAAAATCCAATAAATGAACTCTACCTTCCATACATTTGGGAGACTAAAATGCCAAACAAAAATTGCGAGATAAGAGTAAACGATATAGGAAGTAATACATATCGCCTCAATAATTAACAGTGTTTTAGTATCTCCAATACCCATTACTGCATGCATCGTCATTACGCCTACAGAGAAAGATAACATAACCAATAAAATTACGTGTAAAGTAGGGACAGCCTTCTCCACTATCGTGATATCATCTGTATACAACCCAAGGAAAAACTTAGGAAAAAGAAAAAGAATACTACTTAGCAAAAAACTGATTGTAAAGCTTATATGTATCGATTTAATGGTGGCTGGAATGACATCTTCTATCTTCTTTTGACCTATTAAATTGCTGACAATCGTTTTTATAGCACTGGCAAAGCCCCAAAGTGGAATGCCAATCAGCATATAAAGACTTTTAATTACACCAGAAATAGCTAATTCTGCTTCGCCCATTTTCTCAATCATAATAAAAAACAACCACCATGTGCCTAGTGCAATTAAATGTTGAAAAACAATAGGAGTAGAGAGGTTAAGCATTCTACCCATCAATGTCCAATCTATTTTTGGGAAAGTAAATAAGTTAAACCTTTTAATATCCTTATTGATGATGAGGGCTGCAAAAAGGGTTATACTTCCGATGATTTCAGCAAACACAGTGGCTAGTGAAGCTCCTGCAATTCCCATTTCCGGCAGACCTAAGTTGCCAAAAATCAATCCATAATCAAACACCAGATTGGTGAGCGACATGATTACTGTGCAAACCGTTACAACCTTTGTTTTTCCAATGCCGGTATAAAAGGCAATTAGCGTTAAATTCAATACTATCAGGGGAACACTCCATTGACGGTAACTTAGATATATAGCTGCTTTCTCTACAATCTCATCAGATTTGAGCATGAGGTCTAATCCAGTATTTTTGAAAAAGACAGTAGCAGCAAAAATAAATATGGCTAATAACGCTCCTTTATAAAGTAAGTGATCAAAGGTTTTTCCAACACCTTTGTAGTTTAATTCTCCTGTTCTTCTAGCAATAACGATTTGTGCACCGCCGGTGAATCCAAGTGCAATCATTATTAAAAAGAAAAATGCCATGCCCGCCATTAAAGTTCCGTTTAGGTCGTTGATACCTACTCGACCCATAAACGCATAGTCAATGGCTTGGGTGATTCCATGCGCCATGTTGCCTATCATTACGGGATAGCCAATTTTCCAAATATCCTTATAGGTAGCTTTGAGTTGCATTTTTAGATTTCCGGGTGCAAAGGTAGGATAAGGAATTGAATTAAGAAGTTGATATCTGTTTTGAATTGTTCATTAATTAGTATACTATCTGTAAAAATGAAAATTTAACCACTAAGAACGCAAGGAAGACACCAGGGGCACAAAATGATTAAGTAATTCATCAAAATATTATTCCTAGTGATCTTTGCGAAACAGCCTTCGTGATCTTTGTGGTTAAAACTTGGAATTAGCGCATCATAAATTAGCTCCGATAATTTTAATTATTATTAGACCTTTGTTGAATAAAACATTTCATGTGACGACTATTAAAAAATATGACTATATAATTGTTGGACAAGGTGTGGCAGGAACCTGCTTGGCTTTTCAATTGATAAAACAAGGCAAAAAAGTATTGGTGATTGATGAACACAATCCAAATTCCAGTTCCAATGTGGCTACAGGTATCATCAACCCCATTACAGGTCGTAAAATGGTAAAATCGTGGATGGTGGAAGAATTATTGCCTTTTGCCAAATCGTTTTACAATGAAATGGAGGAGGAGCTTGGCATTGAATGCTATTTTTCGAAACCTATTTACAAGATATTTAATACAGTACAAGAACAGAATGAATATTTGTTAAAAGCGGATGAAGCAGAATATGAGGAGTATTTATCTCCGATTATATATCCTGATTGGGTAGGAGTGAAGACACCTTTTGGCGTGGGCACTAGTAAGCAAACTGCTTGGGTGGATTTAGCTTTATTGATACAATCTTTTAGAGATTACCTAAAAGAGAATTACTGTTTGTTAGATGAGAAAGTGGATTATAATGAATTGACTATTTCGAATGATGGATTAACCTACAAAACAATAGCAGCTAATAAGATCGTTTTTTGTGAAGGTTTTCAGGGAAGGTATAACCCATTTTTTAATCATTTACCGTTTTCGTTTGCAAAGGGCGAAACGCTTACTATAAAGTGTAATGATTTAAATTATTTAGATGGAATTTTAAATAAAGGTGGTCAGATTATTCCTATCAATGATAATTTATTTAGTGTAGGCTCTACTTTTAAATGGGATGATATAGAGGAAACAACCACAGAGCAAGGTTTGGCAGAACTTAAAAAGAAGTTTGAAAAGACTTGTTCTTTACCCTACGAAATTGTAGAGCATAAAGTAGGTATTCGCCCAACGGTAAAAGACAGGCGCCCATTTCTAGGCGCCTCTCCAAAGTCAGATAATGTTTATGTGTTTAATGGAATGGGAACCAAAGGCATTTCCTTAAGTCCATATTTTGCCAATCATTTGATTTGGCATATGGAAAAAGGAGAGCCGCTTTTAAAAGAAGTTGATATAAAGCGTTTTGACTAGGACTTTAATGTTTTATTAGTAGGTCGTGATACTAGCTGCACCGGATTTTTCAAATGAGATCTCTGTTTTAAGTTCACTTTCTTGGTATTTTACACTAGAAGCTCCTGAGCCGTCAACCATCAGCTTTTCTACTTTACCTACATAAACTTTAGAAGCACCGCTGCATATTACCATCACTTTTGAGGCATTTAATGTTGGCGCATTAATTTGGGCTGCACCGCTGACATCAATTTTCAACACATCAACATTGCCATTGTTACCCATTTCTAAATAAGAAGCACCGCTTAAATCTACATTAACTGATTTTGCTGCTTGATTGAACTGTATATAGTTTTTGGTGGAACCACTTAAATTAAAAGAGATATGATTGGCCGCCATTGTTAGCTCTGCTTTAGAAGCGCCACTCTGGTCAACATTTATATTGTTAGTATTTAGATTAAGCTTTGTTTCCGCCGCTCCGGAAACCTCCAATTTAAAATCTTTAAGTGTTAAAGGAGTTAGTCCAATAATTTCTGATACGCCGCCTGCCGCTAAAGCATCAATACTTGGAAAAGTGACATAAATTTCAATTTTTGAAGCCTCTTTATATTTGCCTCTATTGTTATCACTTTGAATGGAAACACTATTGTTTCTCCACGTCCAAGTGCTTTTATTTTTGCCATTTTTGTCTTTCAGGGCTAAGATTAGTTTGCCTGATTTTACTTCAATCGACATGAATTCGCCATAGCCTTCGGGTACATGAGCGGTAACGGTATACTCATTTCCTTGACTGAGATAAACTTTAAAATTATCTTGAACATCAATAGCATGAAAGGCATCTACTTCATAAGATGTTTCATTTTGTGCCGAAATCGATAGGAAAATACTGAGCGATAGTAGTACTAGAAAAAACTTTTTCATTGGAATAATTTTTTAGATTTTGCCAGTAAGACGGATGAACAGTTTAAAAAGTTACAAGAGACTTAATTTTTATTTCAAAATGAAGAGGAGAAATAAAACAGAAGGTGTGTTAGGAAGTTCAGGTAAACTTCATTTTAGTTTAGTGCTTGTAACAGCTGACATCTATCTGATTATCTAAATAAAAAAGACCAGTTGTGGCAGCATTTACCAAATTGAAATACTGCCACATGACTAGTCTCATAAAAATATTTACTTTGTTTGAACGATTTACTTATTCGTAAAAAGTTACTGCGCCGGTATTAATGTCATACATTGCTCCAACAATTTTAATCTCGCCATTGCTTTGCATTTCTGCTAATACAGGGCTATCTCTCAAAATATTTGCAATAGTTAACTCAACATTTTTAGCGGCAACATTATCTACAAATTCTATGTTAGATGAATTACGTAAACTCTTGTCTTGAGGTTCAGTAACCGCATTAACCGCAGGTTTAATTTTGGCAAGCATTCCTGTTAAATTACCAAGTTTAGCATCGTCACAAGCTCCTTTTACCGCTCCGCAAGACATATGTCCTAGTACCACAATCAATTTTGTTCCGGCAAGTTTACAGGCAAACTCCATACTTCCTAATATATCCGGATTAACAAAATTACCTGCAATACGAATACTGAAAATATCTCCCAAACCTTGGTCAAAAACCAACTCTGCAGAAACTCTAGAATCTATACAACTTAAAATAGTTGCGAAGGGAAATTGTCCATCACTTGTATCGTTTACTTGCTCTAGTAAATTTCTATTCGCTTTAAGATTATTTTGGAATCTAACATTCCCTTCTTTTAAATATGCTAATGACTTTTCAGCCGTCATTGTTGCTTGTGTTTCTCTTGTATGTGCTTTCATCTTATTTACATTTAATTTTTTAAATTCTTTTTATACGGTTGGTTTTCTAAGTTTAAAAAACTCGATATAACTCGGTGGATTCTCCACAGCACCTCTTTCTGACACCAATTTTATAGTGATATTTCTTTCTTTCGCTTTCACCGCGAAATCTTCCAATATTTCAATAATATCGTTATCCAGGTATCTGGTTTTTCTAACATCTAATTCTAAATATGAGTTTTCTTCAAGTCTATCTAGTTCTTTTAAAATGGCTCCTTTATTGAAAAATGTAACTTCTTCGGCTAAAGTCATTTTAACTTTTCTATTAGTAGCCGTTTCTCCTTCAATATGTAAAAAGTGGGAATTTTGATAGCTTTTAATCAGAATTACAATTACTCCAACGGCTAAACCTAAGCCTATTCCGTAAAGTAAGTCGATAAACACAATTCCTAAAATAGTTACAATGAAAGGCAGAAACTGTTTCCATCCTAAATCGTACATTTTTTTGAATAATTCTGGTTTTGCTAGTTTGTAACCGACCACTAATAAAATAGCCGCCAATACTGATAGCGGAATCATATTCAATAAAGATGGAATAATCATTACAGAAATTAGCAACAAGAAACCATGAATAATAGCTGACATTTTACTTTTTCCTCCAGATTGAATATTGGCTGAACTTCTCACGATTACTTGCGTAATTGGTAATCCTCCAATTAAACCAGAAAGAATATTACCTGTACCCTGAGCTAACAACTCTCTGTTGGTTGGGGTTACATTTTTGTTTGGATCTAGTTTATCAGTAGCTTCAACGCAAAGTAATGTTTCTAAACTAGCTACTAATGCTATTGTAAAGGCCACAATCCATACTTCTGGATTTGTGATAACGCTAAAATTAGGGAAACTAAACTGTCCTAAAAATGAAGAGATGTCATCCGGTACCGGAACGCTAACTAAATGCGATGAAGCAATCGCTAAAACATCATGTGATTTTGTTACAACATAAAAGACAATACTAAGTACTACAGCTACTAAAGGACCTTGTACAACTTGAAAAAATTTCCCTTTTTTGGATAATACTTTATCCCAAAAAATAAGAATGGCCAAGCCAATAATTCCAATAAGCGCAGAACCCGGTTGGATGTGATTAACAGTATTTATAATTTCTGAAAATGTATTTTCTCCATCTACCTGAAAAAATGCCCAATCACCTTCAGGATCTGCATCATAGCCAAAGAAGTGTGGTATTTGTTTTAGAATGATAATGATACCAATTCCACTAAGCATTCCTTTAATTACGGATGATGGGAAATAATATCCGATAATTCCGGCTCTTAATATGCCAAAAATAAGTTGGATAATACCTCCTAAAACAACGGCTACTAAAAAGTTTTCATAACTGCCTAAAGTACCAATGGCTGTTAACACGATAGCTGCCAATCCGGCTGCTGGTCCGCTTACACCTATTTTAGATCCACTTAAACTTCCCACTACAATTCCACCTACAATTCCTGCAATTAAGCCTGAAAAAAGCGGAGCACCACTGGCTAGTGCAATTCCTAAACACAAAGGCAGGGCGACAAAGAAAACGACTATACTGGCCGGTATATCGCTCTTTAAATTAGAGAATACATTTTTCATCATAAACAATACTTTTAAGGTTGTTACAAAAATTGAAGTCGCAAATATAATAACACTTTTATAAATGATAGTAATACTATCAATAAATAATGTTAAACTTTTTTACCTTTGGTTTTCTATTAATTTTAGCAACCTTGCTTAATTCATAAATAACTCTAGAATGAGTGTCGAAATAAAAATATCCTTAAAGGAAGGTTTGTCTCTTAAAGAGCCTCAAGACTCAAAACTTGGTAGAAAAATCATAAAATACAGTATTATTTTAATTGATGAATTTGGCTTTGAGTCTTTTACATTTAAAAAATTAGCAGATAAAATAAGCTCAACGGAAGCCTCTATTTATAGATATTTTGAGAACAAGCATCTTCTTTTGTTGTATTTAGTAAGTTGGTATTGGGAGTGGGTAAATTTTCTAATTAAAATCAACACAATCAATATTGACAACCCAAGAAAGAAGCTACAGATTATAATTCATTCTTTTGTTTATGCCTCAGGGGAAAATCCAGCGGTAGAATATGTTAATGAAAGTAGGTTGCATAATATTGTAATAGCAGAAGGTTTGAAAACTTATCGCTCCAAAGATGTAGATGATGAAAACTCTAAAGGTTTTTTTACGAGTTACAAGGAATTAGCTAATGTAGTATCACAAGTCATTTCAGAAATTAACCCAGATTTTAAGTATCCATTTGCCTTAGCTACTAGTTTGTTTGAAATGTCTAATGATCATATCTATTTTGCGAGACACTTGCCTAAACTTACTGATATTACCATTGAAAAGAGTGATTTAGCAGAAGTTGAAAATATGTTGAATTATTTTGTTGACAAGATGCTAGCGTAGTTTTTTTATCAAGTTCATTATTTCAGTGTGGACTTTAAATGTCAATTTCAAATCATCCAACTCCTTTGCTGTATTTTCTAAAATAATTAAGCTAATAGAGGTTTGCGGATAGAAATAACAAGCAGAAACAAAACCAGGTGCGTAACCTAAAGCGCCGATTTCAATATCTTGTTCTCCGTCTTTAAAAAGCAAGCCATAGCCATATTTTTTTCGTTGTTTTTTCTCAAAATAGGGAATCCAAATCATTTGGATCGATTGAATTTGTAAGGAATAATGATGTCGAATTTGGAATTTTTAACGAATAAGTGTGATTTTATTTTGGACACAATATCTAGTTTTATTGCCGGAAATCAATAACCTATATTATGAAAAATTATATTTTATTTTCGCTCATTTTATTGATGAGTTATGGAGTTAATTATGCTCAAAGCGCAACTTCAAATATTGAAGTTGGTGATGTCTTCGTTATAGGAGAAGCTCATGGCAATAATTATGTACACATTAATTTCCCAAACCCTAGCGCCATTGTAAAAAGAGGAGGGATGGTTAATTTTAATACTCTCAAGGGAAAAAATGTTGAAGTGACATCACTTAAAGAAAAGAAGAATGGAAGTTTAATGGCTACAATTAAATTAGTGTCTAAAGGGTCTTTTTTTAACAGTCATAAATATGTAACTGTAGATATTAACAACGCTATTAGTACTGGAGAATTAGTAGTGTTTTAAAAGCGTTAGCGGTTCATATTTTTTTTCGTTGTCTTTTCATTGTTTTCGATTACTCTATATTTTACTATTCTTTCAATCAGTTGGTATGGAATTGGTTTATCAAATGGAAATTGCACCGAACCTTTTCCTTGTTTATACTTTGAAAGTTCGACCTGAAATTCACTGTGTCCTGATGGCGTTGCATAAAATCCGATATGATTTTTAAATGCTGCGAAATAAACCAAAGGTTTATTACTTGTCTTGTATGCAGGCATTCCGTAAGCAAACAATTCTTCTGCTTCGGGTGCGTTATCCTTAATCAATTTTCTAATGTTTCTCAAAATTTCTTTGACGTTGTCAGGAAACTTTTGAATGTATGTTTCGATTTCATTCATTTTCGTAAAATTTTTTCCATTTTCTTTCCCTTTGCTAATTCGTCTATTAACTTGTCTAGATATCTCGTTTGCTTTGTTAAAGGATTTTCAATTTCTTCTATCCTGTAACCGCAAATTACACCTTTTATGAACTGTGCGTTTGGGTTTAATTTTGCTCTTTGAAAAAATGTTTCAAACGTAACTTTTTCTTCAATAAGTTTTTGCAGTTTTTTCTCGTCAAAGCTTGTAAGCCATTCAATGACTTGGTGCAATTCTTCAACTGTTCTGCCTTTCGTCTGTACTTTTGTTACGTAATGCGGATAAACAGAAGCAAAAACCATTTTTGCAATTCGTTCATTATGTTTTTCTGTTTCTTTCATTTCTATTTCAGTTGTCTTACTGTGCCACTATACTATGACAGCTAACGGCTTGAGTAAAAAGCGTTACGGTTTGGTTAGGTAAGGTATGCATTTTTACTCATTGTTAGCACCAGTCATTTTTTCATTCGGATAATTTCTACGGTTCGGATTAACAGAATAAAGCCGAGTCCTGTGAAAAGTGTAAGGAACCCCATATTTATCGAGTCCGTTGGGAATAGACCACTTTTGAGGTAGCTACTTATTAATAGAGCAGAGAATCCGACTAGAATTATTCCGATAGCAATTTGCAGAATAACCGATGAGTATTTCATTATGTTATTGATCCTTGATATTAGCAGACCACCATAGGATAATCCATAAACAATGAGAATTAGTAGGGCGGTAATTATTGTTACTTGGATATTTGACATCACAAAATAGGTGTCGTGTAGAGAAATGTCCAATGATTCGGAGAACTTAAATTTTGTCAAAAGTCCTACTACGATTAAGGTAAAAACTGCAATTGCGGTCAACCATATTTTTTCAGACTTTTTCTTCATTTTTTAGATTGGTGCTAACAACCGGCTAAAGGACATATGTCCTTTAGCCAATCCTATTTGTAGTATAAAGGTAATTACCTTTATTCCCATTATATAGTTTTGACTAAAATAATAAATTTATAGATAGGAATGTTTTGAATGTTACAAGTAAAACCATTTTTACTTTTGTAGCACCTTTTTAATCTTTTCAACTAGCTCAGGATTGGGCAAATCTGTTTTGTTGAGAAGAACAAAGGCAAAGTTATCTGCCAATATTTCTTCCGGATGGATGATATATTGAGTGTTTTTACCTACTTGATCAAAAAATCCTGATACTTGTTGAATATTATAGATAACGGGTTGGTCATCTTTGTATTCAATGGTTTTATTTGTGTCGCCTGTTAAACTTAAAAAGCCCACATTTAAGTAATCAAAGAAAGAACCACTGGAGTAATCTCTATTGGAATATAAGATCATCATACATGCTTTGGGTTCACCATCCACTGTAAGTGTTATATAGTTGTCTGTTTGTGGCGCATCCGGATTAGTGATTCTATAAGCTTTTAAATTGTCGGGATAGTTAACATCATTCATTAAGTTAAAGCCAATCAGTTCGTATAATTCTTTCCTAAATTCAGGGTTGTTTCTCGATAGAACATGAAACAATTCGTGAATAATGATCATTTTTAATTGGTCTTTTGATTGGGAGAGTAGTTTCTCTTTAAGCACTACATAATTGGCTCTAGTATAGGCTTCCGCACCGCCTTCTTCTTCTAAAGTAGTTTTGATAAAATAGATGTCATCAGGGAATTTTATAGTATAACCTTGCTTTGAAATCTCTGCATCAATACTTTTAAATATTTCGAGCACTTCATTTTTCTCTTCTGCTGTCCAAGCTATTGTTTGCTTTGAAATAAAGTCAAACAATTCTTCTTTACTACTATTTTGTTGTTGCATTCTTGAGTCAATGTCAAATTGACTCCAGCTATTGGTATACTCATCTTCTTGTGTTAGCAGCTTGTTGGCTTCCTCAACGGATGCAAATTTCACAATGTCAGTTAAGGATTCGTTGCTACGGCCAGGGGCAATATATCCAACAATCAATAACGTAATTACGATAAGTTTTTTCATTTGTTTTGTGCTTTAGGCTAAATGCGTATGCTTATAAAAGTAACAACAATAATATTAAATAGAGGATAGAGCTTAGATTATTTTACAAGAAGATATCAAGTCATTTTGTTGGCGTTTATTGATGCTCCTTATTGGGATACTCCAACATTACTTTTCTTAATATAAATTCACTGTTTTGGCTGAAGTCGTCATCTAGGTATTTATCTGCTATATCCATCAAATCATTTTGAGATACTGGAATCGCATCGCATAACTGTCTAATTTCTTGATCAAAGGGTTGTTTTTTGCCTAAAAGGATATGAGGTTTACTATTGAGGATTAGACCTATAATACCTAAAAGGGCATAATCTTCCGTTTCATATGCTTTCATCTCTAAAAGATCTGCTTGAGAGAGTGAAACTTTATCTCTATAAATCTTTTTTAGATGGTTTATCAAATCTGATTCATAATGTTCTTGAAGAAAGTCATTGATCATACTTTTTATTTTTCTTAAAAATATAAAACTTTAAAACTCAATATGATAGTATGCTGTAAAATTGCCTTTATAATGAATCAGCCAGCCTATTGTTTTAGGCTTTTAAGAACGGTATTGATATAATTATAGACACTAAAATCCGGCGTTGCTTGGCCAATACAATAGGCAATTATTGTACCATCTTCAGGGCAATAGCCCACATAGCTGCCATAAAAACCGTAGTGACCATAAAATATTTTTCCATTGTATTCCGATTCGTAAATACCTAATCCATATCTGTTTTCATTGATTTGAGTGAATTTTACATCAATCATTTTTGCAAGAGATTCTTTATTTATCAATTTCAATTCAAACAATGCTTTTAGATATTTAGAGAGATCTTCGTTAGTAGAAACCAATCCACCACCGGACCAATCGAATGAAGTATTGATAGTGGTAAAATTTATGTCGCCTATGTATTGATTAATTTGAAGAGGAGCGGAAATTGGTTTTTCATAAAACTCAAAGTAGGTGTGCTTCATTTCAAGAGGTTCAAGAATTCTTTCTCTAATAGAAGCAGCAAGAGATTTTTCATCAAGGTTTTCAATAATCAAGCCTAACAACACATAATTCATATCGGAGTAATGCCAACCTTCATTAGGAGGAAAGTGAGCCATTTTATTCAAATCGAGTTGGTAGTACAATTCAACAATAGATTTTGGTGAATACTGTCGATTTGTATTTTGAAGAAGTATATTAAAAAAGTCTTCTGTTTTGTCATTGAATATGTCTGCCAAACCACTTCTGTGTAAAAGAAGTTGTTCGATAGTTATTTCAGAGGCATATTTTTTATTATTGAAGATGTGAAAGTTATCAAAGTTGAGGTAGTCAATTTGGTTCAAATAATGTTGAGCTTTATTATCTAATGTAATTTTCTGTTCTTCTATTAATTGCAGAATAATGGTAGACACAAAAAGTTTAGTGCTGCTGGCAACTCTGTATTGTATGGTTTCGAAATTATCAGATGTTTGATTAGCTACGGCTCCGTAGGCTTTATTCAATATAATGTTAGCACTGTCATTTTCAACGTAGATAATTAGATCATGCAAAGGATTGGCACCTTCCATTTTTATCTTATCAACAGAAATTGAATCGATTAAATTAGTTTGTGCAATAGAAAATAGCGGTATAAATAGTAGTGATAATATTTTAGTTTTCATTCTGTCTTGATTAGCGTTAAATCAATTTAAGCAACCTATAATAAATTACAAAAGAATTATAAAGTCCATACTCTATTACAATGGAGTATGGACTTAAATTAAAGTATATAAAGGGGTTTGTTTAATACCAGTTGAATCCAAGTCCTAAAAAGAAACTGGCCGCATCTCTGTGCTGATCGTCGCCTAAATTGGTTCTACCCAACAACAATTTTCCTTGCACATCAATGGCGAAGTTTCTTCTTTTAAATACTTCATACCCGGTGCTAGCTACAAGTGCACATCCAAAGTTCCAATCTTCAGATTCAAAATCTTCGATTTCGTACAAAGCCGGCATATCCATAGCTAAACCCAATCCACCGTTAATGTACCAACGATCTTTGATCCAAAATTGAATTGTTGGGGCAATGGTTTGGAAGCTACGATCTTTGTCTTCTAAATCGTACATCATTCCGCCCATGGTGCCAATAAATGCTAGTCTGTCGTTGATCATAAAACCTATTTTTAAATTGGGAAAACTTATTCCGCCTTGCACGTGATCGAAATTTTCGCCTGTTTTACTATCTGCGATGCTTATTACTCCACCACCGATTCCAAACCCGATTAAAAATCCTTTTCTGTAGGTACTGTCTTCTTGTGCTTGTGCTGCAATAGTAAATAGTGTCAGCGCAATAATGATTAATTTTTTCATGATGATAAATTTTAAGTGGTTTTTTAAGTTTATATCCACTGGTTAAAAATGTTGGTTGTTTAAATTTTTCTTGGTTCTTGATTTTTTTGATGCTGTAAAGATGCAGCAGAAGGATAGGTTGTACGCCCTGCATTATAATTGCGAACCTTTAAATGAGATTCAGTACTTTTTTAGGAATTGGTACTTAGGATAATATCTATGATAGCATTTCTAATATTGAAATAGCTATTCATTTTAATTTTGGAGAGAGGTAAATTATGAAGTTGTCAGAGGTATATCAATTAACTTTTAACGGTGTTTTTTAACCACTCACTTTAGTTACTTTTTCCATGCATTTTGAGGCGTCAGCCAAAGCTTTGAACCCAAATTGTTCATATAAGCTATGAGCATCTTTTGTTCTTAGTGTCCAGAGTTTAATATCCGTTAAAATGGGGTCGTTCGAAATATATTCCATCAATAATTTACCATATCCGTTTCCTTGAAAATCGGGATGAATAAATACATCTAATAGATAAGTATAAACCACTTGATCGGTAATCATTCTTGCAAATCCTATTTGTTGGGTGCCTTTATAAATGCCATAACATTCTGAATGAATAATAGATTTTTCAACTTGTTCTTTTGTTCTGCCTTTTGCCCAATAAGAAGTATCAAGAAAATTAAAAATAAAGTCAATATCCAATTTGCTTTTGTCTTTAGAAACAGAAATTTGATTCATTACCGATTGTTTAGTTTAGTCATACAAACAAATATAGAAATTAAGAAGGAGTAAAATTGGGAGCAATGTTTCCAACCGTATAAATTACTATAGCGATTTAGGTTTTAAAGCTAAGATTGATCTTATAAAGAGATTATTCTTTAGCAATTTATTCGCCAATATTTTTATGAATTTTTCGAATACGACTTAAAGATTGCGGTTGAATATTTAGATAAGATGCAATCAAATAATGAGGAATATCTTCTAGTAAAGTAGGGACATTTTTAATAAGTTCTAAATATCTTGCTTCTGCAGATAAACTGTGTAATTTATAGATTTGTTCCAAAGCTCCTAAATAGGATTGCTTTAATGATATTCTAAAAAAAGTTTCAAAAACCGGATATTTTTTCGAAATCTCGTTGTAATCTTTTAGAGGCATGAAAAGCATTTCCGTTGGTTTCACCGCCAAATAATTATACTTGGTTGGTTTTTTAGAAAATATACTTTCTAGCTCTGATAACCATGATCCTTTCCAACGTATTTGAATAGCATGCCTATTGCCATTTGCATCAGTTCTATAGCTTACTATAAGTCCTTTATTCAAAAAAGATAAGTAAGTAGCAATTTGACCTTCCTTTAAAACAAAATCTTTTTTATCAAATTCTTTAAAGATAAATCTATCTTCAAATTCAAGATAGATATCCATGGGTACATCAACCTCAGAGGTAATAGATTCGTAAAGGGATTTAAATTTCATATTAGATGATTGTAATATATTAAAAAACATCCAATACAAAAAAAAATGAGTACCGAAGTACTCATTTTGTGGGTTTTTACCTTACAATTAGCGTATTTATCTTTATAAGCACAATTTTTGTCGAAAAATAAAAAAGGGGTTTGTGACAAAAATTTTAAATCAAAAGTTATTCATGGGTAATCTGTAATATGATTTAATCTCTTATAAATATAAATTTGTAAGCTTTCTAAATCTATGTAATAACAAAGGTATATGTAATGAAATTACTTTTCATTCACATAGGTTAACGAAGTCAATTTTGTTGAATTAAATGATTGTTTTGGTAATTTTTTTTAAGGCAAAAAGCTTCATTCACTTTCCAATAATGTTGAATAACCGCCGCATATATAATTTCCATTTCTTGCATTAATTATAAAATACTCGAATGAATAACTGTCTATTGGGCGGCTAACAGTGTAATAAAAACCACCTTCTGGTTTTATTACTTCTGGCATAATATTTTGTTGCCTTAATTGGTTTGAACTACAAATAATTTTTGACGCAAATCCAAAAGTTACTTTTATTTGTCCGTTGTTATTTAGCTCAAATTCTTTATTTGGATAGTTACTTAGTAGTTTTTTTCTTATGGCTGAAACATTCAAAAATTGAAGTGATTGATCTAGCGGAATGCTTTTGAAGTCACCATTATAAATACATCCATCTGGAAAAATATAGACCACTAAATAAGGATAAGCTTGGCTTTCTGTTGCAAGGCTGTCAAAAGTAGTGTTTCTATATTGAACAATGGCTTTGATATTGGCTTTTGAAATAGCGTAATTTTTGGTTGTGGTATCTTCCAAAACAATAAGTGTGTCGAGCGCTAATCCTTTAATTTGTCTAGGATAATAATATAATCCAATAACGCTATCGGCTTTACTCAAAGCCATTGTTTTTATGCTGTCTGGAATGAAAGATATTGGTTGAATATACGATAGTTCGATTTTTTCATCAACCAATGATTTGTCTCCATCAGCACTATTTACATCACTACAAAATGAGAGATGAGAACATAAAAGAATGAACACAAACAGTAACCACTTCATGTATTTAATTTGATATTGAGAATGCAAAAGTGTTCTTAAGTATTAGTGGTGTTTAGATAAAAGTAAGTTGTTGCCATTTATGATTATTATTATCGCAAAATATATCTATTTTTTTTACAAATGAATGACATAACATGTTATACGTTATGCCCTGTTTTAATCACTGTTTTTCTTACATATATATTATGCTATTATATCTTGTTTGTACTATCTTCATTGCACAATCAACCAATCTATTATGAAAAGAAATTTACTTACTGTAAAAACGATTTCCCCTTTTTTATTGTTTGTTTTTGTTTGTTTTTTTAGTCTGATGACTTTGGCATCAGATGCTGACTTTGAAGCCAGGAAAAATGCTTTAATTGAGTTAGAGTTAGAAGATACGGAAAGCGATAATGTTGTTTTTCAAGCTTTTAAAGGAACACCCGTAAATCAAGAAGAATTAGACAAGATATTAGAATTGGTAACAACTTCAGCAGAAGCCGATTTTCGCTTAACACGATTGTTAAGAATATTGTATTTTCAAGAAGGCGTATATGATGATCAAATTTTACCGGTAATCAATAGTATTCCTTATTGGTTACCTGATGAAGAGAACTTAAGACAATATTGGTCAGAAAATCATATGCTAATGTGGATGTCTGCCGATTGGTTATTGCACGAGAAATATGGCAAACCAACTAGAGAAACTTTGCGACAAAATTTAGTTCATTATTTAAAGTTGAAAATTGAATATGGCTACTACGAATTCAATTCACCTATTTATTTGCCATTCACCACAGCTGGATTATTGAATTTAGTTGATTTTGCTGAAGATCAAGAAATTCAAGACTTAGCCACCAAAGCAGTTACAAGATTGTTGAATGATGCTATGTTGTTTTTATCTAGCCAAGGCGTTTATTATCCACCAGGTGGAAGAACTACTTATAGTAAGTATTTTACGCCAAAAAGCACGGATATGGCCAATGTTTTATATTTGATAACTGGTTTGGGAGAGCCGGTTACAAGTGCTGGTATCGGGTCTACAGCTTTAGCTACTTCTACATTTGATGCTATTGGATTATTGAATGATTGGCAACAAGATTTAACTATGACATTCAAAAACGGTCATCCACTATCTAAAGCTAGAGAAATTCATGCAGCTTTAGATCGTAAAGATCGAGTTATATTTCAATGGAGCTCAGGGGCTTATTTTCATCCTACTGTGGCGAACGATCTATTATGGGGAGCCGGTTATTATAATATGTGGGAACACGAAGAATTTGAAGCTTTTGCATGGGCTAGTATTTTACCACCAAGTATTGGTGTTGTAGCATCTACTTTTGCTGCTTCTCTTACAAGAAGTTCTTATATCGGTCAAGTTGAAATAGAAATTTTTAAAAATGATGCCGTAGTTTTAAATTCTGCTCAAGATTTTTGGAAAGGACGATTAGGCTATCAACAAATACCATTAGTTGCCAATATTGGTGGTTCGGCGGTGATGATGAGATGTGGAACCGTTGAGGATTGGAACGACTTACCTTCTAGACAGTCGAACACAAGCTTACCTTACATCGATCAAGATGAAAATGTTGCTTTAATTATGTATCGTCATAATTGGGATTTGCCTGTTTTTGGCATTAATAATTTTGATGTGTTTCTTTATTTTCAAGAGGAAGAGTATGATGAAGTAAAAGAGATGGATAATTGGATACTAGGACGCAAAGGGGAAAACTATGTTGCCGTTCGAAGACACTGTATCAATGATATAAATGGCATTAGAGCTTGTGATGTTGAAGATGGACAAACTTGGGCAATAGTAGCAGGCAATGATCATTTACACAATAATTTTGGTCAATTTCAAGATGTTATTGCAGCTTCTCAATATGAATCAAGATGGTATTTTGATTGGCAGAATTTTAAATGGGTTTATTTTGGTCGTATTAAAGTAGATGGTCAGGATATTAAATATGCTTGGAAAGGATCTATATTATCTCAACCCAATAATACAAGTCTTCGAGACGAACAAGGTGATAGGTTGTCATTGGAAACAGAGAAGATAAAAGTTTATCCTAACCCTGTGACTGATCAATTTAGTATTGATTTTAGCTCATATGAGAAAGCACCGAAAGAACTAACCGTATATAATGTAGAAGGTAAACAAGTGTTTTACAAAGCTAATTTAGATCGTACTACTCCAACCACTATTTCAACATTGGAATGGGCCCAAGGAGCCTATAGTGTGGTGATCAATAATGGTGAATCATTAGATGTAAAAAGGGTAGTAGTGAAGCATTAATCAAACTTTAAAATGGATTGATTAGCTATTTAATGTTTAAATGAGAATTTCCTTAACGGCATTGGCGGCAGATTGTGCAGCAGTATGTACTGATACCCAATCTTCTCCATCTGTATAGGCTCCTCCTGCAAAGTAGATTTTATCGGCTATGGATTCACTCAATTTTTTTACCGTTCGCCAATTGGTGTAATCAGACATATAACCGGCTTTAATAAAAGGTTCGTTTTGCCAATTTTGACTAATATGTTTTAAATAGTTTGAAGAAGCTTGGTTGTTGTAAATGGTATCAAGTTCGTTTAAAATGTGATTTTTTAATTCTTCTTCTGATAAAGAAAGATAGTCGAGTGCCGGTATTCCAACTACAAACAATCCAAGAATATTCTTAGATGAGTTTTGCCCATAAGCTCCATTGTAAAATATTTTTTGACCATTGGTTTCAGGCGATATGTTGAACTCATATTCCTCTCCATAAAATTTTGTTGAAAATTCAAAGAATGCCTTAAAGCCTTCCCAAATTATAGGTTCATTTATAGCGTCCAATTTAGTTTGAGGTAAATTGGGAAGAAAATTAATATCTCCATCTTGCAAAATTTTTAGTGGAACAGAAACGATTACCTTATCCGCTGTATAGCTATCGTTTTGTGTAGTAACAATCACTTGATCACTTGTATAATCAATGGATTGTACTGCCGAATCATAAATGATTTGATTGGCAACAGATGGAACAATATAGGTTTCAAAAAAATTGAACCAAGATGAATTGACAAACTTTCTATCCGGATGATCAGCAATTGTGTCTATGTCTACTGTGATAGATGAATCATTGACAATTTCTTTAAAAATATTGGTATTTGTTTCGAGCCATTCAGCGCCTAATGGAATAGGAAAGTCAGCAAAATCATTGTTTATCTTCATTCTGCCACCATAGTTCAACGAAGCTTCTAATATTTCATAGTCTATTCCTCTTTGTTGAAGTAGATATGCAGCAGATAATCCACCAGCGCCAGCACCAATAATGATCACTTTCCCATTGAAATTAGAAGACAACACCTCATTATCCTCACAAGAAGTCAAAAAAGACTGAAACGGTAGGCTTATGCCGAGTATGCTACACATTTTAATAAATTCGTTTCTTGTCATTTCCTAGATGGTTAATATTATAGATATACGAAGAAATGGATTTTTTATTTAGTACTTAAAATAAAAAGCCGCATCAATTTTAATGATACGGCTTTAGTTATTTACTGAATGGTAGTTTTTAATAGCACTGATATTACTGATTGGTTATTCCACTAATTGGATTATTTCTTAACTCCGCTGCTGTTAAAATCGCTTCTAGCATCTGACTGTAATCCATTCCGCCAATCTCACTCATTTTTGCTAAATGACCATCCCAACACCAACCTGGATTTGGGTTTACCTCTAACAATTTGGGTTCGCCTTTGGCATTTAAACGCCAATCAAATCTGCAGTAATCTCTGCAATTTAATCGCTGAAACAACTTCAAACTATGATCAATAATCTCTTGCTCCACGTTTGGAGGTAAAACAGCTTTTATGGATTTTAAAGATTGCATATATGGCGAATCGGGCATCCATTTGGCTTCGTAGCCACAAATTTTAGGTAATCCTTCCGGTAAATCTGAGTAGTCTTCTTCTATTATAGGTAAAACAGTGTAGTTGTCAGTATTGCCAATAATTCCAATAGATAATTCCGCACCTGTTAAGAATTCTTCCACTAAAATTGGATTGTTGTACCCAAATTGGGTTCTAATTCTAATAATGGCATCTGATAATTCCTCCAAGGAATTGGTCACGTTCTTTTGAGTGATTCCAAAGCTGGAATCGCCAAAGTTAGGCTTAGCAATAACGGGGAAAGGAATGTTTAACTCGTATAGATTCTCACTAGAGCTAATCACAAATGCATCAGCAACCGGCACACCAATTTCAGAAGCAATACCTCTAATCAATGATTTATCATAACAATAAGCTAAGTTTTGTGGATTGGAACCTGTGTACGGTAATTTTAATATCTCCAATAAAGAGGGAATGTGTAATTCCTTCAATGCCTCATTGTTAAAGCCTTCATCACAAAGATTAAATACCAAGTCTGTTTTACCTTGTATTTTTATTAAGTCAGAAATTAGAGTAGTATGATTGTTTAAGTAACTAAACTTGTATTGACTTAATTTACTCAATGCTATTTTCAATTTGTCGATGGTTTCGAAATCATCTGTATCAAATTTGGCATCGGGTTTAATAATATCATTGATAGTAGGGTCGCCCATGAGCACAACCACATTTTTAACCGCAGCAACAGATTTCTTTGGAGTCCATTCTTTTTGAGCAATAGTGGTTAAGATAAATCTCTTCTCCATCATGCCTAAATCTTGATTTCTCAAAGAATCAGAACCAATGTTACCATGAAATTGAGTGCCTTTAAAACCTACTTTTTCAATCAAATTGGCTAATTGCTCTTGAGTATAAAGTCTTTCCGCATAGAACTGATCTACAATTACTCCTTTTTCAGTATGCGTTACTACTTCTCTCGAAATTAAACGCTCGTTGTCAGAAGCCAATGACCTTTCTCTACAAACAAAGTGCTTTTGATCAATCCATTCCCAACTTCTTGCTGTAAAACTTTCTTTTAAATAACTTCCATCGGCAATATCCATTAATAATTTTCCACCGGGTTTTAGAATTCTAAAAATTTCCTTTAGAATTTTAACATCATCATCAGTAGATTCAAAATAGCCGAAACTATTGCCTAAAATGGTAATGTAGTCGAAAGTATCTGCGGCATATGGTAATTTTCTGGCATCGCCTTCTTTAAAATTAATGGATAATCCTTTTTTCTTAGAAACGTTCTTTGCTCTTTGGATCAAATATCTTGAACGATCTAAACCAAATAATTTAAAATTGCCTCTAGTGCCTAATTCTATTATATGTCTTCCCTGTCCACAAGCAAGATCTAAAATAGACTCGCCTTCTTGGATGTTGAGTAACTGCTTGAAAAGGGTTACTTCTGTTTCTGTAATCCTGTTATCTTCCACCACATCTGCATCTGTTTTAAGATACATGGCGTTAAAGATTTTTTTCCACCAATCGTTTTGCAGATGGAATTCTAAATTGTCTACCGGACCTTTCGTTTTGGTTGTTTTAGGTTCAGTGTTTTGCTTGGAAAGCGTTTTTTCTTTCATTTCGTTAAGAAATTTTTTTTATTGGTTTTAAATAAAATGCTGATGTAATTAAGTATTAAGCCTTATTTGTAGTAAATGCAACAAGTAAATAGAGAGAAAACTTGTTTGCTGTTGAGGTGGTAGGAAGCTTATTTTCTATACTATAAGTATTAAATTAGGGCGCAAAATTAGATATAAAAAATAGTTTTACCTATGATTATTTTTATAATCTGAATTAAATTATTTGTCTTATTTAGTTATGATAAAATGAATCAAAAAACAAACAATTTAAGTGAGATGCTGTTCTATTAATTGTAATCAATAACGATCGATATGAATGCTAAAACTTCTGACATAAGATTAATTCAAAAAATAATTTTAATCGCCATTTTGATATCAATTTTATTATTGATTTCTGCTGTAACCAACTCTACTTTACTCTATTTAATTATCGTTTTTTTAGGTTGTGCTTTAGCGGGATTACAAACCATTATAATTTTAAAAGATTAAGTAAAATACTTTTCTTTTTATTGATTCATCTTCATGATGCCAAATAAATCCATAAATAGCGCTATGCCACCATGGACGAAAACACCACCCCAAATATTTTTACTGTAAAGTGCTATAACTCCAAGAATATAACCTCCAAATACAGAACTAATGGTTTCTCCTAATGGCTTTCCAAAATGTAAGGCTGCATACGTGGCTGCCATTGGAATTACACAATTCTTTCCTAAAATTTTAGCAAAACCGATGACTAAAACGCCTCTGAAAAATAGTTCGGTGAAAATGAAATCACTAATGTAAATGCTTTCGTAAATGGCAATTGCAGCCATTTCACTGATGTGATAAAAATTAGCAAAACGCAATCCGCCTGTACGGCGATAAGTAGGATAGTAGTTTTGAATTTCAGGGATAAATGTAATGGCACTATATAATACAGGAATCATCAATCCTAGCATTATCCAATAAGGTGTAAAATTTACCTTGTCAAACCTCAAACCATATAAACCAAAATTCTCTTTCCTATCAAATAAATATTTAAATAAGAATAACGGTATGAACATGGTTAGTAATGAAGAAAGATTGGCAACACATTTATAATAGAATAACAGCGTTGGACCCGGTACTAATTCCTTTAATTCATGATAAACAAAAAAAGATCGATCAACGCCTAACAATAGAAAGGCTATTGAGCTTTTGAGAAAAAAAGCTGGCGTAAAAATGTTGTCTTTTTTTCTTCTAAAAAGCCATATCACAAAAAGACAGCCCCAGAAGACGAAGGCATGCGTCATAAAGAAAAAGAACGGTCGTAAGTTGGTAGAAACAAATTTATCATCAATGAAATTGTCTTCGAAGTTGCCGCCCGGCCAAGTGTAGTTAAAAATAATAGTGGCTGCAATAAAAAGAAGACAGGCTAGATACATCCAAATATTGAAGTAATCTTTGTGAAAGTCTTTAAAATATTGATAAAATTTTTTCATTGGCGCGGGCTACATTTAATCCTTCATCAAATTTGGTCGCCTTTCTTTTGTTCTTTCTAAAGACTTTTGATAGCGCCATTCTTCCACCTTGGCAGTATGTCCGCTTGTCAATACTTCTGGAACTTCCCAATTATTGAAACTAGCTGGTCGTGTATAAACCGGTGGGGCAATTAAGTCATCTTGAAAGCTGTCTGTTAGTGCTGAAGTTTCGTCATTTAAAACGCCCGGTAATAATCTACCTATAGCATCTACCAAAATAGCAGCAGGCAATTCGCCACCGGAAAGTACGAAGTCGCCGATAGAAATTTCTTTTGTGATGATGTGTTCTCTTATGCGTTCATCAATTCCTTTGTAATGTCCACAAAGAATAATTAAGTTGCCTTTTAGAGAAAGTTGATTAGCCATTTTTTGATCGAAGATGTCACCATCTGGTGTCATATAAATAATTTCATCGTATTGGCGTGCTTGTTTTAACTCGTTGATGAGATTGAAAATGGGTTCTATCATCATTACCATGCCGGCACCACCACCGAAAGCATAATCATCTACTTGTTTCTTTTTACCTATGCCATAAGTGTGAAGATCATGAACGACCACTTCTAATAGGCCTTTTTCGTGCGCTCTTTTTAAAATAGAATGACTAAATGGACTTTCTAATAAACCCGGTTGAACAGTAATAATATCAATTCTCATATATTGAGTTTTATAAGTCTAAAAATCCTTCCGGTAAGTTGAAAAGAATGATTTTTTGTTCGATTTGAAATTCTTCAATCAGGTCTTCTTGAAAAGGGATTAGAATTTCTTTGTTTTGATATTGAACAGATAACAAATCTTGATGAGGAAATTCATAAACATCTTCAACAATACCAATATGTCCGTGATGGACATCTTTTATAGTAAAGCCAATGTATTGATGACTTGCATTTTCGTCGTCTAATAATCTTTCAAATTTATCTTCTTCCAAAAACAATTTGCCACTTTTATAAACTTGTGCGCTTTCTTTACTATCTAATTCTTCAAATTTAATTATGGCATTCTGATTGCCGATAAATTGAAATGTTTCAATAAAAAAAGGTAGTTGCTCGCTATTCTTTTTAACAAAAATGGCATTGATGTTTTCAGGATCTATTAGAATGTCATCATAGAATTTGACCTTCACTTCGCCTTTATAACCATGAGGCTTTTGGATGTATCCAATTTCAACCAAATTATTCATTTTGCGAAGATAACTTTTTGGTTAATAGTCCTAAAAAAAAGAACTGCATAAACTATATTAATTCGCTCATGCAGTCCAAAAAGGAGGTTTTTAAGCTCCGTAGTTTAATATTAATTCTTTAGAACGGGCAATCTTTACAAGGGTCAATCTGAATGTCATTTCTAGCATCTGATTTAATCTTAGTCGCTCCATTGATGTCAATTACTTGGAATTCAGTTCTTCTGTTCATTTGATGCTCTTCTTCAGAACATTTTACACCATCTGAACATTGATTAACTAAAACTCTTTCACCAAATCCTTCAGCTTTTAATCTTTCTTTTGGAATATTTCTTCCAATTAAATGATTAACCACAGACTGTGCTCTTCTTTGAGAAAGCCCTTCGTTGTACAGTTTAGATCCTCTAGCATCTGTATGAGAATTGATTTGAACAATCAGCTCCGGATTATCTCTTAAGAAAGTATATACCTTATCTAAATCTTCAAATGATTCTTCTAATCTTATATAGCTTTCATCAAAATCATAATAGATGTTTTTAAGCACAATCGTTTGTCCGATTTCGATTTCCTTTAAATAGATGATAACTGTCTCATCTTTATCTTCTTTAGGTGATTGCCACACTAAATACTCCGCTAAGTAACCATCTGCTTTGGCTTTAAAGCTATACTCACAGCCTTTATAAACGGGTAGTGCATGCATACCATTGCTTCTTGTTGTTACGTTTTCAGCCTCTTGATCACAGTTAAATGTAACATCTACTACTGCACCAGAAATAGGATTCTTGGTTACAAAATCTAATACTTGAACATTGTATTTAATCGGTTGTAGTTTCAATGTTACTTCAATTGGTAAATTACCTTTGTGTTTGGCAGTATTTACTTGCATCGTAGTATTGTAGAAGTAATCTTCATCAGCGAATAGATCATAAACTCTGTTTTTGTAAACACGGGTTTCAAATCTAGCTTCACCATCCGTTTCACCTTCTAAGAGAACAACTTCTTGATCACCAACTTTAATAAAAGAGCCAGGTAAAATTTCATCTGTTTCTTTATTTAAGACAATTCCTCTCAATAAAATAGTGTTGTCTTTAAAAGAATAGATATCATCATGCCCTTTACCATCTGGTCGGTCTGAAGTAAAAAATCCATTACTTGCATCTGCGAATACAATTCCAAAATCATCATAAGTAGAGTTTAATGGATAGGGTAGATGCTCTAATGAGATCAACTCATTGTTTTCTAAATCCATATTGGCTTTAAAAATGTCTAGTCCACCATAGCTACCTAATCCATTTGATGCAAAGTATAACGATCCATCTTTATGGAAGTAAGGAAAAAGTTCATCACCTTCGGTATTGATCGCAGAAGTTAGAAGCTTTGGAGCCGTCCAACCGTTACTATCTCTTTCGCAATAATATAAATCTCTTCCGCCAACGGCATTACTATCAGGAACGTCGCAAGTGAAAACTAAATAAGCGCCATCAGGACTGATAGCCGGATGACCAGTATTGTATTGTGCAAAATTGTGCTGAAATTCTTTGGCTTTACTAATGTTACCAAGTTTGTGTTCGGCAACATAAATTTTCAAGTTCATATTATCATCGAAACCAAAATCTTTTTTATTCAATTTTTTTGATAGATCGTAGTTGTTTCTTGTATAATAAATTGAACCATCAATAGGATCCACTACAAATGGACCGTCATCATATCTGGTATTTAATTGATTCATTTCATTGAATAAGAAAAATACATTGAACGTATCTAAATCGTATTGTTTAAGATCGCTGTACGAACTGCCTGTCCAGTTATGGTTTTTAACTGATGTATTTCCTTCCGATGTTGTAGAGGTATAAACAAAAGCACCATTTAAAAAATTAGGAGCATATTCAAATGATGAAGTATTAAACTCCATATTCTCTAAATAGTATCTTCTAGATTCATCTTTAATCTCAGACTGACTTGCACTTAACTGATTCTTGGCTCTAGCATCTTCAGGATGTCTATCCAAGTATTTTTGATACCATTTGGCAGCCTCAGAAGGTTTTCCTAAAATTTGCAATACTTGAGCATAATCAACATATGCTTCATCGTTTTGTTGTACTTCAGGATGATTGACCACCGAGTCTAAAGTAGCTGCTAAACTTTCGTAGTTGTTAGTTTTATCATAGCAATCAGCCAATTTCAACCAAACGTCAATGTCGCTGTTTTTCTTTAAATATTTAGTATAGAACACGGCAGCTTTATTAAATGCCAGTCTACTATATAAATCATCGGCGGTTTCTAAGTTTAAGTCTCCGGCTTTTAATGTAAAACCTGAAACCACTAAAACCAATATCAATAATAACTTATTCATCATTTTATTTTTTTATTCTAATGACTAGAAATATCTTGGTGTATAAGAACCAGCTCGTTTAAAATTCATATCAAAGCCCAACATTATTTCATGTGAACCTGAGTCGTAATTACTTAAATGTCCTATAGTAAAATCATAAGCATAACCAATCAAAAATTGTTTTGTAGCATATACGCCAATCATTAGGTCAGCACTAGCTACGTCTTCTAGATTATTTTCATTTTTATTGCCAATTGTAGTTCTTACCGTACTACCTAAAATTAATCTTTCATATAAGATCATTGAAATGTTCCAATCCATTTGCCATGGTGCTTTCTTTTGACCACTTAAAACTGTTTTGAATAAAACTTGTGGTTTTAACACAACTTTTTTATCGGCGATTTCAAATGCATAACCACCCATTAAATAAAGGTGAATAGCTTGCTTTGATTCATCATCGTTTAAAAAATCGTCTGATGTTTTATAAAAACGGTTAGGAATAACATTAGGAGTGGAGACACCAACATAAAATTTAGGAGCATAATAATAAACACCAGCTCCGGTTTTAAGATTGATTGATGAATAATTCTGTTCTTTAATAGGATCAAAATTATCATTGAGCTGCAAACCGCCCGCATTGATTTTTAATGCTTCAAAACCGAAGTTTACCCCAAATGCAAGTTTACTATCGTTTCTTTCAAATGGCAGTCTATAGGCATAACTAAGCGCTAAAGTGTTTGAATTCATAACACCTAGTTTATCGTGCATATAAGAAATACCCATTGCAATTCTATCTCTCAAGAATGGACTGTGCGCATTTAAGACCGTAGTAATTGGCCGCCCATCAATGCCAACCCATTGTTGTCTATGCAACGCTCTGACACTAAACATGTCTTTACCGCCTGCATAAGCCGGGTTAACCGTAAGCTTATTGTATGCCCATTGGGTGGTCAAGAGCTCTTGTTGAGCTTGAGTCTCAATGGCAAACAAACCAAATACAGCAATCAATAGGAGGGGCTTAATGTATCGTTTTGCTAAATATTTATACATATTTTTCATATTAGCTGCTTTTCAATTATCTTAAAATGGTTAGATCACCTGCACCATCAAATGTGTTACCATTATGGTCAGTAAAAGTGATGGTAAAGTAATAGGTGCCTTCAGGTAATGGTTTGCCTTTGTATACGCCGTCCCAATCATTTTTATAATTCGGATTATTGTAAATTTCAGTTCCCCATCTATTATAAATTCTTAGAATTCCATTATCAATTTGATCTAAGCATTCAATCACGAAGTAGTCGTTAATACCGTCATTGTTAGGAGAGAATCCATCCGGTATAAAACAGTCGCACAATACATCAATACAAACAAATGTAGTATCGCAACCATTGTTGTTTACATCGCAAACTTCATAGTAGAAGGTATCCGTACCGCAGTAATCACTGTTTGGTGTATAGGTAACTGAAGATCCATCTCCTTCAATAGTTACATAACCATGAGCAGGATCAGATACAATGTTGCTGACGTATAACTCATCTCCATCAGGATCAATGTCGTTCGACAGTACTTCAATAGTGATGTCTTCATTTTCGAATACTTCAACACATTCTTCAACAGCCACTGGAGGTTCATCAGTATCAGTTAAGTTAATGATGATAATGGCAGTATCGCTGTATCCACAAACTGAATTGTCAGAAACGATAATACATAAGGTATCAGTACCAACTTCTTCATTCCTTCTATCAAAATTAATGCATAATGTATGTCCATCAATATCAAAATCAAAGGTCACTTCACTTGGTTGTCTGCAGATCGCAACATTGGCAATGTCTCCAGGGAATTCCCACTCATCATCTAAACAAATAGTAGTGCCTGTAGCTTCAATCACATCAACATAAACTGTGTCTATTGATGTTTCATAAGTATCAAAAGCTGCTTCAATGCTATCAGTTCCTGAACAACCGTTTTCGTCTGTTACAGTTACATAATAAGTTCCTTCTTGATCAATGGCTATTACGTTTGATGTTGCACCATCTATAATATCATTTCCAAAAGACCATTCGTAAGTTTCAAAACCTTCGTCTGCTGCTAATGTAATGGTTCCACCTCCAGGACAAAGGATCAATCCACCTTGATTAATATCTGGTGTTAATGGTGGAGTAGCGCCAATGATTAATGGATCTGATGTACCAGAGTTACAACCAGAAGCATCTTCAATATATAAGCTATATGATCCAGGTTCAGTAACAACTAAGAATGAATCAGTAGCTCCTACAATAGTATCATTGTTGTTAAACCATTGATAAACTGCTAATCCTCCAGGACCTGTAATAATACCGGTTGAGCCTGAACAAAGCGTTTCAACATCAGCAGTAATAAATACGACTAACGGATCTAATTCACCATCTGTTACTACAGCTGTTATAAAGCTAGCAGTACAATTATTTGAATCAGTAACAGTTACGGTATAACTTCCAACCAATAAGTTGCTGATATCTTCCGTTGTGTCTCCAGTGCTCCAAGCATAGCTGTATGGAGCAGTTCCACCTTCAACAGTAATATCTATGCTTCCATCAGCCGTTGAGAAACAACTAGAAGGACTAGGTACTCCTGTTACTCTTAGTGGATCTGGTTCAGTAATGACTACTTCTACTTCATTTTCACAATCATTTTCATCAGAAACCATCACAGTATAAGTTCCAGCAACTAAGTTGCTAAGATCTTCAGTAGTTTCACCGTTACTCCAAAGGAAAGTATAAGGAGGGAAGCCACCAGTTACTGTTAAATCAATTGAGCCATCAGACGCTTCATTACAACTTACATTTACTTGTGTAGCAGTCAATGATAACGCTTCAGGAGCTTCAATCGTTAGGGTTACAATACTATCACAGTTTGAACTTGGTATAGTATCAATATAAGTTCCTGTTGCTGTATAATAATCTACCCCGTTAATAGTGGCGCTGTCACCAGCACAAAGCTGTACTGTTAATGCACCTGTTTCGTATGGATCAACCGTTAAGTTTAATATGATGACACTATCGCAACCAGCACTATTAGTAAATGTACTTGAATAAGTTCCAGTTGAAGATACAGTCATTCCATTGAACTCGTAACTGTCACCTGCACAAATATTGGCAGAAATGTTTACTTCATCACTTGGTAACAGAATTGTTTGAACGGTTACAATACTATCACATCCTTGTGCACTAGCATAGTAGCTCTTAACATATCCAGTATCTAAAGGATTACAAGTAGTTAACACCGTTAGTATATCATAACCTTCTACTAGAGTAGTAACAGTAGTAATTGTACTATCACAACCAGAAGTTGCAGTTAATGTTTGAGTAGATGTACCCACATCATTTGGATCACAACTAGTTGCATTGACTACTAAAGCATAGCTATTGGCTAAATCAGTAATCGTAGTTATTGTACTATCACATCCATTTACTGATGTTAATGTTTGAACTGAAGTACCAACATCGTCAGGATCACAACTTACTGTTAAAACAGTAATGTTGTAAGAATTAACTAATGTAGTATTTGTTGTCACTGTACTATCGCAACCTGTAGAAGCCGTAAAAGTTTGTGTGGTTACACCTACTTCATTTGGATTACAAGTTGTAGCACTAACAGTCATGTTATAGCTATCAACTAAAGAAGTAATAGTAGTTACAGAACTATCGCAACCATTAGAAGCAACAAAACTTGTTGTTGAGCTACCAATGTCATTAATATCACAGCTAGTGGTATATACAGTAATATCGTAGCTATCTAGTAGAGTAGTGGTTGTCGTAATTGATGAATCGCAACCTTCCGAGCTTCCATTATTTATTGTAACAGTTCCTGCTTCTTGTGGATTACAAGTTTCAGCTGCTTGTAAAATTTCAAAGATTGGATTAACTAATAAGTTTAATGTAACAATACTATCACAACCTTCAACAGAGCTTAAAGTATCAGTATAAGATCCAGGATAGCTATAATTCACATTTCCTATTGAAGCTGACTCACCAAAACAAATTATTGAGTTAGAAGTAGAAGTTAAAACTTCAGGTTCTGTAATAGTTACTTCACAAGAGGTTGTACAACCTTTACTATCAGTTACCGTAACGGTATGAACTCCAGCTGTTAAACCAGTTGCCGTAGCAGTAGTTTCTTGATTATCCCATAGGTAAGTATATCCACCATTTCCACCATTAGGTGTAACGGTTGCTGTTCCATCAGAACCTCCATTACAAACTACCTCAGCATCTTGAACAATTGAACAAGTTAAAACTTCAGGTTCTGTGATTGTCACTTCGCAAGTAGTTGTACATCCTTTACTATCTGTTACTGTAACGGTATGAACTCCAGCTGTTAAACCAGTTGCCGTAGCAGTAGTTTCTTGATTATCCCAAAGGTAAGTATATCCACCGTTCCCACCTTGAGGAGTAACAGTAGCCGAACCATTGTCTTCACCATTACACACAACCGGACTGTCTTGTGTAGCAGTACAGGTTAAAACTTCAGGTTCAGAAATTGTTACATCGCAAGTAGTAGTACATCCTTTGCTATCAGTCACCGTAACGGTATGAACTCCAGCTGTTAAACCAGTTGCCGTAGCAGTTGTTTCTTGATTATCCCATAAGTAAGTGTATCCACCATTTCCACCTTGAGGAGTAACAGTAGCCGATCCATTGTTTTCACCATTACACTCAACCGACTGTCTTGTGTAGCAGAACAAGTTAAAACTTGGTTCAGTAATTGTTACTTGCAAGAAGTAGTACATCCTTTGCTATCTGTTACCGTTACAGTATGAACTCCAGCTGTTAAACCAGTAGCAGTGTTTCTTCATTATCCCAAAGGTAATATCAATACCATTTCCACCTTGAGGAGTAAAGTAGCCGAACCATTGGCTTCACCATTACACACAACCGGACTGTCTTGTGTAGCAGAACAAGTTAAAACTTCTGGTTCTGATTGTCACATCACAAGTAGTGGTACATCCTTTACTATCTGTCACTGTAACGGTATGAACTCCAGCTGTTAAACCGGTTGCCGTAGCAGTTGTTTGATTATCCCATAAGTAAGTGTATCCACCATTTCCACCTTGAGGAGTAACAGTAGCCGAACCGTTGGCTTCACCATTACACACAACCGGACTGTCTTGTGTAGCAGAACAAGTTAAAACTTCAGTTCTGTAATTGTCACTTCGCAAGAAGTAGTACATCCTACTATCTGTTACCGTAACGGTGAACCCAGCTGTTAAACCGGTAGCAGTTGTTTCATTATCCCATAAGTATTTATCCACTTTCACCTTGAGGAGTAACGGTAGCAGAACCATTGGCTTCACCATTACACACAACCGGACTGTCTTGTGTAGCAGAACAAGTTAAAACTTCAGGTTCTGTGATTGTCACTTCGCAAGTAGTTGTACATCCTTTACTATCTGTTACTGTAACGGTATGAACTCCAGCTGTTAAACCGGTTGCCGTAGCAGTTGTTTCTTGATTATCCCATGGTAAGTGTATCCACCATTTCCACCTTGAGGAGTAACAGTAGCAGAACCATTGTCTTCACCATTACACACAACTGGACTTCTTGAGCAGAACAAGTTAAAACTTCAGGTTCAGAAATTGTTACTTCGCAAGTAGTTGTCATCCACTATCAGTTACTGTAACGGTATGAACTCCAGTCGTTAAGCCGGTTGCCGTAGCAGTTGTTTCTTGATTATCCATAAGTAAGTGTATCCACCGTTTCCACCTTGAGGAGTAACAGTAGCCGAACCGTTGGCTTCACCATTACATACAACCGGACTGTCTTGCGTAGCAGTACAAGTTAAATGGTTCAGAAATTGTTACATCACAAGTAGTAGTACATCCTTTACTATCAGTCACTGTAACGGTATGAACTCCAGCCGTTAAACCAGTTGCCGTAGCAGTTGTTTCTTGATTATCCCATAAGTAAGTGTATCCACCGTTTCCACCTTGAGGTAATAGCCGAACCATTGTCTTCACCATTACACAGAGTGAGTAACAGTAGACTGGACATCCTTACTATTGTGAGCAGCGTTCACCATTACATTACAAGTTAAACACTTCACCGGACTTTCAGAGTCAATTTGTATTACATCTGTAGGCAAGTAGTTCTAATGCATCCCAGAATCATTACCTCCAGTTACTGTAACGGTATAAACTTCTGAAGGTTCTCCAGCCAGTAATGTTAAGCCGGTTGCTGTTACCGTAGCAGTTGTTTCTTGATTATCCCATAAGTAAGCGTATTCCACCGTTTCTGCACCTTAGAGGGTAACAGTAGCCAGACCATTATCTTCACCATTACACACATACATCCTTTACTATCTGTGGCAACTTACTCCGTTGAGCAGCATTACAAGTTAAAACTTCAGTATGGTTCAGAAATTGTTACATCATAGTAACTCCAAGTGGCTGTTAAATACCAGCATCCTTTTAGCACTATGTTCTGTTAGCCTGTAACGTTCGTATGAACTCAGCTGTTAAACCGGTTACCGCCGTAGCAGTTATCGTCCATTCTTGATTAAGATCCCATGTAATTGTATAAGCGTATCCGTTACCGTTTCCACCTTGAGGAGTATCATACAGTTCCAGCCGTTAACTGAGCGTTGAGCTTCTAACCATTACAGCACACTAGCCGAACCTTACTTGAGCAGCATTACAATGTTGGTTAAAGCTACTTCAGGTTCCTACAGAACCATTGTTACACACTCACAACCGGGTAGTTGTAAATCCTTGCTATCTGACACTGTAACGGTGTGAACTCCAGCCGTCTAAGCCGGTTGCCGTGCAGCAGAACAATAGCAGTTGTTTCTTGATTAAAACTCCCATAACCGTGTTAAGCCGTCGTAGATCATCCACCGTCACAAATATCCACCGTTGAGGGTAACAGTCGCAGAAACATCCATTGTCTTCACCATTACATCTACAACCGGTACTATTTGTCTTGTTGTTCAAGCAGGTCATACAAGTTAACTGTAATACTCGTGCATGAACGTTGTTCCAGCCCAATATGGTTAAACCGGTACAATGCCGTAAAAGCAGTTGTCATACATCCGTTTCTACTATCGGTAATATTGTTACACTAATTATGGTTTCCAGCACCATTGGTATAAGTAAGTCGGTATCATTCCATCATTTCTGTTTCACCATTATCCCCTTTGCAAGCATAAGTATAGTCACCATTACCTCCAGTAACAGTTACAACTGCAGATCCATCTTCTTCACCATATTACAAATAACAGACGCTGAGCGGACTAGAACCATTGATCTTCATAGTTGCATTATTTGGCGCACGCGAGAACTGTCCAATACTACCTCTACTCATGGTTTTGAGCAGCTCATTGTGCAAGCAAAACTTCCGTAGTTCGCATCACAAGATGTAATAGTACAACCTTTGTCTGTTAATCTGTTCATCATATA
Source organism: Chitinophagales bacterium (assembly GCA_041393015.1). Classification (GTDB taxonomy): domain Bacteria; phylum Bacteroidota; class Bacteroidia; order Chitinophagales; family JADIYW01; genus JAGQYH01. The sequence continues at coordinate 39,369 of JAWKKV010000009.1, read as the reverse complement.
GTTAACAGTATGGTTGCCAGTGCTAATTCAAATTATCCGTAAGCAGTATTTTGCTCATTGGTTATTCTCCATTATCCCAGTTGCTGTTAAATATGCATATGGTCATTACCAGTATGACTCCAGTTACACTAACGTATCCAGCTGAACCATCGTTAAGTCACCAGTTTGTAAGCCGAGTAGCAGTTAAAGCTTTACAAACTTACATCGATTCATCCATTATTACATGAACAAAGGTAACAGGTATATTTCAATTGCATTATCCAAGTTAACACCGTTTTGAGCTGCAATTCCAGATATTACAGCCGCACAGATTGAGCCGAACATACCATTTGCATCCGTAACAGTTCCTGTATAGTTTCCAGCTGCAAGACCAGTAAATAAGCCAGTATTATTAGAAGTCGACCCGTTAACCATCAACCGTCAAAATCATTCACCATTACACTCAACAAGTATATGGACTGTCTACCATGTGTTAGTACTTAGTAGCTGTTAAAGTAGCTGTTCCATCATCACTAGTTCCAGAACCGTCATACAAATAACATCAGTATGAATCTGCTACAGATAATTGAGCAGCTAATCCGATTGTTACAAGCACAGAAGCTGAACAACCATTTGCATCCGTAACAGTTCCAGTATAGTTTCCAGCTGCAAGACCAGTAAATAAGCCAGTATTGTTAGAAGTCTGACCCGTTAACCCGTAAGTTAAAGTACCAACACCGTTTGTAGCTGTTAAAGTAACTGTTCCATCATCACTAGTTCCAGAACCATCATTACAAATAACATCAGTATGAGATTCCGCTACAGATAATTGAGCTGCTAATCCGATTGTTACCGGCACACTAGCAGAACAACCATTAGCATCCGTAACAGTTCCAGTATAGTTTCCAGCTGCAAGACCAGTAAATAAGCCAGTATTGTTAGAAGTCTGACCCGTTAACCCGTAAGTTAAAGTACCAACACCGTTAGCTGTTAAAGTAGCTGTTCCATCATCACTAGTTCCAGAACCATCATTACAAATAACATCAGTATGAGATTCCGCTACAGATAATTGAGCTGCTAATCCGATTGTTACCGGCACACTAGCCGAACAACCATTAGCATCCGTAACAGTTCCAGTATAGTTTCCAGCAGCAAGACCAGTAAATAAGCCAGTATTGTTAGAAGTCTGACCCGTTAACCCGTAAGTTAAAGTACCAACACCGTTAGTAGCTGTTAAAGTAGCTGTTCCATCATCACTAGTTCCAGAACCATCATTACAAATAACATCAGTATGAGATTCCGCTACAGATAATTGAGCTGCTAATCCGATTGTTACCGGGACGTAACTGTAGAACAAGAGTAGTAGCATCCGTAACGGTTCCAGTATAGTTTCCATCCACCGAACCAATCAATAAATAGTATTGTTAGAACGGTTCGCACCATTGCCGTTAACACCGTAAGTTAAATTACACAACACCATTTGTAGCTGTTAAAGTAGCTGTTCCATCACTAGTTCCAGAACCATCATTACAAATAACATCAGTATGTTTCGAAAGCGTTACTTGAGCAGCGTTACAAGTTAAAACTTCAGGTTCAGAAATTGTTACATCGCAAGTAGTTGTACATCCTTTACTATCTGTTACTGTAACGGTATGAACTCCAGCTGTTAAGCCGGTTGCCGTAGCAGTTGTTTCTTGATTATCCCATAAGTAAGCGTATCCACCGTTTCCACCTTGAGGAGTAACAGTAGCCGAACCATTGTCTTCACCATTACACACAACTGGACTTACTTGAGCAGCATTACAAGTTAAAACTTCAGGTTCAGAAATTGTTACATCACAAGTAGTTGTACATCCTTTGCTATCTGTCACTGTAACGGTGTGAACTCCAGCTGTTAAGCCGGTTGCCGTAGCAGTTGTTTCTTGATTATCCCATAAGTAAGCGTATCCACCGTTTCCACCTTGAGGAGTAACAGTCGCAGAACCATTGTCTTCACCATTACACACAACCGGACTGTCTTGTGTAGCAGTACAAGTTAATGTACTTGGTTGTCCAATAGTTACTGTGCAAATTGTCATACATCCTTTACTATCGGTAATAGTTACACTATGGTTTCCAGCACTTAGTGCATAAGCGGTATCATTCATTTCTCCATTATCCCAAGCATAAGTATAGTCACCATTACCTCCAGTAACAGTTACAACTGCAGATCCATCTTCTTCACCATTACAAGACGCTGGACTAATTTCAGTTGTTTGGCAGGTCAATACTTCTGGTTCAGTAATAGTTACATCACAAGATGTAGTACAACCTTTGTCATCTGTTATAGTAACAGTATGGTTGCCAGCTATCAAATTGTAAGCAGTATCATTGGTTTCTCCATTATCCCATAAATATGTATATGGTGCATTACCTCCAGTTACACTAACGTAAGCTGAACCATCGTCATTTGTACCGGTATTATTTACAAACACATCTTCTCCATTATTACATGAAACAGGTTGTATTTCAATTGCATTACAAGTTAATTGAGCTGCAATTCCGATAGTTACAGGCACAGAAGCCGAACATCCATTTGCATCCGTAACTGTTCCGGTATAGTTTCCAGCTGCAAGACCAGTAAATAAGCCAGTATTATTAGAAGTCTGACCCGTTAAACCGTAAATCAAAGTACCAACACCATTTGTAGCTGTTAAAGTAGCTGTTCCATCATCACTAGTTCCAGAACCGTCATTACAAATGACATCAGTATGAGATTCTGCTACAGATAATTGAGCTGCTAATCCGATTGTTACAAGCACATTAGCTGAACAACCATTTGCATCCGTAACAGTTCCTGTATAGTTTCCAGCCGCAAGACCAGTAAATAAGCCAGTATTGTTAGAAGTCTGACCCGTTAAACCGTAAGTTAAAGTACCAACGCCGTTTGTAGCTGTTAAAGTAGCTGTTCCATCATCACTAGTTCCAGAACCATCATTACAAATAACATCCGTATGAGATTCCGCTACAGATAATTGAGCGGCTAATCCGATTGTTACCGGCACACTAGCCGAACAACCATTAGCATCCGTAACAGTTCCAGTATAGTTTCCAGCCGCAAGACCAGTAAATAAGCCAGTATTGTTAGAAGTCTGACCCGTTAAAGTAAATGTAATAGCACCAACTGTATTGTTGGCAGTTAACGTAACTGTTCCATCGTTGCTAACTCCATTATCATCATTACATTTTACATCAGTATGCGTTTCGGATAACGTAACAGGAGAAGATTGATTGATAGTAATTGTTCTGCTTTCGTTGCAACCATTTATATCTGTTACAGTAACAGTATAGTCACCTGCAGCTAAACCTGTTGGATCTTCATTTGTGCCAGCACCATTTGTCCAGGAATAAGAATACGGAGAAACGCCTCCGCTAACAGTTAAATTAATACTTCCATTGCTCAATCCATTACAAGTAACATCTATATGGGTTTCTGAAATAACAATATTTGAAGTAGTTACAGTTGAACTACATGTGGTAGCTCTTGTACAAACACTTGCGTCAGTTGCCGTTACCGAATAACTTCCAGCAGGTAAATTCGTAAATACATATGGATCAGCACTTGTTGTAAAACTAGTGCCTCCATTTATACTAACTGTAAAAGGAGCTATTGCATCATCAGCAAAGTCAATAGTAACGGTACCATTTGTAGAAGTATTAGTACATACAGGAGTTGCATTACAGGTTACAATCAATGGACACAAATTTCTTGCAAAATTTTCTAAACTAGTTTGCATTTGCGAGAAATTCGTTGTTAAAGAATAATCAGCAGTTGCAATATTTGTAGCGTCACCTGATCCTGACGCATTAAAAAGCGTTGGACCAGAAATTGATTGAATATTACTAACAGCAGTTGAACTATTTCCAACACCTACTCCTAAAACAAAAACATGTGCTCCTTTTGATTTTAATTCATTTGACACTTCAATAGGATTGAAAATTTCTGGAATTTGAGTACTACCTGGATTTCCACAAGAACTCCATGCAGTTGATGGAGAAGAAGGATCATCTGTGTAAATAGTAGGAACACCGTCAGTGAAAAATAGGATTAAATCTGGTGTAACAGCCAAATTGTTAGCTAACAAAAAGGCAGAATGCCAATTGGTACCGTAAGTACCATCTCTGTAAGTTTGTCCTGTAAATGGGCCTGAATTAGTTGCATTACCATCAAAATAGTTTTGCATGCCTGTTTGAATAGACGATACAGAACTATATTGATTTACTACGTAATTCGCTACATAACCAAACTCAATAACAGCGATGTTAATATTAGTACATGACAATTCGTCTAAAAATGCAATTACACCTGATTCTACTAAAGCTGCCTCTGAATTATCGATAGAGGCTGATTCATCAATAACGAATACAAGGTTTAAGGTTTGTTGACATTGCGCCACAACATTTGGATTGCTACTAGGGGAATTAGATGAACAGCTATTACAATTATTACAAAATGTTATAGCTCTACCATTTTCAGATTGACTGCCATCATGAAGTACAAAATCAGATTTTTTAGGTTGAGTTTTGTTCCATTCAGCCCAAATTTTAACATACTCTTCTTCTGTCATCCATGGCTGGAATACTGGTTCAGAACTGTATTTAGTTACTTCTACAGCTGATGACTTTTGACCATCATTCGGGACTTGAGCAATAGCTATATTGGAACTTAATAGATTTAATCCAAAAATTAGTGCAAATAGATATCTGAAGCTTTGATATCTAATAACGGAACCCTTTTTTTCTACTTTTTTCATATCAATGATTTAATAACTAGGGGTAGTTATGTTCGATTAATCATTAATAAGGTTTGGTTTTAAAAACCCATATTTATTGTACGGTAGAGGAAATCTGTTAATGGAAAGTGAGATTAATATCTTGTTATAGTCTAGAATTTAATTCTACTTTTAAGATTATTACACTCTAATCAACATAAATTTTACCTCTTGCGTAAAATTTAAGAACGAATAATAGCAAAATATACTATCTAAAAAAGGGTATGGTTCGTTTTGGGGGTTAAAACGTTGAAGTAGTGTCCTGATTAATAAAGTTTACATTGCTTTATTGGTTTCAAATATATATTATTTAGAAGCACAAAAGCAAAAAAAAATATATATATTTTCATTAGATGTAAAAAAATCCCTATAAATAGTTAATAAACTACATATAATAGTAGTTCGGAAAATTAAAATTGAGTATAACTACTCAAAATCCTTATAAATAAGGTACTTTTTTCTAATTTTCTTGAAATTTTGAAGGTCATTTTCATATTTTAGAAATGGATCTTCGTTAGCCATAATTGGTCTATCACTCATTATAAGTTGTTGTAAAGATGTATTTCCTGCCAGCTTAGTAAAGAAAGGATTAAAGAAGTTACTTTTATCCTTGTGTAGTTTGTAGATTCCTTTAACATATTGAATGTCTATCTTTTTAATATTGCGAATTTCTTCAATTTCTTTTTCACTTAAATCAATTCCAATGCACTCTTTTCCTTCGTGTTTTGGGTTGTTTGCTCCAGGCATGTCTTGTGGCGTAAATCTATAACTAGCTTGCAATCCATAATAGTCCATATTTAACCGTTCTTCAGATAAATTAGGACTGCCAATCACTTGAAATTGTTTGTCGGTTCCTCTACCAACACTAATGTCTGTTCCCTCAAACAAGCATAAGGTAGGATAAAGGTAGATCGCTCTCATATTCGGTAGATTGGGTGAGGGTTTAATCGGTAATTCATAAAACTTGGTATGGTCATATCCTTCACAAGCAATAACGGTTAAATCACATTGAATACCATTTTGCAACCATTTTTCACCATTAATCATTTTGGCATATTCACCAACCGTCATTCCATGAACGATAGGTACAGGATGCATACCTACAAATGATTTATATTCATCCTCCATCACTGGTCCATCAACATAAAATCCATTGGGGTTAGGTCGGTCTAATACTATTAATGGAATATTGGCTTCAGCACATGCTTCCATTACGTAATGTAAAGTAGAGATATAAGTGTAAAAGCGAGCGCCAACATCTTGAAGGTCAAATATCATGATGTCAATTTTAGAGACTCCCGTTTCTACATCATCTTTATATTTTTCCGTTTCCCCCAATTGTTCGAGTTTTGGTTTCTTGTTAGCACTGTATAATGAAACAATTGGTATACCTGTTTTTCCGTCTATTGCATTATTTACAATCTCACCAGCACTAGCTGTTCCTCTAAATCCATGTTCAGGTACAAAAATGTTATTTACGACTACATTATAAGCCAATAACACATCAACTAGGTTTTTATCATTTACCATAGAAGTTTGGTTGACGACTACTCCAACTTTCTTATCTCTCAAAAGGGGCAAGTATTCATCTAATCTTTCTGCGCCAACTGTAATGAGGTGATTGTGGTAGAATGTTTCATTTTCTTCTATTTCTAATAGACCATAATTGGTAGGTTTAACTTGTCCTGAGCAAGATGTGATGATAATAATCAAAAGAAAATAAATGAAACTGCTTATTCTGATCGTGGAATGCATGTGCTTTCTTACTTTTGTCAAAAAATTACGAAAATCAATATTAATCATATATTCTATCAAAAAATAAGCCTTTTTTGAACACACCATTTTTTATAGCAAAAAAAATAGCCAAACCGAGTAAGAAGAGTTTTTCTTCTTTTATCATTTTGATTGCCACTATTGCGGTAGCATTAAGTGTAACGGTAATGGTTATTTCTACATCAATGGTGAATGGTTTTACTAATGAGATAGCAGAAAAAGTTTATGGTTTTTGGGGGCATATTCATATTAATGCTTTTGGAAGTTCTGGAAATCCTGTGGATCAATACGCCGTTTCTTTGGATGATGAAGTTATCAAGAATATTAAAGAGATTGATGGAGTGACAAGTATTTCGCCAATCGCTATAAAACCTGCCGCTATTTTACAGTCGACCGGAGAGTTAGAAAAAACATTTTTAAAAGGAGTTGGAGCAGAGTATAATTGGTATGCTTTTAAAAAGTATTTGAAACAAGGTGCTTTACCTAACACATCGGATAGTGTTGTTAGCAGAGATCTATTAATTTCTGAAACAACTGCCAATAGAATGAATCTAGAAGTTGGTGCTACAGTGAATTTATATTTTATTATTAGCGACAATCCTAAACCAATTGCTAGAAAGTTTAAAGTGTGTGGCATCTATAACTCCGGTTTAGAGGAATTTGATATGTTGTATACTATTGGAGACATAAGAGTTATTCAACAATTAAATAAATGGACCAATAAGGAAGCTGGAAGCTATGAAGTGATTATAAAAAATACCGATCAATTGGATAAATTCGATGCCTTGATCTATTATAATTACTTACCCGGAAAAGTTTACTCAGAGACGATTATAAGCATCAGACCTAACATATTTGATTGGTTGAAGTTGCAAAAGATGAATGGAAATATTGTTTTGATTATTATGTTAGTGGTCGCCATTTTAAATATGGTGATTGCGCTACTCATACTAATTTTAGACAGAACCTATATGATTGGTACCATAAAATCAATGGGAGGAGATAATCGATTTTTACAAAGGGTTTTTCTGTATTGGAGTAGCTTTATTGTTATTCGAGGTTTGATTATTGGAAATGTTATTGGGTTGGGATTGTGTTTTATTCAATTGTATTTCGGCGTAATAAAATTACCAGAAGATGCTTACTACGTTACTACTGCACCGATAAAGATTGATTGGTTAATGATTGCTTTGATCAATTTTGGGACAATCGGCTGTTGTTTATTGTTTTTGATTATCCCTTCTCTGCTAATAATGAGAATAAGTCCAATTAAGGCGATTAGGTTTAATTAATTTTACGCTAGACGCTAAGCGTTTTTGTTATTCGATTTTTCTGACTTTGATTGACTATCCTTAAATCCATAAGGACAGTGCAAACAACCATTTTTGCAGCAATAGCCTCTTTTAAGATGGTAAGTTTTGGTGAAGACCAATAAACCATCTTCGTTAAAATAGTAATCCTTTTCTTGATTTTGCTTGTTAGGCATAGCCACGGTAATTAAAAGGACTGATTTTCTTTAACTCTGCTTTTATCTCCTCTGAAACCGCTAATGTTTCAATAAAAGCAAGGATTTTAGCTTCGTTAATTACATCATTTGTTCTCGTTAAACCTTTTAAAGCTTCGTAAGGCTTTTCAAATCCTTCTCTTCTTAAAACGGTTTGAATGGCTTCCGCTACTACCGCCCAATTTTTATCTAAGTCGGCTTTTATAGCGGCTTCATTGATAATCAACTTACCTAATCCTTTTTGAATTGAACTTAAAGCAATTAAAGTATGCGCTACAGGAACGCCAATATTTCTTAGAACGGTGCTATCGGTTAAATCGCGTTGTAATCTTGAAATAGGAAGTTTTGATGCTAAATGTTCATATAAAGCATTCGCCAAGCCTAAGTTGCCTTCAGCATTTTCAAAATCAATAGGATTGACTTTATGCGGCATAGCGGAAGAACCCACTTCGCCTTCTTTTAATTTTTGCTTGAAATAATCCATAGAAATGTAAGTCCAAACATCTTTACATAAATCCATTAATATGGTATTGATCCTAGCATAATTATGGAAAAGCGCCGCTAAATTATCGTAGTGTTCTATTTGTGTAGTGGTTCGTGATCGATCCAAACTCAGCACTTCATTGACGAAAGTATTGCCAAAAGCAATCCAATCTTGGTTAGGATACGCCACCAAGTGAGCATTGAAATTTCCGGTGGCGCCGCCAAATTTTGCAGAAAAAGGAATGGTCTTTAGTAATTCTAATTGTTTTTCAATTCTCTCTGTAAAAACGCGTATTTCCTTCCCTAAAATAGTAGGAGAGGCCGGTTGACCATGTGTTTTAGCTAATAGCGTAATGTCTTTATACTCCATTTCCAATTCCTTCAATTTTTCGATAACAGAATTGATGGTAGGTAATATGACATCGAAATGAGCATCTTTTAAAAGCAATGGAGTGGCTGTATTGTTAATGTCTTGAGAAGTTAATCCAAAATGCACGAACTCTAATGCAGCAGCAGGAACAAAATCTTTAATTTTATTCTTGATGAAATATTCCACCGCTTTCACATCGTGGTTGGTGGTTTTTTCAATCTCTTTTATTGCTGCGGCATCTTCTTCTGTAAAATCGATATAGAGTTTACGCAGTTGAGCTTGACTGTCTTTATCAAAAGTTTCTATTTGAGGAATGGCAGTGGCTAAAAGAATTAAATATTCTACTTCCACTTTTACCCGATATTTGATCAAGGCATATTCTGAAAAATATTGACCTAATGATTCAACTTTGTTTCTATATCGGCCGTCAATAGGAGAGATGGCAGTTAATGTGCTTGGCATAATTTCCTTTTGAGGCTAAGATACCGTTCTGCAATTCCACATCTAAAATTGTTGTGTAATTTATTTATGAAATGTTACTCAAAACAAATATTGAATATTCATTCAATTTACTGCTTTATAAAGTTCTTTGAGAGCATTTCTATTCCGTTGTCAATCTCAACACTATAAAAACCTTTAGATAAATTTGCAACATTGAGCTCAAATGTCTCTTGAGCCGGCAGTGTGTTCGACCATATAACCTTTCCTTGTACATCAATTATTTTTACATTAACGGCCTCAGAAGTAGTGCTACCTATTTTGAAAAATAATTTGTCAGATACCGGGTTGGGATACAACTCAAATCCTTTGTTATCAATGGCACTATTCACCTTTAATAGTAATGGATAGTTGAATTTTGGAGTTCTAATTTCAACGGTATATTCACCATCGATCATTGATGCCGTTCTTTCTAAATCTACAAGGTTGTTATCTAAATTTTTATTGATAACTAAGTGCTCGTGTCCATCTTTATCAATAACTGCAATCTGATTTACCTTTTCATGGAGCAATGATAAATCGATTTTAGTGCTTTGGTTCATAGGGTTAGTTACAATTGGATCATAATCTGCAGTGTTCACATAATCAGGTGCCATTTTAAATAACCAAGAGAAAAATAATTCACCATTATTTCCAACCGATTTTATTAGATATAACCCATTTTCGTTGAAATTAATGGATTTACTATTAGCTGATGTTATAGATGATTCTGTTTGTAAGTTATAGGCTTCAACATTTTTTAAGTTGTTTTCTTTCATCAATGTAGTTAAGTCTAATGCGCTATTGGAATAAATCATTTTATTCGCAATATTTTCACCTGATGTAGCGGTTAGTTTTAGTTCAGGTTGAACTCTGCCAGTATATTCACATGAGAGGCCCAAATTATTTTGCATGAAAAACAATTGTAAGAAAATTGAGGGTAATGCACAAGTAGAATGATTAGGTATAAGATCACCTAAAGTGATATCTAGTGCAATAATCTTATATCGCTCCCAAAACTGCCACCAAGGAATATAGTCTCTTTGTACATCTCTAGTCTTTAAAGCTCCTGATGGCGGTACTTGCTCGTCAGAAGTGCAGTAATACATAAATGTAGGATACGGATTTTGCCAATCGTAAACATTGCTATTTTCTAAGCAAACTCGGAAAGGATGATCTGGATTTTCTTTTACCTCTTCAATGGCATCGGCTTTAAACATCTCTTCCCAATATTGAGCCACCCATCCGGTATTACCGTTTTGAGTTAAAATATTGTCAGTATATAGTTGATCGTAGGGAGAATTTAAATACGTGGATATTGATTCCCCTGCCGCTTCATCTATAAGGTTACCATAAATATCTTCACAAGTGGCTAATAAATATAAAATGTACTGTCGCGTAGGATAAACAGGGTTGTTGATTATAAATTCGTAAGCCTCACCGGAAAGATCGTATGCGCCACTGCCGCAGCCTGCAAATTTCACCTCAAATTCATCTTGCCAACCATATTCTTTAATCATTTTAATGACCCCCATTGAATTGGTGCCACCTTCAGAATAACCCATTGGTAAGATTCTTTTATTATATGGAACTTCAAGAATGTCACATAGTTGTCGACCTGCTCTAACCAAATCAATTGTTGAAGAAGCGTTTGTTTTGAAGGTGTTGTGATGATGAAATCCATCGCCATCGCCCATTCCATAATAATCAGGAACGGCACAAATGGTATTAATGGCGCTTAAAAGAACGGGTAAAAAGAATTCGTATCCCCAATTGGATGGTCTTGAAAAGACAGCTTCTCTATCAAACATGGTTCCGTGCCCATAAATTGAAAAGGATTTTTCGCAAACAAAATTTTCGTGCTTAGGTATAATGATTACACCAGAAGCCTGTGCAGGGTTATCATAAAAATCAACTGACTCATATATAACTTTATAAACATCTAAATCTCTTTGATCGGCTATTGATTTAAAATATAGCTCTATTAAAGTACCAAGTGTTGGATTGTTTTCAGTTAATGCTCCCGTAGCATTCATGCCCATTTGAACTACTTCTTCATGAGTAATTTCATCTAAATATTCATATGATATTAGATCACCTTGTTCTGCAGTGACTACTGATAAAAAGAATAAACTAAAAAATAGAGTTAAGTAAGTTTTCAAATACATAATTTCCAATTTTTGAAGAAGGAAACTACATATTTTGTTTAATATATACTAATAAATAACTAGTTGTATAGCGTTACTAAGGGAATATATACCAAAAATACCTAATAGCTAATTTGGATTGTTTAGTGTATAAGTTATTATTGAAAAATTTAATATTCAATAATTAAATAAGAATAAATCTGAATTTTTAGTATTGGGAATACTAATGTTACTGGGCTCTAAAGTTGAAAGTCACATAGCCAATTTCTTCACTGGCGGCATTTACATTACTAGAAATCTTAGCATTCTTTAAAGCATCTTTAGCTCGTTGTATAAGAACTTGATCAGAAGTGGTAGATCCTTTCAAAGTAAACTCAGAACTGATGATGTTACCATTTTTATCTACCTTAATCTTGATGACCACTGTTCCGAATTTTTGTGAATCATCTTTTACTTGTGGAAGTTTTACCCATTTTCTGCCACCTAATCCAGAAAGGGCAGGACCTGTACCACTATTGCCTTGTCCGGTACCATTGTCATTTCCACCATTGGGCACGCCATCTGGATTACCAAAGTCGCCTGGTCCATCTTGATTTCCTTGGTTGGTACCCTTGCCCCACGCATCATTTAAACTTTCAGCTAAAGCATCTGCTTCTGCCTTTTTTCTGGCTTCTTCAGCAGCCTTTGCTTTGGCTATCGCATCTGCTTCCGCTTTTGCTTTGGCTTCTGCCTCTGCTTTTTTCTTAGCTTCTGCTGCTTCTTTGGCCGCTTTTATTTCTTCTTTAGTAGGCTTTGGCTTTTCTTTTTGTGGCGTGATGGCTGGAGCTTCTGCTACATCTTGTGTTACTACTTCATCGGGGACAGTAGGTTTAACTTGAGGTTCTGATGCGGCTTCTACCGCTTCGGCTACTGCTTCTTGACTTTCAGCTGCTTCTGCTGCTGATTGTCCGGGATCTGATAACTGCCCTTGTCCGGTGGTAGAGTTGCCAAAATCAATCAAAACACCTTGCAATGGCTCATCCTTTGGCGTTTTCATCGCCAAAAGAATAAAAGCTAACAACAACAAAAGATGGATGGCAATGGAGACTGCCCAACCCTTTTTATCGTTTTTCTTTTCTATTTTTTGCCATTTTTCTGAAGCATTCATAGTAACTATATTACAAATCTTTTGCCAAATTCATTATTTAGGCTTAGTCGCCAAGATTAATTTTATTTTCAGATCGTTAGCGATATTCATTATTTCTACCACATTTTCAATAGGAACCGACTTGTCGGCACTTAACACCACTGTAGGATCTTCTAATGTGCTTACTTTCTTATTGACCAAAGTTCTTACTTGTGAAAGCGGTACTTTCTTACCATCAACAGCATATTCTAGACTTTTATTGATTTCTACTGAGATAGATTGTGGTGCTAAAGATTGTGTATTAGAAGAAGGTAAAACTAAATTTAGTGCATTGGGACTAACCAATGTAGACGTTAACATAAAAAAGATCAATAGTAGAAATATAATGTCGGTTAATGACGACATACTAAAAGAGGGTTCAACCTTATTTCTTGATTTGATTGCCATAACTTTATTTTAAGCTGGATCTTGTAAAAGATCGATAAATTCAACTGAAGTCGCTTCCATTTGGTGTACCACTTTTTCCACCAACGATACTAATAAGTTGTAGCCAATTAATGCTATAATTCCTACCGCTAATCCGGCAGCAGTAGTGATCATTGCTTCGTAGATACCACCTGCTAACATATTGGCGTTTACTTGCTGACCTGCTTTTGCAATATTGTAAAAGGCTTTAATCATACCGGTTACTGTTCCGAAGAAACCTATCATCGGTGCTACACCTGCAATAGAAGCCAATGTCGCTAATTTTCTTTCTAGTTGATAAATTTCCAACTTCCCTACGTTTTCAATCGCTACACTAATATCACGAAGTGGCTTTCCGATTCTTAATACTCCTTTTTCTATCATTCTAGCAATAGGTGTATCTGTGTTTTTAGAAAGCGTTTTAGCGGCTTCAATGTTTCCATTGGCGACATAATCTTTAATGTTGAGCATGAATTTAGGATCAATTTTACTCGCCTTTTTAATGGTAAGATAGCGCTCTACAAAAATGTAAATTGCAATAATAGATAGCACTCCGATAGGGATCATAATATATCCACCCTTCATAATTAGGCTGATTAATTGCATACTCTCTTGTGCCACTTCTTCTGCACCACCGTTATCTATTGATTGTAAGAAAATTGTATTTAACATACTGCTAAGTGAATTTTATTTTAGATGAATAAGGTTTCCCGTCAAACGCAGGATGGTGCAAAATTATTATCCATTGATTGGATTAGGGTTAAAAGTTATTCAGAAGATGTGTAAAAGGAGGGAGGTGTCAAAGTCTCAATACTCAAACTCAAATTCAATTACAAAACAAATTCAATTACAAAACAAATTCAATTGCAAGCTCAAATACAATCTCAAATTATAAGGTAAGTCTTAAGTTTGAAATAAGATTGTTCCATAATTAAGTCAGCTTTTTACGAGCACAAATTGTATTGCATTTTGGAACTTAAACTTTAAGCCATCATTGAGAGTTGTATGAAACTGTAAGGATTTATTTTTTTTATCATATAATATACAAAATGGATTAATGTGAAACGTTTAAAAAATTAAATAAATGATATTTAAAGTATTGCAAATCAGTTATTTTATGGGTATTTAATATAATAAAAATATAGCTGTGGAACAAAATGGAATTATAGCATCTTTTTTAGCTCTTGAAGCTTTAATAATGCTTCTACCGGTGTAGTAATTGGGATATCAATGGCGTTCAAATACTCTTTTACAGCTTCCCATTTAGGGTCGTCCATTTCAAAAATACTGAGCTGATAATCTTTCTTTGGAAGCTGTTTTAGTTTTTGTCCGGTGTCATCTCCAATGTGTTTTTCCTCCAACTCTAAGAGTACTTCTTTGGCTCTTTCGACAATCGATTTTGGCATGCCTGCCATTTGCGCAACATGAATTCCAAAGCTGTGCTTTGTGCCACCTTTCACTAATTTTCGTAAGAAGATAACTTTGTTGCCGGCTTCTTTTGTAGATACATGGAAATTTTGAATTCTTTCATGTTTAGCGGCTAATTCATTTAATTCGTGGTAATGTGTTGCAAATAATGTCTTGCCTTTACCCATTGGATTGTTGTGCAGAAATTCCACTAACGACCATGCAATTGAAATACCATCATAGGTGCTAGTTCCTCTTCCAATTTCGTCTAGTAGAATTAAACTCCTATCGGAGACATTATTCATAATGGTGGCCGTCTCAATCATTTCTACCATAAAGGTTGATTCGCCCTGAGAGATATTATCGCTTGCGCCAACTCGAGTGAAAATCTTATCTACAATACCTATCTCAGCTTTGTGTGCCGGTACAAACGAGCCCATTTGAGCCATTAAAACAATTAAAGCTGTTTGTCTTAATAGTGCCGATTTACCCGCCATGTTAGGTCCGGTAATAATAATGATCTGTTGATTGGTATCATCTAAATGAACATTATTCGGTACATAGGCCTCACCAGGAGGCAACTGTTGCTCAATAACAGGATGGCGACCGTCAACAATATCTAGTACTAAAGAATCATTTAGTATCGGTTTTCTATAATTGTTCTTTAATGCATTGGTAGCAAAAGATTGAAGGCAATCAAGATGGGCGATAATTTTAGCATTTTTCTGTAATGCTGGAATGTAGCTTTTGATGGCTTCTAATAAATCATCATAGAGTTGAGCCTCCAGGACAGAAATTTTATCTTCTGCACCCATGATTTTTTGCTCATATTCCTTTAGTTCAGGCGTAATGTACCGTTCTGCATTGACTAAAGTTTGCTTTCTGATCCAATCTTCAGGAACTTTGTCTTTATGACTGTTTCTAACTTCTAAATAATAACCAAATACATTATTGAAGGCAATCTTAAGGGAAGTTATACCGGTTTCCTCAATTTCTTTGGCTTGCATGGCCGCTAAATAGTCTTTGCCTTTGGTTGAAATATCTCTTAAATCATCTAATTCTTGCGAAACGCCTTTAGCTATCACATTTCCTTTTGATAGTAACATCGGAGCGTCCGGCTGGATTTCTTTGGCAATGCGTTGATGCAAATTTTCACAAAGATCTATTGCGTCTAGCAACTTTTTCAATACTTTATGATCAGAAGCTTTCGCGAGCGCTTTAATGGGGATGATGTTATCCAAAGAGTACTTTAACTGCATTACTTCTTTGGGATTGATCTTTTTTAGGGCGATTTTTGACGCTAATCTTTCTAGATCGTTAATGCCTTTCAAATGGATTTTTACATCATTATGTAAAGCATTATTAAGTACAAAATATTCTACTACCGCTTGCCTTGCCTCTATACTTTTTAAATTTTTCAATGGAAGGGCTATCCAATTCCTCAACATTCTTCCGCCCATAGAAGTTAAAGTGGAATCTATCACGTTTAAAAGAGAAATGCCGCCTTCGTGCGGACTATGTAGTAATTCAAGGTTTCTTAATGTGAATCTATCTATCCAAACATAGTCATCTGACATGATGCGTTGTATCGTTCGAATATGGTCATTTTGATTGTGTTCCGTTGTTGTTAGATAATGGAGAACCGCTCCGGCCGCCATTTTTGCCAAATGCATATTGTCAATTCCAAAACCTTTTAAAGTTTGCGTTTGAAAATGCTTGGTGAGTAATTCTTCTGCGAAATCAAAATTGTAAATCCAATCATCTAGAGCAAAGGTGTAAAAGCTTTGTCCAAAGTGTTCTTTAAACAGTTTTTGATTATTTTTCGAAAAGATGACTTCTTTTGGCTGAAAGCTTTGAATAAGTTTATCAATATAGGAAATACTGCCTTCTGCTACTAAAAATTCTCCCGTTGAAACATCTAAAAAGGCAATACCAGCTTCCCCTTTTTTGGTAAAATATACTGATGCTAAATAATTATTGACATTATGGTCTAATATCTTGTCATTAATAGCCACTCCTGGTGTTACCAATTCTGTAACGCCTCTTTTTACAATGCTTTTTGTAAGTTTTGGATCTTCGAGTTGCTCACAAATCGCTACTCGGTGGCCTGCTTTCACCAGTTTCGGTAAATAAGTGTCAACTGAGTGATAGGGAAATCCGGCTAACTCTATATGAGAGCTACCATTGGCTCTTTTGGTTAAAACGATGCCTAATACTTTGGAAGCGATGATTGCATCTTCTCCAAACATTTCGTAAAAATCACCGACACGAAATAGTAAGAGCGCATCAGGATATTTTTGCTTTATCTTGTTAAACTGCCCCATTAAGGGCGTCTCTTTCTTTGCCTTTGCTTTTTTTGCCATCTAGTATTATAATATTCTAAATCTGATAGATTTAATTGGGAGGTTGAAAATACTTGAAATTCCTATCTTGCAGCCCTTCTTAGATT
This sequence comes from Chitinophagales bacterium, assembly GCA_041393015.1. Taxonomy (GTDB): domain Bacteria; phylum Bacteroidota; class Bacteroidia; order Chitinophagales; family JADIYW01; genus JAGQYH01. Next base: position 22,378 of record JAWKKV010000009.1, on the reverse strand, counting down.
AATAGTATTCCACAAATGAAAAAGTTATCACTACAAGAGTTAAATAGATTAAGTGTTGAGGAGTTTAAATCGACTGAGAAGCACAATGTTTGCGTGGTTTTAGACAGCATTCGTAGCGCTAACAATGTTGGATCAGTTTTTAGAACGTGTGATGCCTTTTTGGTAGAGAAGCTATATTTATGCGGCTATACTGCTCAGCCGCCGCACAAAGAAATTCAGAAAACAGCCATAGGGGCAACAGAATCGGTTCATTGGACGTATTTTCAAGAAGTAACAGATTGCATCCAATTGCTAAAACAAAAGGGTTATCAGATAATCGCGATTGAACAGGCAGAAGGAGCGAAGCAATTGGGAGAATTTGAATGGGATAAGGATAAAGATTACGCTTTAATATTTGGAAATGAGGTAAGTGGCGTTAGTGATGAAGCCATGAAACTCATTGATGAGTGTATTGAAGTCCCACAATGGGGAACGAAGCATTCGTTGAATATTAGTGTTTGTACAGGTGTGGTGCTTTGGGACTATTTGAAGGGTAATGTTTAGTGTTTAATGATTGGAGTTTAATTTATCTTGATGAGACTTTCCACTTCGCTCTGAATTTCGGTGCTTTTTGATTAGTTAAATCACCGAATATCCAAAATTCCAACCTCACTTCAACTCCACCACATTAATGCCATCTTTGTAATCTTGGTCGAATAGTTCTAACAAATGCTGGAACATAAACACATTAGATACCCAATCTGTATTCTTTACATTCACTACCACAATTTTTTGATCGGGCATTTGCTTAAAATATTCCATATACATTCGCTCAATCTTATTTAGGTAAGGCTTTGTGATTACTTGTTCGTAGGCTCTTCCTCTCTTTTTAATGTTATCCAGAAGCTGCTGACTGTCGGCGTGCAAATAGAAAATAAGGTTAGGTTTTGGTAGTTTTTTTGAAATTAAATCAAATAAATGACGAAAGAGCTGATGTTCTTCTCTCGAAAGATTGATCTTGGCAAAGAGGAGTGATTTGGTAAACATATAATCGCTTACTACAAATTGATCAAAAATATGGGGTTCGCTTAAAACTTTATTCAATTGAGCATAGCGTTCCAGCATAAAAGACATTTCCAATTGAAAGGCGTAACGCTCTTTGTCTTCGTAAAACTTGGCTAAATAAGGGTTGTCTCTAAACTGCTCTTTAATAATTTTTCCACCATATTCTTTGGCTAATAAATTGGCTAAAGTGGTTTTACCAGCGCCAATATTTCCTTCAATGGTTACATACTTATATTTCACTGTTAGGATTTTTATCAGGATGAAACAAAACTACTGGTAAATTATCTGTACAGTCATTTAGAAGTGTTTGAATACTTTTCTTTAAGATAGGATGTTTAAGCTTTGATGCAATTTCATTTAAAGGTTCTAAAACAAATCTTCTGTATTGTAATCGAGGATGTGGTATCCTTAAACTTCTTGTATCAATAATTTCATTGCCATAAAAAAGAATATCTATATCAATGGTTCTAGGTAAATAATTACCCTTGTCTTTTCTTCCCAATTTATCTTCAATATCACGAGTAATCTGATGAATATCAGAAGGGCTTTGATGGGTAAAAACTTCAATGGCCATGTTTAGATAAGCCTGTTGTGTTCGGTCTCCCCAAGAAGCCGTTTCGTAGATAGAAGATCGTTTCCCTATTTCAAAATTTTGAGATAGCAAAATAATGCACTCCTCTAAATAAAATTGACGATTGCCAATGTTACTTCCCAAAAGTAAATAAGTCGAAATCTTATCTTCTATCATTCAGCAGCAATAATAGCACTTCTAGCATTAATTTCTGTTTACATTATATACAATTTGTGGATTTATGTTAAAGGTGAGACTAACATTTGTTATCATTTAATTGAGGTCAAACTCCCTATCTTTGAGGCTTCAATAATATATAATCAATGAGAAATTTCTTTAAAATTGTCTTTGGATCAATGGTAGGTTTCGGACTAATTATGTTAATCGGAATACTATTTTTAGTGGCATCTGTGGCCAATGCTGGAAAGTCGGCCAAAATTAAATTGGAGCCGAACAGCATTCTGAAAGTTGAATTATCCTCAGAAATTCCAGACAAAACCATTGATAATCCTTTTGGCGAATTGAGTCCAATGGGATTTGGAGCTGAATCAGCTACCGGACTTTTTGAGATGATTGATATTATTGAGCATGCTAAGACTGATGATAAAATTAAAGGCATCTATTTAACAACCGATTTTTTATCAGAAAGCTTTGCGACTTTAGATCAATTGAGAAGAGTATTAGAGGACTTTAAAGCCTCTGGAAAGTTTATTCTGGCTTACAATAAATTTTCAACTCAAAAATCATATTTAGTTTCTTCTGTAGCTGATGATTTGTACTTAAATCCAATGGGAATGTTTGAGTTTGATGGTTTATCAATTGAAACGATGTATTACAAAAAACTTTTAGATAAATTAGATATTACGCCTATCCCGTTGTATGCAGGAGATTTCAAAAGTGCTTCCGAGCCTTATAGAGTAAGCGAAATGAGTGATTCTAATAGAGTTCAACTGGGCGCATTATTAGAAGATTTGTATGATAATTATTTAGCAACTATTAGCCAAGCTAGAGGTAAAACGAAAGAAGAACTTAGTGCACTAGCCAGTGAATTGGCAATTACCAGTCCACAAGATGCTTTAGAAAATGGTTTGGTAGATAAAATTGGATACGAAGATGAAGTGTTGGATGCACTGAGAACAAAAATGGGCTATGACGACGATAAGGATATCGAATTTATTACAATGAGTGATTATGCCACAACTTATAAAACAACCAATAACGCAAAGGAAAAAATTGCATTGGTTTATATGGAAGGAACCTTTGTATTTGGAAATGGTAAAAGTGGACAGATCGGAGACGAGTATGTAGATATCATCCGGAAATTAAGGAAGGATGACAAGGTAAAAGCAATTGTTTTGAGAATTAATTCTGGAGGTGGAGTTGCATTTACTTCAGAGCAAATTTGGAGAGAATTAGTATTAGCCAAGAAGGAAAAACCATTAGTAGTTTCAATGGGTAACTATGCTGCTTCAGCGGGTTACTATGTAGCTTGTATGGCAGACAAAATTTATGCAGAAAAAAATACAATAACCGGGTCAATAGGTGTAGTAGGTATTTTATTGAATTTTGAAGAATTCTTTGAAAACAAGATTGGGATTACTTTTGATAGAGAGAAGACTAGTCAGTATGCTGATTTTGGAAATTTAAATAGAGAATGGAGTGAAAGAGAAATGGAAGTAGCGGAATTGCAAGTTAAGAACGTCTATTTAGACTTTAAAAAAAGTGTAGCAGAAGGTAGAGATATGACCATAGAAGAAGTGGAAAAAATTGCACGTGGAAGAGTTTATACAGGTCAGGATGCGATTGGTGTTGGCTTGGTAGATGAAATTGGAGACTTAAAACAAGCCATTGCAACAGCGGCAGAGCTAGCCAACATTGAAGATTATAAATTGAAAGAGTTTCCTGAAGAAAAAGACTTCTATCAACAAATTAAGGAAATGATGTCTATGAGAACAGATTTGGCGGTTAAAAAGGAATTGGGCGTATTTTATGATTCTTATAAAACGATTCAAGAAATGCAAGAATGGTCGGGCATACAAGCTCGTATTCCTTTTGAGATAACGATTAACTAATTCAATTCTTATAATTTGCAGTGGCTAGGTGTCATTTCGGATCAGCTTATAAAGGAGAAAATTATTGCTTCGCCTCTTGTCAAATCAACTAACGTTAGCGGAGGTTGTATCAATGAATGTTATAAAGTAGAAAATCAGACACAAAGCTTCTTTGTAAAAGTCAACAGTCGCTCAGCTTATCCTGAAATGTTTGCTAAAGAAATTAAAGGTCTAGCACTTTTAAGAGATAGCAATACAATTAGAATTCCTAGGGTTTTATCTCAATTCGATCAAGAAGATCAATCATTTCTCATTTTAGAATGGATTGAGAAGGGAAATGTATCGAAACAGTTTTGGATGAAGTTTGGTAGTCAATTAGCAGCGTTACATCAAATCTCTTACAACAATTTTGGATTGCAATACGATAATTACATCGGCTCATTGCCTCAAATAAATACCTTTAAAAAGGAATGGCATGTTTTCTATTTCGAGAATAGATTAATACCACAATTAGAAATTGGCATTCAAAAAGGTTGGGCAACAACTTCCATTTTTAAATACGCAGAAAATATTGCGAAAGTTATTGAAGATGAGTTCCCAAATGAACAACCGGCTTTATTGCATGGAGATCTTTGGAGTGGCAATTTTTTAATTGGTGCAGAAGGGGAACCATTTTTAATCGATCCTGCTGTTTACTATGGCTTCCGAGAGGTGGAATTGTCGTTTACAAAGTTATTTGGAGGCTTTCATGCCGAATTTTATGAAGGTTATCAATATAGATTCCCATTAGCAGAAGACTTCCATAAACGGATAAAAATTCATCAGTTATATCCATTATTGGTACATGCTAATTTGTTTGGAGGGTACTATATACAGGAGGTTGTAGAGGTTTTTAGAAAATATTAGACAAAAAAAAAGAACTGCTGATTTTCTCTTCTCAACAGTCCTCGAAACATAAAAACCCCTTTTTATAAGCGTAAATATACACACAGAATTTGTTAATGGCAACTATTAATATTAGTAGTACTGTTAAATTATTGATAAAGGATTTTGAAACAACGGAGAAGACTGGATTTAAAAAAGAATTATTAAAAATTTTCTCTTCTGAATTCCCCTCAAAACATAAGAATCGCTTATCATGCTTATTAGACGCAGAGGGGATTAGGTATTCACATTTTCTAATTCAAAATATAAAGATTCTTTTTAAGGTAAATCTTATTGCTTTTTGGTTGAGGTAGGTGCAAAAAAAAGCTGTTGAAAATTTTCTCTTCTCAACAGCTTTACGAAACATAAAAACCCCTTTTTATAGTGGTAAATATATATGCAGTATTCATTAAAGGCAACTATTAAAATTAGTAGTAATGTTAAATAATTGATAACGGATTTTGAAACAATGGAGAAGGCGGGATATAATAGAGAAAGGACTATTGAAAATTTTCTCTTCTCAATAGTCCTCGAAACATAAAAACCCCTTTTTATACTAATTAGACGTAGAGAAAATTTAAAGGTCACCTACTTTTAGATGGAAATTAGAAATATTTATTTTAATGATATGTTTTGGTGCTTTTTCAAAGAAGAATAAAAAAAGCTGTTGAAAATTTCCATTCTCAACAGCTTTACGAAACATAAAAACCCCTTTTTATAGTGGTAAATATATATGCAGTATTCATTAAAGGCAACTATTAAAATTAGTAGTAATGTTAAATAATTGATAACGGATTTTGAAACAATGGAGAAGGCGGAATATAATAGAGAAAGGACTATTGAAAATTTTCTCTTCTCAATAGTCCTCGAAACATAAAAACCCCTTTTTATACTAATTAGACGTAGAGAAAATTTAAAGGTCACCTACTTTTAGATGGAAATTAGAAATATTTATTTTAATGATATGTTTTGGTGCTTTTTCAAAGAAGAATAAAAAAAGCTGTTGAAAATTTCCATTCTCAACAGCTTTACGAAACATAAAAACCCCTTTTTATAGTGGTAAATATATATGCAGTATTCATTAAAGGCAACTATTAAAATTAGTAGTAATGTTAAATAATTGATAACGGATTTTGAAACAATGGAGAAGGCGGAATATAATAGAGAAAGGACTATTGAAAATTTTCTTCTCAATAGTCCTCGAAACATAAAAACCCCTTTTTATACTAATTAGACGTAGAGAAAATTTAAAGGTCACCTACTTTTAGATGGAAATTAGAAATATTTATTTTAATGATATGTTTTGGTGCTTTTTCAAAGAAGAATAAAAAAAGCTGTTGAAAATTTCCATTCTCAACAGCTTTACGAAACATAAAAACCCCTTTTTATACCTTCTTAGACGCTACATGCTTTTATTCGGTTGCAAACTATTTTTATTTCAATTGGGAAGAATGAGTTTTTGGCTGCGAACTGTTGATTAAATTGATTCGTTAATTTGTTTTTCCATTCGAAATTAAGAGATAAATAAGTTAGCTTTGCCCTCTAAGATGGAAGGCAGAATCATTCTTAGCACGGAATTACTTCAACTAACGCTTAAGCGCCTTTGTCATCAATTAATTGAGAATTACGACGATTTTTCGAATACAGTTATCATAGGTTTACAACCAAGAGGCATTTATTTGGCAGAGAGGATAGTTGATTGTATTCAAAAGCAGACTAAAATCAAGGTAGAGAATGGGAAATTAGATATTACCTTCTATAGAGACGATTTTAGAACGAGGGATAAACCGATTCATGCGAGCACTACCTCTTTAGATGTAAGCTTAGAAAATAAGAAGGTTTTACTAGTTGACGATGTATTATATACCGGCAGAACAATTAGAGCAGCATTAGATGCCATGCTAAGTTTTGGTCGTCCTTTAAACGTAGAATTATTGGTTTTAATTGATCGTCGTTTCAATAGAGAATTACCCATACAGCCAGATTACTTCGGTAAAGTGGTGGACACCATTGATGGTGAAAAGGTTAAGGTAAAGTGGCAAGCGGAAGATGGAGAAGAATGTGTTTACTTACTAAAAGAAAAGCGTAAATGAGCAAATTAAGCAGCAAGCATCTCTTGGGAATCGAACACCTCACTACAGAGGATATTCGCACTATTCTAAAGACAGCTGCTGATTTTAAAGAAGTAATCAATAGGCCGATTAAAAAGGTACCTACTTTAAGAGACACTACAATTGCCAATCTATTTTTTGAAAACTCTACAAGAACACGTGTTTCATTTGAGTTAGCTGAAAAGCGATTATCTGCTGATACTGTTAATTTTTCAAGTTCAAGTTCATCCGTAAAAAAAGGGGAAACGTTACTCGATACCGTCAATAATATTTTGGCAATGAAAGTGGATATGGTAGTAATGCGACATCCTAGTCCTGGCGCTCATGTTTTTTTAGCTAAGCATATTGATGCTAGTGTGATCAATGCCGGTGATGGTACCCACGAACATCCCACTCAAGCTTTGTTAGATGCCTATTCTATGCAGGAAAAAGTAGGCGATTTAAAAGGCAAGAATATTTTAATTGTAGGTGATATTACACATTCAAGAGTGGCTTTATCTAATATTTTTTGTTTGAAGAAATTAGGAGCTAATGTAAAACTTTGCGGACCGCCAACCTTAATTCCAAAATTCATAGAAACGTTAGGTGTGGAGGTTGAATACAATATTGATAAAGCATTAGCTTGGTGCGATGTAGCGAATATTTTAAGAATTCAATTAGAGCGACAAGACACTAAATATTTTCCTTCATTAAGAGAATATGCTTTAACTTTTGGAGTCAATAAGAAGCGATTGGAAAATATTAAAAAGGAGATAGTAATCATGCATCCCGGCCCAATGAATAGAGGTGTCGAAATTTCTAGTGATGTAGCAGACTCTCAACATTCCATTATCTTACAACAAGTAGAAAATGGGGTAGCGGTTAGAATGGCTGTTCTTTATTTACTAGCTGGTAAGAAAGGGTAGGCAAGATTCAAACTCAATCACAAATGCAAACGCAAATTCAAACTCAAGTTCAAAAGGAGCTTCGATTTATTGAATTACCCAACGTTTATCTCATTAACATAAAGGAACCACTGGCTTGAAAGTCATTTCCATCAATCTTCACCCCTGAAATGGTATAGGTATAAATATCCATTGGAGATTTTTTACCATTCTGTGTCCCGTCCCAACCGAAATCAAAATCTGAGGTAACAAATAATTCTTGTCCCCATCTGTCATAGATATATAATTTATAGGTTGAAATGTTTTCTTCTAAGGCATTAAAAAAGTCATTGGTGCCATCGTTATTTGGTGTAAAAGCAGAAGGAGCATAAACATCACATTGCTCTGTAACGCTCAATTCATCCGATTTAAAACAACTTGCTACACCGGCAATTACAGAAATTTTAGGAGTTGCAATCGTTGCTATAAAGCTATCAGCAGTACTGCTATCTTGCCACAATAAATAATCTAATTGATTGTAAATACTATCCGGAATAATCAAAACCTCTTCCTCATTAAGGCATAAAGCTAGATCATCACCTAGATTAATATTAGGAACAAAATAGGCTCTCAATGGCTTAGTTATAGTGTCACTCGGGCAATATTGAGCAAAAGCAATTAACTGAATGTTCAACAAACCGCTATCTCTAAAAATGTGATCTGGCTCGTTAAAGGCTACTAAACTTCCATCATCAAAATCCCATAAAAAGCCAGTAATATCCCCTGTTGAGGTATTTTCAAAAGACGTAAATGTCCCAACACAAATTTCATCATTTGTAAAATTGGCAACCGGTTGCTCCATTACCGTTATGAATTTAGTTATATCATCTTTACATCCTATGTCGCTCGTAATCGTTAATCCTATGGAATAATTTCCAGGGGAATCAAAAGTAGGGGTGAAGGGATTGCCATTTGCTGAGAAAACACTATCGATTGACCAATTGTATTGTACAATATTTGTATTGTTTACACTTTCAAAACTATAAGGCTGATATTGGCAAAGTGTATCTGTCATAAAATTGGCAGTAACATTTTCAATAGAAATAGTGGATCGAAAGGTATCAACATTAGAACAAGCTATAGTACTCGAAGCGATTAAGGTGATTGTATATTGTCCGGTATCTGAATAAGTAAATTGAGGACTGGTTGAAGTAGCTGTGTCTCCATTTCCAGAATACCAAATAAAATCAGTGGCATTGGTGGATGAACTTATTGGAGCAACTATAGCATCTTGACAAAATCTATTGATTGGTAAAGAAAAATTAGCGGTTACTATCGTTGGTTCTGCAACATTAATCGGTTTTGTTATTTTATCTTTACAACCGGCTTGATTGGTGACTTCTAATGAAATTGTTTCTGTTCCACTATTGGTAAAGAAAAAATTAAAATCAATAACGTTGCCAGTGATACCTGTTGAAGTTTGCCATGCGTAAACATTTCCCGTGGTTTGATCAATGCTTGATACGGTATTGTTTTCATTTGGACAGTAATTATCGGTATCAAAATTAGCGTAAGCGGAATCACTCACTTGAATAGATAAGCTAAATGTATCTGATAAATAACAACCACTAACATCTGCAGCAATCAAACTAAATGTAACGAGTCCTGTATCATTAAAAACTAACTCAGGAATGGGTTGGTTAGATGCCACAGTTCCATTAATACGCCATTCGTATTGGTTCGCGTTGGTCGACAAGTTTCTGATTTGTAAAGTATCCGTGATACAAAAAACTGAATTATCAATCGAGAAATTAGCCGTTGTGCTTACCACTTCTTTTTGAACATAAAAATTGGAAATAGCAGAGTCTCTGCTACAAGTGTCATAAACTAAAACAGAATAATTACCTTCATCATTGGCTGTTACAAAGTTAGATAAGCTATCTGTGCCAAAAGATTGACCTTGATCATTTGTCCATTGATAAACAAAATTGTTTGTGCCTCCGGTTATTTGGGCATCTAATTGAATGGTATCTTTACAGCCAATTATAACTGTATCAGAAATGCCCAATGAAATTGGATCAGGGTCATTAATTAGAATATTGAATGTAAAACCAGCTCCACCACAATCGCCGGTTAAAATTTTTATCTCGATATTTTCTTCCCCTTCATCTACGAAATCGAGTAAAACATCAATTGGGAACCTAACGGTATCATTTCCTGGTACAAATTCAACAGTATCTATCAAGCCAACATAATCAACGTTGGGTGTTGCACTTCCTTCCCAACTCAGTGGAAGGTATACAATATCAGTTGTATCAGACGGCGGACGAGTAAAGGTTAAATTAAGCTCGCATCCTTCAATGGTTTCATTGGCTGAAGAATTAAACGCAGCACCATCAAATCCTAAGTTAATATTAGTTGAATTAAAACTATTCGCTTCTAGAAAAACACCTGAGTCAAATTGACCATCTAAAATATCTGCAATAGCCAACTTGATTCTATAAGTTTCTCCGCAGGTAACAGCTGAACGAGCTTCTAAAATTACCGTTCTGCCATTATAAACGGTTGGTCCACCGGTATTGTCGATATAATAATTAGCGTTACCTAAGTTACAGGGTACAACTATCCCATTAATTCCCGGTGAGCCACCATTAATCGTGTTGATGGCTACTTGCGTATTGGTGCCTGGCACAAGAGCGATGTTTTTTCCATTGTTAGAATACGGTCCGCTAATGCCGGGACCACTAAGGAAAAAACCAAATCCATCATTGTATTGATCGCATACATAATCGGGGTATTCTTCTGAAGCAAAAACATATTTAAATGACACAGAATCACCATTAGGCACAAAATCAAACTCAATTATAAAAGCATCTGTAATTGAATTTCTATTCACCCCTAATAAACGAGCTAAGTCAACATCACCGGCACTTAAATTTATAATTTGATCAGCGGTTTGAAAGGAGGATTGATTGATTTGGCTTGCTCTGCCGGAAGTCATATATAAACCCTCAGTAAAACCATAATTGGAAGCATTGTCAGTAAATGCGGCTACTTGAAGGTTCTTGTTTCCACTAAAAGTAACATTTGAAATGCTTACGCCATCACTTACTAAAACTTGTTCAATCAACTCTTGAATAGTTAATGATCCATCCAAAACTACTTGAGCATTACTAGAAATAGCAAAAGCGTAAAAAAAACAAATAAATAGAGCCTTCCTCATGTACTATATTGAACAACAAAATTAAACAAACAGTTTTATTCAAAAGATTTTACCGCTGTTCTTAACATTACGGTTGTCCATTTATTACATGATAATTAATGCTTGCTTCTGTATTAGGTAGAGAAGGCGCTAGTGGATTTATAAACCAAATGATGTCGTCTATAATTTGGATGGGTTCAACGGAAGCTTCACTATCCTTAATTTGTATGGCAGTAGCTTCTAAACTGAAGTTCACTTTTCCACCACCTCCAAAAGAAAATATAGGAACCGGAGATGCCCAATTTTTGAAAAATAAATCTGCATCGAATAGTAGTTTACCTGAGTTGCTATCGAAATTCTTTTGCCTTATAGCTACGTTAAAGCTTTGCATGTGCGGATATTCAAATGATTGGCCACCAAAACCTCCAAAGCCTTTTTCTGTTTGAAATTGAAAAGCTTTTATGCCTAGAAAAGCGTCATCATATCCGGGCTCAATTTGTATTTCCGTGTTACTTATGATTAGGTCTGATTGATAAATTTCACCATTGCTACTATTATTGTTTCTTGGGCGTTCCCATTCGTATTGATTGCTAACTGCTTTAGAAGTAGCATTGATCAGTTCTGAATTGGCTAGAATTACCTGATAGTTAGTGGTAACGAGATAGTCGAAAAAATCATTATTGCTGCCGGAACTACATTCAGGACTGGCACATGCACCTCCCAATGTAACAACCACATCAAAACTTACTAAAGTATTGGTTGAATTACTAGTGATAATTGGCGCTGCTGGTAAAATACTAAAGTTGAAAAGTTTGTCTGCATCTCCATCTCCTATAAGATTTTCACTTCCAACAGGTCGAGCATACATATCAAAGCCATTTAATAAAACCACCGCTTTTGGATTATTTATTAATGGGAATTCAAGATTTATGGTAATTAACTGAGAGTCAATGGTTTCTTCGACACCACTCAAAATAATTTCTCGGCTAACAGATTCAAAATATATGTCTTTGCTGGTATTTACACGAGTTAAATAGGTTATGTAATCACATTTATCTGGTCCAATTCCGGAAGCTGCAGCGTGATAACTAGTGGCAGAAAAACCATTGTTGGAATTCATGTGGTCTAACCAATCGCCTAATCTATTTACTCTATGGTTGTATTCCCAAACATGATTAAATCCTTGCCAGATAATAGTGGTGTTTTTGGGGGTAACTTCATCTGTTTTACAACTTGAAATGATAACTATAGCAGTGAACAGAATTAGATACTTGGAAAAATGATTTAGCATTAATTGAGCGTTTATTGGAAACATAAATTTAGATATTACTGTTGAATTGAAGTAATAAGAAAGTCTATTCTCAACTTTTATTCTTTTACAAATTTGGATAATACTATTTTAGCTGCCAATGGAGTTGATTATAAAAGGGATAGTAGCGGGCTTAGCCATTAGTATAATGGTCGGACCTATTTTTTTTGGATTGATTCAAATATCGGTAGAAAGAGGCATAAGGGCAGGTATTGTTTTTGCTTCTGGGATCTGGTTAAGCGATATATTTTATGTATATGTTGTTCAAAAAGGCTTTGGTTTTATTGGTGAAGATCCTAAATTTATTTTATCGTTTGGAATTATAGGTGCTCTTATTTTAGTGGCATTTGGCATTGGGATATATATGAGTAGTGTTAAAAAACCATTGAAAGAAGAAATTGGGGTAAAAAATGGAGCTGGTTATTTCATTAAAGGTGTTTTTATTAATCTTTTTAACCCGGCGGTATTAATTATTTGGGTCGGAATATTTTCTAATATCAGTACTTTCAAAGTTAGGGAGCAATGGTTTTTTGTTGTCTCCATGCTTTCTGTTGTGGCTATAACAGACATATTAAAGATTGTTTTTGCTTCTCAAATTGGCAGCCAATTAAATGAAGCAAGACTTAAAATAGTGAAAAATACTTCTGCGGTAACGCTTGCTTCTTTTGGACTTTTTCTTTTGGTTAGAACCCTCTTAAAAGTAGCTTAGTAAAATTGACCATCCCCAAATAGTGATAAAGGATAAAGGAATTCCATAAGTCACTAAAGCATTTCCTAATTGTCCGTCTAGCTTATATTTGTTAGCTATAATTGAAGCCGTAATCATGGGAGGCATGGCACATTCTATAAAGGTAATTTCATATAGAAGTCCTTGTTTTTTTAAGAGCACAAATAAAAGAAGAAATAATAGGGAAGGCATTAAGATCAGTTTATAGGTCATTCCCAAAGCAAAAGCCTTATAATCAATATCGGTAACCAGAAATTTAAATTGCATTCCAATTGAAAAAATAGCTAGCGGAACCATTAAACTTCCTAGAAAGCTCAGTAACTGATGTATAGGCATGAGTGCTTGTTCATTTATAAATAAAGCGACTACAAAAACAATAAATGGTGGAAATTTTATCAATCGAAGGAAAATCTGTTTAAGATCAATTTTGCCCACCCCAAATGAACTCGCCCAAATTACGCCAACCGTAGAAAGAATAACAAAAGAACTTTGATCCACCAAAATGGCATACAACATATTTTCTTTGCCATACATCATTTCAATAATAGGAAAGCCAATGAAGGAAGTATTCCCTAAACCACATACCAATACTAAGCAAGCAAAGGTTTTACTGCTCCAATTAAAAACTTGTTTTAAGGCATAGAAAAAAGGAATTGCTACGGCAAAAATCAACCATGCTGAAAGAATAGGGAAGGCTATTTCACTGGTAAACTCAAGTTTTGGAATATTGAGTAGTGTAATAGCAGGTAAAGGTAAAAAAATGATAAAGGTGTTAATCTTTTGGAACAAATCCTTTGGAACACCTTTTACAAACTTCAAAAAATAGCCGGCTAAAAAAAGCAGAACCAATAATATGGGCGAGGATAACGACAATTATTTTTTGCGGCAAATATAAGAAGGGAAATTAGTAGTGGTTGGCTAATTGAATCATTTTATGCTTAAATTGATTCGAAGGGTTCAAATGTTTAATAACGAAGTGCCCATTTTCACTGATATTCATCAACATTTATTGCTATTCTTTTTAATCGAGTGATCAATATGCCATTTATTAGTGTTACACTAAAAGTGATAATTAAGTTAATGCATATTAATTGCGTATATTATTGGTTGTCATGATTTTATGGAGTTGAAGAAAGATCTAATGGATAATAGAAAGTAACATTTGAGCAATAATCAATGAAGCAACAAATTTTTATCAGTTGAATATCTAACTTCTAATGTTACTTTTAATTAATAAAGACGTCTAATCAATGTCTAAAAGGAAAAAATAAATAAAAACAACGCATGAAAAAGTATCTATTGAATTTAATTTTACTGCTACCAATTATACTAATGGGGCAAACAAGTAAAGTGTATTTTGATTACTCAGGGAATACATTTGAAGGAAATATGCCATTGCCGGCTGAAGAGAAATTTCAAATTAGTGGCAAGGTAAGCGCTGAGGTAGACTTAGTTCGTGTTGAGGTTTTTAAAGATGAAAATAGTAGAAAAGGAAGTATTTACAGCTCAACATGGAAAAGAGGTCAAGATGCATTAGCGGAGAATTTTACCGTTCAAATGTATAATAAGTTAAGAGGTTCAGCCGAGTACGATTTCCATATCACTTATTATAGAGGGGTTACTGACCAAGAGTATGTTTATACTAAAAATCAAATTGAAGAACAGCTTAGAATCTATTTGTTAAACTCCATTGAATATTCCACTAAAAAATGGAGTTGGAATAAAACAACAGGCTTAATCATAGGCGACTTGAATAATATTATTAAAGACGGCCTAGTAAACTTTACCAATTCGAGAGGGAATGAGTTTAGTGCTTTATCTGATAATGTAAAAAATTCTATAGAAGGAAAAGAAGAAGTGCGATTTAGCAAAGACGAAAAGGAATTCGTAGGAACCGATTCATTTACGAATCAGCAACTAGATAATATTGTAGCGCAAATCATGAATGAAGTAGATCAATACATTCATAACGATTTATTTTATGCCTTCGATAGAAGAGAAATATTACAATATCCAACCGAACATGTAAAAAACACAGTAGCTATCAATGTTGGGTATGGCGGTGTTTGGTTTGATGGAGGTTCTAAAAACTTCAATTACGATCATGGTCCGTATTTAGGCGTTTCTATTCCTTTTGGGAAAGAATCATTTGCGAAACCATTTTGGAACAACCTTTCCATTTCAACGGGTGTGTTTTTAACCAATTTTGAAGATGGTGATGGGAACAAGGTAACCGGTCCAATTATACAACGACCGATTTACTTTGGTTTAGGCTATAAAATAGTGAGGTTCTTGAAGTTTCAAGCTGGCGCTACTTTACTGGAAACTAAAATGCCGGGAGAAGAAGGCGCATTCGATTTTGGTAAAATTTCCGTTCGACCATATATAGGTTTGAGTGCAGAATTTAATTTCTGGATGGATTTTGCAAAATAATAGATAATAGTAAGTCATATAAGGCTTTTAAATAAAGAAAATGAGCAGTAAGCATATTGTATTTATTTTATTGGTATTCTTTTTCTTCCAAGAAGTTCAGGCACAGAAAAAGGAATTAAAATGGTCCGTTGGTGGAGGCGTTGGTATGCTAAATTACTATGGTGACCTTTCACATCGTTTTATCAATGCGAAAGAAAGTCGCTTAGGCTATAATGCATTTTTAGAAAGATCGATCAATACTAGTTTAAGTATTAGAATTGCCTATTTAAATGGTTCGTTAGAAGGAAGTGATAGAGGAGAACAGTTGATTTTTAGAAATAATCCTGTCAACAATCCAACCTATTTTCGGTCATTAAACTTCAAGACCGATTTTCACGATCTTAATCTTTACCTCGTATACAACTTTGATAATGGCAAAATACAGTCAAAACAAGCTAAAGTCAGTCCATACTTTTTTGCAGGATTTGGCGTAGGAAAATTTTCGCCTTCAGCAGATTTATTCAATGCAGATGGTCAAAGATATTACTACTGGTCGGACAAGACAATAAGAGATATTGATGAGAATGATCCATTGAGCGCCGCTGCTCAAATAATTGAATTAGATGGTGTTTACGAAACGAATCTAGCCGATTTAGATCTCGAGACCAATTACTCTCTGTTTAAGTTTCAAGTGCCGGTTGGTTTGGGCCTAAAGTTCAAATTTAATGAGATTGTTCGATTTCAATTAGAAACTCAATTTATCTACACTTTTACAGATTATTTGGATGATGTGAGTGACGGGAACTTATCAGAGCCTAGCGATCTAATTAAAAGCTATGCTTACAATCCATCAGGTTTATATCCAGATCAAAGAGGAAATCTAAACAATAAATTGCACGATGGTTATTTATATACTAGCGGGAGCTTAGTTTTTTCATTTGGTAGAAAAAAATCAAAATTTGATGGACTAGTAGTTCAGCCAATTGAATTGAAAAATACAGAAGCAATTGTTGTTCAGCCGGATATCATAGAGAAGGATAGTGTCGAAATTAAGAAGGCTAATGATTTGGCTTATCAAAAATCGGTTGAAGCTGAAATGGCTAGAATTGAAAAGGAGTTGGCAGAAATCAAATTAAAGAAAGAAGCCACTAAGGCATCAGAAAAAGTTGAAAACAATAATCCGCCTACCAACGTCTATAATATTGAAAACAAAGGAGGAACGATTTATATAGGTGATAACATGGTTGTCAATAATAATGGTGTTCATCTCAACCAAAAGGAAATTGAAGTAGATACCTTTGAAGCAGCATTAATCGATAAAACCATATTAATTGCTACCGACTCTTTAAAAGGAATTTTAGATAGCATCATCGTATTAACGGATTCTATTGATGCCGATATGTTAGATAAAGATACAGCTGTGATAGTTGCTACGGATGCTTTAAAAAATACGTTAGATAGTATTACTGTAATAACAGACTCTATTGATGTTAATGCTTTGAATATGGATACATCAGTGATAGTTGCTACCGACGCTTTAAAAATTTCGCTCGATAGTATAAATATAATAACGGATTCTATAGAAACTTCTAAATCGAATCAAGATGAAGTAGCCAAAGTAGATACATCAATAATGATTGCAACCGATTCTTTAAAAGGTGTTTTGGATAGTATAAATGTTTTGACCAACTCTGTTGAGGCTACATCGGTCAAGTTAGATACAATAGTTAAAGTAAAGGATGCAGTAGAAAGTAATGTGGATAGTATTAAGGTTGAATTTAAAGCTATTGAATTGCCAAACGATACCATTAAAGTTCCAGCACCAAAGACTATTTTAAAAGATACTATCGTAACGCCTGTCAAAGAGGTAATATGGATAGAGGGTAATAATGCAAAACAGGTTAACACAAGCGATAGTGCAATTGTACAAGCCAATAAAAGTATTGTAGCGCTGCAACTACAGTTAGAACGTCAGCGAACTATCGATTCTATCCAAAATTTAGAAAGAGATCAAAGAATAGCCGCGCTTGAAAGTACTTCCAGTAAGAATGCTCAAAATGATTCACTTGCTAATGTTGTCAATACATTGAATACCGTCGCCCAAAATAACCAGGCAGCTATTTTAGACTCGATAAGAGCATTGAAAGCTATCATTGATAGTTATGATAATAGTTTGCCCAAAGATGTTTTTGCTATCAATGATTCACTTATTGTCAACAATACCAGTAAGATTAGTATTAGCAAGTTGTCGGATTTAGATTCTGTTATTATCAATTCAGATAAGTTGAGCAATGATTCAACTTTAATGTCGAATGAACGTTATATCAACTATTTAAGATTGGATTACACCTTGCAAATTAATACACTTAGGCTAGAATTAGAAGAGCAATTAGCAAAACTAAACCAATCTATTGCCGATAACAAAAAGGATTCTGTAGTAGTATCTTCCTCTAAAGTAAATAGCGTTTATCAGCCCACTCTATTAGATACAACCAATACCAATAAGGAGATAATTGCAAAATTGAATAAATTAGAAGTATTGCTATCTCAAGTAAATGATACCAATACAATTGTTCCTGCAGCTACAACTATTTCAACCACTAATCAGCAAGATTATAAGCAATCAATTGATTCTTTAAAAACAGCGATGGATCAAAGATTTAATCTATTATTGGAGGAAATCAAGAATAGTAAAATTAATGCGAACGATAGTATTGTTAGCACTTCTAATATTGATTTACCGACAAAAGACACCTCTAATACCAAAGTTTCAACAGGTTTAGTAGAGGCTACTGATTCAATCACAATCGCAAAGGATAGCTTGCAAATGGATAGTTCCGGTTTTAAATCCTTAGATGAATTTCAAACGCTAAGAGACGAAATCACTACTTTGAAAGAAAGTATTGTTCAAATTAATCAAAAGAATAAGCAAGAGCAGGATTCTTTATATCAAAAGCTTGTGGAGGCATTTGATACCAAAATGGAGGATGTGGTTAAAACTTATGAGTCAAAAACTACCGTTACTGAAACAAAACCAGTTGAAACACCAAAACAGGAAATTGTTGAAACGCCTAAGAAAATTGAATTTCCGGCTATGATGCGTGTCTTTTTTAAGGTAAACCAGTTTACAGTAGAAGCGCAGTATTTCTCAGGTTTGCAAAACATTAGCGATTTTGTAAACAGCAATAGCGATGTTACCATCATGATTAAAGGCTTTGCAGATGCTAGTGGCAATGCGGCTTATAATTTAACGCTTTCACAAAAGAGAGCCGAAAATGTAAGAGACTTATTGATCAGAAACTTTAGTGTTGATCCTAAGAGTATACGTGTTATGGGTTTAGGAGAAGTTGAGGAAGGCAATAACCCTGAATTTAGTAGAAGGGTGGAGGTTACCGTTCAATAACGCCTTATACCCGCCAAAACAGTAATAGGTAAAATATATTTCTAAATACCACGCATTAATTGTTCTAAATTTTGTAGCATTATAGGATGCATGCACTATTCAGGGCTTTGATGTTACTTTTATTGGCTTTAGTTGGGCTGAGGCAAACTTATGCTCAAAACGATGCCCATTACAGTGCCACTCAATTTGGTTTAAAAGGAATGTTGATGAGTGGTGCATTGGTAGCCGGCGATGACGATGGAAGCATGACTTTTTATAATCCGGCTGCATTAGGCTACGTGCGAGCTCGAGCGATTGACATTGCTTTGTTAGTTCCGAGTTTTGAAATTACTCAATTCAAAAATGCTTTTGGTGATCAATCAAAAGATAGCGAGTTAGATTTTCAAATGATTCCAAATTTAATTTCTTTCAAATTATCATTGATTAAAAACCCTAAAGTTGGAATGGGTGCTGCCGTGCTATATAAGAATAATTACGAGAATTTTTTACAATATCAATCTTCCGTAGAAGTAGGAGATAATGTGTTAAACAGTGATATTCAATATCGCAATAGAAAGAAAGAAGTTTGGGTAGGGCTAGGGATTAGTTATGCTTTGAATCCCAATTTTAATATTGGTCTAACTCAATTTGTTACTTTTAGAAGAAGTATTTATAGTCATCAATTTTCACAAACCATAATTCCCAACGTAGGCAGTACAACTATTTTAGGTCTTGTAGATCAACAGTTTAATACCGATTTAAAAACGCATTTCGGATTGGTAAATAAGCTAGGCATAAGCTATAAAGGCAAAAAATTGGATATTGGATTTACCTTAACTACTCCAACATATGGTTATCCTGTTAGAAATGGAGATTATCAATACAAAAGTTTTATTCAGGCCACAGAAGATGATGCGCTATCAGGAGAGGCATTTACGCAAGAAAAGGAAAAGGTCGTTTTAAAAACACCATTTTCAACTGCTTTTGGAATGACAGTCAAACTCAAAAATTTCTCAACCATTAATTTCACAACAGAATACTTCGGAAAAATTAAGAGTTATGATGTTATCCATAAAATTGAAGCCATAGATACATTTACCATCAAAGAAGCTGCCAAGCAAGTTATTAATGTGGCAATGGGTTGGGAAATTAAGCTAAGTGATAATTTTTATTATTTGGGTGGTTTTAGAACGGATTTCAATTTTAGTCAATCCGTAGAAGGTAGTACAGCTCAGCTATTTGTGAGTAAATTCAATATCTATCATATCAGTAATGGTATAATTGTTTGGCTAAAAAATAACAAGTTTACAGTTGGGCTAGATTATGGTTTTTCTTTTGATAAACAAGAACAATTTGTAGATGTTACTAACTTCAACACTAACAGCCTATTAAATAGTGGTAAAAAAACTAATGTAAATTATCAGTCATTTGCCTTATTAATCACCTATGGTTTTTTGTTGGATAACTTTAAGAAGAAAGCGGCCAATCAATAATATTTTGCATGACTTATAAGTATATTTGCTGAAATTTTTACCAATAACTCTACAAAATGTTTTCTAAAACTTGCCAATATGCCATACAAGCAACTTTTTATGTGGCATTAAATGGCTCCTCTAATAAACCGGTTGGATTATCGGCTACCGCTACATCTCAAAATATTCCAAGCCATTTTCTAGGTAAAATCATGCAGCAGTTGGTTAAAAAGCAAGTTTTAAGTTCTATTAAAGGACCTAATGGTGGTTTTTATTTAGCCAAACCAGCAGATAAAATTAGAATAATTGAAATCTTTGATATTTTTGATGGAATAGAAAGCTTAGAAAAATGTGTACTAGGTTTTGATGCATGTTCAAGTATTAGGCCTTGCCCTTTGCACGATAGCTATATGCCGGTTAAAAAAGCAACTTTTAAATTATTACAAGGGAAAACCATTAAAGATTTTATTGAGGATATAAAAGCTGAGAAATCCTATGTTGCCTATTTTGGATGGAAAAACTAAAATGTTGGCACTTCACTTTTCTACCAATAATAAATAGATTAAGATATAAAGGGGTTTATATTTGTTTAGTTACACTGTAATTTTATATTTGTAGATGTTAGAATTAAGCAAAATAACTGTTTTAACTATTTGTATTGAAACTTATTAAGTAGCTGATATAAGTCACTGATTACTTTGATTGTCATCAATGCTTTGCAGTTAGAATCTAGCTTAATTTTGCAATTGAATAGCTATAATGCTGTTTAAAACCTACAATAAAATATGACACTTATTAGTGATCATTCGATAGTTGCTGCTCCTAAACCTTGCTTTCATTGTGGTGAAAATTGCAAAGGGCAGATTTATTATCATGAGGAACATCCATTTTGTTGTCAAGGCTGTAAAACAGTTTACCAGATTTTAGAAGAATCTTCCCTAAATGATTACTACAATATTGAAAATAATCCGGGGTTAAAACCTTTAGACACAGTAGGGGATTTTGAATTTTTAGAATTACCGGAGGTTCGGGAGCAATTAATTCAATTTGAAGATGAGAAGATTTATCGAATCAAATTAAATATACCTCAGATACACTGCAGTTCATGTATTTATTTGTTAGAGCAATTGCATCAAATTGATGAAAATATTCAAGCCAGTAGAGTTAATTTCCAAAGACGTGAAATTGTGTTAACCCTTACTAAAACAGAAGGGATTCTGCGTCGTGTGTTTCAATTGCTAAGTCAATTGGGCTACACACCACAAATTCCGGAAGAGAATAATCCCAAACCGAATCAGCAATCAAAATCACTATTAATAAAAATTGGAATTGCAGGTTTTTGTTTTGGCAACATTATGTTGCTCAGCTTTCCCGAGTACATATCAGGGAATAGCGATATTGATTCCGCATTTAAAGATGCCTTTAAATACCTAATTGTTCTTTTAGTTTTGCCGGTATTGTTTTATGCCGCTGCTGATTATTATAAAGCCGCTTATACTAACTTAAAACATAAGTACCTAAGTGTGGATGTGCCAATTGTATTAGGCATCACAGCATTATCTGTAAGGAGTGTATACGAAATGTTTTACCTGAGCAATCCCGGTTATTTCGATTCATTAGCCGGTTTTATTTTCTTTCTTTTAATTGGGAAATGGTTTCAGTCAAGAACTTATGAGAATTTATCCTTCGATAAGAAATACAGCTCGTTTTTTCCATTAGCCGTCTTAAAAAAAGTGGCGGATGCCTATGATATTACTCGAATAAAGGATCTTGACAAAGGTGATATTATCAAGTTGAGAAATGGCGAAATTTTACCGGTAAATGCACAATTACTAGATGATCAAGCCATTTTTGACTATAGTTTTGTAACAGGAGAATCGAAAACTATTGTAAAGCAGCAAAAAGATAGTTTGTTTGCCGGAGGAAAGTTGAAAAGTGCCAATGCAATGCTAATGGTGACAAGTAAAGCCAATAGCAGCTATCTTCAAGAATTATGGAATAACAGTGATAATGATCATCCTAAAGGCAGAACTACAGCTATCATTGATTCTATTAGTCAAAAATTTACGATAGCTATTGTTTTATTAGCCGTTGCCGGATTTTTCTTTTGGTATTTTAATACTGGTTTTAGCAAGGCCTTAGAGGTGTTTACAGCTATCTTGATTGTAGCTTGTCCTTGTGCGCTCGCCTTAGCTGCTCCATTTACATATGGGAATGCAGGTCGTTTGTTGGGTAAAATTGATATTTATTTGAAAGAATCGTCCATCATTGAGCAGTTCGGCAAAATAAAAACGCTCATTTTTGATAAAA
>JAWKKV010000008.1:0-209473 GCA_041393015.1 Chitinophagales bacterium | reverse complement strand
TCTGCTTTCACATCTTTGGTTGCTTTTAATTCAATATCTTTAGATTCAATTTTAACCTTCAATTTTCCTTTTACCTCTACTTCTTTCTTCACACTTTCAATTGACGTGTTCTTTTCTGATTTCAATTGAATTTCATCTTCTTCTGAAGTAACACTCGTATTCAACTTAGATTGCATTTCGATGATTCCATCTCCAGGTAATTCTTTACCATTTTCATCTGTAAAAGGCTTTGCCAACATGCTTATTTTATTGCCTGCTCTAATGTTTACATTGGTAGATATTAAATTGATCGTATTAGGAGCATAAATAGTAATCTTCTTTTTAGGCGTATCTAAATGCACCTTATTGTTGTTTTTATCTATGAGCGTTATACTTTCTTTGCCTTCGGTATCATCCCAAATCATGGTGTGTCCACTTCGGGTTTTAATCATTTTGATGTCGTTCTTATCGGTTGATTCTGCGGGAATTTGTGTGTAGCTATTGCTTTTAAACATTGTCGCTAACATGTACGGTCTATCCGGATTTAAATTTTCAAACGCAATGACCACTTCATCATCTACTTCGGGTAACCAATAAATGCCTCTTTCAGGTCCAGCAGCCGTTGTTGCTACTCTTAACCAAGGTGACTCTTGATCGGCTTCCATCCATTGAAATTGGACTTTTATTCGAGCATTTTTTTCTTCGTCTGCGTTATTGGTTACTTTGGCCATTTCTGTGCCTACTTGCGGAATTCTTACCGTTGGATCAACAGGTGGATAGTCGTTGCCATCTGGTGCTGCGGTAAAATTTACTCTATATTCTCCTACGGCATTAATAGTATGCGTGGCTTGCTGAATGACAAATTTTCCCTTAGATTCTGTATTCAACATATTTTTATCTGTCCAATCTATGACTGAACATATTGTAGGGCCAAATGTATCACTGGCTCCTTTCATATTGGCTAAATCGTTGGCTCTTTTTCCTGCAACAGCATCTGCATATTTGTCTAAACCCGCTTGCGTTTGCATGTGTAAAGGCGCTATTGAATGGTATTTTTTCTTTAACTGACTTCCAAATAATTGATCACTTGCTCCTAATGCTCCTTGCGCTGGTGCAAAAGCTGGAGGAGGGAAAGTGGCGGCATCATTCTTAAAAGGTTGTGCTTCGTGGTAATTGTACATTTGTAAGTGATCAGGGGGTGGCACCAGATCTAGATCAAATTCTACATGCATTAGATTTTTTCGTAGCTCTAATACAATTGGATTGGTGGCAATTCGTTTGCCAAATACAAAATTATCTCCGTCGTAATAGAACCACTCTCCATATTGTTGTGATAAGCGATTAATGAACTCATAATCCGTTTCCTTATATTGCACTACGTAAGGAATTACTTCGGTAAAGCTAGGATCACAAACGATATCGATCAATGCCGAATCGTATTCTCCTGCAATTTCTGTAACAATGTCTTTTAAAGTTTTATCTATAAAAGCACGCGTATATCTATTCAAATTCATTAAATAGTCTGGCGAATAACCTGATAAATAAACATGCTTTCGTGTGGCATGTTCTTTAAAAGATTTTACGTTGGCAATAATAGCTACAAATGGTACCGGATGCCCGTTTAAGGCTTGTGCCCCCATTTGAACATTTACTATTTTGCCTATAAAGTCTTCTTCTTTTAAGGAAGAGTCATCTTCCATTCCAGCTACTAAGGCTAATTCAAATCTATGTTGACCATGAATTTGTTGATACAACACCATATCTTCAAAATCCAACATTAAATCTGTTAGTGTTTGTCCATCAATGGTTACTTCTAGATTTCGTCGTTTGAATTTCATAATGGGTGATACTTGTTCTTAAATATTTACACCTTATTCTATTGACAAAATAAAGTGCAAATCAATTAATGCTTGATGTTAATTAGTAAGATAAAGAAATTTCTCTTACGGACCTTACCATTACCACGGTTCCATCAATTGAACCATCTAATTTAGTAATATTACCTTCAATTTCCCAAAATTTCATTTCTCCCATTTTGGCACCATCGTATACCATTTGACGGGCAAACTTTCTTAAAGCTTCTTCACTTTTAAAAACATGTGTTTCTTCCCCGATTTGTGGTCGGAAATCATCGAATTTGTAATACATCTTTTTTGTTTTTAAATTTTAAAAAATAGTTAGGAAGAAGAAAACAAAACCCTATTAAGATTGAAAGGGCCTTGTTTTTCTTTTCCTTTGATTGGCTACCATATTTTAAGATGGCCATTCGTTCTCGTGGGTTCCTCCACCTAATGATAACTCACGTGCTGAGAACTCTAATGTTTCCGTTAATGGATTATCACCTGTTTGTGTGAAGTTTTCCGTTCTTCTGATCAAGTAAGCATCTTTGAATACCAATTCTTTGGCAGTGGCATCATCATCTCTTTTCTTAAAGACAATGCTTCCTTCTTTTAATGCATACGGATCGATCAACCATTCGTAGAATCCTGTGTAATCTGAACCTTCAATGGTTACTAATACTCGTCCACCTCTTACGTCTCCTGAAGGGCGACCTGAGAAGTCAACATCTCGACCTAAGCTATAGCTTGCTTCTAATACTCTTAAGTCTTTACCGTCGATTTTTAATCTTGCTGAAAATGACATTTTTAATTGTTTTAATTATGAAATAAATAATTTGATGTCCTAAATCTAATGCAACAAAAACGATTATCCAAGCCATTTTAACACCTTATACGGTTAGCTGCCAGTGGCTTATACGTTTTATTACCAGTAAAATACGCCTTATTACCAGTAGATATGCGCAATATTGCCAGCTATTTATATATTTAATATAATTTACAAGGATAAAGAATTAGCAAATTTAGGTGAGATCAATAGAAGGCTATTTAAGGGTAATACGAATATTGAAAATTAGCTATATAAATGGCTGTTGAAAGAATATGGAGGTTTGGGATTAACTTGATGGAGTTTTGAAAAAACAGGTTTGACCAATGTTAAAATTATAGGGGTTTCTAGAGCGGTCAAAGCCTGCTAATTGTTGGGCAAATTTAAGTCACGCTATCGCTAGACTTAAACCAGATGGGTTATACGGCAGTTTGCCAGTGTTTTGCGCTTTAATACCAGTAAAGTACGCTTTAGTGCCAGTTGTTTTTTGTGGTAAATTTTAATGCTGTTTAAAATCTTTCAAATGGGAGGGCTAAATTTTGTAGCATTGATTTTAAATTGAAGTTGAAAGCTTGCTGTTAAATTTTAAATGCGCCTATATTTTTTGAAGTAATTTAGGCTGAAATAGATTGACGAAGATAAAGAGGAATACTTTTTTGCTATCTACAAAATATTGGTACTAATGACATTTTTACTTTATGATAGATAGATGATTGGTGTTCCTTGTTGAAGTGTTGGTTGCTATAATGCAGTCACAGACTGCTTTTTTATTGGGCAGATTTAAGTCGTACTATTGATAGACTTAAATGAGTTGGAGTATTTAACATATTTTTAGGTTTTAGAGATTAGCTTAAATCACTTTGTGTAGGATTGTAGGGCTAACAATACATTAACTCATGTTAAATTAGACGCTTAATAAATCACCAGGGTAATATTGATGTTGAAATTGATTATTAAAATCTAATTTCAAAATCTTAACAATAGCAGCGGACTCAAAACTCCAATATCCTTTATGAATGTTATGTTTACTCTTATGACTTTCAACCCAGCCCATTTCTTTGTATTCCTTAAACCAATTATTAGAAAGGTAGTTTTCTATTTCTTTAATACCCTCTATTGATTCTCTTTTTTCAATTATTTCAACCAAACCTAAATATTTATTAGAATTTAGTCTAGAATTTTTCACCTCACGGTTAAATCTACTATTAATCATAAAATCCAACAAAATATCACTTCCTTTTACTTTATCTCTGATTAAAATTAGTCTTTCAAAATATTCATCATTCAAATCCAAAATGATAGAAAAACTGATTATTGTCAAAAGTTGCCAGTACTCATCTGTACTATAAAATGGTTCATCAATATCTCCAAACTTAAATTCATCAAGTGACTTCTCTTCCCAATAATCAATCATAAATACTAATAGTTTTATAAAAGTATTTTTTATTCTGGCGACTTCTTGTCCTATAGAGTATTCCAAGATTATGAGATCGAAATAATTAATCAAAATTGTGCTTCTAATTGATTTTATTACTTCATCGTTAGGTTTTGAGTAAGTTTGTATTCCTTTTTCTGAATCAGAATTAAGTAATTTTATATCTTCTAAATCCTCGATAATAAATTTATTTCTGTTTTCTATTAACTTTAGATAACCCTCTCTTGTATTTAATCTATCTCTTAATTCCATAATTATTTTCAATTTTCTATATTAAGGCCAATTTCCTAAAATATTACCAGAACCATCTAATTTTTTTGTAGACACATTACCATCTGAGTCTATTCTACTTAAAACTCGATCTACTTCACCCCTATCCAATGCTCTAATAATTTCTCTTGCTTTATCATCACCCACTTGATCAGCAAGTCTTCCGCCTCCTTTTATCCATTCATCGGACATTTGTTTAGTTCCATCAGTTAATTTACTCAAACTTGATGATCCAAATTTAGCCTCATCTATAATAAATTTTGGTGGTGGTGTCGAATTTTCATATATACCATCTATTCCTTTTTTAATCTTATCATCTAATCCCGTTGGAGGCCCATCGCCAATACGACTAAGATTATAGCCCTGATTACTTAATGCTTCACTAGTCATGTTTTGATGAGCCGCTATCTCTCCAAAATTTCCTTTTTGTTTGGTTGTCCAGTTAACAACCTTCGGAATTTCTCCTCCTCCTTCTTCTGCCAATTCTTCTAGAAGTTCTTTCCCTGTTTTTCTGGCACCTGCTTCTACTGCCTCCTCACCACCTTCCTTAGCAGCTTTCTCACCCGCTTCTTCTACTGTCTCTTTTACAGCTTTTTCTGCAACTTCTTCTAAGATCTCTTCGCCTCCTTCTTTTAAGGCCTTTCTTCCAGCTGTTCCTGCCAGTGACCCACCACCTGTTAAAGCGGCAGCAGCAGCGTCAGGCACAAACTCACCAGCTACATTTCCGATTTTTCTAGGGTTATCGGCAACCCAACCCGCAGCATTCTTTGCTCCTTCCCAAGCACTAGATGCAGCATCCTCCCAATTATCTCGCTCACTAACCCAGTCCCAAGTATTAGTTGCGGCATCTTCCCAATTATCCATATCACTTGCCCACTCCTTTGCATCTCCTAATGCATCCTTTGTTGATTCATATCCACTTTGAACCATTCCACCTAATGCTTCAGCCATCCCTACTGGATCCTGTCCTACCTGATAGACTAACTCCCCCATTCCTACTACACTATTCACTGTTCCTTCAACCAATCCAACGCCTAAGTCATCGAACCAATCACCAACGTGAGCCACTCCTTGCATCCATCCTGGTAGACTACTATCCCTTTCTGCTCTTCGCTCCTCCATCTTGTCAAAAACCCAGTCAAACCCGTCTTTAATATATTCTGATGGCATCTTTCCTTCTCCAATACTAACTGATACGGCTGATTCCCTCGTAAAATGTATACTAATATTACCTCCAAGTAAACATTTGCAGGTGGAGTCTTCTAATAGCAATCTACTACCATTAATTTTAACTCCTTCAACGGGCTTATCCCATTTTGTAACTGCTGGTATACATGCTTGAAAATACTTTTTAATACAAAGACCCATTGGTTTAATATTAAAATAAGGTATTAAGTCTTTTTCTGTCGCCATTGGCGAACCATAAATACTTGTGTTTTTGTGATTTGTAATTCTAAAATCCGAAGGACTCGTACCACTGTCACAAGCCAAATAAACCCCTTCTGGAACATACTTTTTAGCCATTTTAGATTTCTTTTAGTATTACTTTTTCTTCTCTATACAAAAACATGGGCACCATTGCTAAACTCATATTTAAATACTGGATTGGCCAATGATCACTATCAAATTTAAACTTCTCTGTATATTTTAACTTTAACTGTGAAACTACTCTAGGTCTATTTTTAAGCGTTTTAACAAAATCTGTCATTAAATTTTGATCAAAAAGATCTTTATCTAGCTCTCCATTGACTTTTAATTCTAATTGACCTTTTTGACTACTAGCCGATGCAATGAGCTTTTCTTCGGTTATTATAGGCAAAGATTTCACTCCGATAAAATTTGGGATTACCCTACTCCCAAAATTAATTTCATCGTAATTATAATTTGAATTATGTATTCCAGAGAAAAAAATATTATACGGAGCTGTATGTCTTAAGCTATTTTCAAATCTTTCTTTATCCTCTAAAAGCATTGTTACTTCGCTAGCTATACCTTTTGCATGCTTATCTTGAAGGTGATTCCGAAGTATACTTCCTCTTATAGCTTCCCATTCGTTTTGAATTTCTGGCAAATTTAGAATAGAATCAAGTTTTCCATCACTACCCATCTGTATAATCACATATTTACGTAGCTTATACAACTCATTAGTCCACTGAAAAAAACCACTTACATTTGCTTGCTTATAATTTAATATTGAGATACTGAAAATATCCTTTTCTAAATGTTTTAATTCGATATCTAACTCAAATCTGTTATCGTTCTTAATCCCTTGTAATTGATTTCTTTCTTCTCTTATCAAACGATATTTCTTAGATTGGTCTATACTTTTATACCCGACTGTTACCGTATTTCTCATTTATCCCTTGTTTATTTCAACATCGCTTCCCATTATCTCAAGTGTACTTGCTGCGTGAACATCAACTTTATTCCCTTTTACATATACTTTATCTTTCGCAGAAACATGTGTATTTGCCCCCCCATCTATTACAACATTAGCGGCAGATCTAATTGCTGCTTTAGCATCACCTCTCATATTTAATTTTTGAACAGCTTCTAGCCTAATGTTTTCGGTAGCCTTAAGTTGAATGTTTTTTGTGGCCTTTAAATTTATATCTTGCATAGCTTGTACTTCCACACTATTTTCTGCAGCACCTACTCTCACATTTTTCTTAGCATCTATTGAAATATTCCCTTTTGCCATTAAATTCATATCAGCTCCTGCCACTAAATTTAGGTTTCCTAAGGATGTAATGGTTACTGTATTACTATTGCAATCTATATTTATACAATTGCCGCCAGAGTCCTTTATAGTAATACCCGGAGAACTACTGTCATTTAATTCTATGGTGTGTCCGGTTCTGGTCATTAATCCTTTTATATCGTTGCCCGCAGAACTTTTTGAGCCCGGTGTGGTGTGTGCGTTATACGTGGTGCCCATTACAAAAGGCATATCCGGATTGCCATGCTCGTAGCCTACAATTACTTCGTCTCCTACTTCGGGTACAAAATAAAAGCCTCTGCCTGCACCAGCACCGGCTGCTGATAATCTAATCCATAAGGTCGTTTGGTCGCCATCCATCCAATGAAACTGTACTCTTACTCGTCCTAACCCTTTGTCATCGTGGTTATCTATCACCGTTCCAATCTCAGGCGTAGCCTTGGGTATTTTAACTTCGTGGTCGTTGGGTGGAAATTCGTTTCCCACAGGAACACCTTTGAAGTTGACTCTGTAGTCGCCATTTTTATTAACAGTATGGTTGGCTTCAATTACTACATATTCTCCTCTGTTCACTTCTTCTATCATGTTTCTATCCAACCATTTTACTGAGCTTCCTACGCTTATTCCAAATGCATCGCTAATGCCCGTAATATTCGCCAGATCATTCGCTCCTTTTCCTGCTATGCTATCGCCATAATGATCTAAAACTTGTTGCGATTCTGCTTGTAATTCGGATATAGAATGATAGGCTTTTTTATGTTGGCTATTGAACAATTGATTCGATTTGTTCAACGTCTTTATAGCGTCCTCACTATCGATATTCGGATAGTTGACTTTGTCTTTTTTATAGGGTTGGGTTTCGTTGTAATTATACATTTGAATAGGATCAGGGATGGGCACAATATTCAAATTCAATTCTATTCGTAATAGATTTTCTTTTAATCTCAACTCGCTCTTTTTCCCTTTTTGGTGTTCTCCAAAAACGAATCTATCGCCATCAAAATAAAACCATTCGCCAAATTGTGAGGCTAATCGTTTGATAAACTCATAATCTGTTTCGTTGTATTGTATGATATAAGGAATTGCGAGTTTAAATTTGGGTTTGTTCCTAAAATTGATCAAGCTCGCATCGTAGTCTTTTGTAATTTCTGCTACAATGGCTTGTAAGGGTTTGCCTATAAATGCCCGTGTATATTTATTGGCATTCATTAAATAATCCGGACTATAACCGGTAAAAAATAAATGTCTTTTAGAGGCGTGTTCTTTAAATGATCTAACATTGGTAATGATTCCTCTAAAGGTATTAGACTTGCCACTCAAGGATTGGGCTCCAAAACAAATGTCTATAGTTTTACCAATATAATTGTATTCTCTGTCCTTTTGCAAGTCTTCCATTCCTGTTATCAAAGCAATTTCAAAGTGTTGCGGTTTGCCCAAGTGTTGGTTGACTGCTATATCAGCAATATCTAAACCAAAATCAACTAGGTCTTTACCATCTAACTTTATTTCTAAGTTCCGCTTTTTAAATTTCATGAAAGTGAAGTTTTGCTATCTTGAAGGAATGTTTTATACAACTTGCCATTGGTTACCGTTAATTTTTCTCATGGCGATTGGTTTGGGTCGTGCCGGATGTTGGTATTGATCTCCACCGCCTTTAAATCTACCTGTTGATGGCACATTTTCTAAGCGCTGGAAGAATCCATCGTTTCTAAATTTTAATACACAATCAATATTGTGCGGCATCACGCCAAGTTGCTGTCCGGCTTCTTCTGCATTCTTAAATTCTGTTTTAGAGAAATAAGGATGGTTTGGGAAAATGCCGTTTTTGATGATGCCAGGAAGATATTTTTCAAGTGTGTAATGATATAAATACATGTCAATTGGTTTAGTGTTATATCTAACCTTGCACTTGGTGAGATCTGTAAATACGGGCTTGTTTCTTTGGGTTTAAAGGAATTGAATAAGATCCTTTTCTTTACGGGATCTTATTCAATTTTCCTCTTTTTGAATGGGCTTTGCATCATTATGATGGCCATTCGTTTTCATGTGTTCCACCTCCTAATGATAACTCACGTGCTGAGAACTCTAATGTTTCTGTTAACGGATTATCACCTGTTTGTGTGAAGTTTTCAGTTCTTCTTATCAAATAAGCGTCTTTGAAAACTAATTCCTTTGCAGTGGCATCATCATCTCTTTTCTTAAAGACAATGCTTCCTTCTTTTAATGCATAAGGATCAATCAACCATTCGTAGAATCCGGTGTAATCCGAACCTTCAATGGTTACTAAAACTCTTCCGCCTCTAACATCTCCTGATGGGCGACCTGAGAAATCTACATCTCTACCTAAGGTATAGCTTGCTTCTAATACTCTTAAGTCTTTACCGTCGATTTTTAATCTTGCTGAAAATGACATTGTTTTATTGTTTTAATTGTGAAAAAATTTGTTGAACCAAATCTAGGAGAAAAGAAATCACCAAACAAGCGTCAATATCATCTTATACGGGTGGCTACCAGTAGGTTATACGGCAGTTTACCAGTGTTTTGCGCTTTAATACCAGTAATATGCGCTTTAGTGCCAGTACAATTTTGAAGGTATTTATTTTTCTTGACACAGATAGCTCAGATTTTTTTGATGTTGCCGACAGGACAAATTTAATTTGAACAACCTGTAAATTATCAATTTGATTTTAAGTCAAGTTTGTATAATGCTTTAAAGCGCCATGGTTACTGAAATATGAGATTCTTCGCAGTGCTCAGAATGACTGTTTTTTTTGTTTTACCATACTTGAGGGTCATTGAGAAATTCGTGAAAATAGTGTCACAATTTTTTCTACACAGATTTATTGTTCTATAATTTTTATTGTCTGCTTGACATTTATTGCTTTGATTTTAGCATGGCAAATGTATTAAATAGGATTATCACTGATATAATCCTTGCGGATTAATGGCTACCACGAGAAATCATTGTTTATTTTTTGTTCGACAAAGTTTATTCGATAAATTCGTGTCACATTTTTTTTTGAACCTGCCTCCGGCAAGCAGGCACAGATTTATTGCGCTTCCTACTTCATTGTCTGCTTACCTTCTATTGTTTTGGTATTAGCAAAGCAAATGCATTAAAATGGATTCCCACAGATGTGTAATCCCGAGGTCTCGGGATTATTGGCTTTGATAACAAATATATAGCTGTTTAGATCCGCTAACAAATAAATTAAACAACTCCGTTTCTTTCTCTAACAATTATCTCAAGATGTTCTTTATCGTATTTGATGAGATCGAAGAGGCCATATTCCGCATCAAGGTCCTTCACTGTTCGCACTTTGCACATCATTGACCAGATAGATTGATATCTATTATGTCCTAATCTTGTTTGAAGTTCTGTGACAGTAATCACCGTTCTTGCATAAACATTGCAAACCATACCAATATACCACATTCTTATCGGCAATTTTGCCCCTTCCATAATAGTACCACTACGTAAGGAAGTTCTAAAATCGCAGGCAGAACATTGCCATTGTTCTTTGGATTCTAACCAATAATGCCTATCATAACCGCATTTCTTGCAGATTATTCCGTGTTGTTCCCTTATTTTTTTGAGATGAAGCTTGCATGTTTCTTCATCATGAAAAACATTAACGAATTGCTTTAGCGTTATTAAGAGCTTACCACTTGCCATTGCAATTTTTTCTGCCAATAAAAATTTTAGTTTTCTTCTTCGAAATCTGCTGTCCAATTTGGATTAGATGGATCGTCACCTTTCATACCATCTAACTTAATGGCAAAGTTTTTAGCAGGAAAATAGGGAACTATATGAAGTTTGATATTTACTTTATCTCTTTTCTTCTTGTCCACCTCACATTCCAAAATCTTAAATTTTTCAATTAATTTTCCAGGTCCTTGGTTGGAATCTAAAAATTTAGCAATTTCCCTTCTAACATCTACTTTCATGTTTGTATCAATATTTTGAAATAACACCCTATTCAAATAATCAATCAAACTTTTAGTTACCCAATCAAACACTCTTACTACAGAGTAGGTTTGTTTTCCAATATTGTTGCCATTGAAAAGTGTTTTTGCAGAGAATGCCATTACTTGACCATATTCCTTTACCACAGGTACCAAGCCCAATTTTTCGATGGCGGCTATTTCGTTAGCTCTCATATCAAATTTAACACCACTTACTTCATTTAAAACACCATATTTTTTACCTGCTGCTACTTGAGACATTTTAGTTTTATAAATATTCCCTACCATAGCTCCTGCTGAAGGAACATAAACGGTTTCTTCTTCTCCTAAGTTTTCATGACGCTCTCTACCCACTAACCAGTTACAGCCCATGATAATATTGGCTTTGAATTCATCTGCTCCAGTTAATTTTTCATCTTCAAAAAGCTCCATTACATCGTCAGGACTTTCCAAGTTTCTAAAGTCAGTCACTAACATAACTTTACTGTCATGTGCCATTTTTCCCCATTTATCAATTACTTGCTTATTTTTCATGTAGCCGGGAATGGCCATTAAGCTATAGTTGTTCATCAAATCTAGCCGATCAAATTTATCTCTGAACTCATTGTAAACTTTATCGAAAACCAAAGGTGTATCCAAGTCAGTGACTTGATCCATAGAAGCATTAACTACAGTTAAATTTTTGACTTTATCAGTCCCTGCTCCTTTGAAGAAAAATGCTACACTTCTATAAGATCTTTCTAAATTTTTAATATCGTCTGTGATCTTTTTTAAATTTTTATTGAGTAGTTTTTCTGCTTTGTCGGAATTCTCTGCACACTTGTCAATCATTTCCGTTATCTCCCCTCCACTACCTAAGACTTTAAGCCATAGATTGATTCTTGCTTTTAGTAATTCTCTTTCGCTTTTATAAGAAGTCTCGGTTAAAAAGATCTTTTTCCTTGCTCTTTTTTCAGGATTCATATTTTTAGCACCTTCAACAGTAGTTTCTAATACTGCGAATCCTCCAAAATTGGCTAATCCTTGACTTATTTCTGCAAGATCTCTTGATGATTTTTTTTCACCTTCCTGTACTCTTGCCTCTTGTGGTTGACCTTCTAATTCTTTTTCACTCATTTGATCAATATTTATATGGTATAAAAAGTGTAGTTACAATTAATTAAACTCCACTAAAATTCATTCAGTATTATGCAATAATTTACCCTAGTTCGTCTAACATTGCTTTTAAGGCTTCAACAAAATCAGCCTTTGCACTTTCATCAGCAAGAACCTTTTGTAAAACTCGATTAGACTGCATTTTACGGGCTATATCTAAATAATCATCTTTCTGTGATTTCTGACTTTTTAGTAAATCGCTTTTATCAATCAACCCTTGTTGCCCAAAATCACCTAATCCGTTAAATTCGAAATTTTGCTTGGCACTACCCCCTTCATCATCTTCTAACTCTATTTCGCAACTAGGCTTATAGTGTTTAAAAACATCATCGATATTTTGTAAACCATAAGTTATTTCAGGAGTTGGAGGCTCATCATAAGTTAACTGCTCAATCATTAATGTTCTGTTCTGAGGTAAGTCTGCCATTGACTCACTAGCCGCTTCTGTTTCTTCGATTATAAAACCGTGGTGTTTTTCTTCTGCCATTACGTATTTTTTATTGTTACTAAAAATAATATAATATTGTAAATATTAATAAGTTATCTATAATTTTTGGTCTATTTCGCTAATTCTAATATAAAAAACAATTAATATGATTGATTTTAAAGTTAGATTCATTTTATAAACAACATTCTATTTGCTATTAATCTCTTCCGTTAAAGAATCTTTGGGTTTATTTACCCAAATAATTTCTTTCTTTTCTTCATCCCAATCTACTAAAATATTGTCTCCAGGAACTATTTCTCCTGAAATAATTTTGCGAGAGAGTGGCTTTGTTAAACGAAGTCTAATAACACCTCTTAATGGTCTAGCGCCATATTTTGGATTAAAACCTTCATATGCTAATTCTTCCGTCGCTTTATCTGATAGCTCCAATTTAATTTCTTGATCACCGAGATTGGTATGTAACTCTTTCATTTGTAAATTAAATATTTTAACTATATGTTCCTTAGTAATTGGCGAAAAAGGAATGATTTCAGTTAATCTACCAAGAAACTCAGGTCGAAAATGATTGGCCATTATTTCCATTAATTGATTAGACTTTGGAATAACTTTATCTGCAAATGATTTGATAATAAATTCACTTCCTATATTAGAAGTGAATAGCACAATAGCATTAGAAAAATCGCCTTCCTTCCCTAGTTTATCATGTAATTTACCTTCATCTAAAATTTGTAAAAATATATCAAATACAGAAGCGTGTGCTTTCTCTATTTCATCAAATAAGACCACTGCATAAGGTTTCTGACGGATTTTATTCACTAGTAAACCTCCTTCTTTATATCCAATATAGCCTGGAGGTGCACCATATAAAAGTGCTGCTGAATGTTCTTCTTTGAACTCTGACATGTCAAAACGTATAAGAGCATCTTTATCGTTAAAAACACTTTCTGCTAAAGCTTTTGCCAACTCCGTTTTACCTGTTCCGGTTGGCCCTAGAAAGAAAAATGAACCAATAGGCAATCCTTTTCTTTTTAATCCTGAACGCGATTCTAAAATAGCATCAGAAACAACTTTCACTCCATGATCTTGACCAATTACTCTATTGCATATGTTTGCCTCAAGAGATAACAACTTTTCCTTTTCTGAAGATTGAATTTTACCTAATGGTATACCTGTTCTCATGGCCACAATAGAGGCTATATCTTCACTTCTTACATTATTATTTTTATCCCCGACTTTACTTAGTAATATGTCTAAAAGATCATTTAGATGACCCTTATCTTCATTTTCAAAGACACTATTAATTTGTTCATCCAGACTCATCCAGGCAATTGGACTTATTCGCTCTTTCATTTGGGTAATCCCCTTTCTTGTCGAAATCGCTCCTTCTTCTACATTTAGAGCAATTTTTATTTCATTTATAATTTCAGGCCCTTTATCCTTTGAAACTCTTATGGAAGCCATTGTTCTATCGATCAAATCAATTGCTGCATCAGGCAACCTTCGTTCTTTTAGGTATCTACGAGTTAGCAATATAGCTTGCTCTAAAGCTCCTTCATCAACTTCCACTTTATGATGATTAGAATATGTTGGTATAACGGCATTTAGCATTAATAATGCTTTTTCGTCATTAGGTTCTTCAACTTTTAATGATTCAAAACGCCTAACAATGGCTTCGTCAGGTTCAATAAACTCTCTATACTCCGATAAAGTTGTTGCTCCTACAACAGTAATTTCGCCTCTTGCTAGTTCGGGTTTTAAAATATTCATTGCTCCTCCAGCACCACTGGCAGGATCTAATAATGTATGTATCTCATCAATAAACAAAACTACATCATCGTATTGCTTTACTTCTTTTATTATACCCTTTAACCTATCTTCAATTTCTCCCTTATAGCTCGCTCCAGCAAATAAAGCTCCTAGATCTATTTCAAAAATCTTTGTTGTATCTTCTTCATTTTTATAGCAATAAGTTGTATAGGCATCCATAATAGCTGTTTTCCCAACTCCTGGCTCTCCTAATAAAATAGCATTCGGTTTTTGTCTTCTTTTTAAGATTATAGACAGCTCTCTTAATTCCTCATCTCTTCCAACAACAGGATCTATTTTTCCATTAGCTGCTAATTCAATTCTATTTATACAATACTTACCAATATACTCGCTTTTACCTTTTGATTTCGGAGCTTTATTATCACTAATGGAAGCTAATGATTTATCCATTTCCGCATTTTCAACTGCTAAAGTCAATAATGTATTTTCATTAATGCCTAACGTTTGTATTTGATCTTTTGAAAAGCCAACCCCTGGTCTAATTAATGCTATAAAAATTGCCAAAGGTGTTATTTGGCTATCATTTAACTTCAATTTGATCATTTCTGCCACTTCAAAAACCTTTGCGACATCTTTATCTGCTGCAATGGTTTCACCAATCATTGTGCTTTTGGGGTAGTCTTCAATTCTTACCTCTGCCCATTCTCTTAAGTAATAGATATCTATACCATTGGTGGCAAGTTCTGTTGATAATCCAATATCATCATTTAATAAGGCCTGCATTAAATGTGGAGGTCCAAACGTTTCGTTTTTGTTTTCTTTAGCGAGCGCAGTAGCAATTTGAATGGCTCTTTTAAGTATTGTACTGTGTGGAATCATCTGTTTCTGTATTCAATAATGTATTACGGTTATTTTAGTAACCCTTTTATAATTAAATTAATTTTGTTGCCTTACCTCTAAAAGATGTGTTGCTAGATCTTTCAGATCCCTAGCTTCTCCACGATCTCCTATACCTCCTAGCGTACTAGCTATATCTGTTAATTTTTTTTCGGTTTTTTCAATTTCAGTTTTTAAGGCCATTCGTCTTAAGTCGCAATCACCAAAGGCGTCTTTGTAATCTTCAAGGTCTTTACAACATGTAGTTTGATCTTTAAGCGATAGCAATTGTGCTTTTAAATCATACAACTCTCTCTCTTGATTGGCAATTTGTTTCTCATGGGCAGATCTGCGTAGTTCAGCTTCGACTATTTGCTTACTGCAATCCCCTCCTCCTCCACTACAACACTTCTTTACCTCATTCATACAATTAAAATAATCATCGGCATAATGCACTAGATGCTGATTTTTCTCATTTCGGTCATCCAGTTCTGAGACAAAACTTCTCATGATACTTTCAAAATATTTTAAAGACTTATCGATACTAACTTCCGCAGTTGCCTTTTCAGCCAAAGGCAACTCCTTTACAGTATAACCATTTTTTATCTCATAGGCCATTGAGTCAATTATTCCTTTCGCTACACTTTTGTTATTCCTAACATCCTTATTTAATAATGCTTGCTCACCTCCTTTCATAAGCGCATCGTAATAGAACTCCAATTTTTCATCAACATAACCCAAAGAACCCATAGAAGATTCTATGTAATCTACCGCCCTTCCAATCTCCTCCTTTAAAAACTCTGATTCAGTCTTCAACTTCTTGAAATCTTCTCCTTGAACAGACTCTCCGACCACTTTTTGTGGTACAGCAGTTACCTGCCAAAACAAAAATCCTAAAAACAATAATGTCATTGCATAAATCAAACTAAATTTAAATATGGCATTTTGTCTATCTTTCTTATTTAATGCTTTCATCGTTTTGTTTTATTACTGAGAGATTATTCCACAATTAATCCGTGATCACCTTCTACTTTATAGCTTAAGCTTGGCAACGTAACATATATATGATCGAAGGATTCAATCAACTTATCCATTCGTCTAAAATTTTTATTTAAGTCAAGTACATTATAACTCATCCCTAAAACATCGTGTTCTATAAACTTTTTAAATAAAGAAGGATCTGCCTTAATATATTGACATATATAATTAATCAATTCTTCATTTTTAAAAATCGATTCAATAGAGTTTCTAATCACTCGTGTATACCCAAATCCAAATGATAATAGCTCAATAGGAGATATGCTTTTCTTGCAATGTTTTAAGTAATCAATTTTTGAACTTATATGTGTCATCATATTTTGAGACAAAAGCATAATGCTTCTATCTAATACCAATCTTTGATTTTTTGAAAGTACTTTATTGACGACCATAATAGCATTCTTATTGGTACGTTCTAATGCCACCATCCATCTATCGTAATAATCAGAAAGTATCTCATTGTTCATGACATGCGTGCAAGGAGCAATAAACTCATCATCAATTCTAATGATGGCGCCATCAGATATGATTTTACCTATCACCGCAAAGTTTGCGGTAGACAATAAATCCTTATTGATCTGTGACTCTGGCATTACATCTAAAACATATCTTACAGTTGCATATGGTTTTCTTAACGGCACTTCGTCAGGATCCGGTTCACCGATAGGAACTCTTTCAGTAGTATTCACTTGAATGACAATATATACGCCTGCCCGATTATTATTAAGCGCATTCATTAATTCATTTATCTTTGCCGCATCTAATCTTAAGGGCTGGTTATTTTCAATCAAAATAAATGAACCATCTCCTGTAACTGCCAAACATTTATTGACTACTAAGTCATCATGACTTAACTGCATTTGCAATGATGTATATCCATCATCAGATGGCAGTATTCCAAACTCATTATTCCTTTTGTACTGATATCTTATACTTTGTATCTGCTTGTTATAGTAATTTTCAGACTGAATAAAATGATCCTTTTTAATTTTCATTCCATCTGTCCAATTCACTAAATACCTGTTTTTATCCAATTCCATTGTCTATTCTTTCTTTGAATTATATACTACAAAACCCTTTCAGCTATAATATGCTGATTTTCTTTTAGCTCAAGATCAACAATTTTCAAATCAGGGTCAAAATATTGTTTTGACTTTGTGACACCGCTATTTTGCTTTAGATAAAATATCCACTCATAATAAGTTTGTTCGTCATAATTTAAATAGATGTCAATTTTTGTATCAGGGTGTTTTTCGATATTATACTTATGTAAGAAATAAAAGAAAAGATCACCAAACCTTTCATGTCTAGGAGCTCTTATCTTGGTAGAAATTTTATCTAAATCATTTGGCATTCTATTTAGATCTACGTGAATTAAAGTAGTATCAACTAGCTCAATTCTTGGAATAGAC
Source organism: Chitinophagales bacterium (assembly GCA_041393015.1). Classification (GTDB taxonomy): domain Bacteria; phylum Bacteroidota; class Bacteroidia; order Chitinophagales; family JADIYW01; genus JAGQYH01. Next base: position 191,744 of record JAWKKV010000008.1, on the reverse strand, counting down.
CTACCCACCGGATACTTCCAAGTCTTAAATTTCTGACTAGGCACCTTCATAAAAAAAACAAATGATTTATAGAAAACCAAAGGCATAATATAAGGTATAAGTGCTAACAACATCCATGGATCAGTTTTGGAAACATTATCATTTTGGGCGGCAAGCATAATTATCAATGCAATGATTAAAATTCCAATTAGAATGGCTAAGGACACTAAGAACTCCTTCCAAAATCCATCCACTTTTGCCCAACTTACCTTATCTGTATGAATGACAATGGTATACACTATTCCGGCTGTCAAACTGAGGGTTATTAATATGTAATAGATGTAAGTAAAGCCAATTTTAAACTCAAACCTATACCCTAAAAATGTAACAATTCCAAAAAACAACAAAGTGAATATGACCAATAAAGAAAATGAATCTTTAAATATTTTTGTCTTTTTCCAAATTCTAAAGATCAGGAGTCCTAAAATCAATGTCCCCGCTAGTGCTCCAACATAAGGAAAAAATGTTGGCGCGTCATTTAATGATAGGAAAGTTAGAATATATTCAGTCATATTAAATTATAGTATTATAAGCTAAAATAGGACATTTTTCTAGATTGTCCGATAAAACAAATTGAGATTCATATACAGATACATTGACATCATAAGTTAAATCTGAAGAAAGGGATAAATCTCCTAAAAATCGAACGATTTTTTTTATTTCTTCTGACCTTTCATAGGAGGCTTCACTTTGTTTTATATCAATTGAATATCCCCACATAAAACCTAAGGAAGTTGTATCTAACACACTATTATGCCCTAACAATAATTCTCCTAAATGAATTTCATCATTTTTATCAAGTGTAATGTCATTTAAAAGCTTTTTTTCAATAGTAACATCCGTTTTCAGAACCTTTTTAATAAGTTGTTGAAATTTATCTATCCCACCCCTCAAACTATGGATATGAGGCAATAGTGTAAGTAAAACATTTAAACTAAAATCAGTCCCATCCGATATAAGATCGTAGAAATAATCTTTGAAGACATCTAAAGAAAGCTTAAAATCAAACTCATCCTTGAATATCTGACCTTTCAACCGGTAAATCTCTTGTTCAAAAGGATTAAAAAATTGACGCGCAGCTTCTTCTTCTTGAACTATTTCCTTACTTAAGGTAACATCATTTTTAAGACTTTTCCCTCTTTTTTGTTTTTTAATGATCGTATGTAAGGCAAATATTGGTAAACCATCGTATATGCCTTCTCTACTTAATTCAACCTGCAAATATTCATCTCCTGATCCATCAAATTTAGTATTTGTATTTAATATTTCCTTTGAGTATGATCTTTCAAATTGTCCTTTTAATTGAAAATTGATAGGTAAAACTTCATTCCCATAGAAGTTAATGAGTTCCGCTATTAACACCTCAATTTTTATATCATGAAATTTGATTTGATCTAAGCTATTCTGAATCATTCTTTATTAATTTTAATTCGAATAGGATAAATGAATGTTGATTTCTGTTCTATTTCACTTTTAAGATCATTCTTTAGATATGTTAATTCGTTTTCATCCCATTCAATATCTTGTTTAAGTGTTAAATGGATATTCATAGTCCTAATGATACCTTCTTTTCCATTAATGCTAATTTCTGACCCGAGATTTAAATACACATCTTCCAATGCAGGACCTAATTTTGCTTTACAGTAAGAAATGACATCCATTTTTGTAACTAAGGCACCTCTGCTCATTAAAGCATGTTTAAACAGCCTTATTTTATCTTCATCATCCATATAACTTCTACCGCCCCAAGTAGAGGTCATAAATGCTAGTGACTTTGGATCTACCAGAATGCCCTTTAATACTTTTAATTTACTGCCTGCCACAATTTTATTTGCTAACTCTCCTAATGTTGAACAATAATCTATTTTTACAATTTGGGGAATTTCATTCGTATTAAAAATTAGAAAAGGATTGTCGTTAATTTTTCTTCGTTTGTCTCTTTTAGTTTCGTCTATAAGCGTATTCACCTGTTGCCTAAGATTCTTTAAAGTTGAAGATTGAATATTAATATTGTACTTATTAAAGGCAAAACTTTCATCTCTTAATACATCAAATAGATAATCAAGTAATTCTTGAGCTTCTCGATGATCAAATCTTTGAATTCCTTTTTCTTTAAAAATATAAGTTACTTGATCTTCATCATTATTGGTTTCTGCTCTTTGATCGACCACTTTCTTTCCTTCTTTGTCTAGTAAAGAATTAATACTTAGAAAACTACCATCGCACTGAACAGGAAAAAAAGTTTTTCTCTCTTTTAAACTTATATTTCTAGAATAGTACATGCAGTTTAAAGCAGGAAAACAATTAAGGTTACAATTAACGTACTCCAATGATTTATGCGAAAGTAACTGAGGAAAAACAATGTTTATCCAAATTAAATTACCTTTTAAAGCCGACACCTCTCCCTGTCCAAAAGCTTCCGCCAATCTGTTGGGCGTAACAAAAGTCTTAGTATCGCCAAATAAATTGTAATCATCCATCACTATGTTTACAAAATGAGCAGAATATCTTTCGACTATACTCTTTCTTACTTGATCGATATACATCGGAACGTTATTGTTGGTTCCGAAATCTTCAATATTATAATCCTCTAAGCCAATCTTAATATCTAATTCAGTATCCCCAAAAGACCATTTCGTTTGTTGTAAATACTCCAGATAAGTTAACTTGTCAGGATCAAATGACCAATCTAAAAAAAAGCGAAATCCATCTAAATTTCTCATTCTTTTATCAATATCAATACCCAACCAAACTTCATTTGCCGGCAACTTTTTTCCTGTTATTGCTTTGGATACTGCTTCCTTCTTATGGAGTTGCTGCTCAAATATTGTGTTTTTAAAAGCGAGGTATTTTACACTAGCTTTTACCAAAGTGAAATCATTAGCCGGAGCAAAAACAATCTGTTCGTTGCCTTCATCCGTCCTTTTATCTGCTACGAATTGTGCCTCTTTATAAGCAATTTCTTCTACCTCTATTGGCAATGCATGCATAATACCATGAGCAGGTAGTACATTAGTTAATACATCCGGTGTTAAATGAGTGGCCAAATCCGTTACAATCCTAGATTTTGAATCTGCCAATTCATGATACGCTTTTTCAAGCTCTTTTGAAACTCCTCCTAAAAGCAATCCAATTAAAGGATCAAAGCCTTCTTGCTCCATTTCCTCCGGTGAATACCCCCAAACTTTGGCAGCATTCAATATTAATCTTCTATATATTTCTTCTGCCGTTTGCATTTATATAAATGATAATGGACTAATAAAAATAGACATTTCAGGCAGTTGAATGAGTTGATTAGTCGATCTAATGACACATTCAACATTAATGGTTAATTTTTTTCTTATGGAGACGTTTTTGTTATCATGTTCTTTATTGTAACTCACTTCTTCAATTTTCACTCGAACTCGAACATTTTTCACTCTTGTTTCATATTTTGTAACCGACTGTTGCAAATTTCTTTCTACAATATGTCTCCATGTATTGACATTGGCTATCAACTCAAAATCATAGTCTTTTAAATTACATCCATATTCAATATCGAATCTATACGAGTGATAACCTGTAAGTAGTAACCCTTTAATATGGTTTTCAATTGAGACCCTTAATTCGACCTTATCTAAATGTTGTTTCGAAATTAATTTCGAAAAACTAAAGGGAATATCATAAAATTCAGCCAATGATTCTTGTTTTAATTATAGATATCTTTCATCTTCTTCTTCCTCCTCAATATCATTTTTCTTCTCCGTTTTCTTCTTTACTCCTCCAAACGAAAGACCAAAATGAACACTTGTGCTAGATGCATCGCCTGTAAAAAACCCTGTAATGTCAGACATTCCGAGTGTTACCTGACCAAATCTAGCAACTGCGCCCACTCCAAATCCTTTGGCGCTCGTATAACTTACTGGCACGTATATGGCTACTGCAGGCGTTTCTAATCTAGGCGTAATAGCAAAACCAGAACCTTCACTTACTGTTCCTGAGCTGATATTACTTTTACCTACTCCGATTTGCGAACTTAGATTAACATAAAAGAAGTCTGTAATCTTAGCATCTACAAACATATTGATTGACATAGGTAATTTAACTTTTATGTCCTCTGTTGGAACGGTAAATGAGCCCGTAGCATTCATTACATCATCCCAGTCTTCATAGGTTAAATCATCTTCGGTAATTGAAGCAGCAGAAACGTTAGTTCCATCACTAATAAAGTGCCTACTATATTCAGACGAAGGTGTGTATTTTACGTTACCAATATCTACAATTGCAAAGCCTGCTTTTAGGATGTAGTCGGGTCGTTCCCTCTTCCATTTCTTAGATTTTGCCATATTATCTCCTACCAATGCTTGACCAGGTCTCTGAGGTTTAAATTCATATACAAAACCTATATCTGCACCAATACCCCCAAAGCCAGTTTTATAATTAAAATCGCCATTCACCCCATCAAATAAATCACTTACTTGAACGGTTAAATCACTTGCTCCAAATGAAACTTGATCGTCAACTCCTTCTGTATATATAAATTCTGCAGTTCCATTAGCATTGGCACCAATTTGTTTCGTTAGCACCTTTAATGTAAATCCTCCATATAAATGATGTCTTTCCCTTTCATAAACTTTTCTAGCATAACCAAGTGAGGCCTCTACCATTCCATTCATTCCTGCTTCTACATTATCATCTTTCCAAGGGGAAGGCCAGCTGCTTGGCACATCCGCATCATTATAAAATGCACTTAAAAAATCTTCGTCTACATCTTTTAAAGTAAGATACGTTCTTGCTGTAAAATTAAGTGAAAAGCTTCCTGCTTTTTCATTGGTGAACATAAAGCCTGGCAAAGCAATTATAGCGCTAGCATAACCGGATTTCTCTTCCCCATTTAAATTCTCAGTTAAGTTACTTCGATAGTCATCCCATCCACTTATTAAGCTTTTGGCTTTTAAATAATTTTGAGAAATGCTTAAATCAACTCCTACCAAATTGATTTGCCATTTCATACTACTTGTATTTAAAGAAGCCGGATTAAATCGAGCCGCATGCAATGCATCGTAATTACTAGTAGTTACCCCTAAATAGGTTTGTGCTTTTAATTGATAAGCATTCATGATGATTAAAAATAAAACCATCATTTTAATTGTGTTTTTCCCCCTCATCTTATATGTTATTTTAAAAAGTGTCGGTTAATATAGTAATCATTTTTTTAATAAGAAAACATATTATTTATATTGTTAAATTTTTGAGCAAAAAGCCAGAAACTTTTGAGATAATACCCTAACGTGCAAGAATGAGCTCTCCTTTTTTACTTAAGTCGTTACCAAAACAGTCTTGTGTCTCTAATAAATAGAAATAGACTCCTTGTGGAACTTCGCTCCCTTTATAATTGCCGTCCCAACATTCCAATTGATTGGTTGTCTCAAAAATAATTAAGCCATCCCGATTAAAAACCTGTAAGTGAAAAGGTATTATTTCGTCACCAAAAACTTCTAGACAATCATTATTCGAATCCCCATTTGGACTAAATGCATCAGGAATAAAATGTCCATTCTCAAAACCACTACCAAATTCAACTTTTATAGAGTCATTTACACTACATCCATTCAAATTGGCGGTAACATAATAGATGCCCGGCTCTGTGACTAGAATTGATGAAGATGTATTGGTTGTTGAAGACCATGTATGAACCGCCTCAAATAGTCCAGTAGTTAATATTAAACTGTCTTTGGTACAACTAAATATATCAGGACCTAAATCAAAACTCATGGTATCTAGAATGGTTAAATCAATAGTATCACTAGAAACGCATCCACCATTAAATACAGTAACGAAATATACATTTGAAAATATAAACTCCTTAGTATGAGAAACATCTGCATCCGACCATATAACATTTGCATCCGGTGCATCAATTGATAAAGTATAGGATGCACTACAAATTGTTGTATCAGGGCCTAAAAAATTAGGTTCTAAGAAGGAACCGATAAAGACCTCTTTCTGATCAGTAAAGCTACCACATGCATTGTCAAGTGTTACTGTATATATCCCTGATTCTGTTACTTGAATGGCCGATGTTGTATCTCCGGTTGACCAAAATATATCTCCCTCGTTTGAGTTAACACTTAAAAGTGTAGATTCACAAGAAGTAAGCACTCCTAGAATAGAAAGATTAGAGGTAGTTACCTGTACCACTTTTGTAGTATCTCGAATGGAACAACCGCCTGAGTTTGTAATTTCAACAATGTAGTTACCTGCTGATGCAACTTGTATCGTTTGAGTAGTGCTTCCATTACTCCACAAATAGGTCGAGCCAACATTTCCGGCATCTAGGGTTACGGGACTGGAATTACAAAAGGTTGTTTTATCTGGCAATACGCTAGTTGGTTTTTCAAATACTTCTACAAGCACTTGAAGTGTATCTTCACAAGAACTATTTCCAGTGAGAACAACGCTGTATGTTGTGGTGGTAGCTACAGTGCAAATTGGATTAGCACAATCAATACAGGACAAACCATCTGACGGAGACCAAGCATAAGATACCCCTCCACTTACTTGCAATTGAATAAAATCACCTTTACATAATGAAGTATCGCTAGTAATTCGTGTAACATTGTCTTCTCCTTTTAAACCACTAGAAAAAGAATAGGCATTTATAGGCATCCCTACACTATTAGCATTGGCTACATAATTACAAGCAATTCCTGCTTGGTTTGGACTGGTAATCACTGAAATGGCACTACTTGAACTTTCTGTAATATGATAAATCTTCTTATCGACCCCACATTTTAAGCCACCTCCTTTTGAATTACTTGGAGCATTAAATATTGTTGTGATATTTCCCGTATTAAAATCGTATTGTTTAAGCGCTACATTGTTTTTAGAAGAAAAATAGAGAATACTTTTGTCAGGTGCCCATTCACAATCCCATGCGTTATAGGGTTGAGCTACTTTAGTAATTATCTTTGGGTTTGTTAAAAGTCCTGTAGAGGCGTTAAAGGTAGCAACGAAAACATAATTTTTACCCGTAGTAGATTCTGAACTTACTCCTGCTAGTCTGTTTATTGATGCTTTAAACTTCAAGCTAACATCATCCATCATGTCAATGGTTTCTGCCCCATCTTGCATCAATAAACTAGAATGTGGTGTGGTAGATATGGTAGATGATATAATTTCAAATACTACTAACTCATCATTGCTTTTATCACTAGTAATTAGCCAATAACCTGCCCCACTAGACTTAGGAATTATTTCTAAACCTTGCCCAACATTACTTGCAACCAATTGATTTTTGGTTGCAGCAGGAATTGTAATTCCATTATTATTCAAATTTACTTCTACAATAGTAGAACGAATTTCACCTTCGGAAACACCCGCAGAATTGGTAATAACAAAATATTGATTGCATTGATCGGGTACTTTACAAATTACCACGCTTTGGTTGCCTTCTTGATTCGCCAATAGACCTGAAGCAGCGATGGCATGACTCTCATTAATAATATTATTACCATCGGTATAAAAAATAAGCGCATCTGTTTCAGGATTGGTTAATACTGCAGAGCCGGCTTCACTGTATGGCGTAAACTGATTAAATACAGGTAAATAGATACCAGGATTTTCTTGGTAATTTAAACCAACGGCTGAGTTGCCAAAATACCATAGCTTATCTCCATTATTACCACCCACTGCACTTAAAGAAAATAGGATAAATAAGGATAGGTATAATAACTTGTTATTCATATTCTAAAATTTCGGACATCTAAGACTATTAGATGAATTTTTATGTAAACCATCAAATACATCAAAACCATAGCTGATAAATATTTCCGGCCCAGTAAATCTTTTATATTGCTCATCAAATCCAGGCAAGGCAACGTCGTAAGCCATGCCTAAAGAAAAACCTTTAGCTTCTATTCTTGCTGTAGGAATAATAAAGTTGGACAATCTGTAATAACTGCCCAATGTTAATCTTACATCACCATCCTCTTTTGATTCTTTGAGCGTTAGTGATACAAATAAACCGGGTGTAATCGTTTGTAAGCTGCTTTGTTTTTGAAAAGTAAAAGATCCTAGAATGCCTATCATTTTAGATACGGGAATATTAAAACCTATATTTCCATTGATCCTTAATGGTCGGCTATAGCTTTCTGATTGAATTTGTGAACTATTGGTCTCAAAAATATGGAAAATACCAACTCCTCCATAAATTGTTGCCTTGCCATTAAAATCCCCAAAATATTGTAAACCAGCATTGAAATCGAAACTAGAACCATTTTCCATTACAAATTCACCTGATGGTATATCAGGATTTAATGTGTTAATTCCATCAAATTGATTGCCCCATAATACCCCTGCAAAACCAGAATGCTGTTGATTGTAACTAGTATTTAAGCCTACGCTCAATAATTGAGTCTGATAATTAGATAGTGATTTAGCATAAGCCAATCCTATAGAAAATGCATTTCGATTAAAGCCACTGATTGCCATTTTATCAGAAAGAAAGCTAATGTTAGTGGCCACTATATCACCTTTGGCTACACTAATCGCTACATTCAGTTGTGCACCTGTTAAATGGTAAGCACCAGATACTGCATCAGCAAAGCGATTTTGATACAAAGCAGCAACTGTAAACTCATTGTCGACAATGGCATATAGTGCTGGATTAGAAAGATGTGGTAAAGCATAAAATTGTGAAACACTGGCATCTTGTGCATTTGACTTATTCCACGACAAAACAAATATTGATAGAACGAGAAATAGTTTCACAGCTCTAAATTGTTTAGTTATATATTGCCTATTCCTTTTCATCCTTACTTATATACTATTATTTTTTTAGCTGCTAAACCATTATCTGTTTCTAAAACTATATGGTACATCCCGGCCGGAACGTCTATTTTAATGGCTTCTTTCCACTCCAAAACACTGCCTTCAGATGATATTGTAAATACCTCCCTTCCTAATACATCAATTATATGAAGATCTAATTCAGCTCTTTCTAAGCTTTTAATGTCAATAATAAAATTTCCTTCATTGGGATTAGGGTAGATAGACCAATTGATACTATTTAGGTTATTGTTAACACTAACAATTGTATAATCAGGTCTAAACGTTCTGCAAACCGAATCTCGTAATATTGTATTGAGGTTACAAGATATTCCTGTTACTTCTAAACAAACTTGATAATCAACTTGCGATTCTAAATAGACCACGTAGTACTGACCTCCATTTACGTTTTCCGGTGTTACAATATTCTGAGTATTATATTTTTCAAAAACTGTCCAATTTAAGGTAGGGCAAATACAGGATGACAAATCTGCTTCAAAAGTATAATAACCAAATGACCCTTCTCCAATTGGAGCTAATGCAGCTTCATATGGAGCATTGTCATCAACAAAGTTAACTGTTATCGTATCTTTTGAAGTACAACCATTCTTCGTTTTTTCAACCACATAATCTCCAGATCTTGACACATTTAATTCATGGGTTTGTGATAATATACTATCTGGAAAATCTAATGGTGTCCAAACATAGGTTGCATTTACATCGTTGGGGAAATCATATAAATGTTGTGTTTCAGCACACACTGGCCCATTTAAGTGATTTAAGTTTAGAGGCGGTGGGGTACTTGTAGTTATTGTAAAAATATCTGTCTGAGTGCAACCTGTTCCTAAACCAGCTGAAACAATATAAGTTCCTATTAGTGGAGTTATTAACGTATCTTCTATTATTTGTCCATTATTATAACCATAACTTGGATTGGTAAGAGGGTTAAGAGGAGTTATTGATAGAAAATCAAAATTTTCTACAACAATATTACTTTGCCCACAAATTGAATTATCTAAAGAAATGGTTGGTGCTTGATTAATGGTTACTTCAATATTATCTGTATAACTGCAAAGGCCACTGATACTGGTAACTGTTAAAAAGTATGTTCCCGAACTATCTACAATTATTTCGCTTTCTTCTGATAAGTTATCGTCTTCCAAGGTAGACCATAAGAAAGTAGCATCATTAACAGGATTAATATTTGCCCGAATGGTATCAGGACCACAAGAAGTTAAAGATATATTCTCTAAAATGGTACTATCCGGTTGATAGTCTCGTCTATAATTTAGTATTACAGAATCGAAGCATTGGTCGTCAAAAACTCTTATAATTATAACTTCCGAATTGGTCAATTCAATTAAATTTCCATCGATATTTTCAGTTGACAAAGCTATACTATCATAGGGAGAAAGACTTGCAAGATTAAACGTTGTATCAACACAGCTCCTTATATAAATGGTATCAAAAAGATATATTGTTGGACAATAATTGAATTGTGTAATTAAAGTAGTAATGGTTGTCACTATACTGTCACAGCCGTTATAAGCACCATCTACAATTGTATCTATCTCAGTACCGACTTGTTGTGGATCAGATGTAGTAGTGTTAATTGTTGATGTTGCAGGTGGTAGCAAGGTTGTTACAGTAGTTACAATCGAATCACAGCCGGAAGTATTGGTTAACGAATCTACTGTCGTGCCAGCTTGAAGCAGATCACAAGTAGTAACCGTTAAGTTGATGACATCTGATGGATTAAGAGTTGTTACTGTCGTTACTAAACTATCACAGCCAGAGGCATTGGTGAAGGTATCGGTTACTATTCCTACTGCTAATGGATCACAAGTTGTTGCTGTGGCACCTGTGCTATCATAAGCAGCTAAGGTTACATTTGTTGTAACAATGCTATCACAAGTATTGAAAGCTCTGAAAGTATCTATCGTTGTTCCAACTTGAAGTGGATCGCATGAAGTAGAAGCAATCGTATTGGTAACTTCAGGTAGTAAAGTTGTTACCGTTGTAATAATGGAATCACATCCAGATGTATTCGTAAAGCTATCAACAGTGGTTCCAGCTTGAATTGGATCACAAGTAGTAGCGCTTAAGTTGATTACATCTGATGGATCAAGTGTCGTTACTGTGGTGACTAAACTATCACAACCTAATGTATTGGTAAACGTATCGGTTACTGTGCCTACTAGAAGTGGATTACAAGTCGTAGCTGTAAGCCCAACACTATCAAAAGCTGATAATGCAGTAATCGTTGTAACTATACTATCACAGGTATTGAAAGCGACAAAAGTATCTATCGTTGTTCCAACTTGTAGTGGATCACATGAAGTTGTATTGATTGTAGTATCATAGCTTGGCAATAAAGTCGTTATTGTCGTGACAATACTATCACAAGTATTGAAAGCTACAAACGTATCTACTGATGTGCCTGCTAACAAAGGATCACAAGTGGTATCATTCACTGTATTTATTATGGTAGGCAATAAAGTTGTAATTATGGTTCGATAAATAGAATCACATCCACCTATATTTTTTATTGTATCTAAACGTATTCCTGCACTATCTATATAACAAGTATTTATGTTAATTGTCTCTACTAAAGGTTCTGTATCTAACTTATAAAAGACTACAATTAGTTTAGATCCTCCGGCACTTTCTGTCTGTCTAAACTCAATAGAATCACTCTCATTTAGATAACCTTCCCATTGCTCTGTATGAACATTATCTTGAAAACTATTATGACTTAAAGAAACAATTGCATCTCTATTTATAAATGTATAAACAGCATCATCATGTCGCCAAATCTCAATTCTATATCGACTGCAAGGAAAGTCGGTTTTTTTATACACATTTGTGTGATTGTTAAAAGGAGCACATTTACCTTGGTAATTTGGAGCTTCTGAAGCAGATGTTAAGGAGTTCCACATTAGTTTAGAATTAAAAGATAAATTACTATCGATATAATAACCTTCTGATGCATTCAAAGCAATTGCATTAGGAATAGAATCTAATATGTTATTGTTAGTTGTGTCAATAAGAAAGCTAGATGTATCAATATAAAATCCTTTATAAATAGTGGTAGCTAAAGTACTATCTCTATTTTCATAAGCATACACTTGCCAATAACTGGTTCCAAAATCATTTGGATTACCTTGTATTGAATCAGCATTACAGTCTTGATCAACAAAAGCAGTTACTGCAACTAATGCACTTTGACAACCTTCCGTGCTAATTGCGGCTGCATAATATGTGGTAGTTTCACTTAGAATTGGGGAAATATAAGTATTGCCTGCTCCAACAGAATCCATTCCTAGGATATCGCTATACCAAATGACAGATTCATCAATATTTACTATTGCCGTTAATGTTGCTGTAGAACCTGATTGAATAATATCATCAGTAGCAATTGGAGCAGCTACCGTATTAATTGTTAGGTTTATAATAATAATTGAATCTTGGTTATTAATATCTAGTAAGGAGTCTACTATAATCTGCGATGTATTATACCATTGTCCAGTATCAGGTGGATATTGAAAAGAATTGCAGGCTTCAATATCAATTGTGTCTACCAAGCATTTTAGTGTATCTCCAATGAAGACCCAACTATTAGAATTCATTAATTTGGTCTGTCCAGCTTCGCCATCACAGTACTTTAAACCTTGTGCTCCTAAAGTATCATTCAACTGTACAGATGGCAGAGAAGCCCACCCAATCAATGTATTATCGTAGTTTTCGATAGAAAGATCTGTGGTTTTCAAGCATCTTATGCATAGCTGTAACTTGGCTTATGTCCCAAGTGCCTAAGCTTTTATTAAAACTGGTTGCATTGCTAAACATCTCCCTCATGTTGGTAACCTTTCCAACATCCCAGCTGCTTAAATCTTGATTGAAAGCGAAGGCTTGATCAAACATTAATGACATATCAGTAACATTATCCACTTCCCATCCTCCGATACTATCATTAAAGACACTAGCATTATCAAACATGGCTTTCATATTGGCAACTGAAGAAACATCCCAATCTTTTATAACGCCATTAAAAGCACTTGCAGAAATAAACATATTATTCATGTTCGTTACTTTTGACACAGTCCAAGAATTTAGGTTTTGATTAAAGACTGAAGCACGATTAAACATATTTGACATATCTACTACATTAGAAACATTCCATCCTCCAATATCTCTATTAAAGCTGCTTGCTCCTTTAAACATAAACCTCATATCGGTTACGTTACTAACTATCCAATCATCAATATCACCATTAAAAACTGTTGCATTTCTAAATAAGGAGTACATAACTTTTACCGAATCAACCTTCCATTCACTTAGATCTCCATCAAACTTAGAAGCGCCTGCAAACATAAAGGACATATCGCTGACTGAATCTAATTTAGGAGCATCAGAAAGAGCATTGTAGGTAAGATTACTGCATCCATAAAATGCATGTCCCATACTCTTCCATTGAATGTCTCCCCATTGTTCTATGCTAATGATTTTTTCAGGACTAATTCCTTCTAATCCATTATTAAAATAGATTCTTGGGAAAGTCCCAGAAATTGAAACGGAATAGGTGTCTGCAACTGTATATTCGTGCATAGCATTTCCAACATATCCTGCAGTTACTGTTCCATCTCCCCAATCTACCGTATAGTTATATGGTAAGCCAGGATATGTAGGTATAGTTATGGATTCATTGGGCATTGTCGTACGCCATGTGGTGATGAAGTAGTTTGAATCTACCAGACAACTAATTGGATCAGATGACGCAGCTAAACTAAGAGTGTAATCCCCTGCTGATGGAACTCCATTTATTAAATTAGTACATAATGAAAAATGGTATCCTGTACCTAACTGAATATAGTAATCAGTATCGGGCAATAAACATTCAGCAAACAAATTTCCAGAACTAATTGCACACCATCTGTTATAGGATACTTCAACCAGTGAATCGTAGATACACGAACTTCCAGCATACAATGCTATCGCTGTATTATTTGCTCCCATACCTTCTGCAACTGATATTGTGATATTTTCCAAACCTAACGAGGAAGTTGTAAATTTATACCAGATAGAATTATACAAATCGCTAGACCTTGGTTCCCCGACATCTATTGTTGCACAGGAATTATTATTAATAATATCTCCACTATTAAATCCAGGATTAATTATACCAAAATTATATGGTGAGCATATATTATCATAATTATCACATTCACACACTAAAGTATCCCCACTTATCGTCCAACCTCTAACCTCTAATGAATCTCTAGCCTCTTTTCCTTCGCAAAATTCTAAGCCAGCCGCTCCTAACATAACAAAAGGTTGCACTGTTTGCTCCGACCAACCTATTAATGTGCTATCGTAATTTTCTAAAGATAAACCGAAGAATCTAACATATTTTGCATGTATAATACAGTGTCTATACTCCAATTGCCCAAATTTTGATCAAAAGTACTTGCATTGTAAAACATGCCGTTCATAAAAACAACCTTTGAAACATCCCATGCGCTAAGATCTCTATTAAATGCAGTTGCACCAGCAAACATACTATTCATATATAATACACTCGAAGGATTCCATGATGCTATGTTGCCATTAAAAGAAGATGTACTGCCAAACATACCAGTCATTCTTGTAACCTTTTCGACATTCCAATCATCAAGATCTTGATCAAAAGCATTTGCCACATGGAACATGTTTTCCATATTAGTTACATTACTTACATTCCATGTACTAATATTTCCATTAAAGGAGTCTGTATAAGAAAACATATATCCCATGTCTGTTACATTGGATACATCCCAACCACTTAAATCCCCATTAAATATGCTCGCACCATGAAACATATGAGACATATTTGTAACTAAAGCTAGATTTGGCGTATCTATTATTGTTGCATAAGTAAGGTTTGTGCATCCGAAAAAGCATTTTGCATACTTTCCCATTGAATATCTCCCCATTGATCAATGCTGACAATCTTCTCTTTATCTCCTTCGTAGTTAAAATTAATTTTGGGAAAATCTCCACTTATTGATATCGAATAACTTCCTGAATTCGTATATATATGGCTAGCATCTCCTGCATGATTGCTAGTTATATTTCCATCACCCCAATTTACTTCGTAATTGTAGTTATAAAATACCGAATCCGTTGGGATGGTAATGGATTCATTTGGCATTGTAGTGAGCCAAGTGGTGATGAAGGGTTCAGAGCATGAACTAGATAGTTTAACAACAACTGTTTGTAATTCTCCATAACAGTTATTATTATATTCTGCTGCATAAATAGTATCCGGAAAAGTTGTTGAGTTGGTATAATTATAATTAAAACCTTCGAATAAGAGTGTTCCATCGGGATTAGATTGATCCCTAAACCATCTTATAAAATTACTGGAATCTGAAATGGAGGCATTTAGTAACAATGTCTCATTAGGACAGACTGATGGATTTGTGGGATGAATGGTTGGAGCTTCAACAATGACGGTTTGAAAATTCCAGTAAGTTTCAAAAGCTCCAAAGTTAATAATTTTCTGACTTGAATTACTGAAAGCCGGTATATTATAATTTATTATAGTACTCGCTCTAAAATCATCGCCTTCATCAACAAGACTACACGGAAAACTATAATCATCAATAAAGGTGTAATCTTCTTCTTCACATAATGATATTCGAGTCGCATCTCCTTCCCAAGCTTCTAAGTCAAAAGTAACTTGACAAGCACAAGATGATGAAAATTCAAAACTATAATTAAAATTACCCGTAGCATCTGAAACAGAAGCACCATCTGTGTTGCTTTGTTCGTTCAAAATCATTAATCCATCTGGACTATATTCGCTTCCCAAGTGTCTATAAGTTGACATGTTTTGTCCATCCACTCCCAAACGAAACCTAAATCTAGGTTCTACACCTACACAATTACCTAGCGTATCTAGATCAGCGCACCATAAATTCCATCTAACACTATCTAACTCCACTAATACATTCATTAGCTTTCTAGGTTGAGGAGCTGATACACTAACTGTTATGCTGGCAGGTTCGCTTTCACAACTATCCACTATTCCAACCACCCAAAAAGTTGTAGCAGAACTTAAAGGATTTGTAATAAACGCTGATCCATTATATGCAATTGAGCTTAGACTAGCATCATTATACCAAATTATACTGTCATATTGATGGGGTTGAACTACAGATAATACTGCTGATGCTCCTATGCAGATTGAAGTAGTTCCAATTACATTTGGCACACTACAAATTCTGTTGACTACCAGCGTATCACTTCTACTGTATAAAGTTAAATCCGGCGCACCGGGATTAGTTACTTTACAAGTATAAATACCCGAATTCTCAACAATTACAGAATTTATAGTGTAAGTATTGCTATTGGATGAATCAATTTTAACTCCGTCTTTATACCATACATATTTATTATCGCTAATTCCATTATCAATGCCTAAATCTATGAGAAACGTTTCGCCTTCATTGAGTGTGATGGTGGTGTCTTTGTAGATGGAGTCTTGTGGGGCATAATTATAACTTGAGACATTACTTGTAATGTGCTCTATTGTTGGGATAATATCATCAAAGGTAAATTGATTTGAATGTATGTTGAGAAAATACAAGTTATCGAGTTCAGTCACATTAAGAGAAAATTTTCAAAATCATTACCGAAAACATTGATTACTCCCAATTTACTTAAGTTAGTTAAGTGTGATAAATCTCCGGTTAAATTATTACCCCATAAGGTTAATCTTTCCAAATTACTTAATGTGGATAAATATGAAAGCTCACCATCTAAAGAGGTGTACCCAATACTAATGTTAATTAGATTTGACAGACCTGACAAACCCGATAAATTCCCATAAATGTGATTAGCCTCTAATTCTAATGATTCAAGATTACTCAATGAAGCCAAGTCTGATAAATCATCATTAATATTGTTAGAACTTAAAAACAGACGTCTTAACTGCAATAAAGATGACAAGTATGACATATCTCCATTGAAGCTATTAGACCTTAACATCAAATACTCAAGATTCTGTAAATTTACTAAGCCAGAAAGATTCCCTGTTAAAGAGCAGTTATTTACAACCAATCCCCTCAAATTCGACAAATTACTTAGTCCAGTTAAATCTCCGGTTAAATCATTGTTCATAGATAGGTTCAAGTAGGTTAACTCATTAAATTGAAGAACTGGGATATTCCCATCTAATCCCACCCCGTTAATAATTAAAGAATCTATACACCCGTTATTATTAACGACAACCCCATGCCAATTATGGATTGGACCATTAAGCCAAGTGTTCCCATTGTTAGGTATACTGATGCTTGATTGAGTTCCTAAAGATGAATTTTCAAAAAAGAAATTCGAAGTGTAATTCCAATCTTCCCCGCCCAAAGCATTATAAAAAGCTACTAATTGAAGGGAGTCTTCGTAACGACAAGATGGAGGTCTGAGATTCTCATACCAAGCGATTGTATCTATTATACCATTTGAATTCGGGATATCAAAACTACAAATTATATCATTATTGTCATCTCCATTAATGTCTTCAATAATAACAGATGCCGGCCCCTCAGCATTGGTAATTGTAATTGGTGCACTAACAGCCGCCTCACCTTCATTTTTGCACCATACTACTTTATCACCCCACATTGAAGCAGCAACTAAATCTCGTTTACCATCATTATTAAGATCTTCGAAAACTGCCGAAATCAAACTCCCTAAACTTAAGATATCACTTTGACCTATAAAATTTCCATTGCCATCATTATCATACCAACGCACTTTAGCACTAAAAAATAAAACGGCAACAATATCTAAATCTCCATCTTCATCAACATCTAAAGCCATAATTGATTGAGTTCCTTTAGCATCAGAATCGAGGACTTTATAGGAAGGAAAGCCACCTCCACTATTTGTCAACATCAATAACTTCCCATCTGAAGAAGTATTACCACTTGAGTCTACAAATACATCAATATCTCCATCTGTGTCAATGTCTACAGCAAATATTGCAGACGGCCTATTAGCTTCAAGAGTAAGGATTTGCTCGTTTCCAAAATCTCCATTCCCCAAGTTTTCATACCAAGCCGATTTATCATCTGCTATTGATGTAACTAAAACATCCATATCACCATCAACATCCAAATCTGATACAAATAGGCCCTTTGGGCTCATAGCTATGTTCTCAGAAATGATATTTTGACTTCCAAAAATTCCATTTCCCAAATTTCTATACCAAGCTACTTTATTATCACTCCAAGATATTGATACAATATCAATAACTAAATCTCCATCAATATCACTGGCAAAAATTTTTCCTGGTGATGAAACTTCTGTACTTATAATATTCACTGATCCAAAGTTACCATTTCCATCATTTGAATACCAAGAAATTTGGTTATCATTTCGATTTGATGAAACAATATCAATATCACCATCGCTATCAACATCAATCGCAATAATAGAAGTTGATCCATCTAAACTTGCATCAATTACTTTTTCCGAACTGAATGTTTGACTTTCAACACTAATGAAAGATAAAAAAACCACCAATAACCATATATTTCTAAAAGCTAGAGACAACTCTACCATTGAAGCACATACATACTGCAAAGTTTTTTCACCTTGGTGATTTGTTTCCGAATATTGTATACGGAATAGTTATAAAAATGTAGGAGTAGTTATGCTTGCTCTCAAATTAAAATTGACCAACACTCAAATTTATTAAAGAAACTGGAACTAATTTAGGAAAATTAAACAGAAGCTCAACTATTATAATAAAGTAAATTATATTTTTATCTATTTTAAATTTCTATAGAATTATAAGCGTATTAGTCAATTTTTTTTTATAAAAGAGGTATATTAGCTATAAGAAGCAGATTGTTGCTTTAAAATTCTATGGGAGATAACTAGGAAGTAAACTTAAAAATAAAAGTATTATGGATACAAACGATTTTTTTATAGAACGAGAGGAGGAGGATAAAAAACCAAATAAAAAAGCAGGTGATCCTAAAACTACTATTTTTGAAAAAAACAATAAAGGACATTACGAGGAGCCTAAAACCACTATATTTAATGCCCCTTCGAAGCCTGCAAAGCCCTCTTATGAATTTATTGCTCCAACGGAAGCCATACCCAATACTAATGACAAAGTTAGTTCGGAAAAGACACATCAAATTAAGAAAGAAAAAACGGTTTATCCGGCTACCGCCTATCAACCTATTTTTAATTCGGGAAAGATTGTCAGCAAAAATAAATCCCATAAGGGATTTTTAACGGGCTTTTTGGTTTCCTTTAGCAGAGATCCCAATGGTGAATATTGGGTGTTGAGACAAGGCAAGAATACAATAGGCAGCGATAGGAGCAATGATATAATATTACCGGAAAAAAACATCTCTGATCAACATGCTGTTTTAAACATTAGGAGAAGTAAAAAAGATAATAGATTGATGTTTGCCATCGTAGATATGTGTTCTGAAGAGGGTACCTTAGTGAATGGTGAAGACATTGAATTTACCACTACAGAATTATCAACCGGAGATAAAATAATGGTGGGTGGCTATGAATTGCTCTTACTTTCTTTTGATAAAGACCAACAATCTTTAACAACTAATAATGCCTTTAATGATGCTTCTAAAAACAGTTCCATGCGATGGCAAGATTTAGACTATTCAGCTGGCAACCCTTCTGAGTCCGATGACAATACTCGAATTACACCTTAGTTTGAATTTCTATTGTTATGGATGATGAAGTAGTTGTTCTTAAAGGGGAAAATGGTCAATATTCCTTTGTTCCTGGTAAAGAATCTTCGGTTATAGGAGAAGGAGGAAGTGGTATAGTTTACAAAGGCATTCAATTGATTGATGAAGCAGGTATAAAAAGCAGACGAGCTGTTGCTATTAAAAAACTGTTTGTTGAATCTACTGATGATGCTACTAATATAGAACGAACAAAGCGTGCTGCTGACATTAGAATTGAACACCCCGGCTTACTAGAAATTATTGATTTTGTTGAATTAGAAAACAAATATTACGTTGTTTCGGAGTATTTAGAGGGCCAAACCCTAGATAAAATTATTAAAAGTAATACTTCCTCCTCTAAAAAAATTGAACTAGAATGGACCGTTGATATTGTAAAACAAATTATTGAATCCTTAACTGTATTACATCAACATATCCCACAAATTATACATCGCGATGTTAAGCCAGAAAATATTATGGTGGATAATCATGATAAAATAAAGCTATTAGATTATGGAATTGCCAAAGTAGCTGATAGCAATAACAAAGTAACTATTGAGGGCAGTTTTATGGGTACACCTGCCTATTTACCTTTAGAACAAATCAGAGGTTTAAGCAATCAAATTTCGCCTGCCACTGATTTTTATTCTGTTGGAATTTTGTTGTATCAGATAATTACTGGCGCTTTGCCTTACAATGGATCGTATTATGAAGTTATTAAGGCTCATGAGGAAGATGAAATACCAAAACACCCGAAACTTCCCGAGAGTTTTTATGAAGTAATTAAAAAAGCTTCTAATAAAAATCCGCTTCATCGTTATCATAAAGGAGAACAATTTATAAAGGCGCTTGATGTAGCACTAGCTAACAAAGATAAGCGTAAATCCGAAATTAAATTCCCTTCTGTTAAAATGACGGCCATCATTGGAATGTCTGCATTATTACTCTTGCTACTGTTAGTTTTTAGTAAAAAAACATTTTTTAAAAACCCTACAACATCACAAACCGAAACAATTGATACAATAATTATCGATCCCACACCAATTTTACCTATAGACACATTGAGTAAGCCGAAAGGAGAAAATGGTAATACAGACTTATCTAATGGAAAAAGTGACGAGTCAACAAATGCTGACACGCCAACTGAAAAGTCTAAAAAAGATAAGGAGTTTAATGATGTGAAGGAGAAAGCTAAAATTGAATTAGATAAAAAAGCTGAAGCTGCTCGTATCCAAAAAGAAAAAAATGAAGAATTTGAAAAATTGTTAAAATTGGCTAGGGCTAAAAAAGCATCCGGAGATTATACATCTTCTTTAGATTACTATACAAAAGCCATTGAAGTAAAGAATAATGCTACAGCTGTTGAGGAAAAAGATGAATTAATTGCTAGTTGTACTGAAAATTACAAGAAGCATTATGATATCGGTAGGCGAGAAATGGAAATTGCGGTTGATTATGAAAAAGCCTTAACTAATCTTCATCAAGCGATACCTTATGCCTTGTCCAATGATAAAATTGAAAAGGTTGAAAATTTAATAGTTGAAACTAAAAAATTACATCGAGCAGAATTAATAAAAAGAGGAGATATGAAAATGGAATATGGCAAATATAGTGATGCCTTAAACCATTATAACACTGCCATGAGCTACAGCTATAGTAAAGATTTAGAGCAAAAAATTGCTGATTGCAAAGCGAACTTAGCTCCTTAAAGTAAACTTTTCTATTGATTTTTTAACCACGGATGCACGGATGATTTTATAGTAAAGTTCTATATATCGAATTGCTTTATTTCTCTATTATTAAGATATCAAACTCTATTCTTTAAGTTGATGCGCCAAGGCGTAATCGATAGTACAAAAGTAAATCTAGTGCAAAAAATGATTCTGTAATATTTCGTGTTATTTTAATCAATAAAGAAAGACGATATCTATCTGTGGTTAAAGTATTCAATTCACTTGTCTGAAAACATCTAACAATCGGGCAAAAGGTAATCAACCGCTTAACTTAAAACGAATTTTATAAATAAAGTTTAGGATGAACGGTTATAATTTATTTCAAAGAATACAATATTATCAGTTAGAAAGTTCTAGATTTAATTAAATTAGCATACTTAGTTATATTTAGACACTAATTGAGCACACAACGAACAAACTTAAAGGATGAAATACATCATATTATTTATCACCTTTATCATTTTCTGCTTCCCTCATCTGCAGGCACAGGAAGATTATGACTTTTATAAAGGAAAAGGATTAGATGAATATAAAAATTCGAATTATAAAAAAGCTGAAATAGCGCTAAGTGAAGCTTTACTGCTACAGCCCAATGACGAGTCACTTAGAGAAAAAGTAAGGGAATGTAGAGATATTTTAGAAGCATTGGCCTTAGATAGTCTTAAAAAATACAATGAAGCGAGAAATATATTTTTACAATATGAAGCCGAAAATAAAGATGGTAATTTTCTATTAGGTTTTTATTATAACTGGGCAAAAACGACGGAAGGAAAAGATCTTAGAAAAGCATTGTACCACTATAAATTGGCTATGGACTCAGGTCATTTTCAAGCCAAAGACTCCATTGATCTTTTAATCAATCAATATATGGACGATGCAATCGCTAAATTTGATGCCGGTCGCTATCAAGAAGCTTTTCAGCTATTTGAAGCCTTTAGAGAAGTGGATGGGAAAGCGCAATATTATTTAGGTTTAAGTTATGAAGAAGGTAAGGGCGTAGATGTTGACGAAATTTTAGCCTATGAATATTATATTAAAGCTGATGCTAATGGTATCCCTGAAGCCGCTGTAAAAGTAATGAAGTATGATAAAGAAAAATGGAAAAACGGAGACTGTGCTTTAGTAGAAAAATATAATTTAAGCGGAGCTAATGTGGCTTATAAATACTTTATGGTGCCTGGATTAGCACAATCGAAAGTTAGGCCTAACAATGGTCCTTACTATGCGATTACCATTGGAGCTTATGGAACATTAGCTACCGGAATAGCTTTAAAGGTAGCTGGCAATAAAATATACAAAAATCAATATTGGGATGTATCTAATACTGACTATGCTACTGCTCAAACTGCATATGATAAGGCGAAAAGCATGAATCATGCCGGTTACATATTAATTGGTACAGGCGCTGTTATTTGGATTTCAGATTTCATTGCTGCTTTAGCAAGAGGAAAGAAAAATGAACGATTAATGTCGGACTGTGAACAAAAGAGTAGCTTTGAAATTTCTCCTGTCATCCATCAAGAAGATGGCTCTTTTAATGTTGGTATTAATTTAGGGTTTTAAGACATTGTAGCAAATGAATGATATTGTATTAACAGGCAACCAAGCAAACTACATATTTAATCCTTATGACAGAGCCAATTTTTTGGGTAGTGGAGGTATGGGTAAAGTTTTTGTGGGCCATGTTATTCATATTCACAATAAAGATTTAACTAATGATGAACTCTCCGTTGGCGATAAAGTTGCTATAAAAGTAATTCATAAAGAGCTCACCCGTAATAAGTCTGTCATTAAAAGAGCTTATAAAGAAAGTTTAGTCAGTGTCAGACATAATAATTTAATACTAATGTTAGATTTTGTAATTGAAAACAAAATCGTTCATATCATTAGTAAATTTATAGAAGGGGAAACATTATCAAAGGTATTGAATGATAGAGATCGACAACCTATTCCTAAAAATGACGCACTTAACATTACCTTACAAATCTTGAATGGTCTAAAAGCCCTACATCATAACAACATTATACATCGCGACATCAAACCTTCTAATATTAATATCTCTAAGTATGGTAAAGCTGTCATTATGGATTTTGGGGTCGCCAAAATATCTGAAGGGGAAAGGTTGTCAGTTACCGGTGTCGGTAGTATTTTGGGTACACCACATTATTCTTCTCCAGAGCAAGTAAGAGGAGAAACAGACAAAATTAATGGAGCAAGTGATATTTATTCAGCTGGTATTACTTTGTATGAGATGTTAACGGGACACTCCCCTTTTCAAGCAGATAGTGAATTTGAAGTAATAAAAATGCAAGTGAACGAACCATTGCCTGAAACGCCATTAATAGATAAAAAGTTATTTAAGATCATTAGAAAACTAACTGAAAAAGACGTTAAGAGGCGATATAAAATAGCTGATCATGCAATAGAAGATATCCAATATTATATGGATCCGCCGGTAGGTATACGAAAGCGTTTAAAATATTTTTTAAATAGACTAAAAAGATAATGTCGAAAGATAATTTTTACATATTATCCGATATCGGTGGGAGAGCTGAAAATCAAGATTTCGTACTCACTCAAGCAACTGAATTCGGTTTTGCCATGATAGTTTGTGATGGCATGGGTGGCGCTAATGGTGGAAGATTGGCTTCGGAAACTGCCGCTATTACTATCGCTGATTTTTTTAATAGCCATCAACTGGATAGCTATGAAGATGAAAGATTATATTTCTTAAACCTAGTTGAAAGTGCCATTAAAAAGGCGAATCAAAAAGTATACGACCTAAGCCAGAGCAAACCAGAATTACACGGTATGGGCACAACGGCTTGTGTTGTTTTATTAAGAAGAAATAAAGCCTATTTTGGACATGTAGGTGATAGTAGAATATACCACATTAATGGCAAACAATTTAGACATACCGAAGATCATTCAAGGGTATTTGAAATGTATAAAAACGATATTCTAAGCTTAGAGCAAGCTAGAAATCATCCTGAGTCAAACATTATTACAAGGGCTTTAGGTATAAAAAGTGATGTACAAGGGAATTATGAAGAAGTTAGTGTAAACATTGGAGATCGACTCATATTATGTACAGATGGCATTTGGGGTATTTATCCTGAAAAGACATTGATCAAGTTTTTTACAGCAAAAGATAGTCTTCAACAAATTTGTGAGCGATTAATTGATGAGATCAATAAAAAATGTAATGAAGAAGGTAAAAAGCACGATAACCTAAGCATTGGAATCATTGAGGTGACCGACATTAAAGTAGCCAGTAATGATGGTCAAAATGAGATTATTATAGAAGAGATACAAAACACCAATACTCCTAATCTAAATTTAGATACTAATAAATACAAACGAAATTTTACTTCTTCTTATATTTTATTAGCGATTCTAATGCTAGCCTTAATTGCTTTGTTGCTATTTGCTGCGGGAGTATTTAGTTATGGGTAGTAGGTCTGGAAGTTGTTTGATGACTCAATACCTTCACCTCCAAAAATATAACCCTGTTCATTGAGAGAAAAGGAAACAGCTTGATTGGTTTCAAAAGGATAAGACTTTATTTTTTCCCAACTATCGTCCTTAAATTTGTAGAAATCACTTAAACTACCTTGATTATCTCCAATACCAACATAAGCTATATCATTAATTACAAAACTAGATGCATATCTACGCCCTATCGCCATAATACCATCCACTTCCAAATTAATAGGTTCATTCTTCCATTCAAAGGTCTCTAAATTTAAAACGTAAAAATTTGATGGATATTTCTCTGAAGGTGCCTTTTGTTCTCCCAAACCAAAATAAGCTTTTTTGTCTAAAATAAAAGAAGTCATGCCAATTCTACCGCTTACAGAAGGTAAATCATCAATTCTCATCCAATTGTTATCTCTAAACATCCAAACCTCTTTAGAATAATTATTATTAGCTTCTAATACGCCTCCTGCCAGTATCGCAAAACTATCAGTTGATACTACTGTTGCTGAAGTATTATTTTTAGGTATTGACCAATCAGAATTTGGCTCTAACCATTCATCATTGATTAAATCAAAAGATATAAAATCTTTTAGATTTCCATTAAAATTATTACCACTACCAATATATGCTGCATCTCCTATCACAAAAGCTACAGCAAATTGCCTTTCTTGCGCCGGCACATCTTGTAATTTTACCCATTTACAACTATTGGGATTACTAGGATCAAACTTCCATAAGTCCTTGAGAACTTGGTTGTCCTCATTCCCAAATCCTACATAAGCTACATTGTTATAAGTAAAACTAATTGCCGCTCTTCGCTTTCCAGGTCCGCAATTTGGTTCATAAGGTAGTTTTACCCAAAAATCCTTACTTAAATTAAAAGTTTTAGTAGCACTGTAGAATATGTCTCCGTTGTCAAGTTCCACATAGGCTCTATAATATATATCAGTGGAAGATGGGACATTAGTTAATTTACTAATAAATCTAGTACTATCAATGGGGGTTTGATCGGGAGTAAAATTCAATTCCGTAACAAAATCTTGCCCAACTATAGGTTCGTCATTATTCATTGACCAAACATGACCATATTGATTTACAGGATGTGTAAATAAAGCACTACTAAAGCCCCCAACTATTGATAAGTCTTGCAAGGCAATATCGTCAGTAAACAAAAATGGTCTTACATCATAATTCCAATCGCATTGCGCTAACAGTAATGAAAGCATTAATATTCCCAAAAAGCTAGTTGTGTTTTTCATTTTAACATTAAACATGTGGTATTCAAATCTACAAATTATATCATAATATTCAACATCAATAGTTAAAGTAAATTATTGATGTCCGACTAAACTTTGAAATATATGCAAAACCTCAAATTTTGATTATTTTAATTATTAGTTTTCTTTATCTTTTCCTTAGTCGATTCTTCGCTTCTCTCAGAAGAAACAAACCGCGTGTCGCTGAAGCTTTAGCGGAGGCACAAGACAAGCCAAATCAATCGCTCCACGCATTAACCCACGCTACGCTGCCGTGATTTGGCATCCCCCGCTTCTTTAAATTAGTTTTTGATTCATAACTCTTCTTATAATCTTATTTTTTGGTTCTATTAAAAAGAGAAAAATCTTGAAATTAGAAAAGAACAGTCTCCATTGTAAAGTAAACCTATGGGTAAGTGAATATTGTATTTCTAGCAAATTTTGTGTTTTTATCTCGAACACTACTAAAAGTAAATTATAAATTACTTTATAACGGATCCATTTTTTGTAAACCCCAAACGATACCTGTGATAAATAATCCATTTAATATAAGCAATGCCAAATAATCGTGTATCAATGCATATTGTCTAAAAGATTCTCCGGTATATTTGTTAGTATATTTTTTACCAATTTTAAATCTATCTGGGTAGGTTAAAATTTCTGTGAAATGAATGGTTTCTTCTCTCACTTCTTTCCTTTCAGGCATTGGATCAAGTAAAGAGTTGCTACCAAAAATATAATTGATGTTTTCTGTTACTTCTTTTTCAATATTACAAAGCCCTTGTGTTCCCCAACGCCCTAAAGTTAGCTGACTTAATGCATCTACATGCCAAGCACCATTTAATCCTAAAGGGCTAATCACCCCGGCTAGTAAGATCTGCGGCAGTAATACCACCGGCATCATAGAAGTTACTTTTTCTTGCTTTTGAAAAACGGCTGAAATAAACAGCCCCATAAAAGTGGCGGATAGGGTTAAAAAAAACAAGAATAATCCATACTGAATAAATTGAGCAAAACTATCTGCTAATCCATAGAATAATTGCAAGACAATCAGAAAAAATAAAGTTTGTAAAAATATGAGAATAGACTGCACAATGATCTTAGAGCTTAAATAAGAAAATATTCTAAGGTTGAACATTCTTTCCCGCTTATAGATATTTACCTCACTGGAAATTTCTCGTGCTGAATTATTTACACCACACCATATAGCACTAATGGCTAAAAAATACAACATTCTTACTTGCACATGGTCGAAGATCAATAGCATTATAATGGCTATAAAAGGTGCTTGTAATATAGCTATGGCCGTCGCTCTTTTGTCGCTTAGCTTGAGCGCTAAATATCTCCTTGACAACCAATAGATTTGTAATAATGAATTGTTCTCTTTGGATAATGCTGGCACTACCATATTCATTTCAATGATAGAAGTCATTCCTGCTCTCGAACTGCTTGTCTCCTTGTAATATTCTTTAATTTGTTCACTATCGTTTAGTAATTCGTAAATACCTATGATATCACTTTTGCCAAAGTGGTTATACATTGATGGACCTGTTTTACCATGATAAGAAAGAAATCCCCTAGAGGCTAAAAAGATCACTTCGTCCATATATTGTAGATCTTCCGGTTTATGGGTTACCATAATGATGGTGGTGCCTTGTTTGGAAAGATTTTTCAATATGGTTAAGAATTCATTGATCATGGCAGGATCTAAGGGTGATGTGGGTTCATCTAGAAACAGAATACTTGGCTCAGTCAATAATTCTGAAGCGATACATACTCTTTTTCGACCACCTCCTGATAGCTCTGACACCATTTTGGCTTTCTCATGAAAAATATTTAACTCCTTTAATATCTTATCAATTCGTTTTTTAATCTCTTCGTCAGTAATATCATCTTCCAACCTTAGTTTTGCCGCGTACCAAAGTGTTTCGTACACGGTAAGATTAGCATGCACAATGTCATCTTGTGGAACATATCCAAATGACTTTTTTAAAGAATCGTAGTTTTTATATAGATTTTGTCCGTTGATATAGATATTGCCTCCACTTGCAGGGTTCAAGCCATTCATCAAATTTAACAATGTTGATTTACCACAGCCTGAAGGCCCCATTATGGCGACTATTGAGTTCTTCTTAATTTTTAAGGAGCATTTCTGAAGTATGGTTAGCTGTTTTGTTTTTACTTGGACATTTTTATATACATCTTTACACACTACGCTGTAGTTATGTATTTCGGGAGCTTCTGTGGTATATTCCTTAGAATTTAAGTTAATTTGATAGGGTCCAAGTTGAATAAAATCTCCATTTGATATTAGGCTATTATTTGTTCTTTTGCCATTGACGTAACTTCCATTTTTAGACCCGAGATCTTTTAAGTAGTAGGAACCATCCTTTTTAGTAATGCTTGCATGGACTCTCGATATATTTAAAGAATCTAATACTACGTCATTTTCTGAACCTCTTCCAATGGTAATAACTGATTTATCGCGCAATGCTTTTTCTAAATTGAGTTTAACCGTTTTGCCTAAAACTTCCTGCATTAGCGAATGATCTGCATATTGACTTTTATTTTCCTTGAAGTTTTGTTTAGAAATAGCTTCGTTCTTAACGATTATCTTGAAGTCTTCTTCTATGTTAAAAGAAATTTCATGCGATGATTTTTTTAGGATAATTGTTTGCCTATTAAGCGTTTTACCATCTAGAATTGATCCTAATTTACTCTCATCTGTAAAACTTATTCTTCCATTTGAATGAATTTTAAGGTAACCATGATTACGCGACAGTAAATTGTTGTCCGGCAATACGATGTCTACTTTTTTACTACCAGAATGATTGAATCGACCAATTGTAATTATTTGCTCATCATAATTATAAATTCTCTTGACAATAGACTCTCGATTATTTTGTGCAATCAGAATTGTAATCATATTAAAATTGATTATGCTTAGTGTTACTCTAAGCTATTCATCTTATTTTAAGTATCCAATAAATATTTTACTTTTTAAATATTTGTTATAGTGCAGAGCTTATTTACTGTAGTATTTGTTTACTAAAGTCTTAAACTCACTAGTATTAACAACATCCTTAAAATAAGAACTCTTCTTTATTTTATCCAAAGGAATATCTTCCAATTTTAATGCATTTTCTAAGGTTTCAAGCCCTAACATTCTTTCTCCCTTATCCATTAATGCACAAGCTTTACTATAAAATGCATCTGAATTTTCCTCTAGTGCATTTGACTTATCTGCAAATAAAATACAGCTATCCAAGTTTTTGTCTCTTAAATAAAATCTCGAGATAGTCGCATAAATTTTAAAACTCCCGAAAGTAGGATCTACTTTTATGGCTTGAAGCAAATCAAATGCGGCATTATTATAATAACCTAATCTTGCATTAATAGCTGACCTCTCTTTATACACAAGAGGTTGCTTTTTATTATACTCCAATGATTTGGTATAGCTTCTAATAGCGCCTTTTAGATCATTTTCATCCATAGTTTGGTATTCAGCTAATTTGTTATAAAGCGTATCACTATCAAAACCATTCGTCACCGCAAATTTGAGATCTTCAACAGCTTTAGCTGACTTAACTCCTCCTTTAGATTCCATGGCACGAACTTTCCAATAATATGCTTCACCATATCCGGGATCTAATTTAATGGCTAACTCAAATTGGACAGTTGCTTCTTTATATTTGGTATATTGATACAAACACTGCCCATAATAAAATCTAGCCAAAGCATTGTCTTCTAATTGTAAATAAGAAGCGAAATGTGTGCCAGCATCGTTCAATAATCCGAAGAATTCCTTTTCCGTCTCCTTGTCGCTAACATCAACAAGTTGTGCTAAGTTATATTTAGCAATACCCTGGCCCATTTCCGCAACTGGCATTCTTTTGCCAGAAGAATAGAGGCTTGCTTTATCAAACTGTTTAATAGCGTCATTGTTTTGATCTAAGCTTACTAAACACATCCCTAAGAAATAATGTGCTGAATCCCATTCTTCATACAACTCAATTGATTTTTCAAAATCAATTTTAGCGAGATCATATTTTTTTTCTATGTAATAAGCCTTACCCCGTTGAAACCAAACTGCAGCTAATTCATCGTAAATATTTATGGCATTAGTAAACAACTCTATCCCATGCCAATTATCTTTAAAATAATACACTTGCTTTTTCCCTTTAAAATATTGTTTCTCACACTCCTCTTTTAAATAATCTAATTGTTTATTATTCAGCCCTATATTTCTTGCTATTTTAAAATCATCTGAAGCAGATTCAAAATCGCCATCTGTTAATTTAATTTTCCCTAGCTCAAAATAAGCAGATGCATGCGGTTTATTTTGTTCATTATTACCTAGATCTATTGCGTTGCCAAATTTCTCTCTTGCTTTTTCAATATCAGGCGTAGGTTTATCATCATATTTCTTAGACATGTAAATAATACCCATCTGATAGGGTAGCTCAGGATTTGTGGGATCAATCTTTTGCGCTTCTATCAATATATCTATCGCTTCATCATATTTATTTTCTCTTTTATACAGATTTGCCAGTTTAATATTGGGTGATATATTATTAGGGTCTATTCGATTAGCATATTTATAATCTACGCTTGCTTCGTAAGTATTATCTGCTAACAATTGAATATCGCCTCTTAACAGATAAGCGTCTACATAATTCGGATCTAATGCAATAGCTTGATCGATATCATTCATTGCTTTTTTATAGTTTTTTTGTATAGAGTATACATTAGCTGTTTCATAAAAAAGTTCAGGCCATGGCTCTTCTAATCCTTTTTTCTTTTTATTTAAATCTTTTAGGGCTCCTATAAAATCTTTAGTCTCAATTTTAGTGGTAACTGGCACCATTAAATTTTTCAATTGAATTAGCTTGTCTATATCAATATCATTTGGCCATTTCTCCCCTGGAAATTTACTAGGGAATTTATCGTGTATATCTAATACCAGATCATTATACTTTAACCTGTAATACTCCCGAGCAATATTAATAGTATTACCAGCTCCCTCTTCTAATTCTTTTAATGCTTTCTCTTTTATTTCTAAAGCTTGTATTTCACTTTTAACATTTCTAATATCACCCAAGTATTCTCTAGGTTTTATTTCATTAGGAAAAAGATTTCTCGCTTTTTCAAATTCTTGCTGTGCTTTATCAAAAAACTCAAGAAAGGGCTCTTCAGTTAATCGAGCAAGATTTCCACTTTCCAAATAATTTTCTCCATTGCTTAAATAAGTCTCATATTCACGTCTCTTTGCTTGCTCTTCCTTTTCAATCTTTTCTCGTAAGGCTTTTTCTGCATCTAATCTACCTTCTAGCCGAGCTAAAGAATCTCTTTTTTCATTTAATTCTTCTAATTGTTCAGTTATGGAAATATCAGATTTTACTTGAATATCAGCAGCTGACTGAAACTCTATTGATGAATTATAAAATA
Source organism: Chitinophagales bacterium (assembly GCA_041393015.1). GTDB lineage: Bacteria > Bacteroidota > Bacteroidia > Chitinophagales > JADIYW01 > JAGQYH01. Next base: position 160,226 of record JAWKKV010000008.1, on the reverse strand, counting down.
CAATACCCGTAATAAACAAGGCTATATTGTTCCCATTCTTTTCAATTCTATACTCAATAATACGCTCACTTGGTCTATAAGCATAATTTATCTGCTTATGAGTACCTGTAAATGAGCTATTGTATTTAACTAATATATAGGGATAATTTTTTCTTTCAATCTCAGACAATACCACATCAGAAAAATTTATAGTTGGCATTTCCGTTTTAGCATAAAATAGGTGCAAACTATTTAAATATCTTTTTACTTCTAAATCATTTTTGTATTGATTTTCACTATGATTTCTAGGATCTACATCATCTTCAATAATGACTTGTGGAGAATAAAAGATCCGATTATTACCAGAAATCATTTTATCAATCATCAATGTTATTTCCGTATCAAACCATAATGTACTAGAAATTGAATTTAATTGTTGCTCATATTCTTGTGTTAACAATAACGCTTTGGCACGTATATCCAAAACTTCTCTGTCATTAAAGCCTTGAGCGAAAAATTTAAAAGGCATTAGCATTAAAACACTTATTATAAATAGATTACCTCTTGACATATTATGTATTGTTATAATTTTTGAATATTGTTTATCAGCCAACCAGAATTACTGGTATTTCTAATAAAATCCTTTACAGTAAAATACCATCCATCAATTTGATATACATGATATTTATTTTCGTGGATCTTAAAGTTCGTAATGGCTCCATCGGCAATTTCTTTAAGAAACAAACTGGTTATATCAATATTATAATTTGTCGGTAAAATGGCTTCAGGATCAATGCCTTCTTCAATAAAAGCATATAAATTGATAAAACCTGTTTCATTACTGGCAGGCGAAAGAAAAGTGGCGCTATTATTTTCTTTAAAAACCGGTTTTATATCTTCCGCCTCAATTTGATAAACGACCCACTTTGAAGATAAGTTTTCATACACTTCTGGCTTAAGCCGAATAACAGCAGTACACTTTTTACCTTTATAATTGTAGCTAGCTTTAAGTTCTGCATACCATGAAGCCTCGTAATATTCAAAGAATTTTGGATTGCTTACTTTTGTAACATCCCTTATAAACTCATTTACTAAAGTATTGTTCTTACTAACATAAGCATCATCAAATAACGAGTATATAAGTTTACCTCTATCGGGGTAATTCTCATTTACTTTATTAGCTAGATCTTTACTTGGCGTACCATTAAATCTATCTATAAATTCATCAAACTGTTTTACACTATATACGAAAGTAGGGTCGGCATACTTTGCCATTTGAGCTAACAAAACTGAATAACTTGAATTGATTAGAATTATCAAAATTAATATTCTCATTTTTATGCATGTTTGATTTAACAGCGCTTATTACAAAAACACTATCAATGAGTTTTCGAATAAAAGTTAAAATCTATATTAGAAAATAGAGTTACAATTAAAGTAAAATAGTCTTCCTTTACAAAGTGAAAAACTTCTACTCTATAATATTCCATAAAGCAATTTATATTTATCAAATTAATTTAACTGAGTTACTGCCACACCTATATTATTCAAGAACACATCCCATTGACTTACTTGCTCTCCCCCAATATTTTTTTGATAGGTTTCAAATTTAACTTCAATCTCTTTATATGTAATATCAGAATAAATTGCTATCCCATCTCTATAACCAGTAAATTTTTGCTTTATGGATACCGTGCCCCATAAATTACCTTCTTGGTCTGGACGCAAACTACTTACATAACCAATTTCACTCCAACTTATTTCCACTTTATCGTACTTAAGTTGTTGCAATACTTCTAAATATACCTTAATAGGGCGTGTACTAATATCTCCAGTATTTACATTAGAAGTTTCTACGGTAGCCCTTTCACCTGTAAACAGTTTAAAGGCCTCATCCTTGGCTTTTGTCGCTGTAAATCTATCAGATTCTTTGTTTGATATTATAGATAAATATTCTCCCAATCTTTGAACCTTTTCCAATGATTTTCTCTGGTAATCTTCTTGACTTACATTACCTGGATCTATTCCTTCAAAAATATTCTCTACTTCCTGTTTATTATATTCAGTTGTTTTATCTATAACTAATCCCTTATCTTCCTTAACTATTTCAGGTGCTTTTTCTTCATCCAATTTTACTTGCTTGATAGGTTCTTCTTTTGGCAGAGCCTCTTTGTTTTTTACTGTAGGCGTTATTGAATTAGCTTTTTCATTAGTATAATTGAAGTTTTTACTATTCTTTAATTTATATGTGACTATATCCGCACTTTTATGTAAAGTTATTTCACCTTCTTTTTCAATTGTAACCAATACATTGCTTTTATCAATGGAAGCCTCTTGCTTAATTCTTGAATCATAATAGGCAACTTCATTTAATTTTATAGTAAAATGCTTGGTATGAATATAATTACCTTCAACATCTATAATGTTTGATTGTATTCCAACTTTAGTTTTGTTATTTAGTTTAAATTGCTCAAAATTAAAACTTGAATCAATTTTAGAAATATCAATTATATATCCTTCATTTAAGATAATTAATTCAATATTGGATGAAGATAAATTAATTGCCTTATCAGACACACTAGGCTTAACAATTGAAATATTATTTCCTTCAATAGATGAAACGACACCTTCAATAGTTTTATAACTTTTCAAAATCAGAAGATCTTGCGCATAGCTTACATTTAAAATAATTAAGCTGAAAATTGTAAGTAAAAATCTATTCATCTCTTATTAGTTTATAATTTAATTTTGGTTCAATTTAAATACTTCTTCTAACCAAACCTTATTTATCTCTTCCCAACCATCAAAGCTAGATTCTATGGTTAATATGTCAAGCGCCCTTAATTCTATTTCTTCCTCTTTAAGATTATCAGTTGCTTTAAGTTTTTTATTTTTAATCTCTTCCAATACTTCATTCAGAACTCTTGGCTCTTGTATCGAGTCTCCAAACTCATAAGCGGTATAAGAAGAATCTAAATATAACAATGCGGTATCTAAATATATTAGTGTCATTAATCCACTCTCCTTATCCGCCAAATCTATATAATTTCTAAAGCTTTTATTACTATTAACTACAACCTTACTCCCTTTATTAAAAAGGAAGTAAGATGCAACACCTAAGAAAATCAAAAACAGTACCAAAATTATTCCTTTAATTTTCTTGCCTTTGCTACTAGTTGTATTTATCTCTTTTCTTTCTAAACTTCTATTTAATTTCTTATTAAGTTGATTTTTCGATGCAACATTTACTTTTTCATCAACTTTATCATCCTTATAATTAATGATTATGTCAATTAACTCACTAGCTGATCTTGCACGCTTGTTTGCATCTTTAACTAAGCATCTATTTAAAACAGTTCTAAATGGCTCATCAATATTTTCAAATTTATTAGGTATTTGCTCATAACAGATATTATGCATAATTTGCTCACTATGAGTTGTTTGACTTCGCTTACCAAATGGAGGTTGCCCACTCAATAACTCAAAAAGCATAACACCTAATGCCCATAAGTCTAAATTATAATGAGGCTTGTTTTCTATTGCAAATTTTGGATTGAATTGCTCAGGAGCCATATATTCAACTGTACCAATTAATTTAGTAGAATCATTAGTGTTGTCACCAAGGGCGTTTTTACTTATTCCAAAGTCTGCAATTTTAGGAATAATTCGTTTCCCTTTTTTGACAAACAATATGTTTTGTGGTTTTAGATCTCTATGAATAAAGCCATTTTCATGCATAAATTTCAAGCCAGATAATATTCCTAATGTTACTATTCGAATTTCTTCTTTAGTAGGATTTGATGCTATAAAATCTAGCAAATCTCCTTCATTTGCATATTCCATTACCCCAACCTGTAGGTCTTCAAATTGACCAAATGCATTTTGTTGTGAAAGAATTGTTGCATCATAAAATTCTAATAGATTAGGATGGTGCAACCTAATCACTTTCTTTATTTCTGTTATTAAATCATATTTACTTGATCCTCTACCTTTATAAAATTTCAATGCAACTTCTCGATTAAGTAAAGTATCATATGCTTTATAGACTTCGCCAAAACCTCCATACCCTAATAGGTCATTTTTAAAGTCAAATCTATATCTTTCTAAAAAATCCATTTATGACCTATTAATGATAATTACCTTAACATTATCCATTGCGAAAAAAATATAATAAACTAAAACTATTCTAGTAAATATGTAAACTAGTTATACTCACTAAAATTAATAACAACCAAATAAAGCAAGTATTTTGAAAGGGCTTAAATAAACTATAAAAATCTAAAGCTTCAAAGCCCATCTTAGCCTTAATTAATCAAACATAAGAAGTGAAATTAATATATTATTGAATTCTTTCAAATTTCAAACAAATAAGTAACATTATAAAAACTCAAAAAGCAAACTTTTTTTACTGATAATTTAGTTGCTAAAACTTCACCAGCTTCAAATAACCATTATTCTCTACCATCATTTTTCGGAAGGAGAGCTCCATTACTTTGCCAATTTGCTTTATAGGTAATAGTGTGATACTTTTTAAGACGGGATCAATTTCGTACAAACCATCTGCTTTGCTGATAAATATTTTTCCGTTAAATACCGAAAAATTTGTTCCGCCTTTGATGTCTATTTGCGTTGAATAGGTGCCGAAGTTATCAAAGATAAAAAGTCCATTTTTAGGATCATAGGCGTATAACCAGCCTTCTCGTTCTTTCATAATGGTTGGAAAGAATCTAGCCTTAGTGAACATGGTAAAGTCATTACTTTTTATTTCTACTTCGTATTGCTGATTGATCTTAAATAATTGCTGACTAGTAGCATCGAAGATCCAAAAAGACTGATAGCCAATAGAAGGCGCAATTGCTGTTATTTCACCAAATCCAAATCTAGATAAATTTAATTCTGCAATTACTTGTAACCTGTTCCCAAGCACTCTGATGAGGTCGTATTCAGAATAATAAATGATGCATTTAAAAGGATGATCGGATGCTATTTTTGAGAGCTCACTGAGTTGTAAATCAGAATAACTTTCCTCAAAGATCCCTTTGCTATTGTATTTTTTTAACTCGAAATTTTTAGTGAGTAGATAGGTGTTTGAGAACGGGTCTATAGTAACTTGTTGAATCCCGTCCTTTATAAAAATGGAATCGGGTTGTGCTTGTAGATGGATCGTCTGGAGACAAATCAAAGCCACTAAAGTCAAAACAATTGACTTATTTCTTTTCAAAATATTTAAGCTCCATGTTGTTGCCATCAAATGTTGCATAGGTGTTATTAAAGATCCAATCTCCTAAGTTAAAGTATTTTGATGCATTAGAGACATTAAATTCGATAGGAATATGCCTATGCCCAAATATAAAATAGTCGTAATGCGCTGTTTCTAATTTTCTTCTAGCATACGCTACCAACCATTCCTTATCCGGCCCTTCAAATTTCTCTAAATCGTGCCCTGTTCTACTTCTTCTTGACCAAAGTGAGGCAATTTTAATGCCAATATCAGGATGTAACCAACGAAACAACCATTGGCAAAATTTATTGGTAAAAACTTTCTTCAACAATTTGAATTTTGTATCTCCAGGACCTAAACCATCACCATGCGCCACAAAAATCTTTTTATCGCTGCTGTTGACGATTACTTGATTTCTAAAAATTGTGACACCTAGCTCTTTTTCTAAGTAATCATTCATCCAAATATCATGATTGCCGGTAAACACATACACCGGTAAACCACTGTCTACCATAGCAGCAATCTTACCTAAAAACCTAACACTTCCTTTTGGAACTACGGTTTTATATTCAAACCAAAAATCAAAAATATCGCCAACTAAAAATAAAGCTTGAGCGTTGGATTCTATACTATCTAACCATCTCAACAACTTTCGTTCTCTTTCTCTAGTGGCTTCATAATTGGGCTCCCCAAAATGAATATCAGAAGCAAAATATATTTTTTTACCGTCCTTTAGTGATATGTCGAGTTGCTGGTACAATTATTTCCTTAAGGAACTAAAGATAGGTTTCAAAAATGGAATTAGATTTTACGAGTTTACTTTTTCAAAAGCTTCAATTTCGTCGCTAATGCTCAATAAGTAATCAATATCGTCATAGCCATTGATCATGCACATCTTTTTATAAGCATTGATTTCGAATGATTCACTTAAATCGCTTCCCACAATCGTAATGGTTTGATTAACTAAGTTTACTTCAATATTTGTAGCAGGATTTTTAGATATAGCATCAAACAATTGACTTAAAAAATCTTCAGATACTGTAACCGGTAATAAACCATTGTTTAAAGCATTTCCTTTAAAAATGTCAGCAAAAAAGCTAGACACTACTACTTTGAAACCATAATCGTGAATGGCCCAAGCGGCATGTTCTCTGCTTGATCCACAACCAAAATTTTTGCCCACCACTAATATTTTACCAAAGTAATGATTACTATTTAAAACAAAATCCTTCTTCAAAGAATTATCAGCATTGTAACGCCAATCTCTAAAGAGGTTCTCTCCAAATCCTTCTCGCGTAGTGGCTTTTAAAAATCTAGCAGGAATGATTTGATCTGTGTCTACATTCTCCATATTTAATGGAACAGCCGCCGAAACTAAGGTTGTAAATTTATCCATAAGTGATAATTTTAATAATGATTTTGACTCATTTCAAACCTGTTAGGTTTAACCAAGTAAATTGAAAATTAAGCAAAGACTTAAGAAAGTGAAGTAATAAACCAACTTCTTAATGTGTTTTTAAAATTTCTTAATGCCAACGTAAAAGCCGTCTTCTCTTTTCTCTATTTTAAATGTTTTAACGTGATAGTTGTTTCCATCGACGCTGATTCCTGTTTTTACATTAAACTTGTATCCATGCACCGGACAAGCTACGATGCCAGCCTTGTTGCAATGTCCGGCGTGTAAGGCAGCGCCTGCATGCGGACAAATATTATTGACACCAAACCAACCTTCGTCTAAACGAACCACGCAAATTCTGTGGTCATCTACTCTTACAAAAGTAGGTTTACTTATTTCCAAGACCTTCAGTTTATAGCTTTGGTCTTCGTTTAACTTTACCCATTTATATCTTAGTTTGTCGAACATTGTTTTGTCAGCTTTTAGCTTTCTAGCATTTAAGCTATTGAGCTCTTTATTTTAATTCCTCTTTTTTGAGTTTTAATTTAAACCTCCCCTTGTTGTGAAAAGCAACTTTCCCCTCCTTTTGATCCTTCGCTTTGCTCTGGAGAGGGAGGCATTTCGTTGTTTTATTATATTCTCGTTTTAAACTAATTTCCTTTTTTACTTGATCATTGAATTTGTAAATTGATAATTGTTAATTTTCTTTTTTGAATTTGCGTTTGAGTTTGCGTTTGAAATTAAATCACGTACTTCTTATTCCTTCTCCATCTGATCCAGCCTCCAATCAAAAACATAAAGATTAGCGGCACTCCAATATTTAAAACTTGCCACAACCCTTTCTTTTCCAATACTTTTTGCTTGTCTAACAACTGCATTTGCGTTTCCTTGTTTCTTGCAGAAATTAAACCATTGTCATCTAAAAGATATTCAATACAATTCAACAAAAAGTCTCTATTGGCAAAAGTTTGTTTGGTGAATTTATTATAGCCCAACGGTAATGGTACGCCCGAAACATCAATATCATTTACACCAATATCTCCATCAGAAATTATAATCTGTTTGGTATAGCTGCTCTCCGTGGCAAAGTCTTCATTTACTTCTACCAACTTTTGAATAAACGATTTAGTTAATCTATTGTCGTACAACGATCTAAACTTCCCTTCTAACAAAACTGCCACCGGCACAAACTGCAATTGAAAATATTCCGGTAAAGGATCTACTCTGGCAATTCCTAAATCTAATGGCACGGGAGCCTTAGAAATTCTAGTGTAATCAGAAGTGGACAGCAAGATTGTTTTTTCTACGTTAGGGACCCTTATCGTATCAATACTGCCCACAAACTCCAAAGCCACCGGGTCAATATTTTTATTGATGGGATGCTCGTTATCCATAGTTATTACCGGATGAAAAACCCAAGGGTAAAGATTCGTTTTGCTCTGTCCTCCACCAACATCTTCGGTTACCGGAATAGGATTACAATATAAGTCTTGCACCAAATCAGCATTTAATCGAACACCATATCTAAACAATTGATCATCTAGGTTCAAGTTCCGTTCAATCGCCAAAAATTGTGGAGCGGCCCTAAAGCTATCTAAGTCGGCTACTACTTTATCAATCATCCAAAGCACTTTACCGCCATTCATTATATATTGATCAATCTCAAATTTATCTTCTTCCGAAAATGCTTCCGTTGGTTTAGGAATAATCAATACATCCGGCTTATTGCTTTCTCCAAAAAGCGTTTGTTTGGATAGATTAATTCTTCTGATAAAGAAATCTTGTGTGGCTAAATGTTGCCCAAGGTCAGTTATTCTGCTTGTATTTACTTCTCCATTTCCTTCGAGGATCCCAATTCTATATTGTCGATCTTGTAAAAGTTTTTTAACGGTATTTGCTAATTTAAACTCTAAGAAGTTGTAGCTATTGTTCAATACATCTTGTGTATTGAAAGTCATTTGGTTTTCTAAAATTTGAACGCCAATACTTCTTTCATCATTGCTAAAAACAGCTCCGGGATAGATCAATTTTTTAGAAGAACCGGAAGTTTCCGTCACATTTAGATTCGTTGGATAAATACCAACATCCACTAAATTCTCTTCTAACTGTTTCCGAACCGCTTCATCTTCAATTTTATAAATATCTACAAATTCATAATCGATAAAGCCACCCGATAATGCTCTAAATTCATTCAATAACTCTCTCGTGGAATTTCTTAGTTTTTTAATCCCCACCGGTAGATCTTTTCCATCTAGATAAACCGTTACATTAATTTGTCGATCTAAATCTTTAAGCAATGCTTTTGTAGATGGCGTTAAAGTGTAGCGTTTTTCCTTGGTTAAATCCCAACGATAAAATTGCTTAGTGGCTAAAAAATTTATCAATACAATCACTGCAAGAGCTATAAAAACAGATTGGAAAGATCGTTTTTTATATGTGTTCCAACTCGCCATTACCACTTTCTACTTTCGAGTGAAATCTTCGATAAAAGCGTAAACACCATTATTAAAGAAAGAAAATAAATAAGGTCGCGCGTATCCACCACGCCTCTGCTTAATGCCTCGTAATGAGCGCCCATGCCTATGGATTGGATAATGTAATCCCACTTGCCAATAAACGCATCTAGTTGGCTAAGTTGATAAAATGCATTGTAAAATAGATAGCAAAGCAAAACGCCTATTAAGAAGGCTGTGACTTGATTTTTTGATATAGCTGAGGCAAACAAGCTGATGGCTGTAAAAGCAGCCCCTAACAAAAATAAACCTATATAAGATCCAATGATAGCGCCTGAATCTGCCGGAGCAGCATCAACATCTAAACGAGTGATGCACCAAAAATAGATTAAAGTGGGCAATAAGGTTAGCGCCCAAATAAATAAGGCAGAAAAATATTTACCCAATACTATTTGTATATCCTTTATCGATTGTGTGGCGATAATTTCTAAAGTACCTTGATTGTATTCTTCAGACAGTAACCGCATGGTGAGCGCCGGTATTAAAAAGATCAATACCCAAGGAGCGAATAAAAAGAAGGATTCTAAAGTAGCGTAGCCAGATTCTAAAATATTGCCCGGGAACACCCATAAGTTTAATGCCATCACTACAAAAAAGATAGCCATACTCAGGTAAGCAATTACCGAACTAAAAAACAAATTGACTTCCTTTTTAAATATACTAAACAACTATTCTAATTTTTGGTAATGTCTCTAAATACGGTTTCTAAATCGCGTTTCAGGTTCTTTAATTCATAAATCGGATTTCCATCTGCGACAGATACTTTAAATATCAACTCGGAAATTATCTCTCTATTCGTTCCTGCCAATATATAGTGCCGATCCGATTTTTTTTCAAAAATGGCAACCTCTTCATTTATTAATTTTACTGACTCTACTGCTTGAGTAAAGATCACTTCTACTAAATATTGCCCAACATTATTTTCAGAAAGTGTTTTTACCTTTTCATCGGCTACCAACTTTCCATTATTTATAATCAACACCCGATCGCACATTTGCTCCACTTCTTGCATAATATGCGTAGAAAGCATCACGGTTTTCTCTTGTCCTATTGTTTTGATCAGTTTTCTTATCTCAACTAACTGATTAGGATCTAATCCTGAAGTGGGTTCGTCTAAAATCAATACTTCCGGATCGTTCATCAATGCTTGTGCTAAACCAACTCTTTGCTTGTATCCTTTCGATAATTGACCGATTTGTTTATTGCTCTCTTTACCTAAACCGGTTTGTTCAATCAAATCATTGATTTTAGCCTTTCTATTTTTTACACCATTGATGCCGCCGATAAAATCAAGGTATTCTCGAACATACATATCAAAATAGAGAGGATTACTTTCTGGCAAATAACCCACCTTTGATTTTACTTTCAGAGGCTCCTTTAAAATATCAAAACCAGCCACAATTGCACTTCCTGAAGTTGGTGGAATATAACAAGTCAACATCTTCATAGTGGTAGATTTACCTGCACCATTCGGCCCAAGAAAACCAACGATCTCCCCTTTGTTGATGTTGAGAGAAATTGCATCTACTGCTTTTTGCTCTCCGTATATTTTTGTTAATCCACTAACTTGTATGGACATTCATTAGATTTTGCACAAAGAACGCAAATTTTAAAATACTATTATGATGAGGTTTTCCTCAATATTTGAATATCCATTCCGATTCATGATTAAATCATTTATGAATACTAAAACTTCACTTATCTTCGTAATACAGTTATGACAAATAAACAACCATGAAATATCTTCTGCTATTACTATTCACAATGTCTTTATTTTCTTGTAATGAGTCGATTTTTATTGAACCTGATGAGCCACAATTGGTTTTCAAATTCATGTTTGACCCTACACAAGTTCGCTTAGACGGTTTTGGAAGCCCATCTACCATCCCAGCAGGAAATGCAGGACAAAGTCCAATGTTCAATACCATTAGTGCGCATTATATTGAATTAGCACCAGATAGCACAACACTATTAGGTTTGGGGGAAGTACTTTATAAAAGTGAAGAGACTACGCAAGGTGGCTCAAGAGCTATTGATTTTGCAAAATCAATTGTGGTAGCGGAAGGTGAAGTGTTTTATAGTATTCCATTGTCTTCTATTCCGGCAGGAAATTATGATTGGTTGAGAGTTTCTTTGGCTTATCAGAATTACGATATCTTTTTAGATGCCAATGTTAATGGTACAAATTTTGAAAATATTAGAGCTACCGCTGCTTCCTTCATTGGCTATAATACTTACATTAGTAAATACAAAGTAAAAGATGAAATAGTGGCTGTTAATGCCAATAAACTACAAGGTTATGTAGGTGTTGAAACGCCATACACTATAAATGAGTTTCAAGCGCCTCCGGGGGCCACTACAGTTCCAAATCCAATATTTAATACTTCGCCTATTGAGCCTGGCTCATGTGTAGTTACCGGAGCTTTTGAAAACGGTTTAACGATTAGCGGAAATGAAACGGAAGATATCGTTATTACCATGTCGCTTTCAACCAATAAAAGTTTCGAATGGAAAGATGATAATAGTAATGGCAAATACGAACCATTGCTTGATGAGCAAGTTGTGGATATGGGCATTAGAGGCTTAATTCCAATTGTTAATTGATATAACAACAAACATCATATTAAATATTTTTCTTATCGGCGTTTTAAGTCAAAAACTATTTCAAAAATTGTATTTTAAGCTTTTAATTAACTAGTGATTGATATTTACACCTATGTAATATCGCTCACTTTGAAACTTAAAACGCTACTTACAAATGAAATCTATCTTTACCGGCTTGTTTTATATTATAAGCTGTTCCTTCTTATTTGCTCAAAACGGAACATTAGATAACATTGAAGATCTCTTTACTAAAAAAACTCATTTCGTTACTACTCCCGATGGTGCTTCGTTAGCTACTGATGTATTTTTACCTATCACATCTGATTCATTAGTAATCGATATAGATATTCCCGGAGTAGGTTCCGGCAGTGTTGAGCTCATGCAAAAAGGAGTTCAATACATTTATTATCCCACTTTAGATTCTATGCCGAATCCAAATCCATACGAACTTCCGGTGATTATGACCAGAACCACTTACGGCAAAGATCAAATGGCCGTATTGGGTTATATATTTGCCGTATTAGGATATGGAGTAGTTATTCAAGATAATAGAGGCTCTTATAGTTCTAATGATTTATGGATGCCTTTATATACTGATGGATGGTCGAAAACCCCTTATACAGATTATAAACCTGATTTAGTTTTACCTGATGGCTACGAAGGCAATCCTTCTGAATATGAAGATGGACAATATGCTTTAGATTGGGTACTAAATGATTTAATGAGAGATTACGATGTTAATGATGATGGCATCATTGATTTTCAAGATAAAGTTTGCAATGGTTCAGTATTTTATTTTGGGGCATCTGCCTTATCTAATTCTGGCTTACTAATGGCCATGACCCAAAAAACAATTCCTACAGCACCCGGTTTAAAAGGCTTCTTAAACCTTATTGCGAGTTCAGAACATTATAACAATACACTGTTTGAAAATGGCTCTTTTAAAGAAGGTTTAGTTAGTGGATGGATTGAAGGACAAATCAACAATTATAGAGAAGATGTAAATGGAACCGACGATTCTTGGTATAATTTCCAACATACTTACAGTGATTTTGGATTAAGTACTTTGAATGAAACGATGAATGCGTTTTTAGATCTAATTACTGTAGAAAAAGCCAATGGAATAGCTTCGGCCTATCCTAACAACCCAGTTAGAACTGCTTTTGATGCTTCGAGAGCTTATGTAGACGAAAACGGAAATGGAGATTTAACAGGCGCCTACAGCCGATACAAAAATTTCGACATGCCGGTTTATAATGTTGCCGGATGGTGGGATATTTTCTTAAATGGTCAAATTCAAATGTGGCAAAACACAAGACAAGCACTTGATCCAGCTAGTGAGAATTACAAAAAACAAAAATTGATCATTGGTCCATGGCAGCACTATTACCCTGCAGTGCAAAAAGCCGGAGACTTGTCTTTTCCTCCAAATGTAGGAGACGTTTTAGGTGTAACCGGAAATATTGAAGATGGTGAAGATGCTATTATTGAATCTCTTTTAAATTTGAATTTAGAAGACCTTTTGAAAAGTGAATTATTCTCCTTTATTCGAACCTCTGCTAATTTCAATCAATATAAAAATATTGGCACCCCACAAATTCGATTCCCAAAAAATTCTAGATATCAGCAGTTTTTAGGCAATTTTTATATTCAAATTCCATCACAAGATTATGTAACTACACATGCCGATCTCATCAATTTCTTAGGTGGAGAAGCACCTTTAAATTTCTTTCCCGCAAGACTTTATTTAAAAGTAAACAATAACTATTTACCTATAGGCTCAACTATTACACTCAATATTCCACCATTGCCGGATTTTATTACCGATGTTTTTGGTGGTATTACTGAGTCATTCAGTGAGTTTCCACTCTTCCGTGATTTTACTGAAATTCCAGATGTTAGGTTTTATGTAGTTGGTCCTGTAAATGATAGTGTGCCTGAAAATGCAAATGTTGGAAATTATTGGATTGCGTCAGATACTTTTCCGATAGTTGAAGGCATCAATTACAATACACTTTATATGCATCAATCGGGTTCATTAACTATTTCTGCACCAGATGAGGAAGAAGAAAAAGCGACTTATTTGCATGATCCAGATAATCCGGTGAAAACTATTGGTGGCAATAATTTAGAGATAAAAACACCTGACAATCGTCAAAGTATGGGACCAATGGATTTATCGTTTGAATTGTATGATTCATTGACCATGAATAGAGATGGCGTAATCAGCTTTATGACCGAACCTTTTGAAGATACAGTTCAAATAATCGGTTCCTTGCAAGCTAAAATTTATGCCTCTTCCCTTCCTGAAAATGCCTCAGAAGGCGATCCAACGGATACTGATTTTATTATTCGCTTGGTAGATGTTTATCCTTATGGAGGAGAATATTTTATCACAGAAGGAAATGTAAATGCAAGAGCAAGAGAGTATGTTAGAAGCATTGCCATGGGCAGTGAAAATGATGATGCTCCTTTCAGTAATATTGAAGCAGGAAAAGTATATGAATATCTTTTCAACTTCTTACCAACGGCCTACACTTTTGGCAAAGATCATCGACTAAAAATATTGATTAGTAGCTCTAATTATCCGCGTTATCAATCAAATCCAAATATACCATTAGAAGATGATGAATATTTTAGAAGAGAGCCTGGACAAAACAAAACCTATACTTTCCAAGGAACAGAATACAGCGCTAGAAAAGCGAATAACTCAATTTATTTCACCCCAGAATATCCATCGCAGATTATATTGCCTTTAAGAGGTAGAGAGATTAGTTATTGCGGAGCAGCAGATACCGTTTATGTAAGTACTTTAACCGACAGTTCTGCCACCTTAAATTGGAGAGGCACAGAAGGAACCGAGCAATATCTGCTTCAATTTAGAAAAGAAGAAGATACGGAATGGACAGAAATCACTTTACAAAATACAACTATTGAAATATTCAATTTAGAAGCAGGCAGTAATTACATTTGGCAAGTAGCCAGCCTTTGTAGTGATACAAGTATTTATTCTAAAACTGACACATTTTTTACAGCATCTACAGCAACTTCTATTCAAAATGAATTTGCTAATAACTTCTATTATTTCCCGAATCCGGTAACAGATATTTTCACTATAAAATATAAGAAAGACTACTCCGTAAACAGCCTTAAAATATATAATGCAGAAGGTGAATTGGTTGACAATTATTTTGGAGTTGATGGAAGTATCGGTAATGAAATGATTTTAGATTTTAGCGATTATCCTACCGGTAATTATTTTATTGAAGTCATTGGTGATCAATCTAAACGTTTTACCATTCCAATTGTAAAAGTTTCTAATTAAAATATAAATTATCTTGTTAGATATAAATTTTATAATTTAAGAATTGAAATTAACTAGCTTGAAAGTACGTAAACCAACATTTGATCTTCAGAAAAAGTTAGTTCGCCACTATTTTAAAGGGAACGCTTTTTCAACTCATTTAGCCAATAGTTTGCATATTATCTTTCCTGAAGGAGAGAAGTTTTTTATTAGAAGTTGTAGAAAATTTCTACCTAAAATAACAGATACGCAGCTAAAAAAAGAGGTAAAAGCTTTTATGGGTCAAGAAGGCATGCATGCTGTTGCTCACAACGATTTTTGGCAATATTTAGAGCAACAAGGCTTCAAAGTAGCTCCTTTCGCCAATTTTGTTGACAAAACAGCATTTGAAGGAGTTGAAGCCTTGATTTATAAAGTTTTAGGTGAGGAAAAAGGCAGTTTATTTTGTTTGTCCATGACTGCGGGATTAGAACACTACACCGCACTTTTAGCAGAATTAGCTTTTGAAAATGAAGATGAATTCAAGCATATGCCGGAAGAAATGCGACATCTCTTTTTCTGGCATGCAGCAGAAGAAATAGAACATAAATCAGTGGCTTATGATCTTTTAAAACATATTAGTTCAAATGAATTGATTAAAAACGCAGGCTTTACGGTATCTACTATTTTATTATTCTCTTATGCCATTTTGGGGCAATTGTATTTCGTTTCTACCGATAAAGAAAGTGATGTGCTCGATTGGCCAACCGAATTTGTTGATTTTGTTGAAAGCTTAGGTTCTCCCATGGCTCAAAAATTAGCCCTGAATATTTTTGCCTATTTCAAGAAAGATTTTCATCCTTCTAACATGAAAAACGATCATTATGCCCAAGATTATTTTGAGCAATATGAGCGCTATCAGGTAAACAAAAAATCGACTTCTAGTTCAGCAGCTTAATCATGCTACATTCTACTGCTGACATTAATCATAAATCAATACGATTTTCATCAAGTCAATATAAGCTGTAGGCTGTTAATTTTAAACACTGAGATTTGAGTACTATCGCTACAAATTTTGCGAGCGTTAATGCTTGCATAAAAGGCGTCTAGCAGCGCTTCTTTTCCCAAAATTAATTTTAAAAGTAAATGAATATGTTCACAGCTGAAGATTTTAAAAAAATAAAAACCCGTTCAGATCTTCGTGATATTGCTATTGAAAAAGAAATAAATATTAGCAAACAACTTCGCCACATCCAATATGCCCATGAGTTAAAACTGTTACAATCGGAGTTGGTGAATTTACAACAATGGGTCGCTAAGCAAAAAATGCGTGTGGCCATCATTTTTGAAGGTAGAGATGCTGCCGGTAAAGGAGGAGCCATTAAGCGATTTATGGAGCATCTCAATCCTCGATCTTCAAGAGTTGTTGCCTTAACTAAACCAACTGAAGTTGAACGCGGGCAATGGTATTTTAGAAGGTACATTAAAGAACTTCCCGATCCAGGAGAAATTGTTTTCTTCGATAGAAGTTGGTACAACAGAGCCGTTGTTGAGCCGGTTATGGGCTTTTGCAACAAAAATGAATATGCTCAATTTATGATTCAAGTACCCGCCTTCGAACACATGTTGTACGAAGATGGTGTCATTCTGATAAAATTTTGGTTCTCCATTTCTAAAGAACAGCAAAAAAACGTTTCGACGTAAGGATGGAAAACCCGTTAAAAATATGGAAATTCAGTCCGGTGGATATGAAAGGACAAGAACTGTGGGATAAATATACTTACTACAAAGAGCAGATGTTTGCCAAAACACATAACACCTTTAGTCCTTGGCTAATTGTAAAAGGCAATGACAAGCAAACTGCAAGATTGGAAAGCATACGTTATTTGCTTTCTAAATTCGAATATCCCGGAAAGCAAAACGCTTCGGTTTCGGTGCTCCCCGACCCCAATATAGTTTTTAGATATTACAGATCACTTGAACAAATAGACCTTTAAAAACAAATTCTATGAAGTTATCACAAAAAGATGTTGAGTTATTGAACTCCAAAATTGGTTTAAGACTATTGTTCTCTCAAAAACATATAGATACCCATAAGGCCTTAAGATTAACAAAATATGAGGTAAAGCTGAGAGCCTATCAAGCAGAATTAATTAAGTTGCAAACTTGGGTAATTGACAATAATAAAAAAGTTGTGATTCTTTTTGAAGGAAGAGATGCTGCCGGGAAAGGCGGCGCT
This sequence comes from Chitinophagales bacterium, assembly GCA_041393015.1. Lineage (GTDB taxonomy): Bacteria > Bacteroidota > Bacteroidia > Chitinophagales > JADIYW01 > JAGQYH01. Next base: position 142,991 of record JAWKKV010000008.1, on the reverse strand, counting down.
ATTCGAAGAATTACAGCCCATATCAATCCGCGTCATTACAGAATTGTAGCATTGCCAAAACCCACTTCAGAAGAAGAAGGTCAATGGTATTTTCAACGGTATGTAATGAAGTTACCCAAACCTGGTGAGATTGTATTTTTCGATAGAAGTTGGTACAATAGAGCGGTAGTGGAACCCGTCAACAAATTCTGCACAAAAGAACAATATCATACCTTCATGGATCATGTGAATGACTTCGAAAAGATGATTATCGCATCAGATACTTATCTAATCAAGTTTTACTTTTCAATTACAAAAGAAGAGCAAGCAGATCGATTTAATGAAATTAAAAATGAGCCTCTAAAAAAATGGAAATTAAGTCCGGTAGATAAAAAGGCACAAGAGTTATGGCATGATTATACCCATTACAAGAAGAAAATGTTTGAAAAAACCAATACCAAAATTGCACCTTGGGTAATCATCGAAGCCAATAGAAAAACCGAAGCAAGAATTAAAGCTATTGAGCATATTTTAAAACAAATTCCATATAAAAAAGGTAATTGAAACGATTGCTTGAGTCAATAAACATATCTACTTCTCGGTCAAAAATTAAAAAAAGCCCTCCAAATTATAAAAACTTGGAAGGCATTAAGTGAGTTGGATTTATATCTGTTAGATAAAAATAAGTTTTATTACTTTCAACCTATCTATAAAATTCGCTTACTTAAAAATCAACCATGCAAATAGCAGCATTTTTGGCGTTCACGCTCCTAGTGGCCATCATTTCCTATCTCGCAACGCGAAAGACGGATGAAAACACTTCTGATGGATATTTTTTAGGTGGAAGAAGTTTAACGGGTGTTGTTATTGCCGGTTCTCTCCTCTTAACTAATTTATCTACTGAACAAATTGTAGGTTTAAATGGTGCGGCCTTTAAAGAAGGTATTTTAGTAATGGCTTGGGAAACTTTAGCTGCTTTAGCTATGGTAGTGACAGCATTAGTTTTACTGCCAAGATATCTAAAAGGTGGCATCACCACTGTTCCACAATTTTTAGAAAAAAGATATGATAAAGTCACGAAAACCATCACTTCAGGCTTATTCTTGAGTGGATATGTTGTAGTGCTTTTACCTATTGTTTTATATTCCGGCGCGTTAGCCATCAATGCCATGTTTGACGTTCCTCAAAAATTAGGAATTTCTGAAACACAAGCACTTTGGATTACCGTTTGGGGCATTGGCATCATTGGATCTATCTATGCTATTTTTGGTGGATTAAAAGCAGTGGCCGTTTCTGATACCATTAATGCCGTTGGACTTTTAATTGGTGGTATGCTGATTCCAATTTTTGGATTAATGGCCGTTGGAGATGGTAATTTGTTAGGTGGATTGACTGAAATAATGCAAACGCATCCTGAAAAGTTTAATTCCTTAGGCGACAAAAATGCATCTGTTCCATTTGGTACTATTTTTACAGGGATGATGTTGGTACAACTTTTCTATTGGGGCACCAACCAAGCGATTATTCAAAGAGCATTAGGAGCAAAAAATCTAAAAGAAGGTCAAAAAGGATTAATATTCGCTGCGTTTATTAAAATTTTAGGCCCATTAATTGTCGTATTGCCAGGCGTTATTGCCTTCCATATTTTTGAAGGCAATATCACTAACCCAGATCAAGCTTACCCTATGTTGGTGAGTAAAGTATTACCCGCTTATTTGGTGGGTTTCTTTGCTGCTGTGCTCTTCGGCGCAATATTAAGTTCTTTCAATTCGGCTTTAAATAGTTCGGTAACTTTATTTGGATTAGACATTTACAAAGCCCATATCAATAAAGACGCTACAGAAAGACAAGTTGTAACATCAGGTAAAATTTTTGGTGCATTTTTAGCTGTTTTAGCCATGTGTATCGCACCATTGATTGCCAAAGCACCGGATGGCTTGTTTGGATATTTGCAAGAAGTAAACGGCTGTTACAGCATTCCTATTTTAACTATAATTGTAGTAGGTTATCTAACCAAATTTGTTCCGGCGATAGCCGCTAAGATAGCTATCATTTCAGGTGTAATTCTATACAGCATCAGTCAATTCATTTTAAAACCGTTTGTTTTTGGAGCAGAAGGCTATCCTCATTTCTTACATGTAATGGCTATTTTATTTGTGTTGAATGTAATTATTATGCTGGTCAGTTAAAACCTCATAAAGTGGCATTTGAATTAACTTACACCAATGAAGTAGAAATTACACCTTGGAAACATGTGAAAGTCGTCAGTGTAATTATTACTATTATTGTTTTAGCCATTTATATTTACTTTGCTTAATAGTGGATCAAGTATTAATCAATCAAGTAGTTTCTGAGTTTGAAAAGCAGTTCAAGCGTCAACCGTTATTGATTGCTTCACCAGGAAGAATTAACCTCATTGGAGAACACATTGATTACAATAATGGATTGGTTTTTCCGGCAGCTATTGATAAATATATTGTTTGTGGCATTCAAAAAAATGATCTACAAAACAGTCGAATTTATTCTATTGATAAAAATGAATGCATTGAGGTTGATGTTGATGCACCTATAAAATATCCATCGGGACATTGGTTAAACTATATCACCGGTATTGTTAATGAGCTCAACAAGAAAAATCTATCTATTGAAAACTTTGATTTAGCTTTTAGTGGTAATATCCCTATGGGTTCTGGCTTATCTTCGTCAGCCGCTTTAGAAAATGCAGTGGTATTTGGTCTAAATGAATTATTCCATCTGAAATTAAGCAAAAAAGAGATGGTTCAAATCTCAATGCAGGCAGAGCATAATTTTGCTGGTGTACAATGTGGTATTATGGATCAATTTGCGAGCATGTTTGGAACAAAAGATCATGCTCTTTATTTAAATTGTAACGACCTCTCATTTGATGACGTTCCTATTCAATTAGACGATTTTCAATTAGTATTAATCAATTCTAATGTAAAACACGAACATGTAGATTCTGCTTACAATGAACGTAGAGCGCAAAGCAACGAAGGGTTTGCTGTATTATTGAAAAAGTATCCTAATCTAAGTGGATTATGTCAGGCAACTTTAGAACAGTTAGCAACTGTTAAAGATGAACTGTCTGAATTAGTTTACAAAAGATGCTTATTCGCTATTGAAGAAAACATAAGAGTGAAACAAGCTAAAGTTGCACTCGAAGATAAAGATTGGAAAAAGCTAGGAGAGTTATTATTTGCGTCTCACGATGGCCTCCAAAATTTATATGAAGTGAGCTGTATCGAAATTGATTTTTTAGTTCAGAAAGCTAAAGAAAATATTGGTGTTTTAGGCAGTAGAATGATGGGCGGCGGTTTTGGGGGTTGCTCTATCAATTTGATAAAAAAAGATAAAACAGCTAATTTTCTGAATGAAGTTAAACCGGCATTTTTAACGCAATTTGGTCATGAAATTGATATTTATATGATTAACATTACCAATGGAACGCATATTATTCAACCATGAGCGAGCAACTTCAAGATAGATCACACAAACGGTTAAATATATTAACCAATGAATGGGTTTTGGTTTCTCCCCATAGAAATAAACGTCCGTGGCAAGGTCAGCAAAGTAAAGTTGAGTCGGTTAAACAAAAATCATACGATATTGATTGCTATTTATGCCCGAGTAATACTCGTGCGGGAGGAAAGAAAAATCCCGATTACACAAACATCTTTGTTTTTGAAAATGATTTTGCAGCGCTTCAACACAACGTCCTTCCATTTACTATAAATAAAGGTTTGTTGCATGCACAAAGTGAATCTGGTATATGTAAAGTAGTTTGCTTCTCGCCTGATCATTCCAAAAGTTTAGCAGACATGAAGATTGAATCTATCCAAAAAGTAGTGGATGTATGGCAAGCTGAATATATTGAATTGTCACAAAATGAAAGCATTCATTACATTCAAATCTTCGAAAATAAAGGTGCTGCAATGGGTTGTAGCAATCCTCACCCTCATGGACAAATTTGGGCGCAGCATTCCATTCCAAATGAAGTATTAAAAAAAGACACACAACAAAAGGCTTATTATAAAAAGAATCATTCTAGCTTGTTAGCTGATTACATAAAGCAAGAATTGGAAATAGAGGAACGTATTGTCTTTCAAAATGATGACTTTATAGTACTAGTACCTTTTTGGGCCGTTTGGCCTTTTGAAACCATGATCATTCCCAAAAAGCAGCAACCCAATATTTCAAATCTTACTAGTGCTGAGAAAAAAAGTTTTGCCGAAGCGATAAAAGTAGTAACTGCTACTTACGATAAAGTATTTGACTGTTCTTTCCCATATTCTTCCGGCATTCACCAATCTCCTTCCAACCTACTTAATCAAAATCATTGGCATTGGCACATGAGTTTTTATCCTCCTTTATTACGATCTGCTACGGTTAAAAAATTTATGGTGGGTTACGAAATGTTTGCAATGCCACAACGAGATATTACAGCAGAACAAGCGGCAGGCACCTTAAAAAGCAAAGTTCATTTGATTTAGATTACCAATAAGGGTATATAATCTTTACAATAGAGTAAAGTATTCCTATAAGTTTTCTTTTAAATAATTCTTACCTTACAAAAAAAGCAAATTTATGGGCAGATCACAAGAGACATTTAATAAAAAAGAAGTAAGAAATAAGAAGGATAAGAAGAGAAAAGACAAAGAAGAGAAAAAGCTTGCCCGTAAAGAAAGAGAAAAAAAAGGAGGATTAGAAGATATGATTGCCTATGTTGATGAATTTGGCAACATTACAGACACTCCACCAGATCCTACTAAAAAGAGAAAAGAAGTAAAAGTTGAGGATATTCAGTTAGGCGCTGCCAAAAGAGAGCCATCTGAAGCTTTTGATCCGATTAGAAAAGGAACCGTTACCTTCTACAACGATGCCAAAGGTTTTGGCTTTATTAAAGATTCAGAGACACAAGAAAGTGTTTTTGTGCATGTTAACAATGCCATTGATGAAATTAAGGAAGGCACTGCAGTACAATACGAAGTAGAAATGGGTCAAAAAGGACCAACTGCTGTTAGAGTAAAACACAACAAGTAACACCCTATTTATTTTTTAATGTAATTTGATATCGCCCTAATTTTTAGGGCTATACCATATTGGTGAAGACCAAGCTCGTTCTTGGATCACCAAATCTGCGTCATCTGAATACTCAATTCCGTATCTGATACGATCCCATAATCGCCAACTAGCGGTTGGTAATTCCAATACACGCACGTAGTAAAAACATCTTTGATCAGCATCAAAATTAGGATCTTTCCAAATGGTCATTAATTCAACATCGCCTTTATCTGTAGACCATTCACCCGTTTGCATATTAACGGTGGCACCATTATCCGGAACACTTCCATCTTCATTTAAAGTGCGTTGATCAGAAAGTGCTACATTAAAAATTTCTTCTTTAATTTCTCCATTCTCCACCCAACCTTTTATAATTTGAATGCGATCCAAATTGGCACACAATGGATCTTTACTCGCCCAAACCAAAAACTCCGGCGAACGATCATTTACATGAGCAATATTGCCTCCCATTGCCACACCATTGGTATACGCATCTGTTAACATGGCATCTTGATCGTCATAAACCCCATTGAAATCATATCCGGCAAAAAAGCGCACTTTTATTCTATTGCCGCTAGTAGCACACACCTCTTTGCTTTTCAATGCATCGTAAATATGCCCTCTGGTATTGGCTTCTGCCCAAACCGCCACTAAACCTCCCGGATTTACCACCTCGTATATTTTTTGCTTTTCGGCAATGGGTACAATGGTATTTTCTCTGTCTTCCGGTAAAAAATCTAAACAAGAATGGTTTCCTATAAAAGTATCGTTCTCTTCAGTATTGCCAGGCGTGCCATTATGCGTATCTGTACTGCCAATCATACCATATTTAAAAGGATTAATACCCAAATGCTCTTCGTGTACCAAGCCTTGTTCCAATACATACCTTAAATAATTGTTCTTTTGAATATCATTCGCGGAGAAGTTTTCAAAATCAGCAAACTCATCATTGGTCCATAAAGAAGCATGCACTTCAGAATTACCTTTGGCTTGATGCACTTCAACAATCGGCTCAAACTCATTTCTCAACCTCGCATATTCTTCTGTGTACGGTTCTCCGTTGGGCATAGTTTCCGGAAACATTCCACCATTGGAAAAGTTACTATTGTGTGGAATAGCCATCACTGTTGCTCCCTCCTTTGTGATATCATTTAAATAATTCCAAAGTTGTTCTTCATCCGTTAATTCTACGGCACTCAAAGGGTAATCAGGCACCATCATATCTCTAAAAATGATATTTCTATGTAAATGAGTAATGCCGCCACCTAACGACCATTCATATCCGGCAAAAGTGGAAAAATGCCCCGGTTCGTAATGCTCCTCTGCCGCTTCCAACGTTAACTGCCAAGCACTTCGAGTGGTTTCATAGCCTCTAAAAAAACGTGGATGTCGCAATTCACCATCGGCTTCTTTCAAAAATCTTTTGATGAGTTTTTGTTGTTTTACCGTGTCGATACCAAAGTCGTATTTATCATTGTGCGCAGACCGAAGATACCTTGCCACAAAAGAATTATAACCCGGAGCGCCTTTATATTGGACGGTGTACATTTCACCTAATGTTTCGGCATGATCTGTTACCGCACAAAAATCCAACGGCTGTCTAATTTTTACTTTCGTTTTAAACATATCTATTTCCTCGCCTTTAGCAAATCGATAGGCTTGATCAGCAGTGGTTAATGTTCCTCCAATATATGCATCTACAGAAAGTGCAGTATGCATATGCAAATCGCCCCAATACACATTTTTTAAAGCGTTGATAGCCACTTTTCCCTCGGTGTCACTGTTTTCAATCACTGTTTTATCGGATATGTGATTCGGAATTGGTTTTTTATTGCTGTACTTACAACTACTAAACATTAGAAGAAAGATTGTTATAAATAGAAGCTGTCGTTTGTGATGGTTATTCATTTTTTAGATAGATTGTAGTGCTTGTAAACGATTAGCATTTAAGATAGAGAACATTTTTTTAATCTTTATATTTAATTATGCTCTTAGAACATTTAGATAAAATTTTAGTGATTGCTGTTTTGATCTTCTTCGGAATTTTAGAAGCTATATCGGGACATCTTAGCCGATCCAAAAGAATAACTAGTGACTGGATCCAAGAAGTTGGTGGATTCTTTGTGCTGTCTGTAATCATCAAACCGCTGATTGTGCTTTTAATCATCACATTTGGCGTACAATTTTTAAGTCAATATGAAAATGCCATCAGCGATTGGAATTTTTGGCTGCTACTTCCGGCTTATTTACTGATTGATGATTTACTTCAATATTGGTACCATCGTTCCGCACATGAATATCCTTTCCTTTGGAAACTCCATCGACCTCACCATCAAGCAGAAGAAATGGGCTTTTTTGTGTCGTACCGAAATGCCGCCTTATATTATGTAATAATGCCCAATATTTGGTGGATTGGTATCTTTACTTTTTTGGGTGGCGGCAAAGCAGTAGCCATTGGTTTGGTGTTAAAACAAATAGTAATCATTAGCTCGCATAGTACCATTCAATGGGACAAACCCATTTACAAACGCCCTTTTCTAAATCCATTGATAACCGTATTAGAAAGAATTATAATTACACCGGCATTTCATCATGCACATCATGGTCAATCAAAAATTGATGGCATCAGCGACCCGAATGGCAACTTTGGCAATATGTTTTCCATTTGGGACCAACTTTTTGGAACAGCGGTGTATACTCGAAAATTTCCATCTCAATTAGGATTAGAAAATGACCCTAAAGAACATTGGACGGCAGCATACTTCTATCCAATTGTAAAGTCCAAAGACCTCCACAGTGAACTGTCCAAAGGTTTTATTAAGTATTCAACCACTTCTGATTCTCCCATTTCAGTCACCTTGAAAAAAGGTCAAAAATATTTATGGTGCAAATGCGGAAGAAGTAAAAGTCAACCTTTTTGCGATAGCAGTCACCACGGCACCAAATTCAAACCCGTTTTATTTGAGGCGAAAAAAGATGGAAAAGTTAGTATGTGCAATTGCAAATTAACAAAGCAAAGTCCATTTTGTGATGGCAGTCACACTAACCTCTCTCGAAAATAAAATGGCTCCAGATAATTTTATCCTGCCATCAGACCACCATCCACCACCTGTTGAGTGCCTGTGATATACTTACTTTGATCTGAAGCTAAAAACAGTGCCAATTCAGCAATCTCGTTGGCTTCCGCATATCTTCCAAATGGAATAATAGCTTCAAAACCCTTTTTAGCAGCTTCCGCATCATTCGGTGAAATATCCGCCTCCAACGACCGCATCATTCTTGTATTAACTGGTCCGGGATGAATCGTATTCACTCTTATCTTTCTACCGGCAAATTCTAAAGCGGCTACTCGCATGATGCCAATTTCGGCGTGTTTACTTGCCACATAAGCGCCTAATCCGGCAAAACCCTTTAATCCTGCAACAGAAGAAGTAATCATGACACTTCCGCCTTCCGTCATTTTTGGCATTACGTGTTGGCAACCTAACCAAACCCCTTTAATGTTTACGGCAACTACTTTGTCAAACATCGCCTCCGGATATTCTGCAATTGGTTTAGCAACGCCTTCAATCCCTGCATTATTGAAGAATATATCAATCTTTCCAAAAGTAGATAAGGTATAATCTGTATACGCCTTCACTTCGCTTGCTTTTGACACATCCGCCTTGTAATAGGCTACATCTTTGCTTTTTAAGTCGGCAACTGCGGCTTTCAATTGTGCTTCATCAATATCTACTAACACAACTTTAGCTCCTTCTGCTAAAAATAATTTTGCAGTGGCTTTGCCTATGCCTCCAGAGCCACCGGTAATAATGGCCACTTTGTTCTTAAGAGTATTCATAACGTTTTCTTTGGTGTATACTAAAGCTAGCGTTTTAGGTGGTGCTAAAACATGACTTCAATCACTCTAAATTCTAATATTTATCAATCACGATTAGAATGTTTTACATCAAAATCTCTTATTTTGAGTACTTTATGGTTTGTATCAAAAGACTTAGTGATAATAGTCATGCGATTAAACAAAGTCTCTGCGTAGTTTTAAACTTCATAAATGAATATATTAATTGGGCTTTTTTAAAAATTTTAAATCCTTTATATCTGAAGTAGGCGATATCTCATTTTTCGCCTTTCGTTTTTTCAGAGAGCTTTTTACAAGGCCTTTTGAATTTAAAGAATTGCTGCGCCAATGCTACAATATGGGCAACCGCTCGTTATTGTTAGTTGGGGTTACCGGTTTTATTTTGGGTTTGGTTTTTACGCTTCAATCTCGACCAACATTAATGGAATTTGGCGCCGTTTCTTGGATGCCTTCCATGGTGAGTATTTCAATTGTAAGAGAAATAGGCCCTGTAGTAATTGCTTTAATTTGTGCCGGTAGAATCAGTTCAGGAATTGGGGCAGAATTAGGGTCCATGCGCGTAACGGAGCAGATTGATGCCATGGAAGTATCCGGTACCAATCCTTTTAAATATTTAGTTGTTACTCGAATTTTAGCCGCCACTTTAATGTTGCCACTGCTTATCATTTTTGGTGATGCCATCGCTATGTTCGGATCTGCCTTGGTAGAAAATTTAAAAGGTGAAGTATCTTATCAATTGTATTTTAACCAAGTTTTCAATGTATTAGAGTATTCTGATGTTATTCCCGCCACCATTAAATCCTTTTTCTTTGGTTTTGCCATTGGATTGGTGGGCTGTTACAAAGGTTACCATTGTAAAAAAGGAACGGTGGGTGTTGGCGAAGCATCTAACTCAGCTGTTGTATATACCTCAATGCTGTTGTTTGTCATTGATTTTATTGCTGTTTTTGTAACCGACATATTCATTGATTTATAATGCAAAAAGCAACGGAGAACATATTACCGGTTTTAAAGATTACTGATCTAAGAAAGAATTTTGGAGACAACCATGTTTTAAATGGCTTTTCATTGGAGTTGTATCCGGCGGAGAATTTAGTTATCATGGGAAAATCAGGTTCGGGTAAATCTGTGATGGTGAAATGCTTGGTGGGTTTGGTGCATCCCACTAGCGGAAGCATTGAAATTAAAGGAAAAGACATCACACAACTCAAGCAAACAGAACTGAATAACTTACGTACAGAGATTGGTTTTCTTTTTCAAGGCAGTGCTTTGTACGATTCTATGACGGTAAGAGAAAATTTAGAATTTCCACTTCGCAAACGCAAAAGAAACAAAAGTGAAGTAGATCAATTAGTTCGCGAAGCATTGGAAAGTGTTGGGTTGGCGCACGCAATAGATTTAATGCCGGAAGAATTATCCGGAGGAATGAAAAGAAGAGTAGCACTGGCCAGAGCCATCATCTTAAAGCCCAAAATTATTATTTACGACGAACCCACAACAGGCTTAGATCCCATTACTGCCAAAGAAATTATCAACCTTATGCGAGAGATCCAAGAAAAAAATGGTTCCGCTTCTTTGATAATTACCCATGATGTAGATTGCGCTAGGGTAATCTCCAATAGAATGATTTTATTAATTGATGGGATTAATTATGCAGAAGGCAGTTTTGCAGAACTCTCGGCTTCAAACGACGAAAAAATTAAAGCATTTTTTAAATGAATAATATATGAGTAAATCCGGATCACAAAAATTCAAATTAGGCTTATTTGTTGTCATCAGTACCATTCTATTGATTGTAGCACTATATCTGATTGGCAGTAAACAAAACCTCTTTGGTAAAACATTTAAAGTTAGTGCGGTATTTAGCAATGTAAATGGACTTCAATTAGGAAACAATGTTCGTTACAGCGGCATCAATGTGGGCACCGTTAAAAAAATTCAAATGGTAAACGATTCGATGATTTGTGTAGATATGGTGATTGAGAATAAAGTTTTAAAACACTTAAAGAAAAATGCCGTTGCTACCATTAAAACGGATGGTTTAGTAGGCAGTATGACCATAAACATCGAACCGGTTAACCTTCCTTCGGAGCCTCTACAACCCGGCGACACCATTCAAACCATTAGCAATGTATCTACCAGTGATATGCTTTCGACCTTAAGCTCCACCAACGATAATGTTGCCGCATTAGTCATCGATTTATTGAAAATTACCGCTTCCATCAATGAGGGAGAAGGTACCATTGGAATGCTGCTCAATGATACCGAAATGGCCAATAATCTACAGCAAACAGTGGCCAATTTAGTAGATGCCAGTGAAAACGCCACGAAAACCATAAACGATTTAAACCAAATCATTGCCTCAATCAATTACGATGAGAGTTTAGCCGCCGTTTTGTTAAGTGACACAGCAACTGCCAATCAGATGAAGTCGATAGTAGACAACTTAGATCGTTCAAGTGAAGAGATTAACGCCGTTATTGCCAATGTAAACGACTTAGTTTTAAACGTAAAAAATGGCAAAGGCACTTTAGATTATTTGGTTAATGACACCACTTTAGTGAACGATATTGATGCCACCATTCAAAATATTAAACAGGGAAGTGAGTTGCTAAATGAAGATTTAGAAGCCTTAAAACACAACTTTTTATTAAGAGGATATTTTAAGAAGTTGGAAAGACAAAAAGCAAAGGAAGAAAAAGCGAAATAAAAAATTACTCTAGCAATTGATGGATTGAAATGGGCTCCCACAGTGGCATCACCTTAATGCTTCTAGCCTTATTATTGCTTTCAATAATTTCAAATGCCTTGCCTAAATTGGCTCCCATCTTCCAATTAAAAAGCAAGTTGGTGGTTTTTAATCCTTTTGTTAGCGGTAATGTAAAATCATCGTAATGCATGGGCACCAAAACTTCCGGTTGTAAGGCTTCAATAATATCATTTTGATAGTGCCGATTGTATGTCTCATCCATGGTTTCAATACCGGCAATTGCTAAAAACAAAATATCTACATCTTTATTGACTAAACTACCTTCCTTAAATCCTGCACTGCCTTGAATAGCAATTTTAGTGGAATCGTGTTCTATCAAAAGGGTATAACTAATGCCTTCTTTGTAATCGGTCATTTTTACAGGAGTCGTTATTGGCGTCTCAATATTTTGATCCAACAATTGCGCCCTCTGCTTCGCACTTGGATATTGCCAATGTCGAGAAGCGATAAAGGTTAACTTAAATTTGCCGATATGTATCACCTCATTCAAAGGCGGTACCATCATTTGATTGTCCTTCAAACCATAACCTTTACCAATATTTATAGTAGAGGATGAGCCAATTAATTTTGCACCCGTAATATCAGCTACCATTGGAGCATCCATGGCATGGTCAAAATGAGAGTGCAAAGGAATCACTGCATCTAAATGTTCAATGTTGGCTCGTTGCAAACACTGCTTAACTACAGATTGGTTGGGCTTAATCTTCCCGAACAACATTTTAAAAGCATTAGGTCTGGTGAAAAAACCATCTGTTAAAATGGAAGTTTCCCCGTCAGTAAACAGCAAATTGGTATTTCCTAAAAATTGAATTTGTAATACATCCGAAGGAACTGAATGTTCACTCTCTACCAAATAGGTTTCTAATGCTTCAGGACTAGGACGGATATTATAAAGAAGCACAAACACTAAAAAAATTGAAATCAAAAATGATAGTATAGCCTTCAACATTATTCTAAAATTGAAAATTAATTATCATGCAAGTTAAAACATTTTAACTTTTTTTAATGGACTATATGAATATATGTTCATATATTTGAATTATGAAAACGACTAGAGATATTTCTGTTCCAAAGATTCAAAAGATTGCAGAGGTTTTAAAAACCATTGGTCATCCCTTAAGGTTGAAAATTTTGGAAATTCTAGAACAAGAAGAACCTCTTTGTGTGTCAGACATAAAAGAAAGATTGCCTATAACCGCAGAGCAATCTTTATTGTCTCATCACTTAATCAAAATGAAGGATAAAGGCGTTTTAAACTCGGAAAAAAGAGGCATGCATGTCTATTACTCTATTCACGATCGTCAGATACTAAATATTTTTAACTGTTTAGAAAATTGTAGTATATAATGGAATTAGAAATTATAGGTTACGTTTCAGCCATAGTTATTGGACTTTCACTTGGACTTATCGGCGGAGGTGGTTCTATTCTAACTGTTCCTGTATTACTCTATCTTTTTCACTTAGATGAAAAACTAGCCACCGCCTATTCTCTCTTTATAGTAGGATCAACTGCTTTAGTAGGTGGTATTCAGAAATATCGACAAGGTCAAGCAAACCTAAAAATGGCGACGATATTTGGTATTCCAGCTATTTTATCCGTCTTCTTTACAAGATACATAATTGTTCCTGCCATCCCAGATGAAATTTTTACGGTTGCTGGCTATATCGTTACTCGTAGAATTTTGATGATGGGACTTTTTGCTGTTTTAATGGTAGTAGCGTCTATTTCTATGATTAGAGGTAAAAAGGATATGGAAGTTAAAGATGATCACAAATACAATTATCCATTAATTATTGCAGAAGGCTTAGTAGTTGGTCTTTTAACAGGCTTAGTAGGCGCTGGCGGTGGCTTCTTAATCATTCCGGCTTTAGTCATTTTTGGCAAGCTTCCTATGAAGTTAGCGGTTGGAACTTCCTTACTCATTATTGCTGTTAAATCATTAATAGGATTTATAGGAGATGTATTGCATTATCAAATCGATTGGAAAATGCTTTTGATTTTTACAGGCCTATCAATCGTTGGTATCTTTATAGGCAACGCTATCTCACACAAAATTGATGGCAATAAATTGAAGAAAGGATTCGGCTGGTTTGTATTGGTAATGGGCATTTACATTTTAATTAAAGAATTGATTTTAAAATAAATATTATTATGAAAGTAGAACAAATATATACAGGATGTTTAGCCCAAGGGGCTTACTATATTGTCTCTGATGGCGAGGCTGCCATCATTGATCCATTGAGAGAAGTTCAACCTTATATCGATAGAGCTAACCACGATGGTGTGAAAATTAAATACATTTTAGAAACTCATTTTCACGCTGATTTTGTTAGTGGACATATCACTTTAGCAGAAAAAACCGGCGCCGACATTATCTATGGGCCTACTGCCAAAACTTCTTTTGATGCCATTATTGCGGAAGACAATCAAGAATTCAAATTGGGTAAGGTTACATTAAAGATCTTACACACACCCGGACATACGATGGAAAGTATGACAATTCTTCTTCTAGATGAAAATGGAAAAGAATATGCCATTTTTTCAGGAGATACATTGTTCCTTGGTGATGTTGGACGACCGGATTTGGCACAAAAAGCTACTAGCCTTACTCAAGAACAATTAGCAGGCTTACTTTTTGAAAGTCTTCGCAACAAAATTATGGTTTTGCCTGATGATGTGATTGTTTATCCGGGACACGGCGCGGGTTCGGCTTGCGGTAAAAACATGATGAAAGAAACAGTAGACACTTTGGGCAATCAAAAGAAAATGAATTATGCTCTTAGAGCCGATATGACCAAAGAACAATTCATCAAAGAAGTAACTGACGGACTGTTGCCTCCACCGGCCTATTTCCCACAAAATGTAATGATGAATAAAGAAGGATATGAAAATATTGACGATATCCTTAATCAAGGCGACAAACCATTATCTCCTAAAGAGTTTAAACAAATGGTTGAACAACATGATGCATTAGTTTTAGATGTTAGAGATCAAGAAGAGTATGGCAAAGTTCATATTCCTAAATCTGTATTTATTGGAATCAATGGCAATTTTGCTCCTTGGGTTGGCACATTAATTAAAGATGTAAATCAACCTATTGTGTTGGTAACACCTAAAGGAAAAGAGAAAGAAACGGTTACACGACTCGCTCGTGTAGGATTTGATAAAACCTTAGGCTATTTGGATGGTGGAATAGAAGCATGGAAAAAAGCGAACTACGAAACAGATAGCATTGCTACCATTACTGCAGATGAATTGGCACATGAATCTCATCAAAACCCAACTATTTTTGATGTTAGAGCATTAAATGAATACCGATCTGAGCACGTAGAAAATGCCATCAACGTACCATTGAGCGACCTTAATGATAAAATGGCTACGTTTAAAGCACAAGAAGATAATTTTTACATTCATTGTAAAAGTGGCTACCGTTCAATGATTGCAGCTTCGATATTAAAAGCAAGAGGCATTCACAATTTTATCGATATCAACGGAGGTTTTGAAGCTTTGGCAAAATCCAATATTGCTAAAACTGAGTTTGTATGTCCTACAACTTTAAGCTGATGTTGTGAAAATCATTTTTATATCTAATTGAATTAATTTTTATCAACTTTGTTTAAGATGATAAAAATTAATTCATGCTGGATATTCTGAAACAGCCTTGGCATTGGTCCATCGCAGGTATAATAATAGGTTTAATTGTACCAACACTTCTAATTCTAGGGAATAAAAGATTTGGTATTTCCTCATCCATGAAGCACGTCTGCGCTGCTTGTTTACCGGGTAAATTCCCATTTTTTCAATACGATTGGAAGAAAGAAATTTGGAGCTTATTCTTTATCATTGGCATTTTCATTGGTGCTATTATTGCATCTACTTTACTCGCAAATCCAAATGATATAGTAATTGCTGCTAAAACTAAAACAGCACTATCTAATCTTGGTGTCACCGACTTCACTACTTTACTACCAACAGACATTTTTAGTTGGGATAGTCTTAAAACTACCCGAGGTTGGATATTTATTGGATTGGGTGGTTTTTTAGTGGGCTTTGGCACACGTTGGGCCGGCGGTTGCACTTCTGGACATTCCATCATGGGCATCTCCAATTTACAATGGCCTTCATTAGTGGCTACTATCTTCTTTTTTATTGGCGGTTTAGTAATGACCCATTTTCTTTTACCTATAATTTTGTAACAAATGAAAAACTTTAAATACTTACTCGTTGGTGTCATTTTTGGAATCGTCTTCATCAAGGCAGAAATTATTTCTTGGTTTAGAATACAAGAAATGTTTCGTTTTGATTCTTTTCACATGTATGGCGTCATTGGAACTGCCATAATTGTTGGGGCTATTTCGGTTCAACTCATTAAAAGATTCAACTTAAAATCCATAGAAGGTGAGCAAATTGATATCCCAGAGAAAACATTTAGTTACGGACAAATTTTTGGTGGATTTATCTTCGGTTTAGGCTGGGCGATAACAGGCGCCTGCCCTGGTCCGCTATATGCTTTAATAGGTAGTGGGTTTTCTATTATCCTCATCACTTTAGCATTTGCTATTTTAGGCACCTATGTTTATGGTATTCTAAGTGATTTACTCACTAAATGAGGCATTTAAATAGGTAAAAAACCTAACTTTCAAAATTCTATCTTTTTAACTTGCCCTTATCTATTTTAGCGTATATTTTTAAACTTGATGAAAATGTTAGAAATCTAATGTTTTCATTCAAATAAATGTGAAAACTTAATTTTAAAATTGACCACTATATGAAAACTTAAGTATTAATCCATTTACATTAAAACCCTAAATTTGTTAAACATGAAACCCCATTATCCTGCAATTAATTTTTCGAAATTAATGCTCTACTCCTTTGCCCTTACTACTTTGTTTCTTTCCTCCTGCAGTTCAGTTGATAATCAAGCAGACATTCAACCAATTGTTTCTAAAGAAAGAGTTGATCTTAATATCGATGGCGATATTATTAGTGAGATTCACAATGAAAGTGAAGATTTATCTACTTATTCAAATAGATCGGAACCCATTATTAACTCCGGTGAAAGACTCGTAAGAATAAAAATGGACGAAAATAGCTTTGTTGACTTAACGCTTTATCAAAAATATTTTAACGATCCATTACAAGAATTATATCAGTATGGTGCGTTTGCTAAAAGCGAGCTTAGCTCTAAACCTGCTTACATCGTAGCTGAATATTATATCGATGGTCAGAGAACTTATTGCTCAGCACCAGATCATTTAGAAAATGCTGCTCAATACAATGTATTTAGAGTAACCGAAATGGCGAATCATTATCTAATCAGAATAGAAAATCTAAGACTTTTCAATATTGTCAATAAAAGAAAATTAGAAGATGAAAACTATGTTGAGTTTTATGGCACATTTACACTTTTAAAATAAGCCGTTAAACAAAACAAGCTCATCATAAATAAATTAGAATATAAACTATATCGTACCTAATTCCGATATAGCAATTAAGGTGTATTATCTATATAGGTAAAACACCTATTTTTGTTTTACAGATTGCCTTTCTGATTAATATCCTATAAATTTGCTATTCAACTATTATTCTCAAATAATAGAGACCAAAGTAGAATTTTATACAAACAAATTACCCTTAATATTGTTGAAGTGTAAAATGTATTAGTAAATAAAGATCGAGGCAAAAGATTCTAAGCTAAATATATTTTTATCAGAACATTGAAATGCTAAGCAGCGTTGACTTCGTTGTGCTAGTATTCATTATTATTGCACATAATGTGAATTAACTCTCAATAAGTTGATTTCATTTGGCATTTAATTTGTGACTTGATAATAAGAAATGCGTCTTAAGGACGATAAATGTTAAAGCCCTAGAAGATAAGACACGAAAAAAATGAGAAAGAAAGGAAAAAATAGCAATTTGAAAAAATCAACAATATTATCAATACTTGCTATACTGTTTGTATTTGCTTCTTGCAATGTTGACGAAGTAATACCAGCTGAGGGGAACAACGAAAGAATCGATTTAAGAATCAATGGAGATATTACCTCCAATTTAAATGAACAATCATCTGATTTAGCTGAATACGCATTAAATACTACTCCCGTTTTAAATACGGAGGAAAGAAAAGTAACTGTCGATTTAGGTTTTGGTAATTCGCTTGACTTAATTTTTTACAATAGAAATTTTAATGATCCGTTGGAAGAAACATTTCAATACGGTGCCTTCTCTTTAGACCTTTTAGGCGATAGAATGGCTTACGTAGTAGCTGATTATTACTCAAATGGAGTAAAGAAATATAGTACTATATCAAGTGTTGTTAAAGGTATTGCGCAATACAATGTTGTGAGGGCAAATGATAAAGGCAACTATTATTTATTCAATATCGAAAATATCAATCTTTACGAAGTTTCAAATGAGGATTTAAGACCTAAAGCAAAATCAATTGAGCTGAATGGTACGTTTACACTACAGAAGTAAGAAATAATCATACCATTAGCAAATTCCACTTTTTTGTTAATTACTACTTAAAAAAATATAATTCATACATAATTGATTTACATTTAGTCTAAATAAAATTATAAACAATGAAAAAATTTAGTGCGCTATTGTTAGCTTTTGCTTTAGTAATTAATCTAGCAAATATCAATGCTCAAGAAGCAGGAAAAAATGAATTGAAAACTGGTCCTCAAATGAACTTTAAAGCTACCACTGTAGATTATGGAACAATTGAGCAAAATTCAGATCCTCTAAGAGTTTTCTCTTTTAAAAATGATGGTACAGAACCTTTAGTGATTTCTAACGCTAAAGGAAGTTGTGGATGCACAGTTCCTAAATATCCAAGAGAACCAATTATGCCGGGTCAAGAAGCGGAAATTGAAGTTCGTTACGATACCAAAAGAATCGGTAACTTCAGTAAAACAGTTACTTTAACGACTAATGCTACCAATGGCGATAATGTTGATAACCCTGGAACATTTGTTTTAAAAATTAAAGGAAAAGTAAATGCTGTTGAGCCAGTTGTTGCTCCTAATTTAACTCCTGAAGAAGGTAAATAATCTATTTTAAAAAATAATTAGATTTTAAAATATTAAAGAGACTGTCACTAATGGCAGTCTCTTTTTTTATATGTTAGTGTTTAATGGGTTTATGGCAGATATCGCTAACATTTTTTAACCCAATTTACATTGTCGACAAGCATTACTTTTGCTTAATTTGCCAACTGCAAAATAATATACCGTATGGAAGGAATTGATATTCGTGAACTGAACGAAAAAATTGAACAAGAAAGTGCCTTTATCGATCTCTTAAACCTAGAATTAGGTAAAACCATTGTCGGTCAGCGATATATGATTGACCGACTTTTATTAGCATTATTATCTCAAGGGCATATATTGTTAGAAGGTGTTCCAGGATTGGCGAAGACATTAGCCATTAAATCCCTTTCTGAAGCAATCAAGGCTGATTTTTCTAGAATCCAATTTACACCTGACTTATTACCCGCAGACATTTTAGGAACCATGATTTTTAACCAATCGAACTTCCAGTTTGAAGTTAAAAAAGGTCCTATTTTCTCCAATTTTGTATTGGCAGATGAAATCAACAGAGCACCTGCAAAAGTTCAATCTGCACTTTTACAAGCCATGCAAGAAAGAACCATTAGTATTGGAAATGAAACGTATAAACTAGAAGAGCCTTTCTTAGTAATGGCAACCCAAAACCCAATCGAGCAAGAAGGTACATATCCTTTACCCGAAGCACAAGTGGATAGATTTATGCTAAAAGTTAGCATTACTTATCCTGAATATGAGGAAGAAAGGATGATTATGAAGCAAAATATTTTAGGTGAATTTCCTAAGATTAATCCTGTAGTTGATCCTAAAACCATTCTGAAAGCAAGAGAAGTAGTAAGAAAGGTTTATATGGATGAGAAGATTGAAAAATACATCCTTGATATTGTATTTGCGACAAGAGATCCAAAAAAATACAACATTAAAGATCTTGACTTTTTAATTGCCTATGGTGGTTCGCCAAGGGCAAGTATTAGCTTAGCTATGGCAGCCAAAGCTTATGCCTTTATCAAACGAAGAGGTTATGTAATCCCAGAAGATATTAGAGCGGTTTGCAACGATGTACTACGACACAGAGTAGGCATCACCTACGAAGCAGAAGCTGAAAATATTACCTCAGATGACATCATCAAAACTATTTTAAATCAAATTGAAGTGCCTTAATTTAAAAAGCTAATCGAGTTAATAAAATAACTAAGCTTAATTATGGAAACTAAAGAATTACTCAAAAAGGTAAGAAAAGTCGAAATTAAAACTCGCGGACTTTCGAACCATATATTCTCAGGAGAGTACCACAGTGCTTTCAAGGGAAGAGGAATGTCATTTAGTGAAGTAAGGGAATATCAATATGGAGATGACATCAGAAATATTGATTGGAATGTCACCGCTCGATTTAATACCCCATTTATCAAAGTATTTGAAGAAGAACGAGAATTAACCGTTATTCTTTTGGTAGATGTCAGTGGTTCTTCATTACTAGGAACCGTCAATGAGAAGAAAAGTCAGATCATCGCAGAAATATGTGCTGTGCTCTCTTTTTCGGCCATCAACAACAATGATAAAGTAGGCGTAATTCTTTTTAGTGATGAGATTGAATTATATATTCCACCGAAAAAAGGTAAGTCTCATATATTAAGAATTATTAGAGAGCTTTTAAATTTTGAAGCAAAAGGACAAACCACCAATATTGCCGGCGCTTGGGATTTCTTTAACAGTGTCATCAAAAGAAGAAGCATCGCCTTTATGTTGTCTGATTTTATGGCAACAGATTATAAAAATGCATTGAGTCATGCCGCTAGAAGACACGATGTGATTGGCATAAAAGTTCAAGATCAACTAGATAAAAAGCTACCGGACGTAGGTTTGATTAAAGCTTTTGATGTAGAAACTAAAAAGTTAAACTGGATTGATACCAGTGATCAAAAAGTAAGAAAAGCCTATCAAGCATTCAACGATCAATCGGAAGCTTATTTCAAAGAGTCTTTCTTAAAATCAGGTTCTGATACACTTGATATCAATACAGATACGCCTTATGTAAATGAATTAATGAGGTTTTTCAAAAAAAGAGGGTAAGTGAAAAGGATTCAGAAATTGTATCATATAATTTTAGTTGTGCTATTGATTGGTGGTCTACAAAGCAATTCAAGTGCTCAGCAAGTAAGTGCCACCTTGGATACTACTCACTATCTTATCGGCGACTGGATTTCTTTAGAATTGAAAGCTGTAGTTTCAAAAGAAACAGATGTTACTTGGCCTATAATTGATGTAAACATTGACGAGTTAGAAGTTTTACAACGAACCGGAATAGACTCAAACATTACCAAAGAATCTAAAACGTATACCCAAATCCTCACGCTAACCGTATTTGATTCGGGCTTCTACCCTATTCCAGCATTTGATTTTATTATTGATGGAGATACCTTATCAACTCTGCCGCAATTAGTGAATGTCTCTAGTGTTGCGCTCGATACGGCCAGTTTAGATATCAAACCCATAAAACCACCTTTAAAAGCACCTTTAACTTTTATGGATGTGTTTTGGCCGTATGTTGCTATTGGTTTATTGGCCTTGATTTTACTTGCTGTTATTTTGTATTTCATATTTAGAAAGAAAGATATTCAACAAGAAGTAAAAGTTCCGGAAATTATTATTCCCGCACACGAATGGGCTTTTACTGAGTTAACTAAATTGAAGACCGAAGGCTTATGGCAACAAGGTGACATTAAAGGCTATTATAGCAGATTGACAGATATTTTACGACAATATATTGAACTCCGATTTAAACAACCGGCGCTTGAATCTACTACAGATGAAATTCTACAACGACTAAGATTATTGAAGCTTAATCCACAATTATTAGAAAGCATTCAAACCTGTTTAAGTTTAAGTGATTTAGTGAAATTTGCCAAAGCAAAACCAGTTGCAAATGATCATGAAACAAGTTTTAATGCGATTCATGAATTTGTAGATAAAACAAAAATTGAAGTAATAAAGGAGGAAAAAGGATTATGATGGAGCTCACTTTTGCACATCCTAAGTTTTTATTCTTATTGGCATTAGTACCATTACTAGTATTTTATTTCTTTTATACTAGAAAGAAATCATCGGCGTCATTTAGTGTGCCAACACTACAAGGATTATCATCTGCTGGCCCTGGATTTAAAGCGCAATTACTTCCTTTATTGCCCATTTTAAGAACAATAGGCCTGATAGCATTGGTAATTGCTTTAGCAAGACCTCAAAAATCTTTAAGTGAAAAAGAGATCACTACAGAAGGAATTGATATTGTACTTTCCATTGATGTTTCTGGAAGTATGTTGGCATTAGATCTTAAACCCGATAGATTAGAAGCATCAAAAAATGTAGCCAAAGAATTTATTGAAGGACGACCAACAGATAGAATTGGATTGGTGGTTTTTGCTGGAGAAAGCTTTACTCAATGTCCGATTACCACTGACCATAGCGTTTTAATAAACTTATTTAAAGATGTAAAAAGTGGTCTGATTGAGGATGGTACAGCCATTGGAATGGGTTTAGCTACTGCCATCAGCAGATTAAAAGATAGCGAAGCAAAAAGCAAAGTTGTTATTCTAATGACTGATGGTGTCAACAATGCCGGCTACATAGATCCATTGACAGCGGTTGAGTTAGCCAAATCCGAAGGTATTAGAGTGTATACAGTTGGTGTTGGAAGTCGCGGAACCGCTCCTTATCCATTTAAGGATGCCTTTGGAAGAACTCAATATCAAAACATAGAAGTACAAATTGATGAAGAGCTTCTAAAGAAAATTGCAGAAGAAACCGGTGGAGAATATTTTAGAGCGACCAATAATGAAAAACTAAAAGAAATTTATAAAGCAATCGATCAGTTAGAAAAATCGAAGATTAATGTAGCCTCTTTTGAAAGTAAATCAGAGCATTTCTTCTTGTTTGCATTCATTGCATTAATCGCATTTTTCTTGGAAGTTTTATTAAGAAATACTTTTTTAAGAAAACTTATATAGTGCCAGAATAGAAATTATATTTTTTAAGAATTGAGATAAAATATAAAATAGAACTTTAAAAAATGAGATTAGAACACCCGGAATATTTATGGTTATTTGCAGTATTAGTAGTGCTGTCACTAACTTATTTTTGGGCTCGATCTAAAAGAAAAAAGCAAATTCAACAAATTGGTGATGCTCGATTGGTAGAACAGTTAATGCCCGAAAGATCAAAATATAGCAATGGCATTCGCTTTGTTTTAATGTTTCTAGCGATGTCGTGTATCATCATTGCTTTGGCCAATCCTCAAGTAGGTTCAAAACAAGAAACCGTAAAAAGAAAAGGAGTTGATATTGCTATTGCGCTTGACCTTTCCAATAGTATGATGGCGGAAGATACTAAGCCCAATCGATTGGAACGTTCGAAACAGTTCATTTCAAAGTTGATTGATAAGTTTCAAAATGATAGAGTGGCCTTTGTCATTTTCGCGGGCAATGCCTACTTACAAATGCCTTTAACCATCGACTACAGCGCATTCAATCTATACTTAAAAAATATCAATACTGGTATTATTCCTACACAAGGCACTGCTATTGGAGATGCCATCATGTTAGCAGAAAATGCTTTTGATGCAGGAGAAAAAAAACACAAAGCGCTTATTATTATTTCTGATGGAGAAAATCACGATGAAGAAGCTATTGAAGCCGCCAAAGAAGCCCATAAAAATGGGACCAAAATATTTACCATTGGAGTAGGCACACCTAAGGGCAATCCAATTCCTATTTACGATAAATATGGTCAGCAAACAGATTATCTAAAAGATAAAGATGGCAGTATTGTATTGTCTAAACTAAATGAAAAGATGCTGCAAGAGATTGCCTTAAATGGTGGCGGCAGCTATTACAGATTAACCGGTGGAAATGAGGTCATCAAAAGCATCATGAGTGTTATCTCAGAAATGGAAACAAAAGAGATTGAAGAACAAGTTTATACTGATTATGAAGACCAATTTCAGTTTTTCCTATTTTTCGGATTGGTCTTAATTTTGATTGAAGTATTCATCAATACAAAAAAGAGTAAATTTTGGACAAAACTAAAAGTGTTAGATGCATAATGGGAAAAACACTTAAAAATATGAAACCTTTGACGGCTAGTGTAATGCTAATGATGTTGTTTTCTATGATGAATAGTGTTTCTTTATTGGCCCAAGACGTTGATAAATTTATACGTTCCGGCAATAAATATTATGCCGACTCCAATTTTCAAGCAGCGGAATTGAAATATACCAAAGCATTAGAAAAAGACCCAAACTCTGAAAAGGGATTATTTAATCAAGGCAACAGCTACTATCAGCAAGAGAAATTCGAGGAAGCGCTCCAAAATTATGAGATGACGGCAGAATTAATGCTGGATCCTAAGGAAAAAGCCGCAGCCTATCACAATTTAGGGAATGCCTATTTTAAAGGTCAGCAATTAGAAAAAAGTATAGAAGCCTATAAAAATGCCTTACGTTTACAACCCAACGATGCAGAAACTAAATATAATTTAGCATTGGCTAAAAAATTATTGGAGCAACAAAAGCAAGACCAACAGAATCAGGATCAAAACCAGGATAAGAACCAAGATCAACAAGACAAAAAAGACCAAGAGAACCAAGATCAAGAAAACAAGGATCAGGAGAATCAAGATCAAAATCAACAAGACCAGCAAAAGGATGGTGAAGGTGATCAAGATAAACAAGATCAAGGCAAAGAAGGTCAGGAAGACCAACAAGAAGAAAAAGATGGACAGCAAGGCAAAGAAGGAGAAAACGGCAAAGATAAGGGAGAAGAAAAGCAAATGATCATGCCATCCAAGTTGAGTAAAGAGGAAGTTGAAAGAATCTTGGAGGCTTTAGCCAATGATGAAATAAAAGTGCAAGAAAAATTAATTGATAAGAAAACGCCTCCTAACACTAAGAAAAGTGATAAGGATTGGTAATGAATTAAAGAGAAGCTTAAATTTGTGACAAGAGAGATGATTGAGATAGTCGATAAGCGAGTAAATTTTTTAAAGCATACATTACTAATGCTGTTAGTGATGCTAACACTTGGTGCTACAGCACAAAGTGATAATTTCATTGCCACGGCTAATCGAAGTGAAGTTCCTTTAAATGGAACGGTCCAAATAACCTATACCATTTCTAATGCTAATGCTAAAGCTTTTACGCCACCTAATTTCACTCCTTTTGAATCATTAGGACAGAGTACTTCTACCAGTATGAATTACATCAATGGTAAAATGTCTCAAACCAAATCTTACATTTTTACATTAAGACCTACACAAGAAGGTGATTTCACCATTCCTCCTGCTGGCGCTATTATAGATGGAAAAAATGCTAAAACCAACCCAATTGAAATTAAAGTAACGGCGGCTACAGCTCAAAATAATAATCCTCAGCAAGGAAACAACTCAGGCAATAAGGATATTGAAGGTCAAATAAAAGACAACCTTTTTGTAAGAGTTTTTCCAAGTAAAACATCAGTATATGAAGGCGAACAAGTAACGCTTAGCTACAAAATCTTAACTCGCTTGGAACAGCTTCAAGATTTTTCAATTATGAAATCTCCTTCTTACGACGGTTTTTTATCACACGAAATTGAGCTCTCTGCCGATCAAAAAGCCAAAAAGCAAGAACAATTTAATGGGCTGCCTCATTATTCTATCCTATTTAAACAAGATGGAATTTTTCCAACAAAAGCAGGCAGTTATTCTTTAGATCCAATGGAAACAGAATTTATTGTTGCTGTGCCTCGTCGAACAAATTCTTGGTTTCAACAGTACGAACAATATAAAGTAGATATAAAAAGTAATCCATTAAATATTAAAGTTAAACCTCTGCCAACAGCGGGCAAGCCTGCCAACTTCACCGGTGCAGTTGGTAAATTCAGTTTTTCTGTAGATTATGATAAAACAGAAACAAAGGTAGACGATCCCATAACTTTGAAAATTAAGGTTTCAGGAACAGGAAACATTAAATTGTTAGATGTGCCTGATTTTGAATTGCCGCAGAGCTTTGAAGTCTATGATCCAAAAATAGCAGAAAGCATTACTAAAAAATCATACACTATTGGCGGCAGTAAAACATATGAATATCTAATCATTCCAAGAGGCGGCGGCGAATTTCAGTTTCCTGATATTGAGTTCAGTTACTTTGATCTTGAAACAGAAAAATATGTAACGAACAGCTATCCTGGACCATTGGTAAAAGTAGAAGGCGAAGCCATAGAAAGTGGCGGATTTACCAACACAAATATTTCTAAGGAAGAAATAGAATTGTTGAGTTCGGATATAAAATTCATTAAAACAGATGTAAAATTAAAAGCTTCTTCTTCTCAAAAGAATCTAATATCAAAGCCAATATTTCATGTTTTAACTTGGTTCCCATTACTATTCGCTTTGTTTTTACCTGTTATTAATAACAGACGAAAAAAATTGAATAGCGATGAAGTATTAGTGAAAAGTAAAAAAGCGCATAAAGAAGCGGCTAAAAGAATGGCAAAGGCTAAAAAGCTTTTATCTAGCGGAGAGGATAAAACATTCTATAATGAGATTGTAAAATCCATTTGGGGATATCTAGCTGACAAATTCAATATTGAATCTGCAGACCTTTCTAAAAAGAAAGCCATTGATATTTTAACGGAGAATCAAATCAGTGATTACTTGATAAAAGATACAGCTTCATTAATTGATAATTGTGAAATGGCCATTTATGCGCCTTCGGCAGTTGGAGAAAGCAAAGGCATCATGCTTTCCAAAGCAGAAGAATTAATTGAAAACTTAGAAAAAGAGATAAAAAGTAAATAATGAAATTTATTTCTACCATATTAATCATACTGTGCTTTAGTTTAAAAACTTTCGCAAATGTCTCTTTTGATGAAGCGAATGAAGCGTATAAAGCTGGTAATTTTGAGTTAGCCATAGAGCAATACCAAAAAGTATTACAAGAAGGTGATTTTGGAGAAGTACTTTACAATCTTGGAAATGCCTATTATAAAATGGGAGATATTCCTAATGCCATCTTATACTACGAAAAGGCATTAAAAAAACAACCTAATGATGCTGAAATACAGCACAATTTAAATATTGCCAATGTTCAAGTGGTAGATAAAATTGAACCCTTGCCTGAATTCTTTCTTTTAACTTGGTGGAAGCAATTGGCAAAACAGCAAAATGCCAACCAATGGACCATACAATTTTTGGTTCTGTTATGGTTGAGTATTCTGCTATTTGTAGCTTTTGTTTTTGCTCGATCAAAGGCAAGACGCCCATTATTTTTCACCGCCCTTAGCGGAATTTTTATCGCAGTTGTCATCCTACTTTTAGCCATTACCCAAAATCAATTTGAAACAAGAGATAGTGAAGCCATCATCATGGCTGCAAGTGTTTCGGTGAAAAGCGCTCCGTTAAACACCGGCACCGATCTTTTTATTATTCACAAAGGACTTAAAGTAAAAATCATTAAAGAAGAGAATGATTGGCTAAACATCCAACTAGCCGATGGAAAAGATGGTTGGATACAAAAAAATATGTTGGAGGTTATTTAAGTTTATTATTACCAATATCCACCTCTGATTTTTATGCCAAATCTTCCCTGCCTTCCGGTAGGCAAGTCCTCCAAGGAGGAGAATCACCAATCGCCAACTACAATTCACTTGTTCCTTTAAACATATCTCGTACTTTAAAAACGCTAACCAACAACACAACGCTCAATTCCCCTCCTGGGAGGGGTTAGGGGTGGGTTCCATTCCACCACTCAACATACCTAATATTAGGTATGCTCTACCTAACTTTCACTAAGCAAAATCAAGAGAATAGGTATTGCTTAAACCAACATCGACAAGTACATTTGCATCGTTATTTATATTAAGTCTAAATAAGAATAAGAGATGCAAATGAGAAAATTATATACCTTTTTAATGGCTACAATAGTGTTAGCTACCATCGTATCATGCGACGACGACCCGGTAATTATTGATATACAAGTACCTTCTACTTATAGTTTTGAAAGAGACGGACAGAGCTCTGTAAACTATAGCGGACAAGAAGAAAGAATTGAGCAATTGGTACAAATGAAAGCGTTATTGAGCAGTGGCAATGCTGGAAATCAAATTAGCGGTCAAAATTTATTAGACATGTACGCAAATACCGGCGGCAATGGTGGCGAAAATTTTGATTTTACTTCTACCAAACAGCTAAAAGACAAAACTTTCTTAGCCGACCAATCTACTTTTGATGCAATTTTAACTGCAGCCGGTATCGCGAGTGTTAATGGTGCTAATGGAGATACCGCCGTTAATGGTGCCTCAGGTTTATTGTGGAGAGGTAACGACCCTAACAGAAGTATTTTAGTAGATGAAAAAGGGGTTGAATTTACCCAATTATTTGAAAAAGGAATCATGGGTGCTGTATTCTACTACCAAATTCTTGATACTTATATGTCGGATGCTAGAGTAGGCGATAATGTTGATAATACAACAATTGAAGAAGGCGACAATTATACCGCTATGGAACATCATTGGGATGAAGCCTTTGGATACTTAGGCGTACCAGTAGATTTTAAATCTAACTGGCCATCTGACAGAAATGGAGAAGCCAAATTTTGGGGCAGTTATATTAGAGGTAGAGATGCTATGTTAGGAAGCAGCGATATTATAATGAATGCATTTAAAAAAGGTCGTGCCGCAATTGTAGCAAAAGAATATGATATTAAAAATGAACAACGAGACATCATTTTTGAAGAGCTGGAAAGAGTATGTGCCGCTACTGCTATCCACTACATCAATTCTGTTTTAGCCTCTTCTTCTGATGATGGTGAAAGACTTCATGCCTTAACAGAAGGCTACGCATTTATTAGAGCCTTACAATTTAGTCCAAGAGCCAAATTTTCTAATGCAGAAATCACCCAATTATTAAAAGATGTAAGCGATGACAGCTATAACCTTTGGAATGCATCTTCAATTGGTTTAAATACAGCCAAATCAAAACTTAGCAGTACGTTTGGTTTTGATAGCATAAAAGACGATTTATAAACGTAAAAGTTAATTTTTAAAACAAATAAAAACCTGGTAGACCTAGCGCTATCAGGTTTTGACAATTAAGAGACACACATCATGAAGCAATTACTTATCATCTGTTTTATTCTATCTTTTCTTACCGGTTGTGGCGATGACACGCCCGGAAACACTGACGATTTTGATCGAACAACACTTTTAATCAACTTATCCGATAACCTTATTTTACCGGCGTTAAATGGATTTAAAACAAATGCGACTGTGCTCAATAATGATGTGGCTATTTTCCTCAACAATCCCAATCCAATCAATTTAGAGACATTAAGAGCCACATTTGAAACTGCTTACATAGCATGGCAAAAGGCTTCTATTTTTGAAATTGGTCCGGCAGAAAACATTGCTTATCGAGCCAACGTCAACACCTATCCTACTGATGTTTCAAATATTACCGCCTTAATCAATAGTGGCAGTTATAATTTAGATGCCATTAACAATTACGATTCTAAAGGTTTACCGGCTATAGATTATTTGCTTTATGGCAGTGGCGACAACGATACCGATATCATCGCATTGTTTAGCACCCATCCTGACAAAGAAAAATACAAGCAATATTTATCTGACATTGCCGAAGATATTCTCAGTAAAACAAATTATGTCTACAACGAATGGATAAGCGGTTACGATGCCACATTTAAAAGCAACAAAGGCAATAACATTGGAAGTTCTATCAGTCTTTTCACCAACACTTTTATGCTTCACTATGAAAATAGATTCAGAACCTTAAAAATTGGTTTACCAACCGGTGTATTTTCTATCGAAGAACAAAGCTTTCCCGAACTTACAGAAGCATATTATTCAGGTATTTCAATTGATTTAATAAAAGCCAATTTTAATCAATTAGAAAAAACATATTTAGGAGATAATGGCGTGGGCATCGATGATCATCTTATAGGTGTTGATGCCGAAGATGTCAACTCTGAAATAACGGCACAACTTGCTGTCATCAAAGAAAAACTCAACCTTTTAACAGATCCATTATCTGCTCAAGTAGTGAACGACAGACCACAAGTGGTAGAGGTTTACAATGAGATTCAAAAACTGGTTCCTACTTTAAAAGCAGATATGTTTTCTGCCTTAAGCATTCAAATTACGTATTCAGATACCGACGGCGATTAATGAACAGCATTAAAAAGCATATTACCACACCAATACCGATAGCACCTTTAGTCACCTTTAGAGTGCTTTTTGGTTTTATTATGCTTATTAGTATTATTCGGTTTTTAGCCAAAGGCTGGGTCACTCAATTATATGTTGAACCCACTTATTATTTCTCCTTTATACAAGCTGATTGGTTTACACCATTGTCTTCAACAGGCATGCATTTCCTATTCGTTTTAATGGGATTGGCAGCCTTGGGCATCATGCTTGGCAGCTTTTATAAACTAAGCGTCTTTCTATTTTTTGTTTCGTTTACCTATGTTGAGTTACTCGACAAAAGCAATTATCTCAATCACTACTACTTTGTTAGTATTATAAGCTTCCTATTGCTTTTTGTGCCGGCCAATAGAGCTTTTTCTTTAGATGCCATTAGAAAACCATTCATCAAGTTGGATAAAATTCCGGCATGGTGTATCAATATTTTCAAACTACAATTGATCATCGTTTATTTTTATGCAGGAGCAGCAAAATTAAACACCGATTGGTTAATACACGCCATGCCCTTAAAAATATGGCTACCGGCACATGCTGATTTTCCAATAATAGGAAATTTGTTAACCAAAGAATGGGTGGCTTATGCTTTCAGTTGGTCAGGTGCCGCTTACGATTTATTCGTTCCTTTTCTTTTGCTTTTCTCAAGAACAAGAGTAATCGCTTACATGGCAGTAATTGCATTTCATCTACTCACTAGAATGCTTTTCCCTATTGGTATGTTTCCGTACATTATGATCCTTTCCACCCTTATTTTCTTTTCGCCTCAATGGCATGAAGGAATACTCAGAAAATTGAAAGACCTACCAGGTTTTAATAAAGCCTTGAAAGACCTGCTAGGTTTTAAAAACCTAGCAGGTCTAGAAAAAACATACCATCCACGTTATAAAAATGTATTAGCTGTTGGCATAACCCTATTTTTCGTCCTTCAACTTATATTGCCTTGGCGATATACCTTATACGATGGTAATCTATTCTGGACAGAACAAGGTTATCGTTTTTCATGGCGAGTAATGCTCATGGAGAAAGCCGGACATGCCACTTTTTATATTAAGAATCCCGAAACGAATAAAGAAGCTCAAATAGACATTAAACAATATTTGGCTCCTCATCAAGAAAAACAAATGGCCTTTCAACCGGATATGCTGCTGCAGTTTGCCCACTTTTTAGACAAAGAATATCAAAAACAAGGCATTATAGATCCTGAAATAAGAGTTGAATCGTACGTTACCTTGAATGGCAGTAAAAGTAAATTAATCATCGATCCAACCATAGATCTTTCCGAACAATCCATCAACCTAAAACCCAAAAAATGGATCATGCCATTTGCCGATAATAGAGAATGAAGAAACTATCCATCATACTATCAATTGTGATGCTTTTGTTGACCACAGCAATGGCACAAACTATTTCAGGTAAAGTAAGCGATACCAATGGTGGCCTTACCGAAGTAGAAATTATTATTGGCGGAGACATCTACGAAGCCAATAAAAAAGGAGAATTTACCATTGCCGGATTGGCACAAGGCGTATATGTCCTCAATTTTTTTAGAGAAGGCTACAAAACAATTGTAAAACAAATAGAATTAGGACTAGAAGATATTTATATAGAAGTAGAACTCACTGCATTAAATACGGATTTAGACGAAGTAATTGTTGAAGGTAAATCTGAAAAAACAAACGGTTTTACTATTCTAAAAGCAGTGGAAGGCGTTTCTATTTATGCTGCGAAAAAGAGTGAAGTAATTGTGTTAGATGATTTAGTGGTCAACAAATCATCCAATAATGCAAGACAGATTTTTGCGAGAATTTCAGGCGCTAATATTTGGGAAAGTGATTGTGCCGGACTACAAATTGGCGTGGCTTCAAGAGGATTAAGTCCCAATAGAAATGCCAACTTCAATACGCGACAAAATGGCTACGATATTTCTGCCGATCCTTTAGGCTATCCCGAAAGTTATTACACGCCATCTTTGCAAGCGGTGGAAAGAGTCGAAGTGGTTCGCGGTGCTTCTTCCTTACAATACGGCACCCAATTTGGTGGCATGGTGAATTTTAAAATGAAGCAAGGCCCTAAAGATAAAGTGGTGGATTTTACGACCAGCCAATCTTATAATTCAATTGGGTTTTACAATAGTTACAACAGTATTGGCGGCACGTATAAAAAGCTCAACTATTTTGCCTACAATCGTTACACCATTGGAGAATGCTGGCGATGCAACTCCGATTTTAAAGCCAACAATAACTTCGTTGCCTTAAATTTTCAAGCCAATAAAAATATCAATATTGGAGTTGAATATACCGGAATGAAATACTTGGCCCACCAACCCGGTGGATTGACAGATGCGCAATTCGAGGAAGATCCGCAACAATCTAATCGAGAAAGAAATTGGTTTGAAGTGGTTTGGAACATGCCGGTAATTACTTTTGATGCGCAGTTGACGGAAAAAACGAAATTGAATTGGCGTAACTATAGTTTAATTGGCAGCAGAGATGCCTTGGGTAATTTGCAAGCCATTAACCGTGCAGACGGCGGTGAAGATCGCGATTATTTAACCGACAACTTCTACAATTTTGGGTCTGAGTTAAGAGTTATTCACCGATACAATATCAAAAATCAAACGGCTAATTTTTTAATTGGCACTAGATTATATAGAGGACTAACGGTTAGACGACAAGGTTTAGGCGATGATGGTGCTACCGCTAGTTTTGGTTACAACGAAGAAGGCTTGCTATCTGACTATCGTTTTCCGAATGTCAATTGGGCACTTTTCTCCGAAAATATTTTTAGAATCAATCACCAATGGAGCATAACACCCGGCGTTCGTTTAGAATACATCAATACAACAGCGGAAGGCTATTATAGAAATGTCATAAAAGATGGTGCAGGCAACATTTTGCAAGATGTAAGAATTGACGAATCCAAGCAAAACAACCGTTTTATTGTTTTGGCCGGAGTTGGCATAAGTTACAAGCCCAAAACAATGGTTGAACTGTATGGTAATTTTTCCCAAAATTATAGAGCCATCAATTTTAATGACATCAGAGTCATCAATCCAAATGCGGCAGTAGATGAAAACCTAAAAGATGAAAAAGGCTTTAATGCAGATTTGGGATTACGCGGCAACTGGAAAGGCTTTCGCTACGATTTCTCCTTCTTTGTCTTAAAATATCAAGATAAGATTGGCGACGTTTATACCACAGTGCCCGACCCTATTTTAGTAGAGCGAGCCGTTCGATTAAGAACCAATATTTCCGATGCGCGTAATATTGGTATTGAAATGTTTTTAGAAACGGATCTATTAAGCTATTCCAAAAAGGAAACTCAGCCATTTAGTTTGGTACTATTTACCAACTTTTCTTACGTCAACTCTTTGTATGTAAATTCTGACAATAGCGCATTTGATGGCAAAAAGGTAGAATTAGTGCCGCCGTATATTTTTAGAACCGGAGTCACTTTTGGTTGGAAAGGATTATATGCCGCCTTGCAATACAGCTACACGCATCAACATTTTACCGATGCTACCAATGCTGTGGAAACTCCCAATGCTGTGGATGGTATTATTGCATCTTATTATGTGCTCGATTTATCGTTAAGCTACGAATGGAAATGGTTTAAGTTTGAAACCGGCGTCAACAATTTAACGGATAATCGTTACTATACCAGAAGAGCTTCGGGTTATCCCGGACCGGGAATTATTCCGGCGGATGGTATAAGTGTTTACACCGGCGTTCAGTTTAATATTGGGAAGAGTAAATAGTAGAATAATTACTTTTACCTCATGAAAAGAAATTTATTGGTATTTGATATTGATGATACGCTTACTAAAAGTGAAGATCAACACCAAACCGCTTATGTTTCAGCCATGAAACAATTTGGAATTAAGAACATCAATCAAGATTGGAAAACCTACGATCACTATACCGATAGCTATATTTTAAAAGTCAATTACGAAAACAATTTAACCGATAAATTTGACTTGTCATTTATCAATGAATTTGAGGTGGTTATGGCTAATGAGTTGTTAAAACTCCAACCCACTGCTGAGATAAAAGGAGCCACCTCAATGATGGACTTCATCAAACACAAAAGCGATTATGCTATTTGCTTTGCGACCGGCTCATTGCTGCAACCCGCATTGCTAAAATTAAATCATGCCGGCATCCAATATGAGCTGCCGATAGTGATGGGTTCCAATTCTACATTTGAAAGAGAATCCATTATTAAAAATGCTATTGAAGCTGCAAAAAAACATTATCAAGTCAACAGTTTTAACCACATTATTTCTGTTGGTGATGGCCTTTGGGACGTGAAAGCAGCTCAAAATCTTGGTTTACATTTTATAGGCATTGGCTCAAAAAACCATCAAAATTTCATGGCGCAAAAGGTTAAATCATATATTCATGATTGGACTTCATTCGATTTAGAAAGGGTTGAAAAGGAGTTAAACATCCAACATAATTAAGCTTATAAGCAACCGCATCCTTAGATTCTATTGTAAACTAAAAAACAATATTTTTCGAAAAATATACAAGTATGGCATACTAGTTGTACATTTGCATTCAATTAATTAAATAAATTATTATTATTATGAGTAAAGGAACAGTAAAATTCTTCAACGATGCCAAAGGATTTGGATTTATTATTGAAGAAGGTTCAAACAAAGAACATTTTGTACACGTATCAGGTTTGATCGACGAAATTCGTGAAGGCGATGAAGTTGAATTCGAACTTAGAGAAGGTAAAAAAGGATTAAACGCAGTAGATGTTAAAAGAACATAAGATATACTAGTTAAATTTTTTAAAATGAGAAGCCTGTCAATTAAATTGACGGGCTTTTTTTATGGAAATCGATTATCATTTAACTTGCGCTTATAGTATTTTGAAGTTCTTTAGACACGAATTTCACAGATTTTTCTAATTTTCTTGCAATAATATTTAATTGAATAACCTAAAAATCGATAATTTTCAGAGTAAAATTGTGGTTGTTTGGCATGACGAATCAATTTCATAGATTATTGCTTAAGCAGCAATTAATTAGTGAGATAAAACAAAAAATCAAAGTTAGCAGACAACATCACAAACTCTCTTTCAATCAATTCGTGAAATTCGTGTCAAGCGTTACCTACCATAACAATATTTCCTAATAATAACCCTAATTCGTCTTCAACCAACCGGTAATACTCATTCTTGGTGCATGGCTCAACAATACTTCGTGTTCTAAGGCACTGCTTTTAAAAAATACACATTTACCGCTCGTCGGAGCAATTTTCTCCGTTCTATCTTCATGATAAATACACAACTCCCCGCCATCGCCAGCTTGCCAGTTATCCGTTAAATACATAATCATGGTAAAAGCTCTCTTATTGTTATCTCTAAATTGATCAATATGCCGTTTGTAAAAACTTCCTTTTTCATATAAGGCATAATGAAATTCATAATTGGAAATGCCTGCATAGCAAGTGCTGTTTAAATACGCTACAAATTGATCAATAACATCCAAAAAAGAATTTTCAAATTGATCCTTTTCTTTTCTATCCAACCAAAAGATCTTATCACTACGAGTTTGCTTATCTCTAATCAATTTAGCATTGTTTCCAACGCCCGCTTCATGCATTCTTTCAGTCTCATAGAGCCTAAATACATTCTGCCTCAAAGGCTTTATTAATTCTTCCGGTAAAAAATTCTCAGTAATGCCAACGCTATTCTCTAAATAACTATTGACAAGGCAATCAAATGCTTCTTCCAATCTGTCGAATAAATCCTACGGCATAAAACCGTTCTATTCACAAGTTAAAATTATAATCCATTTTTTATTATAAAATCTAATAAAGCCTAATAAAAATGACCTTATTCATTTATTATAATATCTTAGTAGTTCTAAAAATAAACTATGAAATTTCAAATATTACTATTCTCATTAGCACTTTTAATATTCTCAAGTTGTACTAACGATTCAAAAAAATCGGATACTGCTACTGATACAATAGAAACTCCTGCTAACACAAATGAATTGATACAAGTAGATGCCCCTCCGGCATTAACTGAAGAGCCTGCTCAAAATAGTGAAGGAGTTTGGCATTATACCTGTATGAAAGGATGCGTCGGCGGATCTGGTGTAGCTGAAAATTGCGGTATATGCGGATCGCCTTTAGCACACAACCAAGCTTATCACAATACTACTACCACTGCACCAACACTTAGCCCAAATGCTAACATGCCTCCACCATCACCAGAACCAGCACAAAATGCAAATGGTGTTTGGCATTTTACATGTGCAAAAGGATGCGCAGGCGGTGCGGGAAGCGCTGTAGCTTGTAGTGTTTGTGGCGAAACTTTAGCACATAATCAAGCTTACCATAACTAAGATTACTTAAATGGTTGCTTCAAAAACTGTTGTAACGAAAAAACCAATTAGTATTCTTCAAGTTTTTCATAACTATATCCTTTATAAGAAGGATCAGAAATCCTATGCGGATAGAAAAGATCAATCAGTATGGAAAAATGAGATTTCTTCTAATTCAGGAAGCTTTATAGCCAACAAACTTGTGCTTTCAAGCGATAAGCATCAACTTGATTTACAAAATTGCGATCTTGTTATTTTAAACGACTTCAATGAAGATACCGAAACCGAAACATTGAAAAAGCACTCTAGTAGATGGAGTACCTCCATTTTAAAAAGAGAAAAAGACGCCGGCGGATGCAATCAAAACTCACTTGTAAACGTTCAATGTTTTAATTTCATTGACAAGCAAAAAAAAGATTTTGAAATTTTCAAATTGAAAGAAAATATAGACAATTTCGAGTTACACTTGTTTTATGATGCATTTGAAATTGGAGCACCCAAAAGAGATAACTTTAAACTATGTAACCTAGAAACAAATGTTCCTATTGAAGTGAAAATAAATGGTAAACTCGACCATACATTAACCAGTGGAGCAGAAAGAACATTTAAGGAACATTGCTATATCTTTCATTTATTGGGACAAACTAATACCATTGAGTTCATTTCTCCCTCCAATTCTAAATTTTCAAAATCAATTCCTATTCCGCAAAAAACTGTTAATTTAATGAAGGTTCTGCATTGATGAATAACAACAAAACTCAACAATCCTTACTTTAAGCCATCATAATTGCAATGGATACATTCAAAAAATACATGCTAACCAATGCTGGAATAACAGATAAAGAATTTGATGTTTTATCGGAAAAATTACTTCATAAAAATATTGAGAAAGGAGAGTTTGTTTTAAATCAAGGTGATGTTTGTCATCACTCCTTTTTTGTCAATAGTGGACTGCTAAGAGCCTATACTATTGATGAATCCGGCAAAGAGCACATCATCCAATTCGCTTCTGAAAACTGGATTATTTCTGATAGAAGCAGTGCGTTCTTCAATGAACCATCCGAACTTTATATAGATGCTATTGAAGATACTTCTGCTGTACTATTTGATACTGATTTCATTAGTTTAGCCAATGAAATAAGTACAACATTTAGAAAGTACAATGAAAAATTACTTCAAAATCATATTCGTCAGCAACAGAAAAGAATCAATTTACTCATTAGTGCTACCGCAGAACAGCGCTATTTAAATTTCATACAACTCTATCCCGACTTAACCCTTCGAGTACCGCAATGGATGATTGCTTCTTATTTGGGAATTACACCCGAAAGTCTAAGTAGAGTAAGAAAAGAGCTGTCTAACAGAAATTTTCAAAAGTAACTTCTTACCATACATCAATGCGCAAGGAATGTTTCCACCGTAATTTTGTTTTAACTAAAAAGATAAACGATGAAAACGAAAAAAATCGAGGCCATCATTCCTCCACGCTCACCACATTATGTAGGTGATGGATTTAGAGTACATAATTTTATTCCAAGTGTTGCTCCATTAAGCATGCAAAGAATGAGTCCATTTGTAATGATGGATTACAATTCAAAATTTCACTTTCCACCAAGCAATAATCCGAAAGGCGTTGGCGTGCATCCACATAGAGGATTTGAAACCGTAACCATCGCCTATAAAGGCAAGATCGCACATCATGATAGTGGTGGAAACAGCGGTGTAATTGGCGAAGGTGAAGTGCAATGGATGACCGCAGCATCTGGTGTTTTACATAAAGAATATCACGAAGAAGAATTTAGTAAAGCAGGTGGCGATTTTCAAATGGTACAACTTTGGGTAAACTTACCGGCAAAAGACAAAATGTCGAAACCAAAATACCAAGGTATTACTAGAGAAAACATTAAAAAATTTATCCTGCCTAATAATGCTGGAGAAATTGAAGTAATTGCAGGAAAATATCAAGATGTAAATGGTGCAGCCAGCACATTTACGCCATTGCATTTGCAAAACGCCAAATTGAATAAAGGTGGAGTAGCAAATTTTAATCTACCGGCACATTTTAACACTGCTTTATTGGTGGTGGAAGGCAATATAAAAGTAAATGGCATTTCTGAAGTGAAAACTGACCACATGGTTTTGTTCGAAAACAATGGTGAAGACTTTCAAATTGAAGCCTTAGAAAAAGCTACTGTTTTAGTTTTGAGTGGCGAGCCTATCCATGAACCCATTGCGGCACAAGGTCCATTTGTTATGAATACAAGAGCAGAAATTATGGAAGCGATTAATGATTATAACATGGGTAAATTTGGTTATTTAGATTAAATAACTTTTTGATTCGAGCTATGTCTGGTGAATTGTATATTCTTGCAGACATAGCTCTTATTTAATACAAAACCAATCATGAAAAATTTCACATTCGTCACCTTATTACTTGCTACACTTCTTATTTCTTGCCAAACCTCAACTAAAGAAAAAGTTGAAACACCGGACGAAACTACTGTATCCACTAAAATTGACACCTCTTTTGTAGGATTAATTGAATCTGCTCATCAAAAAGAAAAATTCTTATCACATGAGGCTATACAATATGATTTCAATTTGCTATTTGGAGGAAAAGAAAGAATGAATGGAAGATTTACTTTACTAACGAACTCCACTAAAGCTTTGATTGAATTGAAGAATGGTTCTAAAATGCTATATATCCATGACAAATCTTACCACACGGCAGATATGGAACCTTCTCCAAAAATTAGATTTGATGTTTATACGTGGCCATACTTCTTCTTATTTCCTTACAAATTAAGCGATGAAGGAACCGTTTGGTCTGATTATACATCAGAAGATACCACAGGACTTTTTGACACTAAAAAACTAAGTTTTGAAAGTGGCATTGGTGACGATCCTGATGATTGGTACATCCTCTATAAAAATAAAGCCACCAACTTAATAGATCATGCAGCTTATATTGTTACTGCCAACAAAACTGTTGAAGAGGCCGAAAGCAAACCTTCTGCTATTCAATATTTGAAATATGAAGAAATTGATGGCGTACCATTCGCAACCGAATGGGTGTTTTGGTATTGGTTAAAAGACCAAGGTTTAACCAAATCAAAAGGCAATGGCCAAGTAACCAACATCCAATTTGTTGATCTAGAAGATGATTTCTTCTCCCCTGACGGCATGGTTGAAATTAAGTAAAAATCACATGTAATAGTTCCGAAGTATTATCAAAATATAATTTCGGACATTTTTGTCCGTTTTTAAAATGTTTTGTGTAATTTTGTACTATTATGTTTTCAAAGGCATGTGAATATGGCATTCGAGCAACCTTGCATATTGCGGTTGAATCACAACAAGAAAGACGTGTTAGTTTAAAAGATATTGCCTTAGCCATTGATTCTCCTGAAGCATTTACTGGAAAAATTTTGCAGCAATTGGTTCACAATAATATCATTCATTCTCTGAAAGGACCAACAGGTGGATTCCAAGTAGAACAGCTTGATTTAGAGCAAACAACGCTCAGTAAAATAGTGGAAGCCATTGATGGCAATTCAATTATGGTGGGTTGTGGATTAGGTCTAAAACAATGCAATGAAAAAGAGCCATGCCCTTTACATGATCAATTTAAAATTATTAGAGAACAATTAAAACATATGCTCGAAAATACAACCATCTATGAAATGGCCATAAAACTAGAGCAGGGTAAATCGGTGTTAAAAACATAGTTTTTATCATATTAGCAGACTACAAGGTATTTATATCTTTTATAAGGAAAATAATGACAAAAAAAATAGAAAATATAGAAGACATTAAATTGATGGTTGATACCTTTTACAACAAAGTAAGAGAAGATGAACTCCTGAAAGATATTTTCAATAATGTCATTCAAGATAAATGGCCAATACATTTAGAAAAAATGTATCGATTCTGGCAAACTGTTTTGTTAGAAGAGCATACCTATTCCGGTAGCCCTTTTGTGCCGCATGCAAAATTACCGGTCGACAAAGCTCATTTTGAAAGATGGCTTTTGCTATTTAATGAAACAATCGACAACCTATTTAAAGGCGAAAAAGCACAAAGAGCAAAATGGCAAGGTGAAAGAATGGCAGAAATGTTTCACCATAAAATTCAATACTATAAAGCGAACACATCAATTCCTATTATATGATTTTTCAAGTCAAATATCCTGTTGCTTTAGCCGCCATTTTTATATGGATTGGCTTTGTTGCAGCCATAAGTTTTATGGAAGCCTGGCTGAAATTTAGAGCACCAGGCATCACTGTTCCTTTAGGACTTGGTATCGGTAGACTTGTTTTTAGTGCTTTAAACAAAGTAGAATGGGTATTATTGCTTTGCGTATTAATCAACCTTATCTTTTTCAATAAAAGCGCCAATAATTCTCCCTTCATTTTAGTAAGCATTCCCATTATCATTTTACTGCTTCAAACATTTTGGTTGTTACCTGCCTTAGACGCTAGAGCCGCACTTCATATAAAAGGAGCATTTGTTCCTCCATCAAAGCTACATGTATACTTCATTTTTGTAGAGTTTATAAAGTTGATAATGCTCTTATGGCTAGGTAGCAGTTTTTTTGAAAAGCAAAATAAAATTCACCTTAATCATTCATATAACTAAAAATAAAAGACATGGATAAATTAATTGATAAACAAATAGGACAAATAGTAGCAGACGACTATAGAACTGCATCCGTTTTTAAAAATTACGGTATTGATTTTTGTTGCAATGGCAACCGAAGCATACAAGAAGCTTGTGAGAAAAAAGGCTTAGCGTATGACAAAATAATTTTGGAATTAGAAAGTGTGGCGATAAATAATTCATCGGATACGACCGACTATAGCACCTGGCCGTTGGATCTTTTAGCCGATTACGTAGAGAAAAAACATCACAGATATGTAGAAAACAGAATTCCCGAGTTGAAAGCTTATTTATCAAAAATTAGAAAAGTACATGGTGACCGACATCCTGAACTAATAGAAATTGAGGAACAATTTAATGCCAGTGCCGGAGATTTAACCATGCACATGAAAAAAGAAGAAATCATGCTATTTCCATATATCCGTAAAATGGTCACTACACCAAAAAACAGTAAAAATGGTGAGGCACCACATTTCGGAACGGTAAAAAATCCAATTCAAATGATGATGCACGAACACAATGTTGAAGGTGATAGGTTTAGAAAAATTTCAGAATTGAGTGACAATTACAATCCTCCTAAAGATGCTTGCAATACTTATAAAGTAGCCTTTTCTATGCTTAAAGAATTTGAAGATGACTTGCATTTACACATTCATTTAGAAAACAACATTCTATTTCCTAAAGCCATTGAGATGGAGCAAAAGTTGGCATTAAACAATTAAACCAACATAAAAACCTCTTATATAACCCCATGATGAAGTCCAGTTGCTTAAAAACAATTGGGCTTTTTTAATTTCTATAAAATGTATTTCAAATTGCTGCTCCAAAGCTGTAAATAGTACCTTTATAAAAACATTATAGCATTATGACAAGTGATTTAACCGATGGTCGTATCAGAAAAAACATCCAAGTTGGATGTTTAGTTGAAGTTGTTCAAAAACAAGATCAAAGATCCGGTGCGCTTACAGAAGGTATGGTCAGCCGGATTTTAACCAAATCTCCCAACCATTCACATGGCATAAAAGTGATGTTAGAATCAGGTATTGTTGGGCGAGTAAAAAATATTTTGTTAGATTAAGGGATATCCATTAAATATGTAAGATGTCAACCACAATAACCATAAATCCGGCAACGGAAGAAAAAATTGCAACATACAAACGATTAACTTTCGAAGAGATCATCGATAAAATTGATCAAACGGCAGCGGCTTATCAAAATTGGAAAAATAAAAGCTTTGAAGAGCGAGCGAAGTTGATGAATCGAGCAGCAGAAGTGTTGGAAGAAAATAAAGAAGCATATGCTCAATTGGCTACTCGTGAAATGGGCAAAATTATTGGTCAGGCGAGAAAAGAAATTGAAAAATGCGCTTGGGTTTGTCGCTATTATGCCGATAATACCGAAACATTATTAGCCAACGAAATAGTCAAAACAGATGCTAGCAAAAGTTATGTTACCTATCAACCGATGGGAATAGTTTTAGCTGTGATGCCTTGGAATTTCCCATTTTATCAAGTCATTAGATTTACCGTACCGGCTTTAATGGCGGGCAATGTAGGCGTTTTAAAACACGCTTCTAACGTGCAAGGTTGTGCTCAGGCTTTGGAAGAGTTGTTTAATAAAGCAGGTTTTCCAAAAGGTGTATTTAACAATTTGAATATCGCTTCTAAACAAGTAAAATTAGTTATCGAAAACAAACACATTGTAGCCGTTACTTTAACTGGAAGCGATCCTGCCGGAAGATCCGTAGCAGCCATTGCCGGAGAAAATTTAAAGAAAACTGTTCTGGAATTAGGCGGCAGCGATGCTTATGTAATTGTAGAAGATGCTGACTTGGAAAAAGCGACCGACTTAGCCACATTTGGTCGTTTGCAGAACAACGGACAAACCTGTATTGCCGCCAAACGTTTTATTGTGGTAGAAGCAATTTACGATGACTTCTTACACCAATTTAAAACAAAAATGGAAGCGGCCAAAATGGGTGAACCAACGGATGCAGACACTTATTACGGTCCAATGGCCAGAATAGATTTACGAGATGAATTGCACGAACAAGTGCAAAAAAGTATAGAGCAGGGAGCCAAACTGGTTTTAGGAGGTAAAATACCCAACAGAAAAGGAGCGTATTACCCAGCCACTATTTTAGCTGAAGTAAAACCGGGTATGGAAGCTTTCCATAATGAATTATTCGGTCCGGTAGCAGCTGTGATAAAAGCCAAAAATGAAGCGCATGCTATAGATCTCGCTAATAATTCTCAGTTTGGTTTGGGAGCGGGCGTCATTACCGGAAACAAAGCACGAGGCGAAAAAATTGCCTTACAATTAGAAGCCGGCAATTGCTTTGTCAATACTTTAGTCGCCTCTGATCCACGATTGCCATTTGGTGGTATCAAAAATAGCGGTTACGGCAGAGAGTTATCCGCACACGGCATTAGAGAGTTTATGAATACGAAGACGGTGTGGGTGAAGTAGAAGCTAAAGCTTTGTCAAAAGACAACACGATTATTCTATTAGGCTAAAGCCAAACTTATTGGATAATTTATCCCTAAAATGGGTTAAAACCCATTCCAATTGAAGTTCAATTTAACTGCCTTCTACTTCATAGAAATCATTAATTTGTAAAAAACATATTGGCTTTAGCCAAACATTCATACATTATTAAATAAACCAAATCTCGTTTCAAAAATTGTTTATTTGAATTGAATTTAATTGCCTCCTGCTTTAGCTGGAGGAATTAAATTATTAATCCTTAAACCTTTCAAAACCATGTTTAATTAGAATCTCTTCATACTCATCTTGAAATGATTTATTTCTATGATGCAGCTCTTGATTTTTGATGTAATATCTAACCTTATCAATCACTGATTCCGATACAGATACAGCAAAATATTCATCTTGCCATTCAAATTTTTCTTCTATAAAACCTTGTTTATTCATCCAGTAAGAAGATTCCCCTTTTATAAGTTGCATTATCTTTTGAATGGTTTGGTCAGCACCTAATGAAACTAAACAATGGCAATGGTCTGTATATCCATTTATGAAATCAATAAAAATGCCCTTTTGCTTGGCATTATCTCTTATATGCTCCCAAAGCTTTTGCCTTATTTCTTTCGTCTTTAAATATGGCAATCTATTTTTTGTGCTCCAAACAAAATGTATATACACTTTTATAAAAGGCATTTACTAGTTCTTTAAACAATTATAATAACGTCTAATATAAAACTGTTATTCAATATCAACCAAACAGGTGTTCATTTAACCAATCATTTACCTTCATATCAATTACCAAAAGAACCCTATCTGTCACTCTAGCCTTCGCGTCTCGTTAAGATTCCTTTCCGAAATTAATTTTTTAAATACTAGAATTTGGGAGACATGAAAAATTGTTACGTTGTTTTTATATATTAGTCATATATGGTAAATAAACACCAATATGATTCTGTATCTACAAAGTTATAATAAGCCTTAAAACTTGGATGATCAACTAACATACCTATTAATTCTATCAGTATTATCTATCCTATTCTTTGTTTTTAAAATATCCTATTTACCAAAAATTAAAGGCAGTTTAGGAGAATACAGCGTTGAAAAAACCTTAAACAGATTAAATAAGAAAGACTACATAGTTTACAATGACATTTATCTTAAAAATATGGGATATACGTCACAAATTGACCATTTAGTATTATCCATCTATGGAATATTTGTAATTGAAACTAAAAATTATAAAGGCTGGATATTTGGTAATGACAAATCTAAATATTGGACTCAAACACTTTATAAAAGAAAATTTAAAATCTATAACCCTGTTAGGCAAAACTGGGCTCACGTAAGTTGTATCAAACGTATATCTAATGAGTTAAACTA
Source organism: Chitinophagales bacterium (assembly GCA_041393015.1). Taxonomy (GTDB): domain Bacteria; phylum Bacteroidota; class Bacteroidia; order Chitinophagales; family JADIYW01; genus JAGQYH01. Next base: position 98,115 of record JAWKKV010000008.1, on the reverse strand, counting down.
CTCAAATTATATTCCGATTATAGTATTTACAGGAAGTGCTAAACTAAAAAAATAAATTGCTCATTGCCTGTCATAAAAGACATAGGCTGATAAAACTATTAAACAATACACAAATGTTTACTATTCCCATGAAGAAATAGCAATTTTTGGATAATACAATCCGAAATTCATTGATCACAGGAAAGCTATAAAAAAGAACATATCAAAAATGTAAAAAGAATAAAAGCAAATAAAAACTTAGAATCAAAAGTTTGTCCTAAATGTGGTAATAAGTTAAAGGTCAAACACGGAAATACGGTTATTTCTATGGGTGCTCTAAATATCCTAATTGTCGATTCACTAAAATTTCAAATAAAAAACCATTATCGTCTTAGTCTCTAGATCTAATCCCCAAAAATCATCCTCAAAACAACCCTCGCCTTTCCCGCTATTTTTTACTCGATTTTTTAAACATCACTGCGTTGATTTTTAAAGACAAATAAAAATTATAATCAACAAATTTGAATTGCACGTAACAATTAATTATATTTATACGTAAATTTTGAGTAATGGACAAGAAATTAACACTCAGCTTAAATCAGCAGGTAATTGAGAAAGCAAAAGAATATGCGAAATCAAACAGCACAAGCTTGTCTAAAATTATAGAAGCCTACTTTGATTCACTAACGAGTCTCAAAAAAAAGATAGTAAAGTAAAAACAACACCATTGGTGGATAGTCTTTGCGGTGTAGTAACGTTACCAAAAGATTTTGATTACAAAGAGGCAAGAACTAAATATCTATCAGACAAATACAAATGAGTAAAATTCTAGTAGATACAAATATTATATTGGATTTGTTAGCTAAACGACAGCCCTTCCATATTGAAAGTCTTCAAATATTTTCCTTAGCAGATTTGAAGCAGGTCGAATTAGTCGTCTCGGCATTAAGCTTAGTAAATGCCCACTATATACTTAATGATGCCATGAAAATAAAGGAAACTAGGTCAATCATAGGGAAGTTTAAAGTGCTTGTTACCTCATACGAACTCAATGATAAAATAATTGAATTAGCACTCAATGATAATAATTTCAAAGATTTTGAAGATGGAATTCAATATTATACAGCACTAGAATCACAATGCGAATTAATATTAACTAGAAATTTAAAGGACTTTAAAAAATCAGCAATTCCAGTTTTAAGCCCAAAAGAATACCTAACAAAAATTAACTCTCAGAAATAATTCCCCCTAAAAATCATTCGAATAACAACCCTCTCCTTTCCCATTATTTTTGCTCGATTTCTTAAACATCGCAGAGTTAATTTTTAAAGACAAATAAATATCAGAGCCTTCTAATCTTCCCGGAATCACCCAACTATTTAAATTCTCTGTGCCAACCGTTAAAGGTCCCATTCTTAAATAAGTGCCCACTCTCAAGTCATTCCATCGATACAACGATACAGGAATCCCCATTTCAAACCATTTCATTTCAAAACGTGGCGTAATCGCAATCAAATCGCTGCGCTCAATCGCCGCCCCTTTAAACCGCATCCCAATGACGGCCGTGCCCGATAAATACAATCTATCAATCAATGGCGCATCAAATTGAACACTCAATGCCATCGGCGACCACATCCCAAAACTATTGTCCACCAACTCCGCCGAACTCACATTCCCCGAAGCATTAATCGCCTCAATCACGCCATCCACATCGGCAATATCCGCAAACGGATCATCCTGAAAAGTGCTAATCTCCTCCGAAACAAAAGCATACTCACTCGCATTCTTTTTATACCATAACCTTCCTACATCCAACAAAGAAATTCCAACCTTCCATCGGTATTGCTGCTTATCCTGTTTCGCATTCGGATTGATAAAAGTAACACCCAAATCTGTCGCTACACCAAAACCATTGCGCTGAAAATCATACCCATTCTCCTCGCTGTAATTCGTCGCATAACTAATGCCAACATTCGCCGGATCCACCGTCACTGCGTCATTCGCTCTATTCACGCCCGTCGAAATATTATTAGAAACACTCACCGCATCATACCCCAATAAAAACTTCAACGTTCCACCGGCATTGATCTGCAAATTTTTATTCGCTCGTATCGTTCGCCCATAATTCACACCAATCTCGCCCCACGACATCGCCCCAATTTGAAATGGATCGATATTCCCAACAAAAACCATCGTATCACTCACATTACTATAACCCAAATCTCCATCAATATTGTAGCCACTCAACCAACTTCTTCCTTGTAAATACAACCCAAAAGTATGTCCCCGCACCGTCGCCATAAATGAAGGCGCCATCACAAAAGCATTGTGGTGCGCATCAAAGTTTTTTCTCTCCGCAAAATAAAATGGAACACCATTACTCGTTGTAGAACCATCCGTACTAACCGCTGCCTCATCAGTGATCAACTCGCCACCATTTCTCAACAATTGCAACATACTTCCGCCCTTGCCATAAGCATAATCCTGCTCCATAAAAACGCCCAACGAAACAACATTGACATCCCATTTCAATGGCCCGCCAATCGTCCATGCCGGATTGAGTTGAAACGAATTCACACCCGAATAATTACTGATTTTTAATCCCAATTGCTCTTGGGCATTCCCCGAAAGCGTCGCAAAAGCCAATACTAGCGTCGCAAAAAATTTAAATCTCATAGTCGTATTTTATGGTTAAGCATCTATTTGTAACCGATAGTACTTCCAAAACCAACCGACGGATTCATCTTAAATCTCTATGCTGCAATAACAGATTTGCCTTTCATTTTAGTATGTCAATCAATATTTTTTTGGGCGTTCCCACCATCGCTTTACAATATTAAATCGAATTACAACATCCGTTAGCGCTGGCGGTCGGGCTAGTACAACATTAAAAACCTGGTAGGTTTAATCCAAAACTTACTGCCTAGTCAACTTTTTTTACATTAAAAACCCGCCAAGTTTGATTTCGTATCAAGATTGACAACACATCTTATAGATAAGCCTCTATTTAAGCAAAAACCTGGAAGGTTTAATCCGAAACTGACTATCAAGTCAACTTTATTAACTTTTCGGTCAATAATTTTGACTTTTGGGTCAAAAAGTATATATTCATTAAAAATTAGAGTAACATTGGGCGTTTTTGAAAGACAATTAAGAGAAGAAACTATACTAAATACTGCCGCAAAAGTATTTTGTGCCAGAGGCTTTGGCATCACCAAAATGATCCATATAGCTAAAGAAGCGAAGTTAAGCAAAGGCTTAATCTACTTTTATTTTAAAAGCAAAGACGACCTCTACATGGCAGTAATTTTACATGCCATCAAAAGAACCATTCAATTTCAAAAACACGAGATGCAACAGCATCAAGATCTTACAGCTTTAGAAAGATTAATGAAATTATTGGAAAAATATTTCGAATTCGTGCATGAAAACCCATATTACCAAGATGCCATTTCCACTTTTATCAGCATGACCAATCCATTGAAAAATGATAATAGTCAGGGTAAATTAACCAAAGGCATGTTGGAGAGTCCGTTCTATAAACAAATTATGGAGCAAAAATTTGAGCCATTTGTTTTGATTACCAAAGTATTGGCACAAGGCAAACAAGATGGCAGTATTAAAACCAACTTGCCACCCATTTATTTGTATTTGTCTATTTGGTCTTTGATGATTGGATATGAAAAACTATCAATCAATGACAATTCCGGCGAGCTAGAAAAAGACAATCCATTCTTCTTCTTCAGTGACACGCAATGGCAAGACACTATAAAAAGCATTGTAAAAACAATTTTAACCTCACCATAAATCATATGAAAAAATTTAAAGACAAAGTAGCCGTCATTACCGGAGCAGGTTCAGGCATCGGAAGAGCATTAGCCCTTCAATTAGCAAAAGAAGGCGCCAGTTTAGCGCTTAATGACTTCAATAAAGAAAGATTAGAAGAAACCGTCAATCTATGTGAAAGAAATGGTACGAAAGTTTTTTCGAAAGTTTTTGATGTCTCTAAAAAAGAGGACTTCTATGCCTTCGCCGACGAGGTAGTCGACCACTTTAAAAAAGTAGATATCGTCATCAATAACGCCGGAGTAGCTTTAGGCAAATATTCTGTTTTAGAATCAACCATAGAAGATTTCGAATGGGTAATGGGCATCAATTATTGGGGTGTTTTATACGGAACAAAAGCCTTCTTGCCTCATCTTTTAAAAGAAAAAGAAGCCGCTTTGATCAATATCTCTAGCCTATTTGGCATTACCGGAGTAGCCTATCAAGGCGCCTATTGTTCTTCCAAATTTGCGGTGAGAGGTTTAACAGAATCATTGAAATCAGAATTAGATGGCACTAATGTAAGTGTTCATGTAGTGCATCCCGGTGGCATTAAAACCAATATTGCAAAAGACTCTAAGAACCATCAGGGCGATGATCAAACATTTGACATTCAACAATTTGAAAAAATGTTTAGACATACCCCTGAAAAGGCAGCGGAAATCATTTTAAGCGCAGTCAAGAAAAAGCAGTCGAGAATTTTAATCGGTGAAGAAGCCTACTTAGGCGACTTTGTAGCTAGAATTACACCAACCTATTACACCAAATTGGTGAATATGATGGTGAGCCGATTTTCATAAAATATAAATTATGGATACAAAAGAAAAACATTTGATTATTGGTGCCGGCCCAGTAGGCTTGGCGCATGCGAAGGCGTTGAAATTTGCCAAAATACCTTACGATCAGGTAGAAGCCGACGATGATGTTGGAGGCAATTGGTATCATGGTGTATATGATACCGCACACATTATTTCGTCAAAAAAAGTAACGGAATTTAAAGATTTTCCGATGCCGGATGATTATCCCGACTTTCCGAGTAGGCAAAACATGTATGACTACATTAAAGATTATGCTATTCATTTCGATTTGATGGACAACATCGAATTCAATACAAAAGTAATTTTCGTTCGACCGATTGAAGATAATCTTTGGGAAGTAACCTTGGCCAATAACGAAGTAAGAATATATAAAGGTGTTTTAGTTTGTAATGGACATCATTGGAGCAAAAGACATCCAGCATATCCCGGGAAATTTACCGGAGAATATATGCATTCTAAGGACTACAAAAATCCCGATCAACTAAAAGGGAAAAAAGTATTAGTAATTGGTGCGGGAAATTCTGCTTGTGATGTAGCTTCAGAGGCCGCTAGAGTAGGATCCGATTGTACCATCAGCATAAGAAGTGGCACATGGTTTTTCCCGAAAACATTATTAGGTAAACCGTTAACAGATCACAGTTTATTGCAAGTTTTTCCTGAAAGTGTTCAACGAGCCGTTTTAGGGGTATTGCTAAAAACAACAACGGGAGAAAATGAAGATTACGGTCTAGAAAAGCCGGAATATAAAATCTTTGAAAAGCATCCGACGGTGAGCACAGAGATTCTGCATTACATCAAACACGGAAGAATCAAGCCAAAAAAAGACATTACGCGCTACGAAGGTAAAACTGTTTATTTTGAAGATGGAAGTTCAGATGAATTTGATTTGATTGTTGCGGCAACCGGATTTAATTTAGATTGGCCGTTTTTACCAAAAGAACTGCAAAGAGCCAAAGGATTAGTAGCACAAACTTATGCAGGTGCCTTATTTGATGATTACAAAGGCATTTATATCATCGGCACCACACAACCTCGTGGTGGATTAGGTTCCCTAGCCACTCCAGGTTCGGAATACATTGCTAGTGTTGTTAAGTTACAAGAAAAAATAGCAGTGCCAATGGGATTTGTGTTTAAAAAGATGGGACAAAAAATTCCAACGACACATATTCAAAGTCCAACAGAAATATTTAGAAAACTAAGGCTTCTAAAAATGATTTGGCCCATCATTGAAAAACGAGCGGAAGCATTAAGTAAAAAGCATAAAAATTTCGCGAATAAACCTTTAGCAGGCTTACCAAAAACTAAAATCAAAGCCTATAAAGAAATGGTGATTTATTAGTTCACATTTAAAATTAGATTTATGACTATTGCAACTGAAAATATAAAAGTTAGAAAAGTTGATTTTGATGTAAAAAATATCAAGCGTCATTACGCGGCCAATAACATTTTTGCCACGCACTTTTTAAATGCTATGCATATTGTTTTCCCAGAAGGAGAAAAGTTTTTTATCAGAAGTGCCAGGCATTATTTGACCGAAATTAAAGATGATAAGGACTTAGTTGAACGAGTAAAAAGATTTATAGGTCAGGAAGGCGTTCACAATAAAGAGCACCAAAAATTTTGGGATATTTTGGATGAAATGGGATTGAAACCATATCCATTCGCAAAATTCTACAGTAGAACGGCTTATAAATATTGGGAAAATGGTTTCTTGGGATTGTTCGGAAAAAAAAGAAAAGCGCTTTTATCCTTGTCCGTTACTTCTGCCTTAGAGCATTTTACAGCACTTTTAGGCGATGGTGCTTTAAAGGAAAATCCGTTTGGAGAATTACCTAAAAATGTTTGGGCGCTATTGCAATGGCATGCTGCGGAAGAGTTAGAGCACAAATCTGTTTGCTTCGATTTGTATGAAAAAGTAGGTGGCGACTACCCCACAAGAGTGGCAGGGATGTTAATGGCTTCCTTTTTACTATGGGTGTATATTTTTGGAGGTCAGATTTACTTTATTGCCAATGATAAGGAAAAAGACTTATCATCATTGCCAAAAGAATTTTTCGAATTCTGGAAACTTCTATTGCAAAGTAAAGCCATCAGAAATCTGTTTAAAATGTACTTAGATTATTACAAAGTTGGTTTTCACCCTGACGATCACGAAAATTACGGTTTAGCGGAAAATTTCTTCAAAGAACATAAAGCATACTTTGAAGAAATGGGTGTTGCCGTTTAAACTATAAAATAAAAGCTATGGTAGCTGGAACAGAAAATATAAAAGTTAGAAGAGTAGATTTTGACGTCTCAAAGATTAAACGATATTACTCCAATGATAACATCTTTGCGACGCATTATATCAATGCGATGCATATCGTTTTTCCTGAAGGAGAGAAATTCTTTATTAGAAGCGCGAAGCGATATCTAAAGCAAATTGAAAAGAATCCTCAATTGGTGGATCGAGTAAAGAAATTTATTGGTCAGGAAGGTGTGCATCACAAAGAGCATGAAAAATTTTGGGATATACTGGAAGGTATGGGGTTAAAACCCTATCGTTTAGCTAAGATTTATGATAAAATTGCTTATAAATTCCTTGAAAATACTCTTTTTAGAATCTTGCCTAAAAAACGAGCTGATTTATTGGCATTATCGGTGACCACTGCGGCGGAGCATTTTACAGCTTTATTAGGAGATGGTGGATTGAGAGCCAATCCATTCGGAGAGCTTTCTAAGGATGTCAAACTGCTTTTACAATGGCATTGTGCGGAAGAATTGGAACACAAAAGCGTATGTTTCGATCTTTATACAGAAGTGGGTGGCGATTATAATACACGTATTGCAGGCATGCTGTTTGCCACCGTTTTACTTTGGGTTTTCTTGTTTGGAGGTCAACTATATTTTGTGGCCAATGATAAAGAAAAAGACTGGAAAAAAGTTCCTTCCGATTTTATTGAATTTTGGAAAGCCTTTGGAAAAAGTGAAGGTATCAACAACATTGGTAAAATGTATTTAGATTATTACAAAAGAGACTTCCATCCGGACGACCACGATAATTACGGTCTGGCAGAAAAATTCTTTGAAGAACACAAAGACTATTTTGAAAAAATGGGTGTGGCGGTTTAACTCTTAACCACAAAGCGCACGAAGAAGCCACAAAGTTCATAAGGTTGTTTCTAAGATTACTTTGTAGTCTTTGCGATAGCACTTTATGAACTTCGTGCTTGCCTGCGGTAAGCAGGGTTAAAAAAACTCCCAATAAAATTCAATATTATTGCATTTTAAAATTATTCCTACTTGAAACAGAAACTATACTTATTTCCAGGATTTGGAGAAACCGAACGTTGCTTTAGAAATTTAAAACCATTTTTGAGAGATTACGAATTGATAGATGTTGACTATCGACCGATTCTAAAAAATATTCCATTGTGGGAAACAACGCCCACCAATTTAGCCACTGAATTAATTCATTACTATGGCATAAAGCCTGAAGACAAATTGGTTGGTCATTCTATGGGTGGTTATTTCAGTTATGTTATTAGCGGAATAAAAGGTAATAGCACCTGCTTGATTGGCTCTTTCTCTGATCCCAATAAAATCGTTCGATTCTCAGAAAGCAAACTTTTAAATGTAGCAATCACGGGATCTGGATTAATAAAAACTGATCTTTTAGGCGATTATTTAGTGAAACAAACTAAAGAGCCACGTGCCAGACAAGAAATGGTAGCCATTAAAAAGAATTTTCGCTCATTTTCCAATATGGCGATGGCACAAATGTCAATGCTGAGTTTTGGCGAAGATTTACCACCTTCACCCATTCAACCGTTTTATATTCATGCAAAGGATGACAGAGTGGTGCGTACACCGGATGCTGCCTATCACAACGTTAGAGGAGGTCATTTTTGTTTGATCTTTCATCCAGATGAAGTGTATGAGAAGATGGAAATTTGGCTCAATCAATAACTATCTGTTTCGTTTCCTATCCTTTTTTCTTTTTTCCCTTTTCGTTTCCTTTTTAGGGATAGGATTCTCACGCTTGCCTTTTCTATCTTCTTTAATGAAAACTCTTTCTTTGAAATCCTCACAGTTCATAAATTCTAACAAACTTGCACTCAAAGCTTCAAATCGATTGGCATATTTCCTTTTCAATTGATCGTTTGCTTGCACTTTTTTAAGTGTCATACCTACTAAAGGCAGCGCTAAAGTACTTCCCGATCCATTCGCTCCTGTATTAAAATGAATAGCAGTAGAAGAGGCTCCTACTCTAGTGACCATTACTATTTTAGGATTAAACGCTGCAAACCATGCATCTGAATAATCCTGTGAAGTGCCTGTTTTTCCAGCTAATGGTAAATTCACGCCATAACTATTTCTCATACTAGTTCCTGTACCTTCATTGATAGCTTTTTCTAATATCGCCGTCATTAATTGACTACTTTGCTCGGAGATTACTCGTGTCTTTTCTTGATCGTATTTGTTTTCATAAATCACTTCCCCGCTAGGTGTAGTAATGGATGTAATGGCATTGGGCGTTACTTTATAGCCACCATTGGCCATCGCTGCATAAGCCAAAGCCAATTCAAATACGCTTGCCTCTGCCGTACCTAAGGCAGAGGATGGAAAATCGTTTAAAGGCGCAGCAAAACCTAATTGATGCCAAAGTGTATTCAACTCTTTAAAGTTTACCTTGCTATATAGATTGACGGATGGAATATTCATCGATTTAATCAATGCGCCGGTTAATGAATAATAGCCTCCACTGGTTTTGTTATAGTTCTCCGGTTGCCAATCTGGATAATTTCTTAGTGTTTTAAAATCGTTTTCTAAATAATCACAGGGCGACATGCCTTGTTCCAAAGCAGCCAAATACAAAATAGGTTTGAAAGTTGATGCCAATTGTCGTCTTGTAGTGATTTGATCATACGGCTGACTATTAAAATCAATTCCACCAACATAAGCTTTGATGGCGCCCGTTTCTGGATCTAACGCTATCAAACCAGCATGTAATATCGTCATCGATTGGATGATACTGTCTCTTACAGAAAGATCGGCAGTGTAGCTACTGTCCCAATCAAAAACTTCAACTTTTCTATTTTCATTAGAGACAGCGGTCAGTTTTAATTTATCCAATTCCTTGTCTGATAAATTCTTGAGAATTTGTTGACCGGAATTGGTTTTATATTGAGTTCTTAAACGCTTTTGCATTTTGCTTAAATGATCGTGATAAGCCGCCAATGCATATTTTTGAAGTTGTAAATCTAAACTGGTTTTGACAATCAATCCATCTTTTCTCAGATCGTATTTTTTTCCTGTTTCTTTTTCTATTTGCTCGAAAATATATTTCGCTTCTCTCTTAACTTGCACTAAATAATAGTTGGCAGGACCTTGAGCCGCTAAGTTTAAATACTCTAGATTTAGTGGTAATTGACTTAAAGAATCAGCTGCCGCTTCGGTTAAATACTTATACCGTTGCATTTGCTTCAGCACTACATTTCGCCGTTTGATAGCATTTTCCGGATGAAGTCTAGGATTGTAATAAGTATTGGCTTTTAACAGGCCTACCAAAACTGCAGATTCTTGAATATTGAGTTCGTTCACTTCTTTATTGAAAAATCGTTGGGTAGCGGCCTCAATGCCAAAAATATTTTCTCCAAATGGAACCGTATTAAAGTATAAAGTCAGGATATCTTCTTTGCTATAGACTTTCTCTAGTCTTTGGGCCATCAGAGCTTCTTTGGTTTTATTCACCAATATAGACTTACCCCTGCCTATAATATTTTTAGCTAGTTGTTGGTTAAGCGTGCTGCCTCCACCTGCACTTTTTTGTCGAAGTAAAATCGTTTTAAATAGCACTCTTAATAGACTTCTAGAATCTACTCCACTGTGCTTAAAATACCTTGCATCTTCTGTGGCAATTAGGGCATTCTTTAAATGATTGGGGATTTCCTCATAAGCTACATTGGTTCTATTCTCTGTAAATATTTTACCAATGGGTTTACCTTCTTCCGATAAAATTACAGAGGCTACTTCGTTTCTAAAGTCGCTTAACTCTTGTTCAGAATATAAATGGCCAAATACATTTTTATTGACGGCAAAAACGAATAAGACAAATAGCAATATGCCAAGCACAAGCATCGAAGCACTGTAAAACATTACTCTCTTAAGCATTGATTTTTTTCGTTTCCGTTTCAAACGTTTTGTATTTTTTAAATATTGCTGAGTAAAATAGTATTAACGGTGAGATTATTTTAACCTGTTTAGTAGATAATTATTGCCGTCTTTCATATAAACATTAAAGGTATCTAATCTCTTTTTGTTGACAACATCAACATGAACATTGGAAAATACACAAAATTCATATTTCGTACCTAAAGGCACGTTTTCGCCAATTAAAATTGGCTACCCATATTTTGTCCCTAACGGGACATACTCTTTACGTTGACAAATTGTTTATGAAAATAAATCTGTAAATCTGTAATGTATTTTAAGACGATACATTGCGCTAGCAAAATTAACTTGAATCTTGTGTCTTGTGTCTTGAAAAACTACTTCTTCTTATTTTTCTTCTTCTTAGATTTTTGAAATTCCTCTTCTGCTTCAATCAGTTTCATATAGTCGTTGCTCTTTTCATCAGACAATAGCTGCACATCTAAAACATCTTGTTTGGTAACTTCTACTACTGTGATTTCTTTGCCCAAGACATCTTCAATATCTTCTAATTTATCTTTCTCGGTGGAGCTGCAAAATGACAAAGCTCTTCCTTTATTTTTGCCTCTTCCTGTTCGCCCAACTCTGTGAACATAATTTTCTGCTAAATCGGGTAAATCATAATTGATCACCACATCAACACTTGGAATGTCAATACCTCTTGCGGTAATGTCGGTGGCAATTAAAACACGTTCTTCTCCTTTCTTAAATTGTTCTAGAATGTTGGTTCGTTCGTGCTGTTCTCTATCGCTATGAATGGTTAAGCTAGAAATACCAACTCGAAGCATGGCACTGCTCACTCGTTCCGCTCTTACTTTCGTTCGAACAAACACCAATATTTTACTATCTGGATTTTCATTGATAATTCGTTCTAAGAAAAACCTTTTATCATCCATTTCAATAAAAGCTACAGCGTGCTCTACGTTTTTCGTCACCGGATCTTTAGGTGAAATTTTGATTCTAATGGCATTTTGATTGATGATGAGATAAGCCAGTTTTTTAATTTTATTGTTGATGGTAGCAGAGAAAAAGAGGGTTTGTCTCCGCATCGGCAGTTTGGCAGTTAAGTCGCGAATATCTTTTAAAAATCCAAGGTCTAACATCAAATCCGCTTCATCTAAAACTAACGTTTCCACTCTATGCACTCGTAAATGACCTTGACTGATCAGATCAAACATTCTTCCGGGTGTTGCAATCAATACATCAATGCCGTGTTCAATTTCATTAATTTGATAATCTTGCTCAACACCCCCAAATATGGCTAACACATTCAAATTGGTAAACTGACCAATGCTTTTAAAAACGGCTTCTATTTGCAAGGCTAACTCATGAGTAGGCACCAAAACGATACATTTTACACCATCAGCTCTTCTTGCATTTTCCTTTTGCTTTTGTAATATGTTTAACACCGGAATCGCAAAAGCAGCTGTCTTGCCTGTACCTGTTTGGGCAATGGCTAAAACATCTTCGCCTCTTAAAATGGGTGGAATAGCTTTGTATTGAATATCTGTTGGGCGTTTAAATCCCATCGCATCAATACCTTTCATTATTTCAGGTGAAAAATTATACTCGTCAAATTTCATTGATCAAAAAATTATAGTACAAAGGTAAGTATACCAATGTTAGCAGCTGATATGATTTAATTAAACTTTTGATTGAAGCAAATATTCACTGCATCTCAGCTAGTTTATATACTTTAGAGAAAAGATATAAGAGAAATATACCTTTCTGCCAATAGGCATGCTCAATTGCGTATATTATAATGTTAGCGAATCAATAATGGCAAGTAGAAAATCTTTAAATGGACTTGCAAATAACATCACTCAAAGTTATTTGAGCACATTGAATTATCAATGTCGTGGACTCACTCATTGTGGATATGGTGTCGATTGGATTTTTGCTGGATTAAAAGCGACTAATGCTAAAAGAGTAACAATAGATATTTTATCGTATGAAATTACACCAACAGAAATGCAGATTCCTCAATTAACTGGACATCTAAGCAAAATACAATCAATAATAACCGACTTATTAGAACCAAATGATTTTAACATAAATGATATTTCCTCAGCAGTAATAATCTGCGAACTAGTTGACCCAGAATCTAATAATAAATTTGTTAAAGTCAGAACTGAAATCAAACTTACTGACGGTTGGAATATTCCAAATAAGGAATACAAAGAAATAGTATATAAAGACCTAGATTTCTTTCCCCTGAGTTTAATTGAAAAGCTGAAAAGAAAAGCAACTCGCTAAAACAACAAGTAAACTACAACTATATAAAAATTAATGGTGTACTGGACATTACGATTGACAAATAAAATAAACCAAAATATGCATTTCTCGAAATCAACAATACTGGCAATTACAGGGTCATTGATCTTTCTGTTTTTTATAGTTGTATCTTATTCCAACAATCAGATATTCTTAGACAAAATAATAATGTCGAGCTTCATTATAGGAGTAGTGTACTTAATAAAAATGCAAGGTGAGGGCAATAGTACTGAGCGAAATACCGATAATTATAGTTAGGATTTCATCTCTACTTAAATAGTTTAACCGTATCCTTTTATCGAACACAATATCATATATACACGTGATGATAATCATTGTACTTATTGTAAAAAGGTGATAATTATATATTGATTATTAACCATTAAAACAATTAGATATGAGGAATTATTTTTTAGTAGTAGCATTATTAAGCATCACATTATTCTCGTGCAAAAAAGATGATGGATTGGTATTAGGCGGCACACCAACACCAATGGGTGAGATTGGAAATACTTTTGCCTCTTCACACAATATTCCCGGCTTGTCAACTGTTTCAGCAGAAGTAACTGGGTTTGAAGATGGAGTATCTATTATTACCGGAACAGGCACCTTAACGAATCCCGACTTGGTTGATTTAGTAAATGCTTTGGCACCTATCTTCCCTTCTAAAATAACTGTAAATGGCGATGAGGTTTCAGTGGATGTGTCTGTTAGATTTACTGACAAAGGGATAGCTTCGGTTCAGCCAGAAGGAGATTTGGTCATAGTGAAATACGATGCTAAAGTTGGGGATGTTTACACCGGTAAGGTAGATGGCAAAACCATTACCAATAAAGTAGTCGCTAGATCAACAGATGATGATTATTTTTGGGATGGATTTATGATTAAAGTCATTGAAGTAGAGTCTACAGGGCATGTGAATGGCAATTTAAATAAAGTGACTTACTATGCCAATCATAAATTTGGGTTAGTTGGAGTAAAACTATTGTTTGATAATGACAATACCATTTCAGCTTCCATCTACAGCGACAATATAAACTAGTCCTAATACTGTAAAGCATAAATACCTTAAAATTACTGACTTGATGCTCTCGTAAATCTTTATGATTTGCGAGAGCGTTTTTATTTCTCTGCCAGCTCCACTAATTTATTGACGCTATTCCAATTCCGCGTAGTGGCGGTTACTTTATATTGCTTTTCAAAAAGTGACTGAATTAATTTAGAACTGCTAATTTTTTCGGCATAGTAAACATAGATGTGTTGACCCATAATTTTAAACCGGTCGGGTAAGTATTCTTGCGGAAGAATATTGTTTTCATAAACCCTATCAATTGGTTCCGATAAAAAAGTAACATACAGTTTTTTCGGCTCGAAATCCGCCTCGTTTGAAAAAGGATTCTCCGACACCACTTGTTGCATTTCTTCAATTGATCTAATGATCACCGGCACATCGAAACCAAATTTTTTAGCGATACTATCTTTTATTTTTTCTTCTAATTCTTTAAGATTTGTAGTAGAAGTATTAAATATGACGTTGCCACTTTGTATATAAGTGATCACATCCGAAAAACCTAAAGCCTTATACATTGCTCTTAGATCTTCCATTAATATTTTTCGCTTACCGCCTACATTAATGCCTCGTAAAATTGAAATGTACTTAACCAATTTATTAGTCATGCTTAAGTTTTGGAAATTGGCATAAAATGATGAGGTTCTAAAAAATCCGATTTGGCTAATTCAATTAAAATAAATTCCGCTTCTTTTGGTTTAAGACCTCTCCCAAATGCCACTTCTTTTTGTGGTGTACTAAATTTTATAACAATTCTATTCTCATCTACCCATTCTCCGTTTCTTCTTGCCTTATACAATTCATTATCAATTCTGAAGTTTGAAACATCTTGCAACAAATAGGCTCTTCTCCTTTTATATAAATGAATAGGTTTTTCAGTTTGAACAAATTGGTGGGTAATTATTACCCTTTCTTTCCCAAAAAAAACCCAATACAAAGTAGAAAAAATGAGTCCTCCTAAAATCAACCAAAAGAACAACATGCCGGCAATACTCATTTCGATTAATGTTCGATAGGTGGTTAATACCTTTTCAGTCAGCCAATACAATCCAATTATCCAAAAAAATCCAGTAATTATTAGTGGGATATAGACATAAGGATTTTTCAGCACCTTGATGGAAACTTCTAAATGGTTGTTAATTTCTTTAGATTCTATTCTCCCTTCTTTAGCCATAGTAACAGTAAACAAAAGTACGCTATATTATGTTCTAAAATTATAATTGTTCCGTTTTATAATTCCCTTAATAATGTTAAAGTATCTAATATTCTACATTCACTATTCTATCTTTACAACCTATACAAAAAATAAAAAATGATTGCATTATTATCGCCTGCTAAAAAAATGGAGTTTGATTTTGACACTTCAAAATTGGAGAATACTCAACCTGAATTTTTGGAGCAATCGCAAAAACTCATCAACAAGTTAAGTAAGCTTTCTAGAAAAAAGATTGGCGACTTAATGAGCTTAAGTGCCAACTTAGCGGAGTTAAATTACAACCGTTATCACGCATGGCAATTACCCTTTACAGAGGAAAATGCGCAGCAAGCTATTTATGCTTTTAGAGGCGACACCTATATTGGTTTTGATGCGGATACGATGAAAAAATCTGATATCGAATTTGCACAAAAGCATGTAAGAATTTTATCGGGTTTATATGGTGTTTTAAAACCTTTGGATTTGATCCAAGCTTATCGATTAGAAATGAGCACCAAGTTGCCCATTGGCAGAAGTAAAAACCTATATGAGTTTTGGAAAAAAGATATTGTTGCCAACTTGAATGAAAGTTTAGAGGAGAATGATGTGGTTATCAATTTAGCATCGAATGAGTATTTTAAGGCAGTGGATACTAAAGCATTAAAAGCAAAAGTAATTACTTGTTCTTTTAAGGAAAATAAAAATGGTGAGTACAAAATGATCATGATTTTTGCAAAGCAAGGTCGTGGTGCTATGGCAAGATATATGGTGGATCATCAAATTGAAAATCCGGAAGACTTAAAAGGTTTTGATAGAGATGGTTATAGTTTTAATGCGGCTTTGAGTACAGAGGATGATTGGTGTTTTACGAGGTGAGTTTTCTCTTTTACTTTTTGGCTTAACCCAAAAAGTCAAGACTATATTTTCCAAAGAGAATTGAAACATTTCTCTTATTTTATTCTATGCCACAATTAAGAAAACAAGTTTAAACTTTATAACAACAATTGAGTAATTGGATACATATCGCTTCGTTTAGTTTCCCTGATAAAATGGGTGTGGTAAGAAGTTTACTGGAATCAAACGGTATAAATTGTGTTTCTCAAAACGACATGACTATTGAATACTATACTTTTATGCCAACAACAGCCGGCGGTATAAAATTGATTGTTAGTAAAGATGATTACGAAGAAGCCGTTAAAATAATGGAAGAAGGTGGCTATGGCGACTTTATTTTACCACTTGAACAGCCTTTTATTACTTGGCTTAGAAAAAGCACTGACCAAATTGGTTTTCTAAAGCATAAATCCGTTGTCGTTCGGTTTTATCTGCTGATGGGAATTGTGGCTTTAATTTTGGCTATTGGATTGATGCTAGTACAATTTTTTGGGTAGTTAAGTCTCCCTTTCATCACTTACTTATCGTTTGACTTTATTAACCCGTTGTTTATTTGAATTACTTTTTTTCTAACCACGGATGCTCGGATGTTTAATTTCAAATTTTCAATTATATATGGATTATTGGAGAATGCATAGGTCTCAAAATAAATATCGTTTAAATCTTGATGCGCCTAGGCGCAATCGATCATAGGCAAATCAGTCCTTTTTCTGTAATTTTTTAGTTGATTTCTGCATGAGTTTCTAAACTAATTGATGCGATATCCGTTTATCCGTGGTTAAATTAAATTGATTACCAATAAATTATATCAGATGTTAAAAATGGAAAGCTTCAAGAAATAGTTGTAAAACTCATGCATAACAGGTTATATTAGTTAATATTTAAACCAAGTCTTCTTATATAAATGATGAGAGCTGCTTTTTTAATATTGTCAATTATTTTAATATCAAATATTGATTTGATTTCACAGGATATTTTAAAAGTCAAAAAGCAAAAAGTAGTAAATGTTGATATATTATATGGAACAAAAGATTTTTTAATTATACATCATGGTTTAATTAATATTGATACTATTCCAAAATCACAGATTAAGCTAAGTATAATAGATGATGTTAAGAAAAAAAATAAAATTGAAAGTTCCTCATTAGATTATTATAATAAAATCTACAACTTAATAGAAGAAGTAAAAAATAAATATACAATTGTAAATAACAAAATAGTCTTTATTGACACATTTAACGTAGGTAACCTAGAAGTTAAAGACACAATTTCTTTCTTCAATGAAATGATTACATCTTTTTTTCCTGATTCACTTTTTGAAATAGAATCATTAATTATGTCAAACAGATTTTACAATTGGAATATTAAGCAAATTTTCTATCTAGATTTTCCTAATGAAACATATAAGTTCAGACCCAATTTATTTAGTCATTATGAATTTAGTTACGATTTAAAAATTGAATACTTAGAATCACAAAATAAGATTATATCTAAAGTTGAAAATGGCAATATAAAGTACTTTCATA
Source organism: Chitinophagales bacterium (assembly GCA_041393015.1). GTDB lineage: Bacteria > Bacteroidota > Bacteroidia > Chitinophagales > JADIYW01 > JAGQYH01. Next base: position 80,343 of record JAWKKV010000008.1, on the reverse strand, counting down.
GAAATAGTACACGAGAATTATTCCAAAAAACATATACAAATATTAATAATGTAAGTAGATTAGAAAAGCTGATAGATAAAAAAGTTGAATTTTTACTTGCCAAATCTATAGATAACGCAAAAATAAATGATTCATTCGGAATAGATTTTGGTGATGATATGACAAATCAATGTTTGGAAAATTTTTCAAGGTCCATCTTTAGTTATAATAAGAAGTTAAAAGAAGCATTAAAATAATTTTCTATCTGCTGATTCAAACAAATATTTACCAATTAAAATACCATCAAAACATAAGCTTAGTTTCTATCAATTCTTATCTTTCAACACCTCAATAGCAGATTCTTCGCTGATAATCATCTGAGGTGTGCCATTCCGTTCGTCTACTTTGCCTTTAATACAAATTGTTTTACCGTAAAGGTATTTCTCCGGCTCATAGGTGAAGTTCACTCTGTCTTTTCCGAAAATAACCAAGGTAAAAACCTGATCCGGGAATTTCTTATCCAGATTTAAAAAAGTAGGTTGCGAATTACTGGTTTCCAAGAATTTCGTAGAAACAACAGTGCCACAAACCGTGCATTCATCACCTATAAAATATTTGGCTTGCTCAGCTGTTACTTGTCCTTTTTTGAAATCAACTTTTAAAACGTCGCCACTTACGGCATCACTATTCATCGGCCAATCGAAAATATTGTCCATAGCCTCTAATGCATTTTCTAAGCTGTCTTCTAATTTGGGAAAGAAATCTAAACCGGTTAATGCCTCCACGCTATCAATAGAAACGGCATAATCTACCAATCTAAATGGAGGTTTTTTATTCGGCATGATAAAGGCAATGCCCTTCTTTTCATCGCCGTCATTATCTAAAATTACTTTATAAAATAATTCAGGAATACTAACACGTTCGCTTCCTTGTGGGATTTTAGGTAGTTTTTTAGTTAAAACCGGTCCGGTGACCACTACTAGTTCGTTGTTTTCAAACACCCATTCTCTAACCAAGTTCTCCAATTTTGCCCAAATTTCTCTGTTCAACTCGGGTACTTGCGGACTCATATTGCTGTAAAAGTATGATTCACTCAACGCTTTTTTCGACCATCTAAAATCTGCTGATGGCGCTAAATGTCCTCTGTCATAACCCGAATCCCAATAATCTGCCGAATCTGCTGTAACGGTAGATACTTTGGGATCTAATCTAAAATCGTTGGTTCTACTTACATTGCCGTGAAAAATATCTTTTGAAACAACATGAACCACCCAATTGGCTTGTTCGTGTTCTTCATTATAACTTAAGCTAAAAGCTTCATGGTGAACAATTTGCTCATCGCTTCTATAATAAGGCAGCGCCCAATCCATTATGGTTTGATGAATCTTCTTTAACTTAAGCACTTCCAAGTCTTTGAAAATATCTTCAATGGCAGAATTGTATTCATCCACTGAATTTTCCAAGATTTGAATACTGTCTTCTACATTAGTTTGTGCCGAAATAAACAGCGGTATAAATAATAATATTAGGAAGAGTTGTCTTTTCACAATAATCTTTTCGTATCTCTTATTCTAAACAACTTTCGTTCCAAGTTGATTTCGATAAACTAATTTTTAAACGCCATAAATTTCGTCGATCTGTTGTGCATATCGCTCTCTGATCACTTTCCTTTTCACCTTCATTGTTGGTGTCAATTCTCCTGAAGTGTCTGTCCATTCATTAGACAACAAACTGATCTTTTTGATCTGTTCAATTTTACTAAAATTCGGATTGTATTCTTCCGCAATATCTCTATACAACTTAATCACTTTTTCATTCTTGATCAAATCTTCGTTGCTTGAAAAAGTAATTCCTTCATTTTTCGCCCAATCTTTCAATGTTTCAAAAGCAGGTACGATTAAGGCAGAAACAAACTTCTTTCCTTCTCCCACTACCATCATTTGCTCTATAAAGAACGATTCTTTGAATTTGTTTTCAATTGGCGCTGGTGCCACGTATTTACCACCTGATGTTTTTAATAATTGTTTTTTTCTATCGGTGATTTTTAAAAATTTAGCTCCATTTTTACCGGTAATAAACTTCCCAATGTCTCCTGTTCTAAACCATCCATCTTCTGTCATTACCTCAGCGGTTTGTTCCGGCTGATTGTAATAACCCATCATAATATTAGGTCCTTTGGCTAATATTTCACCATCGTCTTCAATTTTCAATTCTACATTGTCAATCGATGTGCCGACTGTTCCTAGCATGGCGCCACCCTCGGTGAACCTACCAAATGTTAAAACAGGCGACGTTTCTGTTAAACCATAACCTTCTCTAATTGGAATGCCTGCTGCAGAAAAGAATTGTGCAATATTTAAAGGACAAGGTGCTGATCCGGTAACAATGCCAATCACTTCTCCACCTAATTTTTCTCTGATTTTGCTGTATACTAGCTTATCGGCAATCTTCATTAAAAAGCTGGGTTTCTGGTCGTATTCGTAGCTCTTTGTTAACTCCAATGCCCACAAAAATATTTTCTTAGAAATACCTGATTTCTGCATACCTCCATTCACGACTTTTTCATAAACCTTCTCTAATAATCTTGGTACAGTAGTGAAGAAATTAGGCTTCACCGTTGGTAATTTTTCAGCCAATGTATCTACGGAAGAATAATAAATATTGACACCATTATGGATATAGCAGTAGCTTACCATTCTTTCAAAAATATGGCATAACGGCAAAAAGCTTAATGCCCTCAAGCCAGGACTTAACGGCATATGCTGGCCTACTTCTTTAACATTGGCGATGATATTGTGATGTGAAAGCATCACTCCTTTTGGTAGACCTGTTGTGCCGGATGTGTAGATTAAAGTAGCTAAATCACCGCTTTTTACATTGGCTGAAAGCTTCTTCACTTCTTCAATATCTCCACCTTTTCCTTTCTTAAAAATCTCTTCCCAGTTAGCACAACCTTTAGATTCATCTATAGAAAAAACGTATTGTAAACTACTGACACTACCTTTTATCTCATCCACTTTATGGAAAAGATCTTCTTTCTCAACGATACAAATTTTTACACTGGCATCATTGAAGATGTATTCGTATTCCTTTGGACTAATAGTTGGATAAATTGGAACTGTGATGGCACCAATTTGACCTGCGGCAATATCACAAATATTCCATTCTGGTCTATTTTCTTTAGTAATAATAGCAATTTTATCCCCAGGTTGAACACCTAATTTTAGAAAACCTAAACTCATTTCGTTAGCCCTGTCAATGATATCTTGGGTGCTATAAGGTTTCCATTGTCCATCTCTTAAGCTTGTTATAGATATTTTCTGTGGATATTGCTCTTGCTGATAATATATTGTATCAAATAATCTTGTGATTTCCATATTCTTTAATTGTGTGTTTTGGAAATAGTGTTTCAACTATTCTAATAAAGCTACGTCAATTTATTAAATTGATTAGTATCCTTAGATTAATGTCTTATTAAAATTAATAACGCCATTCTGGCTGAACAAAATGGCGTTAAAATATTTAGTGTGTTATACCTAATTGGCTACTATATCAAATCCTACTTTTACTTCAGGATGAATGAATTTATCTTTAATTGATTGATCACTTTTATAAGTAATTCCCCAATCAGTTCTTTGAATGGTAAATTCAGCTTTTGCAGAAACTTTTCCTTCTTCCACTGTAATGACGGCAGGAAAAGAAACTCCTTTTTCAATATCTTTCATCGTTAAATTTCCAGTTACATAATGCGAAGCACCTTCTAATTGTAATGCATCTTCTGAAGCATGAGCGGATATATCTTCTACTTTAGTAATTACAAATTTAGCAGTGGGAAATAGTGCTACATCAAAAAAGTCCGTATCTCTCAAATGCTTAGTTAATTTGGCATTATTGTCTGCATCCATGCCAGGATCAGTAGATTCAACAGTGGTCATATCTATTTCAAATTCACCGGCACTTACCACACCATTTTCTACAGAAAGTGTTCCGTTAGATAACTTAATTATTCCGTTATGGCTTCCTGCAGGCTTGCTTCCTACCCATGTTACTTTACTATTGGCTAAATCAACGGCAACGTCATTAGCTGCAGCAGATGCTTCTGCTTTATCTTGTACTTCTGATACTTTTGCTTTATCACCACCAGGACCTTTACAAGCCGTAAACGACAAACCAATAAGTAATACATATATCAAATTCTTCATAAATTATTTTTTTACAAAGATAAATTTTATAGTGACTCGCTAATAATTAAATTACTAAGACTGTGTATAGTTATGATGCCATCTTCTAATGCAACATAGTTAGTACCAGAGCTTTTCACATTGCCTTCAACGATTGCTTTATCAATTTTACCTATCGCAAATTCAAAATCTTTGTTGACCCATTTCTTAAATGTAGCGTCCTTTTTCAATACAAAATGCTTGGTATTGTTTTCGTATAAAGCATAATTATGTTCTGGAAATTGCAACATTAATTGATGCATAGAATTTGTATCATCATCACCGGCTATAATTACTCTAGCCGCTTTTACTTCTTTCTTTATTTTTTGAAGAATTTGCGCATCATCAGCACTTTCCCATTGTATAAAATCATAAGGAATATAGTTGGACTCCAATCCTACAGACACCAAAATATCAATTTTAATATTTAATGAATAGATCCATTCCAAAACACTGTCATGGGCAATAATCGTTGGATTCCATTCTAACAATTGCATTAGAATAGACTCATCAATATGCCTGCCCTTGATATATAAAGCGGTTGCTTGCTCTTCTCTTACAAAATGATGTGATGACATTTTTTGGTATTTGGTATTTGGTATTTGGTATTTGGTAAGATAAAAAAATAGAAATATAGGGAAGGAAAAATCGCTTATTGAGATAATTTATGGAAACGAATTTGGAGGAACGTTGAGTATATGATTTTTAGCCATTACTGGCTGTAGTGTTTTTTTTAGTCCCATATATTTGGGCGATTTATTTTCATTGCTCTTAAATACGAAAGGAATTGTCCAGCGTGAACAGATTCGTGGTATCCTATGCGCAATAAATATTTTCCAAGTATTTTCTTTTCTCCATTTCCAGGGTGAACGATTTCAGTTTCGTTTAATTCTCTATCTGAAAATTGTCGAATACTTTCTAAAAATGTATTTCTATGTGGTTCGGCAAATTCAAGTTCGTCAGCAACGCTCATGAATGGTCTATTTTTCCATGGCGTTTCATAGTTTGCCATACTCCCATTATTGATTATAATATTCCATCCATAATCGGCTTCTAAAACGTGCCTAACCATTTCTATTGCAGTCATTGCTTTCTCGTCAGGTTTCCAACTGTAATGGCTTTTAGGAAGTCCATTCCAAAGTTTGATACTTCTTCTCCTTATTTCTGTGAAATTTAAAATTATGAGTTCAGTTTGGGTCATTTTCTTTGTTTTCGAGCATGTAGTTTTACATTACGGCCAACGTTAGTATATGAAGCGAAGCAGCCCGAAGGGTGCAATGATTTCAAATACAGTGTTATGTGTTTTATTTCCATTTTTTTCTCATCAGTTCCCACTCCTTCCATAGTTTCAAATAACCTTCTTTGTCATATTCATCTTCAGGTAATGTTTTAGGTTTGCTCAACTTATAAAAGTCTTGAACTTTATCGACAAACTTCAAAATTTCATATTTATAATCTTCAAAAGGGATTATTGTTTCTGAGTTAGATTCAGTCATCAATTTGACTTGATTGTCTTGATGAACCACCACCAATTTTTTCAGCAACCATTGGGTAAACAGTTTCAATGTGGACTATGGGGTCATTTTGGTGATGGTCTATATGATGTCCTTCTGGGACTAAACAATCTCCTACTAAGTTATCAGATGTATGATTCGATTCTAATGTTCGTAAAAGGTGCAGAGCCATTGCTGTTAATGACCACCAATCATTTGAGTCGAAGAATTATCAGCAACAATTTCATCTCTATTGTCACATACCTTACCATGAGCACAAAGGTCGAGATTGTCTTCGACTCCCACTTTCCAACCAATGGATTTTCTTTAACTCTATTTTAAATCTTTTACTATTCAATTATTGGTTCATTTTGGCAATACACATAACGTTTTGGCTATGAGCCGTGTCCCAGCATGGCTTATAGGTTTTGTTGTGCGTTCGTTTTTTTAATTTTTTTCATTCGGTCAAAAATCAAGTTCTCCTTTGTCAATTGCTTTGGTGTACTGTTTCGGATTATCTTCTTTGTCCGTAAATGCTATTACTACTCCATTTGAACCTTTTTTGTGTAGATTAATCTGAAGTCACCTTGCGAAACGTAAAAGTCACCAATATATGATGCTGGGCTTGAGTGCCAACCGTCCAGATTATTTTTTGCAAAGTCAGCAAGCAATCCACTTTTCAGAATTCACTTTAATTTCTTCAGTTTCATCCGAACTAAGTCCTGTTTCAGGGTTGACTGTCCTAATGGTAAAGTGAACGGAGATTTTGGTCAATAACATCATTTAAGTCCAAGTCGGTTTGGCAACTGGTCATTGCTAAACCCAAAATCAGAGTTATTATCGTAATTATCTGTTTCATTGTCTTTTTTTCGCATGACGCACAACGGTCTGTGTATGGACAGTAGGGCGGATTCGAAGCACTTCACTTTCGGTTTACCACTAAGCCAAAACAAACGGTTTACTTTTTAATTTTCTTTTTGTTAAACGTCAAAACTTTGTTTTGGCGTTGCCTGCTCAAAGAACAGGACTTTCAATTTATCACTAAATGCCCTATTGGCTATAGCATATATGTAAAAGCAGTAATTTGAATCTGCAAAAAAACAAAATGTTATGATTCAAACTACCGCTCAAGAACCTAAGTTATTCATAGGAATTGACATTCACAAGAAAAGTTGGAAAGTTCATTTTAGAACCGATTTATTTAATGGTCAGTTTAACTATGCCACCACGAGCTGATGAACTAAAAAAGTATGTTGCTAAGCACTTTTCAGATCATCAGGTCTATAGTGCATATGAAGCGGGCTGTTGTGGCTATGCTGCTCATCGGTCATTCAAAACTTATGGCTGGAACAGTATAGTAGTTAATCCGGCTGATATTCCAAGGCACAAAAGCAAGCCAGTCAAAAGACGAATAAAATTGATGCTGTTAATATCAGTCGTCAGTTACGAGACGGACAATTACGAGGTATTTACATTCCGAATAAAAAAGGCAAGAACAATTGCGAAGTTTATTTAGAAGAAGAGATGAATTGGTGAAAAGATCTTCGAAGAATCAAATCAAGATTAAATCGCAGTTACTCTACTTTGGCATTGACTTACCTGCTGAATATGATAACAGTTATTGGTCAAAAGATATGGTAGCATGGATTGAAAGTCAAACTTGGCAATATACTACAGGATGGGCGACTACTAGCAGTAGAATTAACTATTATAAATATGTAGGAATCTGAAATGAGAGCAGTAAGTGTTTTTGATTCGGAAGGCTTATTGTCGGAAGCATTATAAGATTGTGCCAATGCGCAGTGTTCCAGGAGTTGGTCCAATAGTAGCAGCTGGCATTCTATCTGAGCTTGGTGATATCAGAAGATTCAACGCTAAAGAGTTTGCAGGCTATATTGGTCAGCGGTATTTATCAAAGTGGAGAAAATACAAGAACTAGTGGGATGACCTTTAGAGCTCATAGATTAATGCGAAGCTATATGATTGAAGCGAGTTGGCGAGCCAATTAGATTTGATCGGTAATGCAAACCTAATCGCAAGCACTACGGCAAAGACGTAAAGAAATAATAGTAAGTGGCTCATAAACTGGCTAATAGAATTTTAGCCGTTGTAAAGTAAAGATGGGAATACCAAATAGGAATAGTAGCATAAAACAAATTATAAAACATACCCAAATTGCTCAGAATAAAACACAAGGTAATATCTTCAAGACCACAAAACAACGTAGGTGGATGGCTTATGAAGTTATACCACATTTTATAGTAGGTGGCTTGTTTACCTTATCGGAACAAATATAATGCTGGTGACTTGTTTTAAATCAATCGATCACATATAGGATGCGGAGCTAATAAAGGGTAAGTGATTGATATATTGAAACGAAAAGACAAAGTAGTTCCTAGCAGAACAAAACCGTTCCAACATATCAACAACTTTAATAATAAATATGATGTAAATTTTAAATAAAAATATTATTTTTAGAAAGCACGCTGAATTAAATTACTGCTTTACATAGGACACGGTGTTATGCCCAGTGTTTTATCTTCTGTAAATTCCGTTCTGTTCAATTTGTCCAATCAAATATTGTATTTCGAGAGGTTTGACCAATTCCGATGTATCATTCTGGCAATTTGAACAAACAGGTGCTAAATTCATTTAAAGCATTTTCTATAGTGTTTTCGATGTCTGAATCTTCGTATTGAAATATTGGTTTATTGTGATGAATTTCAATAAAATCCTTTTCCAATTTCTGTTCCATAAAAATTTTCAAAATCAAAAGTACAACACTCACAAGCAATATGTCCGTCTTTTTTGTAAAATGCTCAATTGCATAATTTCTTAACTTTGATGAACGTTCATAAACCTTTACTTGTGCCACTTTTTTGATTCCCTCTTGAATTATAATATTCTCGTCAAAAGTTTGAATTTTCTTTTGTCTTTATTGGTTTCAATTTCCCTCAAATTTTCTGTTAAATCAGAATACTCAAAGTCGTTTACAAGCAAATATTTTAAGATTTCTTGATTGCGTTTTAAATGATTTTTGCCATCATTAGTAATTTCTACAAATCCTTTTCTCGCTTCTCTATATTGACATACCCAAATCTTTCAAAGGTTTCGTGTGCTTTTAAATTTCTCACTTTTTGAGAGAAAATTTATCATCATTTCTTCCCAGTATTTGTAAATCTTCTCCACTTGGTTTCATAATCAAGCGAAGCTTTCAATTAATTCTGATGTTGTAATTCTACCACCATTTAATTTCATTAAATACAGAGAAGAGAAGTAAAATAAGCTCGGTTTCGGTGATTCTTTTTGCCATTAATAATTTGTAATTAAGGTGTTCAGTTTCTTTGTTATTCCGATTCATAAAACTTACTAAATAAGTTTTTATCGAAAGTTGAAATTTTGATTTTGGATGAGTATATAAGTCTAAAATAAAATCTGTGTTTTTTATAATCATCATCCATTTTGCTTGACAATTGTTAATTAAAAAGGCAGCAAGTCTTTTTGGTCGGTTTTTACAAAATCATTTTGAGCATAAGTACTGAATTCTGTGTCGTATGGTGGGTCTAAAAAAATAAAATCATTTTCAGTTGGTTCGTAAATATTAAAAAAGTCTTGAAAATCTGCATTTACAATATTGGTTTTTGATAACAATTCTTGTAAAAGGTTCTGATTTTAAATATTCTATTTTCTTTCTAAAATTTTTATTGTGTCAATTCCGCCATATGGAACATTAAATTCGCCTTTAATTGTAGCGAAACATTCCAGAATAAGCGTAATTTCGGATGAATAAAAATATTGCTGTGGCCAAAACGCTTGAGTTTAGTTCGTATTTTTTATGGAAATTGTAAATATGTCGAAAGTGCATATAAAACGCACTTTTAGGCAGTTTCAATATTGTCTAAAAATATCTTTGTCAGGTAATTTTCCTTTTTCCTTTTCAAGAACTTTCATTCTTGATGTTTTACGAACTAAATTTTTCTTTATTTCTTTTAGGAAATTCTCAATATTGAAGTTGAAATATGATGAAAAAGTCCATTAAATTCTTTAGAGTTTTTTTAAAATAAACTCATAAATTTTTGTTGGACAAAATATCTTTAGATATTTTGCAGAGCAAAAAATCTTTATAGATTTTATAAAAAAACTTTGATTTTTTCTGAAATGTTTTCCTAAAACTTCCCAATTATGAATTATTTCCTCAATTGCCTCCAAAAAAACCCCATTTCTCTTTCGTCAGAAACTATGATTTTATATAAATCAATTAATTCGTGTGCTTTGTCGTTTATAAAATATTCTTTTGCTTGAATAGCAGTATAAACTGAACCACCAACAAAAGGCTCATAGTAATTTTCAAAGTAGTCTGGAAGATTCGGAATTATATATTTTAATTCTTGTTCTTTTCCACCGCATTTTACAAGTGGTTCAAGTTTTCGCTCTTTTGTATAATTTGCAAAACTTAAATTTATCTGATTGTATGTTACAATGGTTCTTCTAATATCGTGTTCATAGCGTAAATTTAGTGATTTTAGAATTCAATTCTAACATTTGAAGTGTAGTTATCAAGTTTTTTCACATTGGGCATAACAACCGGATAAAGGACATGTCTTTTATCCGCATTATATATTTGCACTAATATATTGAATCTAACGGACTTTTAATGTCTTGGATGTTATTAGTGGCAAAGTTTGTATGCTGCCACTAAACGTATATTAACCGTTAATAACGACTAAACCATGTAAAAGCTAAGATAATTAATATTTCCCCCTACGCCAAGGCTTCGGTGAACGCAGTAGTATTTGGTGAAAATTATTTTTAACTGTATCTCGTAAATTAAATGAAGATCAGTTTACAATTTTTTAGAAACTCGTCAACTTATACCTATATTTCATTCACAATATGCAAACAGCACAAATTTATATTGCTTCCGCCGGCTCCGGTAAAACATTTACGTTGGTAAAAGAGTATTTAAAAATACTTTTTAAGCAAGCCAATCATGGCAATTTTAATGTTTATCGTAATATACTTGCTATTACTTTTACGAATAAGGCGACGCATGAAATGAAAGAACGGATCATTGGTGAGCTAAATGCCATTGCTTCCGGTCAGCCATCCGATCAATTAGCTGTTTTACAAAGCGAATTGCCTTACATCAAAGATTTTAAATTTTTAGCAGATAAAGTACTAGTGGCTTTATTGCACGATTATTCCAATTTTAATGTGCAAACGATTGATAGCTTTTTTCAAAACATCATTCGTTCATTTGCAAGAGAATTAGAACTGCCGCTCAATTTTGAGATTATTTTGGATATTTCTGATGCGTTAGAATTTGCGGTAGATGAATTAATCGATCAAATTGGGAAAGACAAAGACATTACGGCTTGGTTAAAGGAGTTTGCTTTCTCGAAAATTGATGAAGACAAAAGTTGGAATTTCAGGAACAATGTAGTGAAGCTCAGCAGAGAAGTTTTTAATAACAACTTTGACTTAGATGCTGCCAATTTTGAGTTAAGCGAATTGAAAAGCTTAAAGTCTAAATTGTATAAAGAAATTAGCGACTTTGAAACTGCTGCAAAATCCATCGCTCAAAATGCTTTGGATGTTTTAGCCAATATTCACTTCCCGATGGAAGGATTTTCCAGAGGAAGTCTACCCGCTTATTTAGAAAAAGTAGCGAATGGAGATATCGCCAAGTCGTACACCGGTATGAGTCCTACTTTAAAATCGATGTTGAGTGGTGAAAAATCTGCTTTTACTAAAACATTTGAAAAATCGAATGCAGCAGACATACAACAATTGGAAGCTTCATCCTTTTCCACTTATCTCAATCAGTTGATTCTTCTTTTAGAGGATAAAGCAGGACGTTATATCGCAAATGCTGAAATCTATAAAAACATTTACACGCTTGGCGTAATCCATAGCATCAATACTTTTATTAAAGCTTACAGAAAAGACAATAACGCGCTCTTCTTGATGGATGCGACGAAACTGATAGAAGGCTTTATCAAATTAAATAATGTTCCTTTTCTTTTTGAAAAATTAGCTACTAAAACGCAATATCTGTTTATTGATGAATTCCAAGATACGTCTACGATTCAATGGCATAATTTAATGCCTATTTTGGAACATATTTTAGGCAGTTCTGCCAATGATCTTCATGTTTTAATGGTGGGCGATGCCAAGCAAAGTATTTACCGATGGAGAAATGGCGACTATGAATTATTGACCTATAAAGCAAAGGCATCTCTTCAACCTTTTGAAGTGGGAGAAAATGCTTTAAAAACCAATTATAGAAGTTTACCGGCGGTCGTCAATTTTAACAATCAATTTTTTGAAGCAACAAAATCCATTTCAAGTGCATCTGATGATGTTCGGTTAAGAGAATCCGTTGATTTGATTTATGAAAGTTTAGCGCAAACGCATCATAAAACTCATCCTGAAGGAAAGGTTTCTATCAACATTGTTGTGCCCGAAGAAGATAAAACTTGGCAAGATTTTGCTTTAGAAAAATTATTAGACAACATCAATGAATTGAGGCAAAAAGGTTATAGGCTTCATGAAATGGCCATTTTGGTGAGGAAGAAAAGTCATGGAATTGAAATTAGTCGATTTTTACAAGAAAACTCAATTGAAATTTTATCGGAAGAAACGCTGTTGCTGCAACACAATGACGAAGTAAAACTATTGCTGGCGGGCTTGTATTATATTGGAGAACCTTCCGTTGATCTTTATTACACCAATTTTATTTGGCAACTCTTTAAGCGATATCAATTTAAGGACATCACAGAGAATCAAGTTTTTACTGACCATAGGGAAAGGCTTTTGTTGGAACAATGGTTGCCTGAGTTTACTTTCTTTATGAAGGATAAAATTTCGGTTTTTGACGCTTTAGAATTTTTGATTGATCAAACGAATGTTGACGCGAGTCATAATTTATTTGTGAATCATTTCAGACAATTGGTTTTTAATTTCTTTAAAACAGAATCGAGTAGCATTAATGATTTTCTAGAATTTTGGACGAATGAAGGCTTTAGACAATCGGTTCAACTGAAAAATGGCATTGATAAAATAAATGTGCTTACCGTTCATAAATCTAAAGGTTTAGAATTTCCGGTGGTATTTATGCCTTTTTGCGATTGGAATTTCTTTGAAAAAACGCATGAGAGTTATTTGTGGTTGAAAGATGAGCATTTACATCCCACTATTAACTTCCCAATAAGAGTGGTGTCTGATATGTTAGCGACTCATTTTGCAGAAGATTATTTGCATGAACGTAAACTAGCTTGGATCGACAATATCAATTTAATGTATGTGGCATTTACTCGAGCGAAAGAAGTTTTATATGTTACTACACCTTATAAGAATCAAAGTAGTTCTAGTCCCATTCCGTTAAGTGCTGCGCAGTTTATTATTGCTGCTTTAGAAACGAATGGCGAAACGGTCCATAAAAAAGAAAATACTTTGTATGAAGTTGGATCATTAGAAGGATTACCAAAGCGAACCGTTGACAAGGATAAAAAGGCGGATAACGTTACAGCATTAAGCAAACTCCCCGCTAACAATAAGGCTTTAGCGTTAAAATCATCCTTTGATAGTAAAGAGATTAGAGTGGGAAACTTAGTGCATTTAGCTTTGTATTTTTTAGCCACGAACGAAGCTTCAGTAGCTATGGAAAAAGCTATTAATGAAGGCAGCTACACAAAGCAAGAAATTGACTTAGCCAAGCAACATTTTTCTAAGCTTACGACCAGTGAAAGTAAGTTTATGGAATGGATGTCGACGGCAACACAATCTTGGGATGAGCAACCTATCTTTTATCAAGGTAATGTTTATCGACCGGATAAAATTTTTCAGTTGAGTAATCAATACATCATTGTAGATTATAAGACTGGTGCAGAAAGCAATCAATATCACAGCCAACTTAAACTATATATTGAAGCCTTAAAATCTTTGGGTATTTCAGAAAATATTGAGGCCTATATTTTATATTCTGAGGAAGGTAGAATTGTTGAGGTAGTTTAAGAAAGCGGACGCTTTAATAGATTAAAACTCAAGCGGACGCTTTAAGAGATCAAAGCACAAGCGGACGCTTGCGCTAGTTAATGATTAAAACGCAAATTCAATAATCAAGTAAAAAGATAAAAAATAGAAATTCGAATATTGAAATTCAAAAGAAATTAACAACGAATTCGTCCGTAAAACCAAATATCCATATAACCAAAAAATAAAAATCTTCTTTAATCGTCCTTCTCCCTACAGTAGATGAATTCCTTTTAACTAGCTTAAGATATTTACTCTAACAATTTGATTCGATCGTCGGTGAATACCAACTTTACGGTTTCAATCTTTTTTTCTGTTCCTTCTAAAATCGTAATTTCAAAAGGTTCAATTTCAATGACTTCATCTTTTTCAGGAATGTTTTCGTGATGTGCCAATATAAAGCCGGAGATGGTTTCGTAATCGCCTTCGGGAATGCCTAAATTATAATCGCTGTTTAGCCTATCAATTTCTACTCTGCCGGATACATGATACTCGTTATCGCTGATTTGCTTAACCATTGGATCTTCATCATCGTACTCATCTTGAATTTCACCAAAGATCTCTTCTAAAATATCTTCTAGTGTTATAAGTCCTGTCGTTCCACCATATTCGTCCACCACATAAGCAATACTTTTACCTTCTTTGATAAAATCATTCAACAACTGTTGTGCCGGTGTAGTTTCCGTTACGGCTTTTATGGGCATCATCATTTGACTTAAATCGCCTGTTTTTAAAAGCAAACTAAAGTGATGGATATAACCAATTACATTGTCAATGGTTTCTCGGTAAACTAAAATCCTAGAATGTCGAGTTTCATTGATTACTTCTCTAAAATTCTCAATAGAAGTGGATTCCTCCACGGCTGTAATTTCAGTTCTTGGCACCATGCACTCCTTCACCTTTGTTTCTTTTAATTGAAGGGCATTCTCAAAAAGATCGATATCAATCTCTCTATCTTGCTCTTCAGAAACGCCGTGTTCTTTTAAGAAATGACCTAAATCAATTGGTGTAAATTGAGATTCTCTTGGCGTTAGTTTTATGCCTAACAATCGTAAAAATCCTCTTGAAATACTTCCAAATATTTTTACAATAATCCAAAGTAAATAATAGATAATGGTAAATGGTAAAATGAAAACCTTAAGCATTGGATTGGAATACACTCGAAATAATGCTTTAGGAAGAAATTCACCAAATAACAAAAGAATAGAAGTGGTGAGAATGGTTTGAACAAAGATGACCCAAACATCTGATTGAAGCAGAATCATTAATGGTTCTTCCATCAATTTAGAAGCTGCAATACTTAAAACAACCAAGCTAATGTTGTTTCCAATTAGAATAGTATTGATAAATCGTGTTGGATTTTGAATAAACTCCGACACTTTTCGACCCGCCCATTCGCCTTTTTTGTTTTCCAGCTCAACTTCTAACTTGTTGGCGCTGACAAATGCTATTTCCATCCCGGAAAAAAAGGCCGACATAAATAAGCTTAAAAAGAATATGATGAGGAACAATGACATTAAAGTTGGCTTATATTAAAACCGTAAATGCTCATAAAAGGTAGTTTCATTTGGATGTAAAATTACAGAAAGATAAAAAGAATGCCAATTAATTAATCTTTCTTCTCCAACTAAAATAAAGAGATATAAAAAATATAATCCATAAAAAGTGGTCTTTCCCTTGAAACCAACCATATTGAATGGTTCTTACAATAATTAAAACCAAACTGGCAAGGGCAATAAATACCCATATATAAAATAATATTTTAAGTGGATTGACTTTACTCATCTTCAATATTTACAATTCCGCTAATGCTGTTAATAGTATAATTTGAAAAGTCTTCGTCTGCCTCTAAACCATAACCGGTAATAATCTCTGTTGGAGTAGTTATAGTTATTTCAGCATCAGTTTTAATTTTGGCTTCTCGTTCCATCCAAGTTAACTTTTCTGTTTCTAATTGTTCTCCTTTATTATTTTTAAAAAGCACGTTCCCTTCTACAACCAATTCTTTACTTTGCTCATTATTCTCTCCATAATCAGCCGTTAAGTTAGAAGTATTGCTTTGTCCGCTAAAGAAAGCAACTTTAAGGCCATCAGGAAACTCTGTTTTACGTGGATTTTTGTTGTAGCTTTTAAGCAAAGGCGCTGTAATTTCTAACCTTTTTATACCTTCTTCGGTGTAGATCATTACAGGGTCATAAGCCACATCGTATTGCACCTCTTCATCTGTGAATAAGGCATCCACTCGTTGCATATCTGTTTTACAAGAAGTTGTTAAACATAAAAAAAGGCAGCTAAGCCATAAGCTCGCTGCCTTTTGATATTTTATAAATATTGTTTTCAAATTTATTTTGCTCTAACCGTTGAATTTTCTTGTATCCAACATCCTATAAAGATAGGTGATCCAACTTTAATTCCTTTCATAAATAACTCTGATTTCTCAGGAATATATTGCCAGTATTTGTTGATTAAGTCTTGCGCTTCGTCAGCAACCGTATCGTCTACAGATTTCGCTTTGCTAAAGTAATCTAATGCAGGGAAGATAACTTTTTGACTTTCCCATCCTGTTCCAGGTCCACATAATTTACCACTTGAAGCATATAATTTACCAATTAAAATATAAGCTTTACCATAGTTAGGGTTTAAAGCGATAGCTTCTCTAGCAAATTTTCTAGCCTCAGAATAATTAGAAGCTCTGTAAGATTCATTTGCTTTTCTATAAATCAATTGAGCCTTTTTAATAGGATCTGATTCTAGATTAATAGCTTTCTCTAAATATTCATTCGCGCCATTTAAATCACCAGCTTTGATTAGTTTGTTATACATGTACAACATACTTTGTGAAGATGGCTCTAAATTGATGTATTGCATAAATAATTGTTGTGTAAATGGATCATCTTCACAACCTTTTTTCATCTTGAAATAAGTTGACTTAATCCAAGCTTTATCATTTTTGTTCTCCTCATAAGAAGCTTTCAATTGAGGTCCCATTACAGTACAATCAAATAGGCTGATTACTTTAGGATTCGTATCGAAGATGGCATCAATATTTTGCATTTGTGACAAATATAATTCTCCATATTTTTCATCGTCAGCATTTGCATCAACAATACCTTGAATAACTTCTTTGTATTCTAAAACTTCTTCTGCTGTAATTAAGTCTTTATCTAAATCATTAATCAACCCTGAAAAGAAAGGTAAAAGTGTATAATAAGGAGCAGATTCTCCTCCTTTATCAATAACATCTTTATAAATCTTTTTGATATCATCTGTTGCTGTAGGTCTGTAGGTTTGTAATAACCAACCAATCTTAGATTTGTTTTTTACTTCATCGCCATAGCAATGCATTTTATGGCTATACAACATAATCAATGAATCTAACAACTCCTCTTTTTTAGGACCTGCTGGAGCAGCATCCATTTTATCTTCGTAGTAAGAAATACCATTGTAGATTACATACTTATGCAAGCCTGGAGCTGTTTTGTAAACATAAGGCCAAAATTTCATGGCTTCATTGTAGTTCTCTTGCTTAAAATATTCTCTGTATAAAGAATATTGTTGAATAGATTTTGTGCTATCCGGTCCTTTGCCGTATTTATTACATTTAAAATCATATTGATCAGTGATCAAAATTACTTCTTCTGACGTTTCTTTTCCTTCCGAGCTACTAGCCCAAGCCATTGTAGCACTCACTAATAAGATTAACGTGTATAATATTGACTTCTTCATTTTTTATCTTTTTAGTTATACTTTCTTTTTACAAACCATTTATCGTTTAACGATATGCCTAAGTTGATTCTAACGAAATTATCTTTGATTAAGTCGTTTTCCTTTGTTCCTCTTGATCCTACTTCGAACCCTAATGAGAAAGGATGAACTTTTCTATAACCATAATAACCATCTTCGTTTACCATTCTTAGTCTTATTGGTATAGCTATTCCAAAGTTTATGCCAAACTCATTTATAGCAGTATTTTGTACCGTCACTGAAGTTCTTGAATAATAAAAACCTGCTCGGTATTTCAACTGTGAAAAGGTTTTTGACCTTAATTCTTGTCTTCCTCCACCTAAAGGAAAAATTTCTCCACCAAATGCAATTCGCCAGCTATCTGCTAATTGACCTCCTTCTCCTGATTCAAAACCGTTGTAGTTACTCCACGGAGTCCATTTAACATCAAAACCAGCTTTCCAAAAAGTAATATCTCTAACTGTTTTAACAAAAGTGAAGCCTCCATTCAAATTCATCGGCATTTTTAAACCTACATTTTGAACGGTCGGAGCTAAAAAAGTATCAACATCAACTCCACTAACATTGGCTGCTTCTGCTTCTGCTGTTATTTGTAAAAGATTATCAATAAAGTCGGTGTAAGATTCTCCCTCATCTTTAGTTGGAATCGATATGGAGTAAATTGAATACTTACTAGATTCTACAGTGCTGTTGTTTCCAATTTTATAGCTTGAATTAAAGGCTAGTCCAACTTCTAGTTTCAATCTTTTAAATTGATTTTTATCAAACTCAACCTCTTTTAATGGAATTGAATACTGCGCACCAACATTCCATAAAAAACCAGAAGCTTTTAACTTATTTCTTTCTATCGTCGTAAATGAATATGGATCTGTAAAGCCATCATCGTCTAAAGGAACGCTTAAGCTGGTAGCATCAATGGCTCCAAATAAATACCCAATATTAAAACCAATTGAAAAATCTTTATGTCTAAATCCATTTCCCCAATAAATAGTATAAAGCGTTCCTGTACCTTCGAAAATATTACCGACAACACTGTTATCTGATAAGCTTAAAGTATCTGACACTAAATATTCTTTTTGAGAGAAAGGCACCAAACCAATGGAAGACACCCATCTATCTTTCATTACCGGTAGTGAAAAGGCTAAGTAAGAAAGGTTTACATTTCCGGTTGTTCCTCCTCCAAAGTTGGATGAAACACGATTGAATCCACCTGTGAATGCACCTTCAAATGAAATTAGGTTGAGTCGAGCATAACTAGCAGGATTAGCGAAGTTTACACTTTCAGAAGACTGAAAGGAAGCACCTAAGCCACCCATTGCCCTGCTCGCCATGAAATTATTTTCACTTAAAAGTCCTAATCCAAATCTGGAATAAGCGGTACTTTCTTGTGCCGTTAAAGGCACTGCAGTTATTATAGCTATCGCAAAAATAAAGCATCTAAAGGCTTTCCACATTGTACTTCAATATTTTGTTCAATCCGGCTAGGACCAAATTTGAGTGCGCAAATATCTTACTTTTCAACTGAGTTACAAAAAATGAAGCGTCTCCGCCTGTAATAATAACCTTTAATTCACCATAATTAACTTTGTAATCCTCAATCATCCCCTCCATTTCCTTCACAATTGCATAAGACACGCCGGCTAAAATGGCATTTTCAGTAGAATTTCCAACCAATTTGCTCATTACTTGCTTTTTTACAAACGGAAGTTTTCCTGTGTAATTGTTCAAAGCCTTATATCTCATAGTTAAACCAGGGTGAATACTTCCTCCATAATAATCTCCCTCCTTAGAAATAGCATCTAATGTGATACACGTGCCGGCATCAATGATTAAAACATTTTGTTTAGGATACAAGCCATATGCAGCACAAACTACAGCTAATCTATCCCTTCCTAAAGTTTCAGGCGTGGAATAATGATTCTTAATCGGCAATGCTGTACGATGATCTAATTGTATGAAATAGGGCAATGACTCTAATACCTTTTTAATTGCGATGTTGTAATCTCTCGTATTGGAAATAATTGCGGCATCTACCGAATGTTCCTCTAAAAATTTAACTAACCAATCTTCAGAAATATTCTTTCTAGACCATGTTTGAACAAGTTTTTCATCTTGAAACAATCCAATTTTTGATTTAGTATTTCCGATGTCTATGCAGAGGTTCATTGTTCGGTTGTTCGGTTGTTCGGTTGTTCGGTTGTTCGGTTGTTCGGTTGTTCGGTTAGGGGCAAGTTAAATTTATTTTTCTGTTCGTAGGCTGCGCCTACGAATTATTATGCATTTAGCATTTTGCTAAAATTTAGATCCATCAAACTATTCTAACACTTTTTGATGATTGAATATTTTCATCTTGAACATTTGAAATTAAAACTAATCCCGGTGTTTTCCCTTTTTCAAAGCTGCCTAAAGTATCATCAAATCCCAATGCTTCTGCTCCATTAATTGTGGCCCAAGTTAATAGGGTTTCTAATGGAACATAAGATTGATATTTTTGTATGGTTTTCATTTCTTCCAACACTTTTAACTGCCAATTGCTGGTTAAACTATCGGTACCAATCGTCATTTTCGCATTTGTATTTAAAAAGTTTTGATAGTTCGGCAGTCTATTTTCAATATACAAATTAGCATTGGCACAAGTAGCCCAAAAAGTATTGGGTAGTGATCTTTGTGTTGCTTTAATGTCTTCTTCTGTAGTTAATGTATTGTGTACAAAAAGATTTTTATTCTTTGGATTCAAATTAGGCAAAGCGCTATGTATAGATGACTTTCCTGTTGGTTGAAAACCATTTAGTTCCACACCAAAACTTTTATAAAATTCAACAAAACCTCCACTGCCAGTGAAAAACAATTCATTTTCAGGAGGTGTTTCTTGGTTGTGAATTGAAATAGTAGCTTCATCAGCATTGGCCTCATGAATTAACCGATATAAAATGTTAGAAACAGAATAAGGCGCATGAGGCACAAAACTAATTTTACTGCCTTTTGCTAAGCTAATTTGGTCGTACACCGATTTATATTGATCAAAAGTTGCTTGCCCTTTTTCTTCTTGCATAAAATCGAAACACTCCACAAAGGTGTAGTATCTTAATTTACCGGCTGCTTTTACTTTAAAAGTATCAATCTGATTAGATATATCTCCAACAGCAACGATGCCACTCTCATACATTTCTTGCTCCGCTTCTTGAATAGCAGTTTGAATCTCTTCCTCACTCGCTCCTCTGGTGGTTACTACGCTTTCGATAAAAGGGATCAAACCAGTTCCGGTGTTAACTTTCCCTTTCATGTGGGATAACTCTAAATGGCAATGTGTATTGATAAAACCCGGCACTAAAATGCCATTAAGCTCTTGAACATCTCCACTTACATCTTCTTGATTGACTACGTCAATAATTTTACCATTTTCATCCGTTACAACAACTTTATCGGTGTGTAGCTTCCCATCTGAGAGAAATATTTTAGAGGCGGTATACTTGTTCATAAGCGTTAAAGGTTAAGAAATGGAGTGCAAAGATAGAAAATGAATGGTAGTTGACCTTCAAATAACAAGAAGATTAAGTACTAAAAACATCTCGAATGATTAGTTTTGCATACACATCTTAAATATTTGAAACTGACAAAAACAGACATAAGAAATCTCACCAAGGAACAACTCATTGAAGCAATCAGCCAAATGGGAGAAAAACCTTTTAGAGCCAAACAAATTTATGAATGGCTTTGGGTGAAATCTGCGCGTACTTTTGAGGAAATGACCAATCTTTCTAAAGCTTTAAGAGATAAGTTGGAAGAATCATTTGTGATTAACAGCATTCAATTGCATAATGCTCAATACAGTAATGATGGCACCATTAAAACGGTTTTTAAATTACATGATGACAATATCATTGAAGGTGTTTTAATTCCAACGGATGAAAGAGCTACGGCTTGCGTTTCTTCTCAAGTTGGTTGTAGTTTAAGTTGTAAATTTTGTGCTACCGGTTACATGAAACGAATGCGAAACTTAGATCCGGCAGAAATTTACGACCAAGTAGTTTTGATTAATGAGCAAGGTTTAAAGCATTTGAATCGACCGTTAACTAACATCGTTTTTATGGGTATGGGCGAGCCATTGCTCAACTATAAAAATGTGATGGAAGCGATCAATAAAATTACTTCTCCAGAAGGATTAAATATGTCGCCCAAACGAATAACCGTTTCTACAGCAGGTATTGCAAAAATGATTAAGAAATTGGCCGATGATCAAGTGAAATTTAATTTGGCTTTGAGTTTACATGCCGCCAATGATGAAAAGCGAAATGAAATTATGCCCATCAATGAACAGAATAACATTCCTGTTTTAGTAGAAGCTTTAAATTATTTCTATGAAAAAACAAAAGGGAAAATCACTTTTGAATACATATTATTGGCTGGTGTTAACGACTCTTTACAAGATGCAAAAGAACTATTAGAATTGTGTAAACGAGTTCCTGCGAAAGTGAACATTATAGAATACAACCCCATTGAACAAGCTGATTTTGATAAAACAGATGATAGCGAACGAGAGTTATTTATCCATTTTTTAGAAAAACATAAGGTTACAGCGGTAGTTCGCAGAAGTAGAGGTAAAGATATTGATGCTGCTTGTGGTCAGTTGGCGAATAAGTTTTAGAGTGGATTTCTACCTTCGCTGCGCAGCGGGAGATGAAATACGGAAATAATTACTTCCATCTTGCTAATTTCCAATCTTTTTGTTGCTCCTTATTCAAGAAGGTCCAAACGGCAATGTGACTTGATTTGTTTCCTTGTCCCATTGGAATGGTTTTAAAGGAAGTTACCCTTTCATTTCTCAAGCTTTGTTCTATGCCTTTTAAATGTGTTTTCTTGGAGACCAAAGTAGAAAACCAAAAACACGACTCAGCAAACTTTTTACTTTCTCGGATCAAATTATTGATAAACTTTTTTTCTCCACCATCGCACCATAATTCGTGCGCTTGACCTCCAAAATTGAGTTCTACTTTTTTAACTTTTTCTTGCTTCAGATTCCTTAATTTTCTAAGGCTTCCCGCCTCAGCAGCTACTTTTGAATCGTGGAATGGTGGATTACAGATCACCAAATCAACTCGCTCTGATTTTTTGAGTACACCATACAATATATCATTTGAATTGACTTGATATCTAATGTCAACCTTCCCCTTTAAACTCGGATTTTTTTCTACAATAGTACTTGCAGATTCTATAGCTATAGCATCAATTTCACTTCCAATAAAACTCCAGCCATATTCTTTTTGTCCAATAATTGGGTACACACAGTTGGCTCCTATTCCAATATCTAAGCAAACCATTTTTTCTCCAACTGGTATTTTACCAAAATTGTTATTACCTAAAAGCTCTGCTATATGATGAATATAATCTGCTCTTCCGGGAATCGGCGGACATAAATAACCTTCAGGAATATCCCAATATTGAATATCATAATGTTGCTTCAGTAATGCTCTGTTCAACATTTTTACCGCTAATGGGTCAAAAAAATCAATGGAATCCTCGTTGTATTTATTAGGTTGAACGAATGGTTTCAACTCCGGACAAATTTCTATCAAAACCTTAAAGTCATACCGCTCTCTATGTCTGTTTTTAGGATGTAGATTTGATTTGATGGCTGGATGTTGTTTTTTGGAATTCACTGTCTTTTCTATTTTATATGTCAAAACCACCCCTATCCGCCAAACTGGCAAATTTCCCCCTCCTTGAAAAGGATGGGAAGTTCACGTTTAATACAATGATTCCGTTAGCTATCAAATTTATCTTTGAAACTAGGATTGTCCAAAAGTCCATATTTCGATAAATCCAAATTTCCTTCTGAACAAAGTGAAGGAAAACTAATCATTCATAGCTACTACAGATTGTACTTGAGGCACCATTCTTTTCATCAAATTTTCTATACCATCTTTTAAAGTAACGGTAGAAGAAGGGCAACCAGAACATGATCCTTGTAGTGCTAAAGTTAGAATCCCATTTTCAAAAGATACAAAGCTTATCGCTCCACCATCCATTTCAACTGCAGGTTTTACATATTGCTCTAAAGCACCTTTAATTTTCACCTCAACATCTGTATCATCAGCTCCAATTTCATTGGTTGCCTTTCTGTTTGTTTTTTGAAAATCTTTAGTAAAAACAGGCTTTTCATCTCCCAAATAATTTTTAAGAAAGTCTTTGATGGACGGCATTAATTCTACCCACATCCAATCTTCATTTTTGGAAATGGTTACAAAATTATTGCTGATAAAAACGCCTATTACACCATCAATTTCAAACAAAGCTTTTGCTAAAGGTGCATTTTCTGTATCCTCAATACCTTCAAACTCATAATAATCGTTCGGGAATAAAGGTCTATTTAAAACAAACTTTAAAGTTGCCGGATTGGGAGTCGATTCTGTATAAATCATTACCGGTACTCTCTGTGTTTCTGTGCTCATGATTTTAATTTTTATAATCTAACTATATAATTCAAAAACTATGCTTTTCGTTCAATTATATAAGGATTAGCTTGTGCAGTTGGCTGAATCCAAATTTCTTCAATGTTTACGTGTGCCGGTTGGCTCGCTATAAAATAAGCCGATTCTGCAATATCTGTTGCTGTTAATGGCTCGTAACCATCGTACTTACTCTTTACCATTTCCTCATCTCCTTTATACCTTACATACGAAAACTCTGTTTCTACAGCACCCGGACTTATAGTAGAAACTTTGATGTTGTCTTTCACCATATCCACTCGCATGCCTTTTGACAAGGCAATTACTGCATGTTTCGTAGCGCAATACACATGTCCGTTAGGATATACTTCATGACCAGCTAAAGAGGCTAAATTGATAATATGACCTTTGCCATTGGCAATCATTAGAGGCGCTACTTCTCTCGTAATGTATAACAAACCTTTGATGTTGGTATCAATCATTAAGTCCCAGTCTTCATAGATCCCATCTTCAAAACTTTCTGTTCCGATAGCTAAACCTGCATTATTGATCAATACATCAATATTCGTCCAAGGTGCTCTTATAGATTGAATATTTTGTTTTACTTCTTCTAAAGACCGAACATCAAAACATAAAGTCAATACTTTTACGCCATATTCACTTTGTAATTTTTGCTCTAGTTTCTCTAAACGCTCTTTTCTTCTTCCTGTAATAATGAGATTCCAACCTTCTGCTGCAAATTTAATGGCACATGCTTCTCCAATTCCAGCCGTAGCTCCAGTAATTAATACAATTTTACTCATGTAGATTAATTAGTTTTAGGTATACCTTTATTATATTCCCAAAAATAGTACTTTAATTACTCAAAACATTAAAGCATGATGAAACCTTTAATGTTTAAACATACCATAAACTATGACTATAAAAGAAGCACAAAAATTAGTTGACGAATGGATCAACTCTACCGGCATTAGATATTTTAATGAACTCACCAATATGGCTATGCTTACTGAGGAAGTTGGAGAAGTGGCTAGAATTATTGCACGGCAGTATGGAGAACAATCTTTTAAAGCTTCGGATAAAGACAAAAACTTAGCAGATGAATTAGCAGACGTACTTTTTGTAGTAATCTGTTTAGCCAATCAAACCGGAGTTGATCTCACTGATGCGCTCAACAAAAATCTGCAAAAGAAGACCGATAGAGATACCGAAAGACATCGCAATAATGAGAAATTGAAATAGTATCTAGTATCTAGTATCTGAAAAAACCTAAACCTCAATTATAACACTAAATTGGAAGTTCATTATATCATCATTTAGTATAAATTATTTTCGCAATACTTCTTGTTTGATCTTCATATTCTACCATTAACCAATAAATTCCGGTTGGTATTTTACTATTTTGAATATCCACTATTATAAGGCCGTCTTGTTGAATAAAATTGGCAGATTTCACTGTTTGACCATGAATACTAAGTAATTTTACCTCACTGACATCACTCCTGTTATTGCTAGAGAGCGAAACACTTCCATTGGTTGGATTAGGAAACACAGATAACTCCTCCAGATTATTTTGAAATAGGCCAGACGGAATTTCCGGCTCGTGTAGATCAGTTGTATCCTCAACAAAAAACAAGAACATAATCATCATCTCATCTTCAGAAGTTAAGCCAAAACCAACTTCATTATCTGTATTATTGATATAAGTAGCTTCTTGCTTTAACCAATCAGTACTAGCAAGTCTATAATAATCTTCAAACTCTCTAACAGGTGGATGCTGGTAATCAAAATCTTCTACTTCACAATCTGGCGCTCCATCTTCATAACAAGATCCATCATACAAATGCTCCACATTAGCACCCGCAGCGTTAGACTTGTAGATATCAAAATCTTGTCCTAATTTATGTGTATGGCTAGACAATGACCATAGATAGATTCCATTTGGGTAACAGAAAAATACCGGCACATTTTGAGTTAAAGTATGAGGTTCTCCATCATTTGGTATCGAAATATCTGTATTTGGCAGCATAATAGATTGCAATTCCTCTTTTGCTAAACCCGCTTCCTGAGTATAAACATTTACATAAACTTCGGCAGCCAATACTTGATTTTGGTTGGCATTGATGTAATGGGAATTTAAATCTATAACAGTTCCTTGTTGCCAAAAGAAGGCTGTATTATAAGGCACTTCTAATCGCTCTGATTCCTGTGCACCCACTTGAAACAAAGCGCTAAAATGAGATGAGCTATTCACATTTCTAAAGCCATCTGCAAAGCCATCAGGACCATCATTGCTCAATGGCAGATTACAAACGGTTGTATTGGCAGGTAAAAACTTATTAATAATAAAGTGATGGGATTGAATGCCCATAGTGGTTTCAACGGCAGTCACTTCAATATCTTCTTCTAAAAACAAATTATGCTTTAAAAATACTTCTCGTTCTGTTCCAGGAGGTAAAAAGAATGGTCCTAAATGCAACTGAAATCCTTCAGATGGATCTGGTTTTGCCGGTGGATTGGAAATACTTTGAACACCATTATTATTATAAAATTCATCAATAATCGCCACATCAATCACTTCTCCTGATAAAGGCGCTCCATGTAAAATCCATTGACGTACTAATTCGAGATCTTCAAGATCTAACGGGGATGCATTTTGTGGCATTGCCCCACCTTCCTCTGAATGCAAGCTTAAACCTGCATCTAATTCACCATTACCATTTATTTTTCTAAATAGGAAACTTCTCGAAGGGTCGCCCGGCATAATTAATTTATTGTTTTCACCAGCTGCATGAACATTATTGGGTGTAGCATTAATAATGTTATTATAAACATCCATCATAGCATTTGGTCCTGAACCTTCAAGGTTTAAACCCAATGCTTGACCTGCATTACTATGACACGAGCTAAATGTACAGCTCGTTTGAAAAATAGTAAAAACACGCTCCGCAGTGCTTTGCGCAATCGACGAAGTAAAGGCTATCACTATAAAAAAGGTTGTAAAGATTAGTTTCATAAGTCTCGTTTGTTTTATTCTAAGGATTTCGTCGATTTATTATATATCCTAAAAATACATTATTTTCATATATAAACTAACCACAAAAATTACTAATATGAAAGGATGTTTAAGTGCAATTGGCGTATTAGTGCTGGCACTAATCGTTGGCTCATTTTTTATGCCGTCAAGTTTAGACTTAGCAGTTAATAAAAAATTAGAAGCTTCACCTCAACAGGTTTTTGCTCAGGTAAATAATTTAAAAAATTGGGAGAATTGGTCATTTTGGAATCAAATGGATAAAAGCATGACTACCACCTATAGCGATCAAACGGTTGGCGCTGGAGCTTCGTATAGTTGGGATGGCAAAAAAACTGGAAAGGGATCTTTAACTATTTTAGAAAGTGACCCGAACAAAGGAATTAAGAGCCAAATGTTTTTTGAAGGCGAAGAAGAAGAATCATTTTCTGACTTTACTATTGAACCTACAGAAGATGGCGGCTCAAATGTTATTTGGGATTTTAAATCCGATTACAGAAGTCAGTTACCTTGGAAAAGGTATCAAAATGCTATCGGTAAAATGATGGTTACGAAAGCTTATGTAAAAGGATTAGAGAGAATGGACGCTTATATTAAAGCGCACCCTGAGGCACCTATTAAAGATACCGAATCCACTAGTAATTTAAAAATTGAGGAAGTTGTACAAGATTCTTTTATAGCAATCACTGCCATGCAAAAAGGGAAATGGAGTGAATTTAGCTCAGCGGCTTATGAAAATGGATTTGGAGAAGCTATGGCAGAAATTGAAAAATTGGGCGCTAAGCCAAATGGTTATCCTTTTGCACAATGGGTGGCTTGGGATACTGTTGCTGATTATTATGAATTGCTTTTAGGTGTTCCGGTAGATGCAAAAGGGGAAAATTTTGGAGGAACTAAAGCATTAAAAGCTTCCTATTATGGATCTTACGAAGGGATGGACAACGCTTATCAAGCACTTCAAAATCAAGGAAATAGTTTGGGCTATACACTAGGTGAACCAATGGAGGTTTTTATTACTGATCCAACTGAAGAACTAGACACGAGTAAGTGGTTAACGGAGATTTATTTCCCAATTGAAAAGTAATTACAAATAAAAATAAAGGGCATTCATTAATTAGAATGCCCTTTAAAAGCCACTTTCAAATTAAAGTGACCACTAACAAAAACCTTAAATTTACTTAATGTCGATTAGTCTTTTAGCTTTTACTTTAGCTTCCTCTTTTTTAGGTAGCGTTAAGCTTAATATTCCATCGTTGTACTGAGCATTAATTTCTTCTGCATTCACAACATTTTCAGGAATTGTAAAAGATCTTTTGAAGCTTGTGTAGCTAAATTCACGTCTTGTGAACTTTTCGTTTTCATCCTTTTCTTCCTTTTCATCTTTTTGTTCAAAAGAAATAGTTAAAATGTTTTGATCTAACTCAACATTAAAATCTTCTTTATTCAATCCAGGTACAGCAACATCGATTTTAAATGATTCCTCATTTTCTTTAATGTTTACGGCCGGAGTTGATTTGAAGGGAGCAAAATCTCTATCCATTCCAAATATATCTTTTGTAAAAATGTCATCAAAAAATGATGGAAATGAAGGCTGATAATTGTTTCTCTTAATAAGTTTCATGATTTAAATATTTATAGTTTAAAGAATTAATTTTTACAATTATCCTTATACAAATGACATACCACTCAATTTTTCGAGAATTTCTGTCATTTTATTTTGCATAATCAGCCTTTTTGTCATGCTCTGCAATTAATTTCAGCCATTATGTCTAGATTGCGCAAGATTATTACCATGCAAATCGTTCCGTTTGAATTATCCTTCTTATGTTGTCGATTATATTTGGAATCTTAAATTAGATTAGATAATTTAAAGTCTTAATCGCGCATCCAAAATGCTTGTACAATACTATTATCCATTTTCTTTATCACCTAGCCGCTTAGATAGATATTTAGCTGCCGGTTGGTTTAGAAATAGTATTATGCTTTTTAGATCGAGATTACTGTGTATGGAAGGCGATCTTTTTAATGTAGTGAATATAAGGATGCCACTTACCAATTTCGAGCTATCCAAGAACAATCGAAAGCTCCTAAGGAAAAACAAAGAGAAATTTACTTACAGAATTAATAGAGCCTCCATTGATTTCGATAAGGAAAAATTATACGAGTCACACAAACCTAGATTCAAGGGTTTTATTTACAATGATCTTCATCAATTTTTATATTCCGACACCATTAGTAGTGTTTTCCATACTTATGAAATCGAGGTTCGGGACGAAACCGGCAAACTGGTAGCATTAAGTTATTTTGATAAAGGTCAAAATAGTATTGC
The DNA here is from genome assembly GCA_041393015.1 of Chitinophagales bacterium. Taxonomy (GTDB): domain Bacteria; phylum Bacteroidota; class Bacteroidia; order Chitinophagales; family JADIYW01; genus JAGQYH01. Next base: position 51,064 of record JAWKKV010000008.1, on the reverse strand, counting down.
TAGTTTAATTGGGATTTATGATCCGGCCTACGCTAAATATAGCTTGGGTACTTTTACAATGCTATTGGAATTGGAATATGCGCTTTCATTAGATTATAAGTTTTATTATCCGGGCTATATTTTTGATAAACCATCGGTTTTTGATTATAAATTAAAATTAGGTCAATTTGAGTATTACGATTGGCGTGGAAAATGGAAACCTTATGGAAGTTTTCAGCAAGCGGAGTCCTGCGCGGGGCAATTAAAGCTTCAAATTAATGCTCTTAAGGATGAATTGAATAAAAACAATATTGAATTCGAAGAAAAGCTTTACCCATTATTCCCTTTAGGCTATATGGAAAAAACGATTGATCCTTTTGTTAAAAGCCCAATGTTTCTGGAAATAAAAAAAACTCCTTTGATCAAAAAGATTGTTTTGTTTGAATACAACTCAGATGATGACACTTATTATTTAAGCTTAGTTACTAAATGTCCGGAATATAATCATCTTCTTAAAATGCAGCGAAACTATCTTTTAAAGAATAACGAGGATAGTATTTCTGTATTGAAGTATGTAAAAAGAATTGCAGAATCGACCCATCCTGCTACCGTTGTAAAACACTATTTATCTTGGAGTAGATAAATTATTTTTTTGCATTTTTTCTCAATTGAATTACTTCTCTTTCTGTCAAATACCTCCATTGTCCGCGAGCTAAATTCTTTTTGGTTAAGCCATTATACATAGCTCTATCTAGATCCACTATCTTATAACCCAAACTATTAAAAAGCTGTTCTAAAATAGACGAATCATTGACGTTAATTTCAAGCCCTAAAACATTCTTATTGTCATCAACATAAGCCATCTTAATTGGCTTAATCAATTCATCCTTCCACTTTACTCCTTTGCTAAAAGTATCAAAATCATCTGTCTTCATTGGTTGATCAATTTCAATTTTAAACAAGGAGATTATCTTATTACTTCCTTTACTGATATTTTGCGCTAGCTGTATATCATTTGAAATGACCACCAAACCTTTCTCAGTTTTACCTAAAGAATGCAAGGTAACCGCTTTCGTTTCAAATGCCTTCTCCACTAATTTCAGAACGGTTTTATCATTTTTATCACCTGCTTGACAAGAGAAATCTTTGGGCTTATTAAGTAGCACAAAAACTTTCTTTCCTGGATAAACTCGTTGGCCATCTAGTTCAACTCTATCATCCATATTTACTTTTAAACCCACCGAATTAACAACTTTTCCATTTACTTTTACTAGTCCCTGTTCGATAAATTCGTCAGCCTCTCTTCTATTGCATGCTCCTGCATTTGCAATAAATTTATTCAACCTGATTGGTAAATCTTCTTTACTATCATTCTTTAAATAAGGTGAATTTGTTCTTTTCTTTTGCATATAAGCAGTTGATACATCCGGAGTAGTTCAGAATGATAATTAAATAGTAGTGGTTTCTTAGTTATCTGAAGGCATTTCAATATCCGGCGCATTACCAATTTGACTTTCTACTTCTTCAAACTCTTTAATCTTTGGCAATTCATCAATAGAATTGATCCCAAAATAATCCATAAAAAATTCACTGGTACCATATAACAATGGTTTCCCAACTTCCTCACCACGTCCAACAATCTCTACCAGCTCCTTTTCCATTAATTTATTTACTGCATAATCAGAGTTAACTCCTCTAATTTGTTCAATGTGAGTTTTGGAAATAGGTTGCTTATAGGCAATTATAGAAAGCGTTTCAAGTGCTGAATTAGTTAATCGTCGTTTGGCATTATGGTGCAGCATTGAAGCTACGGTTTCTTGATATTGTGGCTTCGTCAGAAATTGATAACCGCCGCCTGATTTTACTAATCTAAACGCAAATTGTGGAGTGTTGAACTTTTTATCAATATTTTTAACGCACTCTTTCACATGATCTTCAGAAATATTCTCATCCAATCTCTGAAGTCCTTCTAATATCTCTTCAATACTTACAGGTTTCTCTGAAGTAAAAATAACGGCCTCAATATGCTGTTCGAGTTCTTGCATTTATTATTCCAAGATAGTAATATTTATATTCAAAGTGCAAGTAAGACGTTTGAACTATGTAAGGTGCTAAAATAAAAAATCCGAATATATTGCTATATCCGGATCTTCATTTTTTCTTATACACTGATTATCCTTCCAAAGCGGCAGCACCACTAACAATCTCAGTAATCTCTGTAGTAATTGCAGCTTGTCTTGCTCTGTTATAAGATAATTTTAATTGTTTCAATAACTCATTAGCATTTTCTGTAGCAGCATCCATTGCCGTCATTCTAGCCCCATGTTCAGATGCATTGGAATCTAATAAGTATCTAAAAAATTGTGTTTTTAAGATCTTAGGAACCAATTCTAACAATATTTCTTCCTTCCCAGGTTCGAAAATATAATCAGCTTTGCCCTTTACCTCCTCAATATCATTATTTACTACCGGCAAGAATTGTTCAACAGTGGTTTCTTGTACAGCAGCATTTTTAAACTTACCATAAACCACTTCAACTTTATCATACTCGCATCTCGCATACCCATCCATGATATAATCAGCGGCTGTGGCAGCATTATCGAAAGTTAAATCTGAAAAAAGAGATAAAAATTTTGAGGTGCTATTAGCATAATGTTTCTTTAAAAGATCTCTACCCTTTTTACCCACAAACATCACCTTCAAATTGCCACTATCTCTTAAATGACTATACTTATTTTCAATTAAAAGTTGAGCAGCTTTTGTAGTAGCTGAGTTGAAAGCACCACACAAACCTCTATCAGATGTAATGACAACGATTAAAATGTTTTTTACTTCTCTTTCCTTGCCAAAATCTAATTCCAATTCTCCCTGAACACTAGATAAAATATTTCCTAATATACTAGAAAGATGCTCAGAATAAGGTCTAATCTTTAAAATACGCTCAGTAGCCTTACGTAGCTTAGCCGCTGCCACCATTTTCATGGCTTTAGTGATCTGCTGTGTAGATTTAACAGAACCTATTCTTATCCTTACTTCTTTTAAATTTGCAGGCATCTTATACTGTCTATTAGATTACTTATAGTTTAATTGTACATCAGAAGCTAATGATTTTAACTTTTCAATCATCTCATCTTCTAGTTTCCCTTCAGCAAATGATTTTAGTACTTCTGGATGTTTTACTTCTAATTGGTTCAATAAATCCTCTTCGAAAGCTCTCACTTTCTCAACCGGAACATCTTTCAATAAACCTTTACTACCTAAGTAAATGATAGCCACTTGTTTTTCTACAGATAACGGTGAATATTGACCTTGTTTCAAAACTTCTACGTTTCTCTTTCCTTTTTCTAGAACAGACATGGTAGCTGCATCTAAATCAGAACCGAACTTTGAGAAAGCCTCTAACTCTCTAAATTGAGCTTGGTCTAATTTCAATGTACCAGAAACTTTCTTCATCGATTTAATCTGAGCAGAACCTCCTACCCTTGATACTGAGATACCTACGTTAATTGCCGGACGAACACCTGAGTTAAATAAATTTGACTCTAAGAATATCTGACCATCAGTAATTGAAATTACGTTGGTAGGAATATAAGCAGATACGTCACCTGCTTGAGTTTCAATAATTGGCAATGCAGTTAGCGATCCTCCTCCTTTTACTTTACCTTTTAAACATTCAGGAAGATCATTCATTTGAGAAGCAATTTCATCGTTATCGATCATTCTTGCTGCTCTTCTAATAATCTTGAGTGAAGGTAGTAGAAATGTCACCGATAAGCTCTTCCCGAGGTCTTTAATAATGATACCTCACGATAAGTTCACCGCTTGTTTTGATAAATCATCAAAACGATTAATGCCGGACGACCTGTATCTCTAAAATACTTCACCAATTGCAGTTCCTGCCATATTGGAGTGTAACATTGAAGTGGAGCAGGATCAGGAAGCATTAGCTGCAACGATTACTGTATAAGGCATTGCGCCTCTTCTTCCAGTGTTTTTGGTAATTTGTGCTACAGTAGAGGCTTTTGCCCTATTGCTACATAAATACAATATACCGGCTCTCCCTTTTCGTAAAATTCTTTTGATTAATGATAGCATCAATACAAATAGCTGTTTTACCAGTTTGTTCATCACCAAATTACTAACTCTTGGACTTTACCAATTGAATCATAGCATCAATTGGTTTTAATTGTTTGAAGTGTGGTTGGTTTACCGGTTGTCTGTAAATTACGCTTGGGAGCTTCTTTCTCTCAATTGGCATTTTAAACTTCTCACCAGTTAAAGGACCTTACCATCAATGGTATTACCTAAACCGTCTACCACTCTACCCAACATACTTTCGGTAACATCAATAGAAGCAATAACACCGGTTCGTTTAACGTATCCTTCTTTAACCGCTTCCTGAAGCGCCCATCAAAACCACACCAACGTTGTCTTCTTCCGTTATACTACAGCTTTTAAGCCAGACTCAAACTGAACTAATTCTCCTGGCTTGAGCTTTGTTGCAACCATAGATACGAGCGATACCATCACCCACTTGTATGACTGTACCTTCTTCTTCCAATTGAGCTTCAGTACTAAAGCCTGACAATTGCTGTCTTAAAATTGCTGATATCTCAATTGTCTTATATCTGCCATTTGCGATTAATTTAACAATTAATTTGCTAAAATTTCTCTTTTTTAAAGCATCTTAAACTTGTTTTGTAAACTCGTATCAAACACTTTATCTCCACTCCTAATTACAAATCCACCAAGGATTTTAGATCAACTATTTTAGTAACATGTAAATTTGCAGCTCCCAATTGAGCTTTTACAGCATTTACAATTGTATTTTCTAATCCTTCATTTAATTCTGTGGTTTGAAACTAACTCAACCATTTAATATTTTTGAGATCGTTGTAGGCTACATAAAAGCATCAACTATCTCTTTCAAGTAACCTTCTCTTTCTTGCTTTTTAACCAACATTAGTAAAAAATTCAGAGTTAAATCAGTCAATCTTTACCTGTATAAATAGCTTTCAGTGATGAAAGTTTACGGATCTACATTTACGATCGGACTTTAAGCATCAATCTAGCTTTCACGGCTATCACCGGTTGATTGCTCAATAAACTGAATATCTTGATAAACATTTTTCCTAAGATAGTTTGCTCTTGGAGCTTCAATAATGCGTTTGCGTATCTCGATGCTAATTAATTGCTGACATACTTTCTAGTTCAATTTAATCTGATCAATTAATGATGCCACGTAATCTTCGTGATTTTTTACAGAATCTAATTCTCTGTTTAAAACCTTTCAGCGATATCAAGTGAAATTTTACCTAATTCTTTTTTTCTTAACTCAGCAATAGCTGCGTTTTCCTAGCTTTCTTTAATTTCCACTTTAGCATCTGCCAAAATTTTGAAGCTTCTGTTTTGGCTTGATTTGCTTCTCCACAACAATAGAATCTTTCAATTCTTTTGCTTCTTTTTGAGTATTTTTCCTCTTCTTCTGAAGCCTGCAATAATGCTTCATTGCTAGATTTTGTAAAGACTCCATTTCTGTGCCGAGCTTTCTAGCCTCATCCAAAGCGTTTTTGAATGTCTTCCTTTCGTTTTTTAATAGTATACACCAGCGATTGGCTAAATGCGTATTTACCTACGAGTGTCCAAAAAAGGAAAAATATAACCACTGTCCAGATAAATAAAACTCGATCTAAAGAATTTTAGTACAGAAAAGTCAGCCAGCATTAACATACTATTTAGCTTTAAGTGAGTTAAAAAAGGAAAATTCTAATTCATGAATTAGCCTATACAAATACAGGAGTAACAGGATAGCAATTAATGCAGCTCCTTCAATAAGTGCAGCAGCTAAGATCATGCCAATTAGAATACTTTCAGCAGCTTCCGGTTGTCTTGCAATTGCATCCATCGCTTTACCGCCAATCATTCCAATACCGTAGCCAGCTCCAATTACAATCCTACTCCTAATGCAGCTAATGTTCCAGTCATTTTTTTAGTTTTTAATTATTTATTTAATTCTGTTTCAAAAATATTAATGATGTTCTTCACTGCAAAGCACCAATGTACACAGCAGAAAGAATAGTAAAATACAAATGCTTGTAAAAATGTTGCTAATAGCAGCTCAAGAGCCAACATGAACATAGTTAGTGGTAACAGACAACAGTAATACCACTGATTGATCCAGCGTTTTCTCCAGCTTGACCGAAAATAAAAATTAAGTTTACGAAAATCATAAATTACCATGTGACCTGCAGATAAGTTTCAAAAAAAGTCGAATAAATAAGGTCATTGGTTTTAGAATCACCTTTAAAAGCTCTACCGGTGTTAAAATCACTCTTAACAAACGTAGCAGTCAACCCGGCATCCATAAGCACATGTGTTCCCCAATAATGTTTATTACCACTTAAGTTCACAACCAATGCAGTAAAAACAAAGCTAACGCGAGCAGTTACTGATATATGTCCAGTTACGTTGAGCCTGAAAATGGAATCTGTCCAAACAACTAATCCTAGAATGAAAAAGAAAAACAGACAAGAAAGGTTGATACTTTTCCCATTTATGACCTAAAATTGGCTGACACTTGGTTCTATAAAGGCAAAAATTGGCTCAACAAAAGATTGATAGAATACCCTCGTGGAGCATTTTCCATTTGTGATGTATGCTTTTCTTACGAAAAGAACAAATCCATGTTAAGAAAAAGGAACAATAATCATTGAAACAACATTCTTGAATAATGAAAATCATACCAAGAAGTTAATCCACCACCGAACAAACCACCATCTAAAGTAGATTTAGCTTCTAATTCAAATCTTGTCTACCATCCTTTAAAATCACAACAGGAACTTCAAGTTCTTCTTCAATTACCTTACTATCATGCTTCCCTTCGATACGTCCTTTTGTATCCAAAATCACAAACTTCTACTTTTTCTTTTGGAAAAGAAGGATCACTTCAACTTATTTAAGGCCTCTGTTTAATACAAACCCATCGATTGCATAATGCCCAGACATATGATGACCAGACCAAACTTAGCAGATGAAAACATTTTCAGACCTTCTCCTTTTTACATATACATATGTTATAGAGGAATACTGAATGGTCTGATGCTATAAACATTCGCATCTGCAATGATGTATAGCCGTAGCGCCTGCGTCAAACTCCCATGGTGTTCACCACAAGCATAGTGCTCGTCTTCGTGGATGACTGTCTACTTCATGACCATGATCATCCTCATGAACCACTTTTTCGCATGTTCTTCGGTAGGTCTTGTCTCAGCATTCAAAGTTGCTGTAGACATTCCGAAGAATAAAAGTAAAAAATATATTAAATGCTGATGCTTCATGTATGCAGATTACATTCTGTCTTTAAATCGGCTGCAAATATATGTATATTAAGAGGACTAGTTTAGCCATTAATGTAGTAACGAAATAAGGTTAACGTTTAGATAAAATGTCGGGCATATTTATAGAATAAATCACGCGAAAACCTTATTAATTATTGCACAATGATCTTCCGACTAATATTAAATGAAGTATTATTCTTTTCGCCATTTAATTGTAGTATATAAATTCCACTATTTAACTGACCCGGAAGTTCAATTGAAAAGTCACTATTTTGATTAAGATCAACAGCCGACTTTACCATTTTTCCACTTATGTCATAAAGAGCATAATGCTGAACTATTATATCATTTGTTAAAACAACTCTTAATAGATTATCTAAAACAAGTGTTGGATAAATAGCCAATTCTTCTAAACTAAGATCGATAATCTCTGATACAACAGGAATGTCTCCACATAAACCCGGTAAAGGTGATAGTTCGATATAGGAAGACGTTGAAAGATCCTTTCCATCAAAGCCTGGAAAGTCAGCTTCATATTTTACTGCTCTAAAAAATACATTATCACGTGCACCAATACCTGTTCCTAGATCATCCACATCAATTCCTTGTGTTAATTGAATTCCATTTAAACCTACAGGTATTATATACTTTAACAATATTTCTCCATTCTCGTCTATTTCAAAGAATTCTCCTTTCGGTCCATGACTAATTAAATAACGATTGTTCTTTAATTGAGTAGCACCAGATAAAAATGCAGCGAAAAAAGATGGTCTTGGTGAACCTTCATATATTACTACGACACTATCAACATCATATTGATTGGTAAATACAAAGCTAGAATCAGAATTCCTTGTAGGATAAATTTTTAATACTTGACTGTAATTACTATCTATTGGAATTCCAAAACGTGCTCTTCCATTATTAAACACCATAAGTGCACCATCCGAACCAATTCCATAATCAACAAAGTTAGCATCATGTTGCATAAAGAAAACTTGATCAGAAGAATCTCCTCTATCATAAACACGAGGATTTCCATATCTAAATAAAAAGTCTCCTCCTTTTCCCCATCTTCCACCGGTATTACTTGCGGCTTCTTGAATTGTAGTGCTATGGTCTATTACATATATTTCATTTATATCCCTGCTACTAAACATAACTTGATCCGTAACAGGATCATATGCTAAACTATTAGCATGAATCCAATCTGGGTCTGGAGAACCCAAAATATAATTGATATTCATCAACTCAGGATGTTGACTTACTACACCATAATTGTTTTTTGTAGAATCATAGTCTTGAATTAAGTGATCCCATAAATACCATTCCCAAACGATTTCAGCAGAATCTGGAAAAATCGGTCTTAATTCAGTTATCTTCTCACTCCATACAGAACCATTAAAAACAGTACTACTATCTCTTCCTGCATCAATAGCCTCTTGATAAAACCTTTTATCCCAAGATAAAATTAAATAATTGCCATTTGGAAGAATAGCAAAATCATGATGTGCTAATTGTATAGAATCACTTACTACATAACTCCATTTTTTATTCCCATCCCAATCATATTGCTCAAAAATACCACCTTGACCACCTGCTCCTAATCCAGGATTTTGATTAAGTAGACGAGCAGTTAATAAATCTCCATTTTCTAATAAGCGATCTATATTACCAGGTTTATAACCACTTTCCCATTGATTAACTAACTGCCCACAGCTATTAACTAAATAGGCTGTATTAGCATTTTTTGGGCCAAACAAATAATATCCTTCGTCGATAGATGAATCTCTTTGTACTAAACCAATCGTTCTGTCTTGAGCAATTGATGACAAACAGAGGCTCATAGAAAACAGTATTACAATAACATTTCTCATAAAGTAAAAATAAAAAAAGGCTATCTATATAGATAGCCTTTCAATATAAAATTTAATTTTTATTCTAGTTCTTAACTAAAGATGCTGGTTGTACATACGGTTTATCAATAGCTCTTTGAGCTAATGCATCGTAAACAGATTGTCCGATAGCATATCTTCCGATAGTTCCAAACTCAGATCCGTCTGATAAGCTATTAAACATATATGTTGTACCGTCTTTTACCATTTCAAATACATCTCTTGTATCAAATGGACCGCCTTGAGCATAACCTAAAGATGTTGCAATATAACACTCGCCTTCTCCTAAGTCTTGTTCAAATTCTATTGATCCTACACCCGGTTGAACAACTGTAGTCGTAATACATAAATCACCTAATGCATCCGGATAAGCACCAAATGGATTTGCAAACAACTCTGTTAACATGATATATGTTCCATTGGCATAAGAACCTAATCCTGTAAATTGCTCTGGACATGCTCCATAGTCATCTGAATAAGTAACAAAATCTAATGTTCCATTATTATCAAACAAAAAGAATGGATCTAAATCTACTCCATTTGCACAAATTGGGAACACTAAGTCTGTTGATCCTCCATTTAAACTAGGTACAGCTAATGCACCATCCCAATCTACTGTGATGATTGGTTCATCTCCATTGAAGTCATTCAATTGAATTGTCAACTGTACAGTACCACTCACTACAAATGGATTGGTATTAGATGCTTCTGATGGGCCTAAATTAATAACAATAAATTCAGGCTCTCCATCCGGTGCAATATCTCCAATGATATCAACTGTAATAGTAGCTGTTCTTACATATCCTTCGATCTCTATTTCAGTATCTTCAAAAACGAAATCTACACCGTTAGTAGCCGTAGTATTCTCTTCATCTAACGTAGCAGTGATTATTGTTGACACAACTTGAGTCTCTGACAAAGTGATAGGAATAGTTAATGTTTTATCCTCTGTATCATCTGTTATCACTAAATCAGGAGTGTCAATTGTGAATGGCAGTAATGAAGTAATCCTAGACACTTCAGGCGTTTCATCACAACTTGCGAATCCAAGCACTGCTATTAATAATATTAAATATTTCTTCATAACTTATTTTTTATTCTCCGATTTTTTCTAAAATTTCATAAAACTCTCTCTCTCCAGATCCATCTGTGAAGTATCCGTAAGTAAGATAGATTCTATGAACACCAGGTCCACCTGCATCTGGTACAATCATTTGATCGCAAATTCCAGGTACTCTATTGTGGTTAAAGGCTCCTGCTGATCCACAACCATCCGTTTCTGGAGTAATCATTCTGCTTCCAGAAAATAAAGGTTGTGATACTCCATCAATTGTTACCGGTATAGTTACTCTGATTGATGAATCTGTTGGATTTGCTGCGTCATTTACGCCAGCATAGAATACAAACTCGTTTCCAGCCCAATCAAATCCACCCCACCAATCTGGGTGTGTTAATGCAGTATCATTTAATGCTCCAATAGTTCTTGTTTGTCCAACATAGTTCGTCAATTCCTCACCTAGTGGATCACCATTGCCATCAAATTGTGATTCAATTCTCCAATAAGAACCATACTTAGTAACATAAGTTCCTTTGTATGGGTTTGGTAGATATGTAAATCTCATTCTCTTTGATGCTTCACCAGTTGTATTAGCTGCTGATCCATCAGATCTTAGTACTTCAAAAGTAAATTCTACTATTGTACCTGAAACTAAAGAATCAACTATTGTATCTAATACTGATGCAGGATCAGTGGCTACAATACCTTCAAATAATTCAGCTGCTGTAATATCTCTTTCAATATTAGTTGACAACTGAGTATCGTCGATATCATAAGAGTAAGCTAAAACTTCATTAGATACTTCTTGAGTTCCTCCAAAAATAACCTTTTTGTATAGGTTAACTTTTGCGATGTCTTCTACGCCTGGTATCACTATGAACCTGAAACTATAGTCAGATACACCCTCTACCAATTCTGTACCCGGGGTAATTACCTTTAGGTAAGCGTCTGCTGTTTCGAAATCAATCGCTTCTTCATCGTATCCTACAACTTCTTCGTCGCAAGATGTCATGATGAAAGCACCGATTAACAACAACATTATATACTTAGTAATTTTCATATTAATAATTTATATTGTTAGTTAATGTCTTAGTTATCCCAAAAAACTTTATCAGTTAATTGATGTTGACCTGGGAAATTTGGATTAGTATTCACTTCAGTTTGAGGATACAATAAAATGCTAGGATAAACGCCAGCACCTAATGTATTTTCTACTGGGCTAATGAATAATCCTCCAGTAGAACCAAAGTAACCATTAGAACCATTATCAAATTTTCTAGTAGTAATCCATCCTTCACCTGGTTGACTAGTACCATTCATTGCTACCCACATTTCTCTAGATAACATCTTAATTCTATCAGTAGCGTTTCCGTAGTTGATAAAAGCTAAGTGTCCAGCCGCATCGCTCTCAATACCTAAATCAGCAAAAGATGATGTTACAGCAGAATTAAATGTAGAAACTGCATCTTCTGTTCCAAATCTTTGTGCCGCTTCTGCTCTGTAAAACCACACTTCAGTTGACGTCATTAAATTTGTAGGCAAAGCAGGTCCATAAACCTTGTCTGAAGGTTTTGAATAATCCGCTGATTGTAAATCAGAATTCAATACGTTACCAGAAATCTCAGCAACATGTACTGCAGATCCACCTGGCTTATCATACATCTCATCTAATCTCTCATCATTTAAATCATCTAAAGCTTCAAAGAATGCTTGATTTAATACGTAGAAATTTCCTAAACCTTGCTCTAAAAGAGCGTAGAAAGGATTTTCTGATCCAGCTTGACCACCAGCTACAATAGCTGCATTTTCAGAAGGTTCATCAATGAAATAACCTCCAGCTAAACCCTCAGCAACTAAGTCACTAATTTGTGTAGATAAATCTGTAGGGCCACCATTAACCGTTTGTCTAACTAACAATTTCAATTTCAATGAATATGCAAATTTTGTCCATGCATCTAAATCTCCATGATAAAGTAAATCATCATTACCTGGTATTAAAATGTTACCCGCTGCATTTTCAATTTGTGCCAATGCCTCATCAATAGAAGCAATTAAAGAAGCATAAATTGTTGCACCATCGTCATAAACCGGAGTTGTTAAACTTCCATCCTCAAATGCACCTTGTAATGCTTGAGAATAAGGAACAGCATCAAACATATCCACTAATAATCCATACTCATAAGCCATAGTAATCTTAGCTAATGCACCATAAAGAGGCTCACCACTATCAATTACGAATTTTAAATCTCGTAAACTTCTAGCGTATGCATATCTCCATCTGCTATCAGATGAAGTAGCGAAATACTCATTTCTTTCATCTGGACCGACAGCTACACCAGGACCCCAAGCGTAATATTGCGCCCATAATCTAGGTGTTTCGTCATTAAATTGAGCAGCAACCATATAATTCAAATACGCTTGTCCACTCGTAAATACTTCCTGTACTCTTGCTGTTGTTGACGCATCTGGATCTTCATTAATGTCCAGAAGACTGTCGCAAGAAGCAATAGAGAATACTACTGCTAGTGCTAATATTTTATTAAATATATTCTTCATCATCTTTTCTAATTAAAATTTAACATCAATTTTGAAACCATAACTTCTTGAAGTTGGAGTAGCATGAGATTCAATTCCCACACCGTTTCCTGTTCCATCCACACCGTTTACTTCAGGATCTGCAAATGTGTTTTCATCTGCTAACCAGAACTTTAAGTTTCTAGCAACAAAACCAACTGTAATACTTGATAATGGATTATTCTCAAAAAGTTTACCCGGTAAAGTATAAGATAGACCTAACTCTCTTAACTTGATAAAACTAGCATCTACTAAATCATTACCACCTGGTTGATTAGTGATATAGTTGTAAACTGAAACAGGTTGAGTATTTTCAACATAGCTGAATGTACCATCACCGTTATCAACTTCAACTACACTACCTTCTACAACAAATGCTTCTCTATCATTCAACGTAGTTGTACTTGCAGTACCGTTGAATTCAGATAATCCTTTTGTATAAGAGAAATATTGTCCTCCTTTTCTTACATCAAATAAGATGTTAGCTCTAATTCCTTTCCATCCTAAATCCGTACCGAAACTAGTAATGAAATCTGGTTGGTAAGAACCTTGGTAAGTTTGATCTTCTGTTAATAATGGTTGACCATTGTTTGGATTTACAACGATATTACCATTCGGATCTCTTTTGTATTCTAAAGCTTTGAAAGTACCGTAAGGTAATCCTTCAGCAGCTACTAATGAAATCAATCCTGCATTACCGAATCCACCAAAACTTCTGATATCTAACTCATCTGAATCTTCAGAGATTTTGATAACTTCTGATTTGTTTTTAGCAAAGTTCCAGAATAAATTCATTTTCACATCTTTCAAAGAAGCTGGAATTGGATTTACTTTCACAGTTAATTCATGTCCTACGTTACTAATTTCACCCACGTTTTGGAATGCATCCACATATCCTGAAGACTCAGGAAGGTTAACCAAAACAATTTGGTTTTTGTTAGAAGTATTATAGTAAGTATACTCAGCAGAAATTCTGTTTTTGTAGAAACTTACATCTAAACCTGCTTCAAATGTTAATGCTAACTCTGGCTCTAAGTTTGGATTTCCAATTCTATTAGAAGCAGTATAGATAGCTTGTCCATTTACAGGAGCAGTTAAGTTATGATCAGGATCACCAAAATCCACTAAAGTATTTACTGGAATATAAGTTGACGCTAATGCATATAAAGGAGCATCCTTACCAGTTGTTCCAGCAGACAATCTCACTTTCATATAACTTAAAGCATTGTTTTTAGGTATTAACTCTGAAGCAATGAATGATAAACCTCCTGCTTGGTAGAAGAATCCTCTATTACCTTCTGGTAAAGTAGAAGACCAGTCATTTCTTGCAGAGTATTCAACGAACACCATGTTTCTCCATCCAAAAGATGCGTTACCATAAGCTCCCATAATTCTATACTTAGAACTTTCATTCTGTGCTAAAGGCGCTTGAACACTATTTGCTAATGTATAGAAACCAGGTATTGTAATACCACCTACTGTTTCACCAGAAGTTTGTTCTGTTGTTCTTTGGAAGAAGTTATATCCAGCTGTAGTTAATAAAGAAAAGTCTCCAGAAGAACCAAAATCTTTTTGATAAGTAGCTTGACCAGTTAAGTCAAGGTTTACATTCGTTTGATTTGTTTTTCTATAAAATCCACTACTTTGCTCTCTACCTGTATACACATCTACTTGTTGATTATTAACCCAAATAGCATGATCTGCATATTCAAATACAGGTAATTTTTCTTCAATTGTACTATTTACAAAGTTAGCACCTACTCTACCTGTTAAACTTAAACCTTCAATTGGAGTATAAGTTAAATCATAATTACCTCTAACGTTACTAACTGCGTTAGTTAAGCTAGATTCATTTAAGATAAAGTAAGGATTAATTGTAAATGCTCCATAATATCCTTCAAAACCATGAAAAGGAGAATTGTAATCTCTTAATTCATTAAAAGGAATATTTACTGGCGTTTGCACTGCATAGAAGTACCCGTTTGGTATACCACTACTAAATGTGTTACCTTCTGAAGATGCTTTTTGGTTAACAAAACCTAAGTTTACACCGAAGTTTGATCTCAACTTATCTGAAAATTGAGCCGAAGCATTTAAGTTAAAACCATTTTTCTTTAAGTAAGTTGACGGCACAATACCATCTGCGTTTGTGTTGGTGTAAGAAGCATAGTAAGTATACTTATCATTTCCACCTGAAAAATTAACACTTGTATTGGTCGTTCTACCAAGATCAAAATAGCTTTCTAATTGGTTATCAACCGCACTGTAAGGTCTAGATAAGAATTGGTATTCATCACCAGTTCCATCTCCGTCGGTATCAATTAAAACAGGAGACGTCCAAGGTCTTACAACACCATCAAATCTAGGTCCCCATGAGAAGTTCTCACCAGACCATAAATCGTTAGGGTCACAATCACAAGTGGCATAACCTTGACCAAACTCATTTTGTCTTTTTAATTGAATATAAGCTTTTTCAAAAGTTGTTGATGTAGTCAATCCAACACTGAATTTCTTTCCACCAGCAGCTCCTTTCTTAGTAGTAATTAATACTACCCCTGAAGCACCTCTTGATCCGTATAACGAAGTTGCCGAAGGACCTTTCAACACTGTAACTGATTCAATATCTTCTGGATTTAAATCGTTTCCACGGTTACCAAAATCTACGAAACCATCAGTAGATGATCCTTGACCTCCTTGTTGAGAACTGTTATCAATAGGAACACCATCCACCACTATTAAGGCGTTGTTGTTTCCTGTAAGAGATGTTTCACCTCTTAATACAATTCTCGTAGAAGCTCCTACGTTACCAGAACCTTGTTGAATTTTAACACCAGCCAATTTTCCTTGAAGTGCGCTTATCGCACCAGAATTTGGCGAACTGTTTAAATCCTCTGAAGAAACTGTTTGGTTAGCATAAACCACTTCTCTTGAATTTCTTTCAACTGAAGTAGCTGTCACTACAATTTCTTCCAAGATTCCCGCCTCTAGCATTACAACATTAACTGTTGCTGCCGCAGCAAATTCTTGAGAATCATAACCTACGTAACTAAATACGAGCTTAGATCCTTCAGCGACTTTAATAGAATAATTACCGTCTAAATCGGTAACTGTTCCATTTGTTGTCCCTTTTTCTACAATGTTCACTCCAATGAGTGGTTCTCCGTCTGCATCAGATACTGTACCAGAGACAGACATTTGCGCTATTATCTGCGATGACATAAATACTACGCCAAGGAATAGCAAAAACAAACTTTTTTTCATAAAACTCTGACTTGTTTTGTTAACTAATGTAAAGTTCCGTTAAAATTTACAAAGGGCAAGTATAGGGATTTTCATTAAAAAAAACTAAATCCCTCACACTTTTAACAAAAGTAATTACAAATTATGTTAAGTCAGTACCCCTTTATTCACATTATGTTAAAGATATTAAGATTTGTGACGTACTAAAAAATGGGTGACAGTAGGCTACTTAGTCTTTTCTTAACAATAGCAAGGTATATAAAATGACTTATGAGAGATATCAATTAAAAAATATAAAAAAATTGAAACAAGTATTAAGTTATCCTTATCTGTAAAATTTATCGCTCAAGATAATTTCACACGACGCAATAAAGCCTAATATGTGATGACTTGTTGCTTAATTACTTCAGGCATTTTCCTGAAATTGTATTGCTGATCTCTTAATTTGGGCTCAAAACCGGCATTTTTAATGGATTGTTGAATGGCAGCAGATGTAAATCTATGAGGAGCACCTGCGGCAGAAACCACATTCTCTTCTATCATGATAGATCCGAAATCATTTGCACCGGCATGCAAACACAATTGTGCAATATTCTCCCCTACTGTTAGCCATGAAGCTTGAATGTTTTTAATATTGGGCAACATTATTCTGCTTAAGGCAATCATTCTCACATACTCGTCGCCTGTAACATTGTTTTTTATATTTCGCATTTTACGCAATAATGTTCCTTCGTCTTGGAAAGGCCATGGAATGAATGCTAAAAACCCATTGGCATCTTGAGGTTTTTCAGATTGTACTTCTCTTAGCCAAATTAAGTGCTGTATTCTCTCCTCAATGGTTTCAATGTGTCCGAACATCATAGTAGCAGAAGTAGTTAAACCAACTTTATGTGCCGCTCTCATGATATCTAACCATTCTTTACCGGTACATTTCCCTTTGGCTAAAAGTCGCCTTACTCTATCGCTTAGAATTTCTGCACCAGCACCAGGCAATGAATCCAAACCGGCATCTTTCAGCTTTTGAAGCACAGTTAAATGGTCTAAGCCACTTAATTTGCAGATATGCGCAATTTCAGGAGGCCCTAATGCATGCAATTTTATGTCGGGATAAAGAGATTTAAGTTCTTTAAATAGTTCAACATAATATTCTAGACTTAAATCGGGATGATGTCCTCCCTGCAGCAACAATTGATCTCCACCAAATTGTATGGTTTCCTCAATTTTAACTTTGTAAGTTTCGATATCTGTTATATATGCCTCTTCGTGTCCTGGCTTTCTATAAAAGTTACAGAACTTGCAATTGGCCACACAAACATTGGTAGTATTAACATTTCTATCAATGATCCAAGTAACAATTGGTTCAGGCTTTTGAATTAATCTTAATTGATGTCCGATGGCCATTAAATCAGCCGTTGGAGCATTATGGTATAAAAACACTCCTTCTTCCAAACTTAAAAATTGAAAATCAAGTGCTTTCTTATATAGATCTTTTAGATTCATTGACATAAGCAACAAAAATAGTAATTGAGTGTTTAATCCATACGATATCATTCTTTATTTAACTTTTGGAGAACATTCTAGCTTGAGTTTGTTTAGATAGAGAGAGATTGGAAAGAAATATTGATGATGTTTAAATTACAGTATTAGTAAAATCATCTAGTTCTTTTAGCTTTGCACTTCTTTTAATGAAAAAGCATGATCCATTTTACAAAGGAAAAATATTCGAACGGCCTAACATTAATTCATCATCTAGATGAAACAACACCATTTGTGGTGATTAATGTATTATATAAAGTGGGTGCTAGAAATGAATTTAAAGACAAAACCGGATTTGCTCATTTGTTTGAGCATTTAATGTTTGAAGGTACTGTCAATCAACCTAGTTATGATCACCCGATTCAACAAGCCGGAGGCACTAATAATGCTTTTACTAATAATGACTTTACTAATTACTACATAAAGCTGCCCAAAGAGAATTTAGAGCTAGCTGTTTGGTTGGAGGCAGATAGAATGCAATTTTTGGATATCAATCAAGTTTCATTAGATACTCAAAAGAAGGTTGTAATAGAAGAATTTAAAGAAAACTATACCAATAAACCTTATGGTGACATTTGGCATATTTTGAGAGCTTTGGTATACGAGGCACATCCATACAAATGGCCAACTATTGGTAAGGATTACAGCCATATAAAACATGCTTCTTTAGAAGATGTTGTTAACTTCTATAACACGCACTATCAACCTAATAATGCTATTGTATCCATTTGCGGTAACGTCAATTTAGCTGATGCGAAATTATTGGGAGATAAACTTTTGAGTGATATTAAAAATAAATCTACTTATCATAGCGACATTCCTGAAGAACCGTTACAAACAAAAGCAAAAGTTAAAACCGTACATAGAGCTGTACCTCAAAATTGCATCTATATCGTTTTTAAAATGCCCGGACGATCTGATAAGGGATATTATATTGCAGATGTGTTAAGTGACATTCTAGCTAGTGGAAAATCCTCTAGATTAAAACATCGATTAGAAAAACAATTGCCATTGTTTACTGAAGTTGACACCTATGTAACCGGGACTGTAGACACAGGTATGATGGTTTTTGAAGGAAAACTAAAAAATGATATTACACCTGAAGAAGGCAAGGCTGCCTTATGGAAGGAAATTAATTTGCTACAGAGTGAATTAGTGAATGAAATTGAATTAGAGAAAGTGAAAAATAAAATGCTGACCTATATGGCATTTTCTGAGAATGATTTAATGAACAGAGCGATTGGCTTATGCTATCATGAAATGTTAGATGATGCTTCCGGCATAAATGAGGAAGAAGAAAAATACATGAATATTAAAGCAACCGACATTCAAAAATTTGCCAAAGAGTATTTAAATGTTAATCAATCCTCCACTTTGTTTTATTTGAAAGAACGAGTTTAAATTGAAATGCCAATCCTAATATGTGAGGCTTCGGCAGATAAAAATGAAATAATAAGATGACTAATCAAATCCCAAATATAAAGCCAGTAGCTTCCATTCAATTTCAGGAACCGGAAGTTTACACACTCGATAATGGTTTAGAGGTATTTGGATTTAATGGTGCCGGAAATGATATTATTAAGGTTGATCTTATATTTTCTACAGGAAGATGGACGGAAAACAAAGCATTAGTGGCTGCATTTTGTTCAGAACTTGTAAAAAGTGGAACCAAAGACAAAACAGCTTTTGATATTGCAGAAGGTATTGATTTTTTGGGAGGCACATTAAAGGCTTCTGCTGGCTATAATTCTTTTTCTATTAGTCTTTACTGTTTGACTCGATATTTGGAGCCTTGTCTTCAATTATTAGTCACCATTGTAAACGATACCATATTCCCAGAGAAAGATATTGAGATTGTCAGGCAAAAACGTTTAGCAAAACTGAATATCAACCAACTCAAGAACGATTATGTTGGCGATATGGCATTCAAAGAAATGCTGTTTGGTAAGAACCATCCTTATGGTTATATCACAACAGCTGACATGATTAATGATGTAAATAGAAATGACATTGTTGAATATTATTATCAGCAATTGAATTCTAACCTTTGCTACATTGGTATTGCCGGAAAATTTGATCAAAATGAGATTGATCTTCTAAATAAATATTTAGGTAATAAAGACAACTGGAAAAAGGGCTTAGCACAAAAAATACCTACTTGGACTATCGAAAGCAGTAAAGAACACAAAAAATATATTGATCTTCCCGATTCGGTGCAAGCTTCTATTTATGTTGGAAATGTGAGCATTAACAGAAAGCATGAAGATTACATTTATTTTGCCATGCTAAATATGGTTTATGGCGGCTATTTTGGTTCGCGATTAATGAGTAATTTGCGAGAAGATAAAGGCTTGACTTACGGTGTTTATTCTTATACCCAAAACTATAAGTATGGCGCTGCTTTTATTATTAATACAGAAACAGCCTTAAAGCATTTAAAAACTTGTTTAAAGGAAATATATTTTGAAATGAATCGTTTAAAAGAGCAGTTGATTCCAAATGATGAATTGTTGATGGCCAGCAACTATTTATTAGGTAGGTTACTCGATCAGGTAGATGGACCGTTTAAGTCGTCCAGCACTTTCCTTAGCCTAAAAGGACATGATTTATCGTTTGATTACCTAAAGAAAATGGAAACCACTATTCAAAATATAACCTCTGAACAACTTTTAGAAACTGCCCAAAAATATTTTATCCAAGAAAACATGTTTGAAGTTGTAGCCAAATAAAAAAAAATGAGACTATTTCATATACCTCTATTACTCCTATTATTTTTGTCCTCTACCCTTTCTGCACAGATCAATCCACCTGACTTAAATTGCATTAACGGTAACGGTGCACAAATTGAGATTTTTTGGACACCACCGGCAGCTACTTGTGGTCCCATCACAGGATATCAAATTTTTTATTCTGATACACAAGGTGGCCCTTATACTTCTTTAGTTATCAATGATCCTTCCATTCTTGACACCACATTTGCCTCAAATGCTACAACAGTTTATTGCTATATGCAATCTACAATGAATTGTCCAGGGCAAGTAGTTGTCAATTCAGATACATTAATTTATACGTTGACACCACCGAGCCTTTTAACTGTTTCTGTAAATGCTAGTAATAATGTAGTGGTGAGTTGGGAAGCCAATCCATCTCCTGATGTTGCTGGCTATCTAATTTTTGATGATGCCGGAATTGCCTTAGATACTGTATATGGCGTCAATACAACAACCTTTACTGATTTGGTTGCCGATCCATCCTTATCCAGTTTGGAATACAAAATAGCTTGGTTTAGAGATTGTGACCCTAACAATCCAAATTTACGACGAGGGTCGTTGGGAGCCACTTATAATTCCATTTTATTAGAAAATTTACAACAAGATAAATGCGATCGCTCATTTACATTTGGATGGAATAGATATGAAAACTATACTGCCGGTGTTACAGGTTATGCGATTGATGTATCCATTAATAGCGGCGCATTTACAACGATCGATACAGTTGCTTTTGATCAATTAGTGTATCTGTATCCCGATGCTATAAATGGCAATGAATACTGCTTTAAAGTAAGTGCTTTATTGCCTAACAATTTAGTTGCCTATTCTAATACGGTTTGTGATTCTGCCACAGTAGCGGATGTTCCAATGGGTGCGCATTTAAGAAATGCTACTGTTATTAATGGAACTACTATTCAAGTAGAATACTTTCCCGATACAGCCGGGACTTTATCAGATCTTAATTTTCAAAGAAGCGTTGATGGTAATAATTATCAAACTTGGCCGGCTAATTTGATTGGTCCATCAGGAACGATACCTACTTACGACATTTATCAAGATGTAAGTTCTAATCCTTCATCATCTGATTATTTTTATCGTTTTAGACGATTAGATGAATGTGCCAATGAATTTTTTGCCGAAGGCGTAAAAACCATTCATTTAGATTACGATCTTGGATCGAGCACACCTGCCATAGAAGGTTATGATTTGAGCACTGAGTTATTTTGGACGCCTTTTGAAATTACCAATGGAACTGTAGTGCAATATCATATTATAAAATACATGAATGGTGATAGTGTTTTATTTGGAACCAATAGTGGAAATGATACTACTGTTGTAGATGATGAAGCTTTAAATTCAACTCAATTAGATACCATCTGTTATCAAGTAATTGCAGAAATCAGTCTTAATATTCCCGGTATTGTTACCACCACCACATTTTCGCAATCCAATATTGTTTGTTTAAATCCAACGCCAAAAATTGTAGCTCCAAGTGGCTTTAGACCTGCTAGTGAGATCTTCATGAATAAAACCTTTAAGCCAATTATTTTCTTTGGTACTGACCAAGACTATACTTTTAGGGTTTATGATAGATGGAATAGAAAGGTGTTTGAAACGATTAATCCAGCAGAAGGTTGGGATGGCACCATTAATGGCAAAGAGGCTCCAATTGACATGTATGTTTACTATGTTTCCTTTTTAGGGCAAGATGGCAATACTTACAGTAAAGCCGGTGCAGTGGCGCTAGTAAGGTAATTTTTAAATAGTGCCTAAAGTTGAAAATGGGCAACCGCTTATTTATTTAAAATCTGTAAACTTATTTTAGGACAATACATTTGAGTCTTGAGCTTGAATCTTGAGTTTGAACTTGAGTTTGAACTTGAACTTGCCTCGTGAATTTGAGGCTAGATCATCCTATTTCTCTAACACTTTAATTTTGTATTCTCTATTTTCTGAATTGGTTAGATTCGCCTCTCTTAACCACGGATTCAACATTTTCAAATCTTTATAGGTGATATTGTTTTGGGCACAGAAATCCGGCCAGCTAGGAACAGAATTGTCGATAAGAAAAACTTTATAAGGATAGGGTTGATACATATCTGAAGGATCAAGGTTAAAGCCAAAATCTAAAGGAGCGGTATGAATAGACTTGATAGCCAATATCCTATATACATATCTTCCTGTTTCTGAGTTTAAAAGCAAATCATAATAATTGCTTTGTTTTTGTCTATCAATTTGATTTTGTAATCCTGTCATTCCCATATTATAAGATGCTGCTGCCATGGTCCAAGAGCCAAATTTATCATGAGCTTGTTTGAGATACTTACAAGCAGCTTCTGTTGCCTTTTCTACATGATACCTTTCATCTACTTCACTATTAATTACTAAGCCATTTTCTTTCCCGGCACTTTTCAAAAACTGCCAAAACCCAGAAGCTCCGGCTGGAGACACAACATCTTGTAAGCCACTTTCTGCCATTGCCAAATACTTAAAGTCATCCGGCACACCATTTTCTCTTAAAATCGGTTCGATGATCGGCAACCATCTATACGCTCTTTTAAGCATTAAAATAGTTGAGGAATGCCAGTAAGAATTTACAATCAATTCTCTGTCTAAACTTTCACGAACATCCATATCATGCATAGGAACGGCTTCTCCAGCAAACGAAATATTCTGAGGTAGTTTTACACCGAAGGTCTCATTATTTCTTACGGAAATTTTGTCGATATCGGCATCGCCTATAACCTCGTCGGTTTCATTTAAAGACGTATAACTTAATTTTTGAAAGCTATTTGTTGCAGACAATATCACCCAACTTAATCCTAACAATAAGACTACTACAACTATACTATTCCTTGCTTTCATATATTACTTGATTTTTATGATGTGTTTTCTTAGAACGTAAACGGATATTACATCGTATGAATTCCTTTTAAATTATTTACTTTTTCTTATAAACGGGCACTGTTGAACATGGCTCACCAAACATTAAAGTTTTCACTACCGGCAAAAGCAATTTGCTTATTTCTACATATGCCATTCCACTCTTATCCAATTTGCCACAACCTTTTATGATTACCTTTTCATCTGTATATGCTTCAATATTAATGCCATTTAATGCATTTACCAATAGCTGCTCTTCCACTTGTTGTTTATTTCCAAAATAAACCTCTTTGGTTTGTAACACAAGATAGCTTGTGATGAGCATATATGCCCATTGAGGAATAATTGCATCTGTTGAACAATTGATGGCTACTGCTCGATTTTGATAGGAAGTCCAATCATATTCCTTTAGTGCTGTTCTAAATTCCTTTTCTCTTAAAATTAAGCCTTTAAATAGAAATTGGCTAATGTCAATTTCCACGACTTCCTTCTTTGGATAGAAATCTTCTAAATCCAATACTACTAATCCGCTTTGAGCTACTTTATTGACTAACATAGGGTAAAGATAAATATTTGCGTATTCAACCATGATGATTGATGATAAGTTTCTGAAGTAAGCAGAATTTATTAATGAGATTCTTCGCTTAGCTCAGAATGACACTCGTACTTTAAATAAAAACAGGCGAAATGTTTCCACTCGCCTGTTATATATTTCTGATCGATGATGATTTCTAGTAGAACATGTATCTCATGTCTTTCACACCAGCATCGTCTTTCATTTCTTCTAATGCGGCATCAAAATTAAAAGGTGCTTTCAAACTTCTTTTTTGAGCAGCTAAATTATCGTCTGCAGCAGGAACATCTTTGCTGTTTACTTGAATCACATAAACACCTGATTTACCATTCACCGGAGCAGATGTTTCGCCTTCTTTCATTCCAAAGATTATACCAGCAACTTTTTGCTCGTCAGATCCCTCTAAAGTTGGGAAGTTGTAGTTAAATCCGGCATTGGTTTTTACTTCTTTACCAGACTTGCTTGCTAACTCTTGTAAGTTAGCAGCACTATATCCTTTGATCTTTTCATCAATTAAGGCTGCTTTTTTCTCGTTCGCTACTTTTTGTGTGATTTCTCCTTTTACAGCTGCTAAAGGTTGAATACCTTCTTTTGCACCACTTTTGATATAGGCTACAATATATTGATCATTGATATCAAAACCACTGATAGATCCTACATCTTCTTTAAATGCCCATCTTACAATCTCTCTTACAGTACCTAAACCTTGTACATCCGTTTGGTTTTGAGTTACCTCAACAGTAGAAATATTATATTCACTTCCTGCTGCTGCCGCTTCGAACTCAGCCGGTGTGCTATGGTTTTTTCTAAATTCATTTTGAACATTCAATAAGTCCTTTTCTGTTTGCTTACTGAATTTCAATTTTCTAGTCACTCTTGCTAATCTAACAGCAGGATTAACTGGTTTTGCAGCATCAATCTTTACAATATGCAATCCAAAACTTGTAATTACTTGGTAAGTATCTCCCTGCTTATGACCGTAAAATGCAGCATCATTAAATGGAGGTGTCATCACACCTTGACTAAAATAACCTAAATCTCCACCATCCGATTTGTTAGACTCATCAGTTGAGTGAACAGCCGCTAAAGCTGCAAAATCAGCACCGTTTTTAATTAATTCTGTTAAGCTATCGGCCAATGCTTGTAAAGAATCTCTTTGAGCGATAGTTTGTGGTTGTGGCAATAAAATATGTCTTGCTTTTACAGAATCCGGTATCATTTTTCTATCTGTTAATTTCGTGATAGTAAATGCACCATTCGCAAATGTAGGCTCGTAATACGTTCCCACTTCATCCGTAAAGTAGTTAGCAGCATTAACATCACCGGCCAACTGATCTTCTGTAAAATATTTTGAGCCATACAATTCATCAGAATATTTTCTAACAAACATAGAGTCATTCTTAGCGTCTTTAAATTCTACTAATAAAGCTTGCATATCTTCATATGCTTTGGCAGTATCCTCAGCAGATGGAACAATATCAATTTTGTAGTATTGTATTTCTCTAGTTGCCTCTTTCTTGTAAGCTTCCGCATTCTTAGTTAAATAAGCTTGTAAATCCTTTTCGGTAATTGTAACTTGATCATCGCCAACTTCTGAATACGGGAAATAAACGTAAGCTACATCAGCAGATGCCAATGAATATTTTTTGGCATCTTTTGCTAAGAAATCAGGCACATACATCCCTTTGTTGAACAAAGCGCTATATTTTTCTTTAATAAGGGTTTCTTTAATCAAGCTTTTAAGCTGAGTAATAATATTAATATCACCAGGTGTGGTATTGCTACCATTCTCTACTCCTTGCACTACCGCATAAGCAAATTGAGGATCAAACTGACCAGTTTGCGGATTAGCTAAAATACTTTTAGCATAAGGGTGAACATTTGTTCCGTAAATAGAATTTCCCAATTCATCTAACGAAACTTCCAATCCCATACTCTTCATCTTTTCTCCTAAAATCACATCAGAAGCAATTTCATTCCACACTAAATCTCTTACTTGTGCTCTTCCTGCTTCGTCAGATTCAAACTGAGGATTAAATGTTCTAATCCTTTCTTCGTAGGCATTATATTTTTGATCGAAATATTGTGCTGATATCTTTTGATTTCCGATTTTTCCAACATTTTGATTGCCTGCACCACCCATTCTATTTCTGCTGCTTAAGCCATCCATTAGTAAGAAAGCAAACATTGCAATTGCAATTACGCCGATTAATAATCCTGTTCGCTTACGTATTGATCCTATTAAAGCCATTTATGTTTAATTTTTCAGGGTGCAAAGGTAATAAGATATTTCGAGTTTTTCCATTGATAGAAGGAAGATGCTAATTCTTGATATTTAATTATTGTTTGCTGCGTTTTTTTGACGTGTGATTTGATCAAAAATTATTTAATAATTTGCTTGATTAAAGTTAGCTTTCCCTTGTATGGTGGGTATCTTAGAGGCACATCGGGCCATGCTGCTTTATGGAGTATCGATTTTTTATGGGAAAAGATCTCAAAACTTGCTTTTCCATGATATTGCCCCATACCACTAGAACCTATACCTCCAAATGGGATACCATTATTGGCTACATGAGCAACAGTATCGTTAATACAGCCTCCACCAAAATTTAAGCTATTGATGACTTTTTGCTGATTTTTATAACGTGTCGAGAAAATATATAACGCTAATGGATTGGGGTGATCGTAAACTTTCTCAATGGCGTCTTCAAGCGAGTTGATTGAAATAACCGGTAAAATTGGGCCAAAAATTTCCTCTTCCATTAAAGCATGATTACTATCTGCCAAATCCACCACAGTTGGTGCCATATATCTAAATTCCTCGTCAGTCGTTCCACCAATAACCACATTAGCATCCCTCAAAAGATTAACCAAGCGATCAAAATGTCTTTTACTAACTATCCTAGAAAGATCACTGCTTTTTTGAGGGTCAGCGCCAAAAAATTCTTCTATTGTTTTTTCAATGGCTTCAATCAGTTTCGCCTTTTTAGAATGATGCACCAACACATAATCCGGAGCCACACAAGACTGTCCGGCATTAAAGAATTTTCCCCAACAAATTCTTCTTGCTGCTAAATCAATATCAGCGGTTTCATCAACAATACATGGACTTTTACCTCCTAACTCCAAAACCACCGGCGTAAGGTGTTTTGCTGCAGCCATGTTGACAATTCGGCCAACGTTAGTGCTTCCTGTAAAGAAAATAAAATCAAATTTTTGCTCTAATAAAGCTTGGCTGACTTCAATTCCACCTTCCACTACTGCCACATGGTCTTTGTCAAAAGCCTTCTCCACTATTTTAACAATAATGGAAGAAGAAGCCACAGACAATTCAGAAGGCTTTACGATAGCGCAGTTACCCGCAGCGATAGCCCCTACTAATGGCACTAAAGTTAATTGCAGAGGATAATTCCAAGCCCCAATAATTAAACTAACGCCAAAGGGTTCTGAATAAACATAACTTTTTGCGGGAAAATTGGTGATCCCTGTCGTTTGAAGTTGCGGTTTTGTCCAAAGCTTCAATTTGTTCACCATTAGATTAATGTCTTCATAAATCATCCCAATTTCTGAAGTATAGGTTTCAAATTTAGGTTTTTGAAGATCTTCGGTTAGTGCTGCGTATATTTCCTTTTCAAGTGATTTAATTACTTTTTTTAATCGATTTAAGGCTTTAATTCTATAATCAACATCTCTTGTCTTTCCCGATCTATAAAATGATCTCTGAGCACTTATCAAATGCACAATAGACTCTACATCAGTAGTTGTAATTTCTTCTACCATTTTTTAAAATTTAATTTGAAACTAATTTCAATATTAATCTACTTTTTGCTTTTTACTAGACGATTTTTCAGAATGCCCTTGAAACTGTTTCATAGAAGTGTATACGCCTAATTTATCAGCGAAAAAGTCAAAGATTTTTGGTGGCAAAATACTTTTGAAAACAGGCACTAGATTCACCGTCTCCGGTGCTCTCACAATTATTTCATTGTCTTTAACCGCTTGAATGATCTTATCGGTAATCTCCTCGGGTTTTAGCAATGGAAAAAGCAATGGTGCTTTTACGCCATCAAACATTCCCGTATCAATATAGCTTGGACAAATAGTAGTAACATGTAAATCTCCAGGCTCTTGTTCTAATTCCAACCTTAAAGATTCTGACCATCCTAAAACGGCCCATTTGCTACCTGCATATACTGACATTTTAGGATTTCCAATGAATGCAGACGCTGATGATATATTGATGATATGTCCACTTCCTTGACGCATCATATCCGGCAAGAAAACTCGTGTAACATGCATTACTCCTGCTACATTAATTGCCAAAGTATTGTCGACATCCATGGCAGAATGCTCTCTAAATTTCTTACCAATTACAATACCGGCATTATTAAACAGAATATCTACATTTCCAATTTCCAATAAAACTTCAGTAGCCGCTTTTTCAATACTATCAACATTTGAAACATCTACTTTATAGGAATATACATTCTGATAGCCTTTTGACTTAAATTCAGCAATTGTTTTTTGCAATGCCTCTGAACTAATATCCCAAATTATGAGCTTTGCGGCACCTTCTTTAAGCGTTTTAGCACCTAAAAGTTTACCAATTCCGCTGGCCCCACCGGTAATCAATACTGTTTTGTTTCTGAAATTTGTCATGATTGGAATTATTATGTCAATTCTTTAGCATTTCAAATTTAATAAAAATAGGGAAGTAAGTACTTCCCTATTTTTTACTCGATATTTAGTTTGCTGATTAGAACGAATTATGAATATCGTATCCTGTTTTAGTGATGCTATTATTCGTTAAATCATTGTCGTCATTATTTTCATTCCCATCAATAAAAATATCCGGATCGTAGGTTAATGAAACCTTGAAGCTTGGAGGAAACTCATTAGATAAACTCCATGCTCTGTCATAAGAAATGCGCAATGTGTCTCCAGCATTTAATCTAGCAAATGGCAATCTTACTTTTTCAACAGGCGATCCTGCTATCGGAACTTCATCTAACACAATAGCTTGTTGATTGGTACCCGATACAAAATCCGTTGTACCCGTGTTTACTACAATTCCGGTAATTTTTACTGTGCCACTAAATACCTGATTGTCCGGATCAAGGTCGTCTGAAGTAAAGACCATATCTACTACTTCAAGATCTGCATTGGGATCAACCACAATCACATCATCTTCATTGCAACTTGCTAAAATAATTACTCCCAAAAGTGTAAAAATCATTGTTTTAATTGTTCTCATCTTTCTAATTTTTTAGTTTTTTATTTAAAAATTTTATTTAATCATGTATCAACTTTAAATTCCTTTCCAATAACTTTTGTTACCCTCTATTTTTTAAATTGTTCAAAAAGTTCTTTACCAAGTTATTGTTTTGAAGCTAAATATTGGTTTATAAAGCGTCCTTCTTTCCTTCCTAATAAAAATCTTCTAAAGTTAAACCCAGTCATTAAATGTTTACTTTCCCTCTCAATTCAGTATTATTTTATTTTAGAATTGTGTGATAAGAAGAGCGCTAGTATAAAATTCAATACATTTATAGTCTGTTCAAAAGAATTAAATATTTTGTGCAAGTAATATTCATTTTAAGTAAATTAAAAAGCAATGCAACAACACTTAGTTGTTTGGGGAGATATTGGAACGGATCGAAAGGCATTAATCACCATCGAATTAAAAGAAGAATTGGGCAAGGTGATTTACCATGCTTTTCCGCAGGAAATTGTCACTAAAGAATTACAAGACGAGTTATTTTCTGTATGGAAAAATGGTGGGGAATGTGTATTTCCGGCTGACACTCTTACTTGGGAAATAGATAGTAATGCTGAAAACTTATTACCGGAAGGTGTAACGCTTCACAAGCCAGGTATCTTAATTAATGCCCAACGACAATGGCAAAAAATGGTGATGCTCAAGAGTAATTTTATCCTTTTTACGGAGAAGGTTAATTTACTTAAGATAGAGATGGAATCTTTAAAAGCCTTTGATGAGCAGTTATGGAATAATGCCAAAACTTTATGGAATGAGATTTTACAATCCAAAAAAGACAACCTGTTAAACTTGCACGATGCTGATGCCTTAAAAGTTAGCATCAATAGTATTTTTGATGGATTGAAAGCTTTCAAAAGATTAAACAAAGAAGATAATTACGAAGAAAGCAGAAGTCTGTTAACCCTATATGACAAACAAATTAAAGAATGCAGGGAGGCCTTGATTTATCCCGACGAGTGGAACAATATCTTCAATAAGCTAAAAAATATTCAAGGAGAAGTTAATAAAGCCAACCTTACTTTTAAACATAAAAGAGTGCTTTTTAATAAGTTAAATGTTGTGTTTAATGATCTTAGAAGTTATCGTCAGGTAGATCAAATACATCATTTAGAAGATAGAATTAAAGGCTTACATAGAGTAGTGAATGGCTTGCAACATGGCATTGATCAAGATTTGGAGAGCTATGAGCATCAAGTAGAAAAAATGAAGCATTATACTCGTGGGAAAATGTCTGATGAGGAAATTGAAGCTCAATTCAAACATTTAAAAGATAAATCAGCTGACAAAAAGAAAAAGATAAAAAGTATAGAAAGAACCATTCGTCAGTTAGAAAAAAAGCTAGAGGATACTAAGGCTACTCCATCTGAAAGGCCTCCCAAAAAGAAGAGGAAAAACAAGAAAAAGCCGAAGACAAATCCTAATGCTAATCATCCAAATCAAGCAAAAAAAGCTGAGCCAACAGTAAAAAAGGAAGTCGAAACAGAAACTACAACAGTTGATGAAGTGAAAGTTGAACCTATTGCTAGTCAAACTCCTGCAAAAGAAGGTGAAGCCTTAGATAGGCTAGAAGAAGTTAAGGACATAGAAGTCGAACCTGATTTAAAAGAGACACCTAAATCAGAAGAAATAACTGAAGAAAAAGACGATAAGTAATAAATTAAAATGATCTCTATTTAATATATGCAAATAACAACTACTTCAAAAGTAAATCAGGTAAACACCAATAATATTGGAATACTTGAAAATATGGATGCTACTGAAATTGCTACTCAAATTAAAAACAAAGCATTTACCGTTCAAGAGGTTATTGATTGTGTACGAGAAAGGGTTGCTATTGCAGAACCCAAGATTAACGCGATTGTTTCAAGCGATTACAACCTCAAAATTGATCAACTCAATTTAGATAAGAAAGCTGTTTTTTATGGCGTTCCCACTTACATTAAAGATTTAGTAGACGTTAAAGGTTTGCCTACGCGCCATGGTTCCTTGGGTGTCCCTAACGATATAATTAAAAAAAGTGATCCTATTACAAAGCAAATAGAATCAACGGGTTGCTTTATAGTTGGCAAAAGTGCCACTTCCGAATTTGGGTTATTGCCTTCTTGTGAAACGTTTGTTAATGGTGCTACAAGAAATCCAGTAAACTTAGATTATTCTACTGGTGGATCTTCTGGAGGAGGCGCAGCCCTAGTAGCGGCCGGCATTGTTCCTTTTGCCCATACTATGGATGGCGGAGGCTCCACTAGAATTCCAGCCGCCTGTTGTGGTTTGATTGGTTTGAAACCATCTAGAGGCAGACACGTGAATTCATTTACTAAAAAATTACCCGTTGATATTGTAACGAGCGGTATTGTTAGCAGAACGGTTAGAGATAGCGCTAATTATTATACCGCGATTGACCAATACAACAAAAAATCGAAGTTGCCGCCCATTGCCAATATTCAAAACCAACCATCGAAGCGATTAAAAATTGGAATTTTTACTGCTAATCCGGCTGGTGTTGAAAGCCATCCTGATATTTGTAATGCCATTGTTGAGGCGGGAAAATCATGTGAAAACTTAGGACATCATGTTGAGTTGATTAAAAACCCAATCAACGAAATGGTTATGCTTGATTTTATTATCTACTACTCTTTCTTAGCCAACCTCAATAATAGATTTGGAAAGTTTTCTTATCATAGAAAATTTGATGCGAGTAAAACAGAGCCATTTACGCAAGAATTAGCGGCTCATTTCAATAAGTTAATGGTTATGGCGCCATCGAGTTTTAAGCGGTTAAGAAACAACGTGGTTGAAGAATACAACGCTGCATTTTCAAACTATGATCTTTTATTGAATCCCGTTTTAGCATCTCCGGTTGTAAAAATTGGATATTTGGGAACTGATGTACCCTTTATGTCTATGATTATGCGAATGAATAGCTATGCCATTTTTACAATGACGCAAAATATAACAGGTGCTCCAGCTATATCTTTACCAATGGGAAAAGATAGTAATGGCTTACCTATTGGGGTTCAAATTGGTTCCAAAATAGGCGATGAAAAAACGCTTTTGGAATTAGCATTTGAGTTAGAAAGTGCTGGTATGTTAGATAGCAGTAATTAACTCAACCGTTTTTAAACTTATGATCAGCACTATGTATATTTTTATCCTAATTGAAAATGAAAACATATTAAAACAAGAAATACGAACATTAAGTCTCTTATCAAATTTTTATAAGATAAATGCATTACCCTATATAAAATTGAACTACAAA
The DNA here is from genome assembly GCA_041393015.1 of Chitinophagales bacterium. Lineage (GTDB taxonomy): Bacteria > Bacteroidota > Bacteroidia > Chitinophagales > JADIYW01 > JAGQYH01. The sequence goes on along the minus strand of JAWKKV010000008.1, from coordinate 18,687 downwards.
AAAATATAACTGCCAAAATCTAGCCTAAACACTTAAATCAATATTGGTGGCTCTACTAATAAAAAAAGCCGCTATGATTAATCATAACGGCTTTCCTCTATGTAAATTTATTTTTTACTAATCAATCTTTTTTGCTGCCTTTTCAGGATCTAAAAGATCGTAGAATTGGTTCAATTTTGGAAGAATAATAATTCTTGTTCTTCTGTTAGCCATTCTACCTTCAACTGTTTCATTGCTTGCTAAAGTATTGTATTCTCCACGTCCGGCTGCAATCAATCTATTAGGATCAACTCCATGTTTAGTTTGTAAAGCTCTTACTACTGCAGTAGCTCTTTTTACACTTAAATCCCAGTTATCTTGCATACAAGCACTATTGATTGGAACATTATCAGTATAACCTTCCACCATAATTTCAAAATCAGGTCTAGATTGTACGATTTGTGCAATTTTGCCTAAAATTTCGTTTGCTCTTGTAGTTAGGTTTGCACTTCCACTTTGGTACAACATACCATCAGAAAGGTTAACAAATACAACTGTTTTATCAACTTTAATATCTACGTCATTATCAGCAATCCCATCTTTCAACACTCCTTTTAGATTTACAGCTAAAGCTAAATTTATAGAATCTGCTTGTGACTTGGCCGCTTGCAACATTCTAATGTATTTATCTTTTGTTTGTAATTGAGTAAGAGTTTCATTGATATTGTCGCTAGCAGATTGATTCAATTTAGTTAGGTCTCCAACTTGATTTAACTGCTTGTCTCTTAGTGCTTTAGCATCTGCCAATTGATCTTTCAAGTCTAAAATTTGATCATCTTTAAATGGTAATTTTGCTGCCTCTAATTTTAATCTTTCAATCTCTTTATCCTTAGCATCCATTTTTCTTCTTGCATCATCTAATTGAACCACACATTTATTTAGTGATTCATCGTGAGTTTGCTCAATTTCAGCTAGTTTTTTATTACTGACACAATTTACCATTAAAAGGCAAATCATTGATATTGAGGTAATTCTAAAAAATTTCGTTCTCATATTTTTAATTTAAGTTTTTTTAAAGTGGTTAAATAATATAGCAAAATTAGGTTGCAAATCATATACCTACTACAGTTAATCTCCAATAATAACATTAATTAATATATCCAAAAGTTTAGCACTCTGTTTGTGATCATCAATTAACAAATAAACCGATCGTTTACTGCTTCTATATTTCAAGTATTGCTGACTATTCTGTAATAAATCAAGTTCATCAGGAGCTAAAGTTACGTTGGTTCCATTTATTACAAACTGACCATTAACTTTAACAACTTTTTCTCTAATTTGAGCGATGACGGTTGGCAATGCCAACTCTAAGGTACGAGCATATAATGCATTATCCATTTTAATTTCTATGAATGAGGTGTTTTTTTCGTTGTGGTTTAATTTTCCACTTACACTTTCAAATTTATTAACTAATTGATCCGGCAAATTGCTTAAGAAGTGTTCAATGTGAGGATCGTTTTTTGAAAAATAAAAAGAAAGACCGTCTTTATTGTTAGCTAAGTTAGCAGTATTAGATTTCACTTCCTCTTTGTTATTTCTTTCTATCAAATACAAGTCTTCGGTAACAACAAGCGTATGCTCATCTGGAAAGAAATAAATTGTTTGAGGATCTTTTTTGGATTGAAAGTAAGTAATGCCGTTTTGAGATTGCTTGTTGAATTGAGCTTTACTTTCAAAATTCGTTACTGCATTTTGTTTTGCTTCGGAAGAATGAAATGTAATTACTTTGTTTTTTATTGTTTCATCTCCTGAAAAAGTGATTTGAGTAGAAACTTGGGTTTTATCATCTAATTTTAATTGAATGTTCTTCTGCATTTCTACTTTAAATTTATCAGATTCATCAGCAATTGAAACAATAGTATTGGGAATTACATATGATGTTTCTGCATTACTACTATCTTCTTCTACAATAACGGGGTTACGATTGATGGTTAATAAAATGTAGGCTATTCCCAGCAAGAGTAAAAATAGAATTAGTCCCAAAAATCTAACTGTAGCTTTTTTAAGGTTCATGTGGTGAAGATAAAAAGGTAAAATTAAAACATAGCTTCCATCTTACTACGCAAAAAGACTTCATACATTGTATTTTACTTTGCTTTTATAGTTATCCCTCTTTAGCTTAAAAGGAAGAGCTGCGGAAAAAGACTATATCGACGCCGTGTAAATTAGGATGATGCTATATAGGGCACACTCTTATATAGATAGAATTTGCAGATGCACCAAAATACCACTCAATGAAGTAAATTAGGGAAGCGCATTTAGAGCCTAGTTGATCTGCCATTTGGTGGATAGTTCCAGTTCGAATCTGGAAAGAGGGACAAAAAGTAGAAATAGTAAGATTCGAATCTACCTGTCGGCAGACAGGCTCACATCTTTGGGTTCGTACCCTAATGTTTTATCCATTAAACTATATTTCTAAGTTGTGATAGAAAGACTCAAACCTGCACATCAGGAAAAGGCTTTACCTCCCGATAATTATCGGGATAAGCTATATCACAATAGCGGAAGAGAAAGGAATCGAACCTGCCTGCGTTCTACTTCGGTAGGCAGGCCTTTAGCTCAATTTGAGCACTCACTTTGTGCCTCCGCTAAAGCTTTGGCGACACGCGGAGCAGGCGAGCTCAGCCAACCAATATCTGTCTCTCTTCCATTATTTTCTATAATCCCTGCCAGCGAGACCTATTGCCAGCAAGGAGAACTGAATATTATACAACCTTGTCAGCACAACTAGAACTTGCAAATGCATGTGGTTTCGCTTTGAAAACAAAACCCATTCCAAGGATATAACCCATTGCCTCTTTAAGGGCTACGTTCGATTTAAAGTGAGGATCGGTATTTATATCGGCATGTACTTCTAGTTCAACTCCATAAGCGTCTAGTAAATCACAAATAGAATAAGCTACCTCAATTGATTTCGTCACTTCATTCAGCATTCTCTCTTTGATGCCACGATTATTCTTTTCTTTTTCATTTCTAATAAACATGAAACCTCCTTTTCCAATTCTGAGTACTACAACCACAGTAGCATACTCAACAACATCTTGATAGACTTGAGAATCCGTTCCTACACAAATTTTTAGTTGATAACCATTCGCTTTTTCGCAGATGATTGTATCTTCTATAACTTGCTTAATTGGCTGATTAAACTGTTTGCCATTTAATGTTCTCCATTTTTCATTTTGCGTTTTCATAACTAACTATTTTCTTCCATAATTTAAGTTGTGATAGGAGGATTTGAACCTGCCTTTGCCTAGCTTCGGCAGGCAGGCCTTCATCTATCTGCGTATAAGGCAGATGCTTTTACCGTTAAGCTATATCACATTGGCTCCCAGGGAGAATTTCGAAATCTCGTCCTGACGGTTAACAGCCGCCTGCTCTACCGCTGAGCTACCTAGGATTTTTATACAGCATAAAGTGGTTAATCACAATAGCCATATTTGTGGAACCAACCTGAATTGAACAGATACCTTCCCTACTTCAAGGGGATGTGCACACCAAGTACACCACAGTTCCATAATGTTGAGGTATTGGGGATCGAACCCAAGACACCCGCGTTAAAAGCGCGATACTCTACCAACTGAGTTACACCTCAAATTTGTACTCTGTAAGGGAATCGAACCCTTGTTTTCTACTAGAAAGGCAGACGTCCTTGACCATTAGACGAACAGAGTAATACAGCATTCATTTTTATAAAGACTAGAGTGATATTCTCATGAATAACTTCCCATGTCTAAAGCGAGTAAACAACTATTTTATCCGCTCCATAATTTATTGTGGAAGCAGTAGGACTCGAACCTACACGCTCCGAAGAGACCTGATTTACAGTCAGGCGAGCCAGCCAATTGCTCAACGCTTCCAAATTTTGAGACAAGGGTGAGATTCGAACCCAGCTAACGCAGGCAGGCTCGTAACTAACTTCCCAAGAGACAGTCGGGAAGGATAGCCATTACCCCAATAAGCCAACTAAAATTTCAGTCTGAAAGGCAGGATTCGAACCTGCGACCCCTCGCGTCCAAGGCGAGTAAACAACCAACCGTTATCCTTCCAGATATTATTATCTACTGTTAAGGCATTAGGATTCGAATCTACCTATCGGCAGACAGGCCTAAACTAAGAGGCTCAAAACCTCTAGTGCCACCTTTACACCATGCCTCAATGAATCTTGTTATTTCGGAATTGAGCAAAAAAAAACACCATCTTTTGGATGGTGTTTTTATATTTTATTCTAATAGAATATAATTCAATAAATACACCTCTTCCTTATTCGAAAATTTTCTGAAACACAACTACCTTCTGTCGGCAGATTGTGATTTCGCTTGTTATATATTGTTTGATCTAAATTCATCATTTCTTGTTTATTACTGTTTCAATTACGAATGCAAAGTAATGTCAAATATTTTACACTTGCAAGTTTTTTATTGATTTATTTTATTGATTATCAATGACTTATGGTTGTTTTTTGACATTAGTTTACCGGCTGTTCTATGAACAGAGATTGGAATTTTTATAAATGCCTGTCTCTCATTTGTTTAATTGTCATTCCCTAATTTTATATCGTCTTAAATTATTTCAAATTTTATTTTTTATTTTTTTCGAATTTTGTTTTTAAAAACCATTTTTGCATAAAAAAAGCCTGATTCATTTGTTATGAACCAGGCTTTTAATAGCTATACTTTTATATATCAATTAACATATTAAATACCTGGTCATCGGGCAGTCTTTCTCTGTCATCCCAAACTGCGGTCGGTGATTGTAACTAAATAATATGTTTAAATATATTGTCATTTCTGAGGTTAAATATAAAACCAAATTACTTGTTAAAACAAATTTTGGCAAAACAATTACAATTATTGCTCCAAAAGTAGAATTGAATGTTTTATAAGAAGATGTTAGGATTACATCATAGGCTTTCTCAATATTGATAACAGGAAAAAATGCATATTCACAATACTATGATCTATTCTATACCCTTTGTGGAATCAGAATCCAAATCATTCACTAAAACAGAATATCGGTATAGTCATACACTTTCATGAAAAATGGACCAAATTTATTTCTTCGGACCATTTCCTCTTCTCTATACCAATAATGCAAATCTTTGGCAAAAGCACCATATCCGTAACTATAAGCTGTTACGTTCGAATAGTGTTCAAATATTTTGGCCTCAGGATATCTATTGAATTGCTGTACAATTAGATTCATTTTTTGGATTCCGTTGTTCCTTATTTGTTCTGCATCTTCCAAAGATTCCTTGTTTTCTTCTAATAATGCTTTTCTGGTTGCCAATGCATGATGAATCCTGAGGTAAGTTACCTCCAGCATCGTTCTGAGTTCTTCATTTTTAATTTTTTCTGTTGAAGGAATATAATCAATTGCCGATTCTAATTTTTGAATTTCCTCTTTGGTTTTTTCAGGCGATTTTGATAACTCGCGCATTAGGTTTCGTTGATGTATCTTATGCTTCGGCATCAATTCATCTCCTCCATTCGAAAACGATACAATGGCTATTAATTGATCTTCAGTAAGATATTGATATTGAAAATCAAGATGCTCTTGCCAAACCATTTGATCCTCGCCTAACAATTTCAAGGCAATCTGTGGATCAAAATCATACTCTAAGTTTGTTAATAGCGCCAATGTCCAATCAAATAACCAATACCCCAACTCATGTCCGGTAGTAAAATTAAGCTGTCCATCAATGTTGTGTTCATATAAGAATCTCATATCTTGCGCTCTGCCACGCAAGTATTCTAAAAGCAACAGCGGCACATCAATATCCATACTAATATAATAACTGGTTTCAGGATAATACCAATTCATGCGTTGCCCTCGCATTTTCAACATAAAATCTTTAATCTCATGAAAATTCTTATTGCCATACATTGGCGCTAGCGAATCTTCCAATCCATAGTAAAATACAGTGTGCGGCAGCACGCCCACTGTCGAATCAGCAAATTGCGGCAAAAAATTATAGTTCCCATATTCCTCGTGTTGTTGATTGCTTGAGACATGTACCTTTGTTAACATAGCCACTTCATATCTTGCCGCTATCTCAGCTACTTTGTTCATCCAATTGAGTGACCTTTCATAATTTACGGCTGTAAACTCGCTTGTCCCCGCTTCCACATTGATAAAACTTAGCGGGAGCGATTCCAACAATGGAACCAACTTTTTCTCAATCTCCCTTTCACTTTTGTTATTGAAAAAAGTGCCTAACAAAGACACAAGTTTCCAACTGTTCTGTTGCTGCAATGCCACGCCAAATGCTATACCTGTATGAATGCCCATTTCGCGGGCATAGGTATAAATTGGGAATAAATAGTCGTACCAATTTATTAGATCATTTCGAAGCATACTAAAGTCGAAAATGTTTTGCTGATTACGTGCCAACCATCTAATACTTTCGTAAGCAATTTCGGGTTGATTTGTCATAAAGGCGTGTACCCATTCATTTGGATGCATAGTATGCAAATGAAACCCTCTATACTTTAATGTGGGATGCCATTGATAGACCTGCCCACATTGAGACCAATCTAATGTTGAAGGTGAAATTTGCCAACGAGGATGCGGAAAAAGAAAGCCTAATTTTTGCAGTGCCATATAAAATACAGACGACCATTCTCTTGGAGAAGCATATACTTGAATTTGCATCGTATTATCCTCGCAAGTTATCTCGGCATAATGATCATTACTTTCCTGCCAAGAAAAGGTAATGGCATCTTCTGCTAAAGAAGCTTCGCGTAATATATCTTTTAGATCTTCTTCGATAGCTTGTTCATTTGCCGATAATGGTGCTAGCTCAAAATCGGATTCTGCCCGAGAAACAGTGGTTATCAGTAGGAAAAAAATCAGCAATACAGTCATAATGCTGTATGTTTTAGATACTTTCATCTTCAATATATCTATATTTTTGTTATTAATTTGATTACTAAAAAAGTGCAGAACCTTTTTGAAAATTAAGATACAAAATGTAAAATCAATTCAAATCATTCATGCTTTTACAAAAGAATAGTGAAGGACGAAACAACTAATTTTTAAGTCCTATCAAAAACTTCTCATGTAAATTGAATATGATTTATTACCAAAGATCTTTTAATTTTTAAAATCTAGAAGGTATAATTAAATAGCGAACAAATTTATGGGTAAAAAATCAAGGTCTTCTGGATTGTAGAACGAATAATCTGTAGAGGAGGAATATAAGCAAGAAAAAGCCTCACCAACTTCGTTCGCTCTCTTTTTTGTTCTCACAAAACACCAAGCAAGCTTGGGTTTTGCTCAAACAAAAAAGTCTTACACTTTCGTGTAAGACTTTTTCTTGCTTCGTCGGGGTGGCAGGATTCGAACCTGCGACCCCCTGGTCCCAAACCAGGTGCGCTAACCGGGCTGCGCTACACCCCGAAGCTATTTTGCTTTTTAAAGCGGCTGCAAAGATATACATATCTTTTCAAAAACTATGCGTGCCACTTTAATAAATCATTTCTAAAAAAAACAACCAACAGCCGAGCCATTGGTTGTTTGCGGTGACAGAGGGATTCGAACCCTCGGTACCCTTTCGAGTACGGCAGTTTAGCAAACTACTGGTTTTAGCCACTCACCCATATCACCTATACAATTAATTTATTAGTTTATTCTTTGGTCAGTTTAGTATCCGTCAACTAATGGATTAGCCACTCACCTATATCACTAATATTTTTATATAGTTGACAACACTTGATGTGTTGTAATTATTTTCTTAGCTATGATACTTTTAAGAACTTTCCTTTTACCCGTCTTTTAAAAGGGAAGGCGAAGGTATAAAGTTATTAGATTTTGCGCAAGTAGTTACCTTTATTTAATCTAAGAAAATAAAAAAAGGTTAATCTGCTTATATACAAATCAACCTTTTATTTCTCTTGTACTCTTTTCAATTCTATACGGTAAGCTGTATTCTCTTTTTTAATTCTTCAACAGTGTCTCTAAAGTCTTCATCAGTGTCTACTAGGTTTTTCACCGCTTGACATGAATGGATTACTGTACTATGGTCTCTTCCTCCAAAGTGTCCTCCAATTGCTTTTAAGCTGCTGTTGGTAAATTCTTTAGCAAAAAACATTGATAATTGTCTGGCTTGTACAACTTCTCTCTTTCTTGTTTTTGCCTTCAATTTATCTAATGGAATTTCTAAATGCTCGCAAACTACTTTCTGAATGGTATCAATTGAAATCTCTTTAGATACACTCTTCACGAAGTTAGCAACGATTTTCTTCGCTAAGTCAATTGTAATGTCTTGTTTGGTTAAAGATGATTGTGCTAATAAAGAAATCAATACACCTTCTAGTTCTCTAATGTTCGACTTAATGTTATAAGCTACAAACTCAACTACTTCTTTTGGTATTAAAATACCATCTGCATTCATCTTGTTTTCAAGAATGGCAATTCTTGTTTCAAAATCAGGTAAAGAAAGGTCTGCTGATAATCCCCATTTAAATCTCGATAACAATCTTTCTTCCATTCCTTCTAGATCTTTTGGAGGTCTATCAGAAGTTAAGATTAATTGTTTTCCACTTTGGTGTAAGTGATTGAAAATGTGGAAGAAGATATCTTGTGTTTTCGCTTTATTGGAAAAGAATTGGATATCATCAATGATCAACACATCAATTACTTGATAAAAATGCACAAAGTCGTTAACACTATTATTCTTTAATGCGTCAATAAATTGATTTGTAAATTTTTCAGAAGATACATAAAGAACTACCTTATTAGAGTTATGCGCTTTTACATAATTTCCAATAGCTTGGGCCAAATGTGTTTTACCTAAACCAACGCCTCCATATAATACTAGTGGATTAAACGCCGTTGCGCCCGGTGCTTTAGATACTGCAATTCCTGCTGATCTGGCTAGTCTATTGCAATCTCCTTCTATATAAGATTCAAATGTATAATTTGGATTGAGTTGAGAATCAACACTGATCTTTTTTAATCCCGGAATAACGAATGGATTTTTGATCATTGGACTTTCAAAACCGTAAGAAGCATTCATTTCATTATATTTCTTTGCTCCTTCGCTATAGTTAGGATATTTAATCACAGCAGGCTTTCCCAATTTGCCGTTTTGTGAATTGTTATCCATCACTATTTGATACTCTAATTTTGCAGTTTCTCCTATAATTCTCTTAATTGTTTTTCTTAATAATGTTACGTAGTGCTCTTCTAACCATTCATAGAAAAATTGGGAAGGCACTTGAATTGTAATTACTTCTTTTTCTAAGTTTACCGGCTTTATCGGTTCGAACCATGTCTTGTAGCTTTGGAGGTTAATGTTGTCCTTAATAATAAGAAGACACTTCTCCCATACAAGTTCGCACTTGTTCTTCATATTGGTAATTAGGTTTTAATTGGTTATCTAATGACGGGACTGTAAATTTGAAGAAAAAAAACTTCTAAAAAAAATCAAATTCCTATTGGTTTTTTATCCACAATAACAGTTTCCCCATACGTCCATTTTTTGTTGAAACTTTTATGGAAATAAATTTCGATTTTACCTAAAATTAAACCAGCCCATCCAACTTGGTTAATCATGACCATTTCACCCTCTAAATTTTTCTCCCAAACAGGCTCGTCTAAGAAAGTGTGTGTATGACCTCCAAGTATTAAATCAATATTACTAGAGCTTGAAGCGAGTACTTTGTCTGACACTTTATTGTGACTATACTCAAATCCCAAATGTGATAAAACCACCACGTAATCGCACTTCATTTCCTTTTTTAAATGCTTTGCCGTTTCATTAGCAACTTTAATAGGGTCTAAATATTTTGTATTGCCATACAGTTTAGAAGGCACCAAACCATCTAATTCTACTCCAAGACCAAATACCCCAATTTTTAATTTTCCTTTGTTGAAAATTTTAAATGGTAATGTTTGACCTTCCATAATAGTGTCGGTAAAGTCATAATTGCTATTCAAAAGCGGAAAATTTGCATTTTTCAGTTGTTGATAAAGACCATCGATGCCGGCATCAAAATCATGATTTCCAATGGTTGCTGCATCATATCCCATTTCACTCATGAGCTTAAATTCCAATTCGCCACCAAAAAAATTAAAATAGGGTGTTCCTTGAAACATATCGCCAGCATCTAATAACAGTAGATGTTCTTCTTTGGCTCTTATCTCTTTAATGATAGCTGCTCTTGCTGCAGCCCCTCCCATACCCGGATATTTTTTATCGTTTGCAGGAAAAGGCTCTATTCTACTATGAACATCATTGGTATGTAGAATAGTAAGTTTAATAAAATCTCCCTTTGCAAAAGCTTGCAATGGCCATGGACTTAATGCTCCAACTCCCGTTAAAGCACCTATTCTTATAAAATTTCTTCTATTCATGGACGCCTAAAAGTTACTGAATTATTTTAACTCTGCCATCTAGAACGCCTTCTATTTTCTGATTACTACTAGATTTAGTCTTCCAAAAGCTAATGATGGCATCACGCATATATATATCTGTATTTATATAGGCATAATTTTTAAGAAAGCTTAGATAATCGCCTCCATTGGCTAAGTAATCCGTTAATGCTATTGAATATTCTTTGTTTATATCAAAAACCTCTCCTTGTATTTTAATATTAACAGCTTTGTTGTTTTGAATATCATAGCTCATTAGATGTATGGGCCAACCGCCATTAGCAGCCATATTATTCGCTAATTCTAAAACAATACTGCCTGGCACTTTCATAATGGACACATAATTATCAAATGGCATAATCTGATAAGCATCTTTTATTTGTAATGGACCTTTACTAACTGAAGGCACACGAATGCCTCCGATATTGGATATAGCAAAATCAACTTTTTGATCGTAATTTCTTTGAGCTTCCCAATAAATGATTTCTGCTACATGGTTTCCTAATGTGCTTTCCGGCTTACCTAAATTAAGATCTTCCATTAAAAAGGCTAACGTGTCTTCCATTTCACCTTCCAGCTGTTCTTTATAAGGCGCAATCATTGAATTGATTTCGTCTGCTTGTTTTGATTCTTCTGAAGTTTTTATCTCTTCAGCTTCAGTATGAATGACATGCAAAGGTTTGCATCCAAAAGACAGTATTAGTAATAAGCTTGCTACTAAAATTTGTACAGTCTTCATTAGCTAAGGAATTTAGCGGCATCGTCTTTCAAAAACTTGATAGCTGTATCGGTTGGTAAATCTTTATCTGTATTGAGCAGGTATTCTAAGATAGCTCTACTATAGTCGAGCGCCATAGCATCTTTTGGCATATTTGAGCCGATTAGGTTATACAGCTTAATCATCTCTTCTTTTACTGTTTTCACCAATTGCCATGCTTCTATAGAAATATATAATTGTTGAGCCGTGTTGTGTTCAAACTCTGCTCTAATATTAGATACCAATGCTAGTTGTAAATCATTGGCCGTCATGCCCGGCTGTCTAACTCTTTGAATACTGCTGTTTGGGTTAATTCGTTCTAAGAAAATAATGAGCCGCTCGTAAGCTTGAAGCTTAATTGGCAATACCACTTTATTTCTCTCTGCCAATTCCTTATTCTTCAATTCTAGCTCTTTGCCTTTCATTTCAAAGCTTTTTTCTTTCCATTGGTTGGTAAAAAAGTTACTCATGATAAGGTAAGTTCCTGCAAAAATTACAATAGACGGAATGATGTATTTCAGCAATTCTAATATTTGGTTGGTATACATAATGGTTGAATTTAAATTTTACAGTTAATTCTTATTAATTTTGTATTTGATACGTTTAAAACGCCTTATCAAATTTCTAATTTGAATTAACTTCAAATATATAGAACTGAATTGATAGCGTTTTTGTTATTCAGATTAAATAAAAAAAAATGAGCACTGTACAAATAGATAATAAAATTCCAATTAAACTAACTGAAGGAGCGATAAAAGAGGTAAAAGATCTTTTAAAAGAGAAAGAAGTGCCAACAGGTTATGGTTTGCGAATTGGTGTTAAAGGTGGTGGATGTGCAGGCTTTAGTTATATATTAGGTTTTGACAAAGTCAGTGAAAAAGATAACGCTTACCAAGTAGACGATGTAACTGTAATCATTGAAAAAGCGCATGAGTTATACTTAGATGGTACTGAGTTAGATTTTACAGAAGGTTTAGATAATAGGGGATTTGTTTTTAATAATCCTAATGCCGGTGAGACTTGTGGTTGCGGCAGTTCTTTTTCTGCTTAATTCTACATCTTAGCTAAAAGCTAATCGATAGTGTTCCCTTGCGGCTGGAGAGGAGTGAACGTTTATCTAAAATGCAACAATCTATCGCTATCTAGCTTCACAACGGTAGCAATCATCAAGGTGAATGATATCAGAGAAGAACCTCCATAGCTTATAAATGGCAGAGGAATTCCAATAACGGGCGCTAAGCCAATAGTCATGCCGATATTGATCATAAAGTGCATAAAAATAATAGCGGCAACACTATACATAAACAACTGATTAAAGACGGAGCGTTGTCGTTCTGCTAAAAATATAATCCGCAAGAGCAAAGCCATAAATAGACCTATCACTATTAAAGAACCCATAAATCCAAGCTCTTCTCCAATAGTACAAAAAATAAAGTCTGTGCTTAATTCCGGTACAAAATCATAACGGGTTTGCGTTCCTTGCAAATAACCTTTGCCAAATATCCCTCCGGAACCAATAGCAATTTTCGATTGGTTTAAGTTATAGGCTGCTCCTGCATTATCAGAAACTTTGCCCAGCATTACATTTACTCTTTCTCTATGATAATCTTTTAGAACATTATTAAAAATAAGATCTACTCCTTTTATATAGATACAAGACGCTACGGCAACAATTCCTACAAAATAAATTAACTGCCTTGATTTTCTATTGAAGTAGATGATAATTAAACTGATCACAACTAAGCCACCCATCAGTATATACTCATTTATCAAAAGCGATAAAACCGAAATAGTAATCACATAAATTCCTAAATAAATCAATCCATTAGGTAAGCCTACTCGATTCAGTACAAAAACAAATCCAACATAAACCAATGCTGAGCCGACATCTCCTTGTTTCAGAATCAATAATAGTGGCAATCCTATGATCGCTCCAATAATCATTCGATCTTTTAATCGACTAAATTTCACCAATGGACGACTTAGAAACCTAGCTAGCGCTAATGCTGTTCCATATTTTACAAATTCTGAAGGTTGTAGTTTAAAAAACCCAAAGTTGATCCAGTTTTGATTACCTCCTACCGACTGTCCTTTAACAAAAACGATTAAGAGCAGCCCAATCATTAAGCCATATATTATATAAGACAATGAAACAATCAGTCTAGCATCAATTAATTGAATAAAAATAAACATGGCAAGAGAGACCCCAATCCAAAGCAACTGTTTACCATAATTCTTACTCAAATCAAACAAATGCCAGTTTGCAGGTTCGTATTGAGAAGTAAAAATAGCTCCGAAACCAATTAACATTAAGGCCAGTAGTATAAATACCAGCACTTCATCTATCGGTCCGAATAAGTTACTTCTAGTCCTCATTACTAATTAAATTTGCATTTAACATTTTCTCTTCAATCCTCAGTCTATCTGTTGAAATGCTATCATTCACATATTTTTCCATCATTAAAGAAGCTATTGGAGCAGCATAAGTAGAACCAAAACCAGCATTCTCAACAATTACTGCTATCGCAATTTTCGGATTGTCTTTTGGTGCAAAGGCAACAAATAAGGAGTGATCTTTACCGTGCGGATTCTCAGCTGTACCAGTTTTACCGCATTGAGGAAAACCTTCTTTAAAAACACCTCTTCCTGTACCATTTATAAACACGTCTTCCATTCCTAAAATTACTTCCTCAAAAAGTGCGGCATCAATTTTAATTTCATGTTTTTGAAATCTTGCAGAACGAGCAGTATCATTTCTTACTTCTGCTTTCACTAGATGCGGCTCGTAGTAGTAACCGCGATTAGCAATGATAGCCATTTCATTCGCCATTTGTAATGGTGTTGCTAAAATTTCTCCTTGTCCGATAGCTAAAGAAATAACTGTACTTGCTTTCCATCTATTTCTGCCATAAATTTTATTGTAATAGTCAACAGATGGCACATTTCCAGTGTTTTCAGAAAGAACATCAATGTTTAATCGATGACCAAAACCAAATTGATCTAAGTAATCTGCCCAAACTTTATAGGCTTCCTCCACACTTCCATATTTTTTGTTGGATAGCATTTTTGATAAAATATCACAGTAATAGGCATTGCATGAAAAACGAATAGCATCTCTACCGGATTGTAACGGAGTATGTTCATGGCAGCCAACTGTATGGCCGGGAATTCTATATCCTCCATTACACACATAACCTTCAGTTGGTGTTTTAATTCCTTCTTGATAAGCGATTAAAGACATCATAGGCTTAAAAGTACTTCCGGGTGGATAGGCAGCTGAAACCGGTCGATTGTATAATGGCTTTAAAGTGTCTTGACTTAAAACAGCGTAATTATGACCTCTATATCTACCACTTAAGAGATTCGGGTCGTAAGCGGGACTACTAATATAAGCAAGCACTTCACCGGTAGCAGGGTCAATGGCTACTACTGATCCAACTTTATTCTTCATTAATGATTCGCCATAGATTTGAAGGTCGATATCTAATGAACTCATCAAATCAGTTCCTGCCACAGGAATGATATCCTCTGCACCATCTTTAAAAGGTCCTTGAAGATTATTAAAAACATCTACAATCTCATATCTTATCCCTTTTACTCCTCTTAACTTATCTTCATAAGCTTTTTCTAAACCAATGGTTCCAATATAATCTCCCGGTTTATAATAACCATCACTGTTCTCAACTTCTCTTTCGCTCACTTCGCTGATATATCCTAAAACATGTGCAGCGCCACCATTTGGATACCTTCTAATGCTTTTTTTATCAAATGAAAATCCTTTGAATTGATAAAGGTGCTCGTGAAACTTTGCAAATTTAACCGGTGTAATGTTTCTTAGAAATATGACTGGCTTTCTTGGACTTTTAGCCTCTTTTATAGCCGCCATTCTATCCTCAAAATCGGACTTGGTGATTTCTAAAAGTTCACAAAGTTTTAGTGTATCTATGTTTTTTAAATGCTTAGCGGTCACCATGATGTCGTAAACAGGATCATTGTAAACAATCACCTTACCATTGCGGTCATAAATTAATCCTCTTGAAGGAAATTCCGTACGCATTTTAACTACGTTGTTTCGAGCCTTTAATTTATAGCTTGGGTTAATGACTTGGATCATGAAAAGTTTGATCAATAAAATAATTCCAATGACGACTACCATTGTTCTTAAAATACCGTACTGTTGATCCTTTTCTATCATTTAGCTTCTGAAAATAAATGCGTTTAAAGCTATCATCAATATAAAAGACAAGATGGTACTCACACCTGTTTTTAATAGCACTTCGCCAAAATGCTTAAAAGAGCTTTCTTCAACGAAAAAGTAGAAAAAATGGTGTACCAATATCAAAATTGAAAAATATATTAACGCCCATCTCCAGCCAAATTTTGCCAATCCGGGCCTATCCTCTTTGCCATAATTAGCTTGAGGTTCCAATTTATTAATCACAAAAATTCTTGTAAATGCCATTGTTGTTAATGAGGCGGCATGTAAACCACCGGTATTGGTAAAAAAATCGAGTACTAAACCTGTTAAAAATGCTGCTAACAATACCCAATAAGCTGGTTGTTTAACCGGAAGCAATAATATTACCAACGGATAAATCATTGGAAATCCAACATTATATACATTTACATTATTGAATACTAGTATTTGAAGCAACAATACTGTTAGCAATACTATAAAATTATTCAATGTGTATTTAAAGGTCATTCAGGCGTATTTTCTAAACTATCTAATTCCACTTTATCATAATGATTAACAACATATACCTTTTCTAAAGATAAAATATCATTCGCTAAATTCACTTCAATATCAAAAAAGTTACTTCCATCTCTCAACGATGATTTTGAGACCGTACCCACTACAATTCCCTCTGGATAAAAAGTAGAATAGCCACTAGTGACAATAGTATCACCTATTTGTACTCTGGCCGTTTTGGTGATATCTTCCACAAAATGAGTAAGAATATTATTTCCTGTCCAACGCATTAAACCGATGGCGCCAGATTTTTTGTGCTTCACACTGGTTCTGGCATTATTGTTTAACATGGAAATACCAACGGAGTATTTATTCGAAACATTGGTTACTGTTCCAACAATTCCTTTAGCATCAATTACGCCCATGCCTTCCACCATTCCATCTTTTTTGCCTTTATCTAAAGTAAAGTAGTTATACTTTTTGTGTGTAGAATGATTAATCACATTCGCCGGCCAAAACTCATAAACAACATTACCTACAGTATCAACATATCCTGAATCAACTAACGACCTGAAACTTGCTAATTTATTTCGCAACATGGCATTCTCAGCTTCTAACACTTCATTTACCTGTTTCAATTTAAAATATTCCGTAACACCATCTTGTTTTTCATAAATCGCTCCTGTGACTTGATTAGAGGAGTTTACGTAAGTAGTATGGTGATAAGCATTAGATCTAGAAATTAAAATAAAAGCAATGATCTCTAGTAACAGAAATAGAAAGAATGGATAAAACTGTTTTATGAATAGAAATAGATTACGCATAAATGTTTTGCTTTAAGCCGTAAGCTATTAGCTTTAAGCAGGTGATTGGGTAACTATTAAGTGGCTTTTTTTTTTAATCACTTTATTCTCTAACTCATTAAAAAAGTATACTTATGTCTATTTTTCAAAGCTAAGCCTGTACCTCTCACTACCGCTCTCAATGGATCTTCTGCAACTTTAACAGGCAATTTAGTTTTGGCACTTATTCTTTGATCTAAACCTCTCAATAAAGCTCCTCCACCTGTTAAGTGTAAACCTCTTTGATAAATATCCGAAGCTAATTCCGGCGGTGTGCCTTCTAACGATTTCATGATCGCTTCTTCAATCTTAGAAATAGATTTATCTAACGCTCCGGCGATTTCAGAATAAGATACAATAATTTGCTTTGGAATACCAGTAATTAAATCTCGTCCGTGAACGGCGTAATCTTCCGGAGGATCATCTAAGTTTTGAAGTGCTGATCCGCAATTAATCTTTATGGCTTCCGCTGTGCGTTCTCCAATTAAAATATTGTGTTGACGTTTAACATACTCAATAATATCATAGGTAAACTCGTCGCCCGCTACTCTTATAGATTGATCAGAAACTATACCGGATAAAGAGATAACAGCAATTTCTGTGGTTCCTCCTCCGATATCAATAATCATGTTTCCTTGTGGTTGCTCAACGTCTAAACCAATACCTAAGGCTGCTGCCATTGGTTCGTAAATTAAGTATCGCTCTCTTGCATTAGCATGTTCTGCTGAATCAAAAACGGCTCTTTTCTCAACTTCTGTAATGCCCGATGGAATACAAATTACCATGGTTAAAGAAGGCTTGAACCATCTATTGCTTTCATTCATCATGGCAATAAAGCCTCTAATCATAGCTTCTGCTGCTCTAAAGTCAGCAATTACACCGTCCTTTAAAGGTCTTATAGTTTCTACTTGAGCATGTGTTTTACCTTGCATTTGGAGAGCCTTTTCTCCTACAGCAATCACTTGCTCCGTTTTTATATCAATAGCAACAATAGAAGGTTGATCTACAATTACCTTGTCTTTATATATAATTAGTGTATTGGCCGTTCCCAGGTCAATCGCAATTTCTTTAGAAAAAAAGTTAAACAATCCCATCTCTACTTTTCCTTAATTTATTAATGTTTAAAATGACGTACGCCGGTTAACACCATTGACATATCTTTTTGGTTACAACAATCAATTGAATCTTGATCTTTTATAGATCCTCCAGGCTGAACAACAGCGGTTATGCCTGCATCTCCGGCTATTTCCACACAATCAGGAAAAGGGAAGAATGCATCCGATGCCATTACCGCCCCTTTTAAATCAAACCCCATATTCCCTGCTTTTTCAATCGCTTGCCTTAAAGCATCTACTCTTGATGTTTGACCGCAACCCATACTCAATAATTGATTATCCTTGGCAAGAACGATAGTATTTGACTTTAAGTGTTTACAAACCTTTAAAGCGAATTCTAAATCTTTCTCTTCTGCTGGTGAAGGAGCTTTTTCAGTAGCCTTTTTCCAATCTTCTTTGGTCTCAATTTGCTTATCTACATCTTGTTCAATCACGCCATTTAAAAGCGTTTTAAATTGTTTGGTAGGAAAGTCTGAGCTCTTTTGCTTTAAAATTCTTGTATTCTTTTTGGATCTTAACAATTCTAAAGCATCATTGTCAAATTCAGGCGCAATTAATACTTCATAAAATATTTTATTGATCTCTTCTGCCGTCGCCAAATCGATTTTAGCATTGGTGATTAATATTCCTCCAAAAGCAGAAACAGGATCTCCAGCCAATGCTGCTTTCCAAGCTTCTAAAACGGTTGCCCGCGAAGCTACGCCACAAGAATTGGTATGTTTAATAACGACAAATGTAGTGTCCTTAAATTCTCCAATCAAATGAACGGCTGCATCAATATCTACTAAGTTGTTATAAGATAATGGCTTTCCGTTTAATTTTTCAAAAACGGATTCTAAATCACCATAATATTTTGCCGATTGATGA